>CAYZIL010000043.1:0-4006 GCA_964478515.1 uncultured Faecalibacterium sp. | reverse complement strand
ATTTCGGCGTCGTTGCTCGCCTTGGCGGCCGCGGCGTCGCGCTTGGCGTAGCGCAGCTCCCGCCGCAGCGTCGTCAGCTTTTGACTCTCGGCATAGCGCTTGTCGTTTTCATCCTTGGGCGGCACTTCGCCGTGAATTATCGAGAGGCCCGGAATAAATACGTTGCAGCTGTGGCCGCAGTTGATTCCCCAGATGCCCGCCGGTTCGCCGTAGCTGGTGGAACTGAGCGGGTAAATCGTCAACGTAGTGCCGTTTAGGTCGCTGACCGTGCCGGCGCGGTTGGACGTCGACAATACTTTGCCCTGCCAGGGGTAGCAGAGAGGCCGGGACGTCGCCTTTATGCCGGGATACACCAAATCGTTGCCGTAGTCCTGGTTGCGGTTGAATGCGCTGCGCACATAGGTGTTGTGCATGGTCGTGCGCATATCCATTGCCACATACGCCTCGGGCGTCCAGTTGCGGCCGGAGCGGTCGACAAAGCCGGTAAGGCCGGTCTCAAGCATTTGAGATATTGCCGTGCGCACCGCCGTGGTGTATGACTTAGTGCCGACAATTACGGCGCCGGTGGGGGTGTTGAGAATCTCCTGGGCCGTTTCCCGCAGTCGGCGGCCGCGGCTTTTTGCGGGGCGAATTGTTTACATTTGCGCCCTTTTTGTGTATTCTATAAGGGTAAAAGACATAACACTGTTTCACGTGGAACATTGGCGCCGCCGGTAGCGGCCGGTGTTCCACGTGAAACATCGGAGGAAATATGGGCAAAATAATCGCAATCACCAACCAAAAAGGCGGCGTCGGCAAGACCACCACCGCCGTCAATCTGGCAGCCGCCGTCGCCGCCATGGACCGCCGCGTGCTGCTCGTCGACATTGACCCGCAGGGCAATGCCACCAGCGGTCTGGGCATAAGCAAAAAGTCCGTCAAGCTTTCCACCTACGACCTTATTATTGAGGGGGCGCCGTTTGAAAACGTGGTCATGCAGACCGAGTTTCCCGACGTCTCAATAGTCCCCTCTCACATTGACCTTGCCGGCGCGGAGCTCGAGCTGGTGTCGCTGAAAAACCGCGAGTTCCGGCTGCGGGACGCCATTGTCAAAAGCCGCGAGCTTTACGACTATGTTTTTATAGACTGCCCGCCCTCGCTGGGGCTGCTGACGCTCAACGGCCTTAACGCCTGCGACACAATGCTGATTCCGATTCAGTGCGAGTATTACGCGCTGGAGGGTCTGTCACAGCTGATGGCGACAGTGCGCCAGGTAAAAAGGCTCTACAACCCCAACATAGATGTCGAGGGCGTGCTGCTGACGATGTACGACAGCCGGCTCAACCTCACCGTGCAGGTGGTGGACGAAATAAAACGCTATTTTCCGCAAAAGGTGTACAGCACCGCCATTCCCCGCAACGTGCGCATTTCCGAAGCGCCCAGCCACGGCAAGCCGATAAAGTACTACGACGGCGCCTCCAAGGGCAGCGACGCATACGACAATCTCGCGCGCGAGATATTGCAGAAAAACGAGCGATAGGAGACAGAATATGCCCTCACAGAAAAACCGCGGTCTGGGCCGCGGACTCGACGCCCTGTTTGCCGACAACGCCACCGAAGATTCGGCCGCCGACGTCGGCGAGCTGCGCATAAGCGATATTTCTCCCGACCGCGCTCAGCCGCGCAGTAATTTTGACGAGCAGGCGCTGGAAGAACTGTCCACTTCTATAAAACAGCACGGCGTGCTGCAGCCCATAGTCGTGCGCCCGAGCGCGGGCGGCGGCTATACCATAGTCGCCGGCGAACGCCGCTGGCGGGCGGCGCGGCTGGCGGGGCTGACAAGCATTCCGGCGCTGGTGCGCGACATAACCGACAGCGAGGCAATGGAAATTGCCCTTATAGAGAATTTGCAGCGCGAAAACCTCAACCCCATCGAGGAGGCCGAGGGCTACCGCGCGCTGATGGACAAGTGCTCGCTGACTCAAGAGCAGGCCGCGGCGCGGGTGGGCAAGTCGCGTCCGGCTGTCGCCAACGCGCTGCGCTTGCTGTCGCTGCCCGAGCCGGTGCTCGACTTGCTGCGCCGCGGCAAACTCAGCGCCGGTCACGCCAAGGCCGTGCTGTCGCTTACCGGCGACGCCGAACGCACGGACGCCGCCAACCGCATTTACGCCGACAACCTTTCGGTGCGCGAGGCGGAAAAGCTGTGCAGTAAGCCGCCCAAACAGGAAAAACTGGCGCTGCCGAAAACCAAAGACCCCACTGCCGCCGAAGTCGAGCTTTCGCTGCGCGAGGCTCTTGGCGTGGAAGTCGAGGTCAGCTACCACGCCGGGCGCGGCAAACTCACCGTGTCCTACTACTCAAAAGAGCAGCTCTTTGAGCTGGCCAATAAATTAGGGAAATAAAAAAAGAGGAATAATCATGCTCGACATCAAGCTGTTCAGAACCGACCCGGATCTCATTCGGGAAAACATCAAAAAGAAATTTCAGGACGACAAGCTGCCGCTCGTCGGCGAGGTGGTCGAACTGGACGAAAAATTCCGCGCCGCGCGCACCCGCTGCGACGAACTGCGCTCCCAGCGCAACACGCTGAGCAAACAGATAGGCGCGCTGATGGCCGGCGGCAAAAAGGACGAGGCCGAGGCTGTCAAAAAACAGGTCGCCGCCGCCGCGGACGAGCTCGCCGCGCTGGAAAAGTCTGAGGAAGAATTATCCGCAGAAATTAAAAAGCGCATGATGGTCATACCGAACATCATTGACGACAGCGTGCCTATCGGCCGCGACGACAGCGAAAACGTTGAGGTCGAGCGCTTCGGCGAGCCCGCCGTGCCCGACTTTGAAGTGCCCTACCACGTCGACATTATGGAGCGGCTCAGCGGTATTGACCTTGACAGCGCCCGCCGCACCAGCGGCAACGGCTTTTACTATCTCAAGGGTGACATCGCCAGGCTGCATTCTTCCATCCTCTCCTACGCGCGCGACTTCATGATAAACCGCGGCTTTACCTACTGCATTCCGCCCTTTATGATTCGCGGCGACGTCGTCAACGGCGTAATGAGCTTTGCCGAAATGGAAAACATGATGTATAAAATAGAGGGCGAGGACCTCTATCTTATCGGCACCAGCGAGCACTCGATGATAGGCAAATTCATCGACACCATTCTCGAAAAAGACGAGCTGCCCCAGACGCTGACAAGCTACTCGCCCTGCTTCCGCAAGGAGGTCGGCGCCCACGGCATTGAGGAGCGCGGCGTCTACCGCATTCACCAGTTTGAAAAGCAGGAGATGATTGTCGTCTGCGAGCCCGAGGACAGCATGGACTGGTTCAAAAAGCTGTACACCAACACCGTCGATTTCTTCCGCTCGCTCGACATCCCCGTGCGCACGCTGGAGTGCTGCAGCGGCGACCTTGCCGACTTGAAGGTAAAGAGCGTCGACGTTGAGGCCTGGAGCCCGCGGCAGAAAAAATATTTTGAGGTCGGTTCCTGCTCCAATCTCGGCGACGCTCAAGCGCGCCGGCTGGCTATCCGCGTGCGCGACAAGCAGAGCAAAACCACCTACTTCCCGCACACGCTCAACAACACCTGCGTCGCGCCGCCGCGCATGCTCATCGCTTTTCTGGAAAACAATCTGCGCGCCGACGGCAGCATCGCCATTCCCGCGCCGCTGTCCCCGTACATGGGCGGCATGACAGAAATAAAGTGATTTTGTGTCGGGGGGCGGCGGCTGCTGTCCCGTCCCCCGACAAATTACAAATTGTAGTTGTTGCTCGTTTTTATTACAATTTGTATAGTTAGTTAATTTGTCATTTGTGTCACTTGCATCACTTGACATCTGCCGGTTAGATGGTATAATATACTTCGTCGCTTTTAGTGTGGCGGCATAGCTCAGTTGGCTAGAGCATTCGGTTCATACCCGAAGTGTCGTTGGTTCAAATCCGACTGCCGCTACCAACTATTATATAAACACGGCGCGTTGGTCAAGTGGTTAAGACACGGCCCTTTCACGGCTGTAACAGGGGTTCAACTCC
>CAYZIL010000042.1:0-4172 GCA_964478515.1 uncultured Faecalibacterium sp. | reverse complement strand
CAGGCACAGCTTGAGGACTACGCCCGGAGCGTCGGCCTACCCGCAGACCTTGCGAAAACACAGGTGGTGGGGTACAATAGAAGCGTAGCAAGCAGCGTGGTGTGGGGTGCTAGACGGCAAAAACTTCTTAATGAGGCAAAGTTTGAATCCGGTATTGTTGGAACTCTTTCGTGGGGTTCAAAAACAATTGACGTCAGCTCGTTATCCGTAGACTTACCACACATTCACGCTAAGCACCCCAGCGTTACCGAGGTGGACGCGCGAAGTTATATTGAGAATGCAATCGTTACGATAACACGCAACGGCGGACTGTGGCAAAACTATTATTCATTAAATGGTGCCGCTTACGTTAACATGGCTATTGGCGAAATAAGAACCGCCTTTACCGCCGATGAGTATGATGAGACCACAAAAAAGATGATGGAGGTAATGTTAAAAAATGAATTGCCCTTTAATTAAAAAGGATATATCAGATGATGATTGTTTTCTTACAGCAACGGTCGCGGAGGGAATAACACCAATGGCTGACGCGAACGAAGAAGTATTAAACAGCGTAGGGTTTCCTCAAAAGTGCCTATCATGCCCAAACCACCCAGATTGACTTGCGATAAAACAAAATAGACCGCCTTGTATAAAGGCGGTTTTTGCACCTTGCAATGCAGGGTGCTTTTATTATGGGGAGAACGCAAAGATTTTCACTACCGCCGCGGGCGGTTTTTATTATGCCGAAAAAAGGAGAATATAACAATGGAATGCAACCACAAATGGCAGGGCGACTGCCGCGGCGTACACTGTCTGCTGTGCGGTAAGGTGCTGACGCCCGACGAGTATGTCGCACTGTGCGACTTGCTATCTCACGGCAATGATTATATAATTTAGGCGGATGTGCCGCCGGGGACGGGCAACATGCGGCGCAAAGAAATGAGGAAACAAAATCAACATACAACTTGAGTTGTTCACGTCTTTTTTCAAGATAGGAGCGCTGACATTCGGCGGCGGCTACGCCATGCTGCCGATGATTCAGCGCGAGGTCGTCGACAAAAAAGGCTGGTCGAGCGAAAACGAGGTCGCAGACGTCTACGCGCTGTCGCAGTGTACGCCCGGACCGATTGCAGTAAATACGGCGACCTACATCGGCCGCAAGCAGGGCGGGGTGCTCGGCGGTATAATGGCGACGCTCGGCGTCGTTGCGCCCTCGCTGATTATCATCACCGCCGTTGCGACGGTGCTCAAACAGATTGAGAACAACCCCTGGTTTCGTCACGCCTTTAACGGCATCAGCGTGGCGGTCTGCGCGCTGATAGTCAGCGCCATCGTCAAGCTGTGGCAAAGCGGGGTCAAGGACGGGTTCGGTGTGCTGGTGTGCGTTGCGGCGCTGGCGCTGTCGGTGTTCGCCGGTGTTTCGCCAATACCGATAATTGTCGGCGCGGCGCTGCTGGGCGTCGCCTGGTCGGCGCTGAGCGGCGGGAGGAAAAAAGAATGATTTACCTGCTGCTGGCCTGGGAATTTTTTAAGATAGGTCTTTTCTCTATGGGCGGCGGGCTGTCGTCGCTGCCGTTTTTGTACGAGTTGGCCGAGCGCTACGAGTGGCTGCAAGCCGGCGAAATACCCGACATTATTGCGGTGGCGGAATCCACCCCCGGGGCTATCGGCGTCAACGCCGCCACCTACGCCGGTTTCACGGCGGCCGGCATACCCGGCGCGCTGGTCGCCACGCTGAGCTACATTTTGCCGTCGCTGATAATAATTTTACTCATTGCCGGCGTAATGTCCAAGTATTACGAAAAGCCGGCGGTGCAAAAAGTGTTCTACGGCATCCGTCCGGCCGTCACCGGTCTTATTGCGGCCGCCGGGTTAAAGGTCATGCTCAGCGCGCTGTTTGGCGGCGCGGCGCTCACCGACCTTGCCGCGCTGGTCGCCGGTTTCGAGTGGAAAGCGGCGCTGTTGTTCGCGGTGTTGGTCTTTGCCGTGCTGAAATTTAAGAAACACCCGATAGTGTATGTCGCGGCGGCGGCAGCGGCGGGCATTCTGCTGCGGCTGTAACCGTCCCGCCTGCGCAAACCCGGCGAAAACAACGCGCGGTATAGAATAAAAAATTAATGCAAAACGTAAAATCTGTGCGGCGCGGGAAAAAAGCCGCGTCGGCGGCAGCGGCGGCGTCAGAAAATTTTCGCTGCCGGAAAAATGGCGGCGAACGCGCTTGTGGTTGCGACACACCGACGCAGCAATTTTATTCAGTGGGGCCCGTCACCGCGGTAAAGAGAAAGCGCCGCGGGCATACGGTTGGGTGGTATTATATTTAAGTACAAAATGTATAAGGTGTGGCCGCGTTTTGTCGGCGCAAACCAACGAATGCGGGCAAAATTGTATAAATTAAGTTAAAATATACGGAGGGTAGAGCAATGAGCGTGAATTTTTATTTTCCGACCAGACTGGTGAGCGGACCGAATTGTCTTGAGGAGAAGCGTGATCTTTTGGCGACGCTGGGCAAGCGCGCGCTGATAATCACCGGCGGCAGCGGCGCTAAAAAGAGCGGAGCGCTGGACGAGGCGACCGCCGCGCTCGCTGCGCTCGGTGTGGAGTACGAGATATACAGCGGCATTGGCGCCAACCCGGCAATAGAGAACTGCTTTGAGGCCGCGCAGCAGGCGCGCGCGTTCGGCGCCGAATTTGTTTTGGCCATCGGCGGCGGCTCGGTGCTCGACGCCTCAAAAGCGGCGGTTTTGTACGCCGCTAACGATTATGCCGGCGTTGAGGAAATATACAGTGTAAAACCGCAGCGGGCGCTGCCGCTCGTCTGCGTCGGCACTACTGCCGGTACCGGCAGCGAGGCTGACGGCGCTGCAGTAATAACCAACACCGAAAAAAAGAAAAAGAGCTTTCGCTACGATATAACATATCCGAAGGTAAGCTTTTGCGACCCGCGCTATACCGTTTCGCTGCCGCTGCGGCAGACCGTGTCGACCGCGCTGGACGCGCTTTGCCACGGCGTTGAAAGCTGGTACAATACGTCCGCTACCGACTTGTCGCGCGCCTACTCGCAGCGCTGTGTCGAACTGGTCTGGCCGCGGCTCAAACAAATAGCCGAAGGCGGGTTTGCAGCGGCGGACATGGAACTGCGCAGCGACCTTTTGTACGGCTCGGTCATTGGCGGTATGGCCATAAGCATTGCCGGCACCGGCTACCCGCACCCGGCGGGATACCTGCTGACCGAAGTGGCCGGCGTGCCGCACGGCGCCGCGTGCGGCATATATCTCAGCGAATACCTCGGCCGCGTGTTTGAAACGCGCGCCGACGTAAAGCAGCAGCTGTGTGCCACGGTGGGCTCGCTCGACGAAATGCTCGCCGTGCTCAAAGTGCTGACGGCGCACAACATCAAGCTGTCTTCCGAAATGGGCGAAAGGACAATGGAGCGCGTTATGGCGGCTGCGAACTTTGCCAAGACGCCCACCGCGCACGGTGAGAGCGAGGCGCGCGAGATCGCCTTCCAGTTTGTTGACCCGCAACAAAGCGAGTCCGTAACCGGCAGCTGGGATTTTGTCGGGTAAATAAATTACTGTCCGGGCGCGTCTGTCGCCGCAGCGCGCCCGGCAGCTTGTCATTGACGAACGCCAAAAATATTGCTATAATTATCAAGCTGTTTTTCAGCTCACAACCGAATACGGAGACGTATCGAAGTGGTCATAACGGCCCTGACTCGAAAAACTCTTCGCAGAAGTTATCTCACGCACCGGGAAATGGCTTAAAATCAGGCTTTTTCAGCCCTTCGTTTTTCGGCCTTTCGGAAAATCTACAACACTTTGCTAACACCACCCGGTTTTTCTAAGGGGAAATCTCGGGGTGTTAAAATAGAATACGGAGAAGTATCGAAGTGGTCATAACGGCCTCGACTCGAAATCAAAACCGTTTTTCGTAAGCCTCTTCTCGGAAAGCCTTGATATTACTGGGTTTTTCGGGGTTTCACAATTTCATATTTTACTCGTTCTCCCCATCCGTTCTCTCCAATTTCCGAGGTGAGCTGATGTGAGAAATATACGGAGCGGTATCGAAGTGGTCATAACGGGACTGACTCGAAATCAGTTGAACCGCAAGGTTCCGTGGGTTCGAATCCCACCCGCTCCGCCATCGAAAAGCCAGTAACCATGCGGGGTTGCTGGCTTTTTCTTTATGCC
>CAYZIL010000041.1:0-4973 GCA_964478515.1 uncultured Faecalibacterium sp. | reverse complement strand
TGGCGTTGCCGGTGACGGTCGTCGCCGGGCTCACGTCCCAACCCGCAAAGGTGTAACCCGGGTTGTGGTCGGTGGCGGTATCGCCGCCGAAAGTCGGCGTTGGGTCGCTGTAGTGCAAACCGGTGGTTGTCTCGTTAGCCGCGTCCCATGTACCCTGGGTGCCCGGCGCATAGATTACGGTGTATTCGTTCTGTGTCCACTGCGCCGTGTAGGTGACGCTGCCGGTGACAGTTCCAGTAACTGAGGGACTCCAACCCGCAAAGGTGTAGCCGGGGTTGTGGTCGGTGGCGGTGTCGCCGCCGAAAGCCGGCGTCGTGTCGCCGCTCAGCAAGTTGCCCGTCGTCTCATCAGCCGCGTCCCATGTACCCTGTGTGCCCGGCGCGTAAACCACTGTAAACAGCGCGGCCGAGGTCGCCCAAACTGCGACCAGTTCAATGTTGCTACTTGCAAAGGTCAGCTCCTCGCCGCAAGCGACGAAATAGCTCTGGGATATCATGTTGTTTATCTGCGTCGCGGTGTTGCAGATATTCGTGCCGCTGGAGTTGGCGCGCAACACCCAGCCGATAAGCACGTGCGAGGAATTGTCATGGGCGACGTCACCCACCGCGCCCTGTACCGTTACCTTGTCGCCAGTGTTATAAAGGTTGGGGTCGGAGTATACAGACGACTGAGTTGACTTGTTGTCGTAGTAGATAATGCGGTACTGGCTCGGTGCGCCGGTCTTCCACTGCGCGTAGAGCGTAATGTCGCTGCTGATGGCGCCGCTGAGCACTTCGCCGGCGCTGTAGCTGGTGCCGTTGCCGTTGGCTTGAGTGTTCCACTCTTTGAACACCATGCCGGCGGGAGCCGCGAACAGTGTTGCCGCCTCGGCGGCGACGCGCACACCGGCAGTGTAGCTGCGGCTGACGTCGCTCGGTCCGCTGTTGCCGGAGGGATAATTTGATTTGTAGGTAACAGTGTAATTAGTCTCGGCGTCCTTAACATAAATTATGTGCAGCACGCCGGTCGGATTGTAGGCATACCAGTTGGAGGATGTTGTGCCCTCAAACTGGCCCTGATAGAGCAGATAGCTGTTAAATCCGTTGCCCTGGAAATCAGTTTTTTGCGAGGTCAGTCTGCTTTGAGCCTGCCACGCTGAGACAATTATTTTTGTGCCGCTGTAGTGGCCGTAATAATAGAAATACGCCTGCTCAAAGGTGTAGCCGGGAATGCTGACGCCGGCGATGAGGTTCGTCATGGAGATTTGCGAGCCGCTAAAGGTGATTGTGCTCGTCGGCGCGCCGGAAATAATGTTGCCGTCCTGGTCTTCGTAGCGAACTTTTATGCTGTTGGTACCGGTAGCAGCCTCATAGGCGGTACTGCCGGCGGGAGCTGTAATAACTACGGCATAAATGCTGAAGTGCTCGGCGCTGAAGTCGGCGGTTCCGGCGTCGGCGACGTCGGCCACTTTTTCAGCGCTGCCGCCGTCAACATGTACTATGTCGGCGCTGCCGCTCATGCCGGTGTTGTCTATGGAAACCGCGACGCTGCCGCTCGGCTGTATCTCGTTGCCAGCCGCGTCAAACAGCGTAATGTCAAAAGCTCTGTATTCCTTTATCTGTTCATCGTCGTTAACGCTGTTTGAAACAGCGGCCTCGACCGACGCTACAGAGGTGACTTCGGTCGCTGTCATTCTCACGCCGGCGGGAAGAACACCTTGCGGCGCGCTGACAACAATACTCGTGCCGCCGACAACAGCTGTCAGTGTAACCGCCGGCATGGCAGAATCGCTTTCATCTGCGTCTGCTGCATTTTGCTGCGAAGCATCTGCCGCCGCAGGCTGCGAGTCTGTTTCAGAATCTATTTCGGCAACTGTCTGCGGGTTTTCGGCAAACATTTCAGCCTCGGTTGTTTGCTCAACCTCCGGCTGCGCCTCCCCGACAGTCGCTGTCTCGTCTTCCTGAACGGCAGTTTGCTCTGCGACAATCGCCGCGCCGTCATCGACGCCTTCAGCCAAAGTATAGGCGAAAGGCTGAACGAGCATCATTAGCACTGTCAGCAGCGCCGCTATTCTCAGTTTGTTCATTTGCTTACCTCCGTTTGGTCTGCATGTGTGGCACCGGCACAAGCGCTTTCTCTGTCGACAATGTCGTCCATCATGTGAAAGAGTTCCAATGCACTGCGAAAACATTTTTCTTTCCCGCTGTCAAGAAGCTTTATTCGCCCTTGCCAGGTGGCGTTTTGTCTGTCCAAAACCTGCACCAAAAAAATAGGTTTTGGATTTTCTGCTTTCGCTTGTGTCGCCATGTTATATTCTCCGTTTGAAAACAATAAAATAATTATGTTATGCTTTTAATAGGAATAAAGATTCCCTTTGCTCTTTACATTTACTAATATAGCGCCGAAAGCGCATATTTCGATTTCACTTCAATCACATCTCAATCACAAGCCCCGACTATTAACAAAATTTAAGACATTTTTTAAAAATATCGCCTTCTCGCTGTGATTAATATCCATATTATGGTTATTTTGCCGTCTTACTCTGCCTTTACTGGAAGTTTAGCGCAATGACGGCGGGAAAATTGCCGCATCCGGTCGCCCGCCGCGGCATATTCGCACAGGGCGGAATTTTTTGCGCTCTGCCTGTCGCGGCACTTTTTTACACCGCGCGACCTGCGCCGCCGCAATGACTGCCGAACCACCCACCTGCGGCGGTTTTCGGACAAAAAGCATTAATTGAGTAATTGGCTACAAACGGCCCGACAAATGTGGTATATTGTTATTAGATTCAATTGAAGCGGTGATATTATGAGTGAAATAACAATTTTCGGCGACTCCGTAATGAAGGGCGTAGAGTACCTGAACGGTCGCTACCAGCTTTCTTCTATGCGCTTTTTGCCCGACTGGCTCAACTGCCGCAACCGCAGTCACATTGGCATTACCTCGCTTCGCGGCTTGCAGATAGTCGAACGCACTGTGCCGCAGCTGAACAGCGGCGACGTCGCCCTTATTGAGTACGGCGGCAACGACTCCGACTTTAATTGGGACGAAATCGCCCTTGCGCCGCAGGACGAACACCTGCCCAAGGTCAGCGTCGACAAATTTGAAAGCGCGCTGCGAAGCATGGTGGAACTGCTGCG
This sequence comes from uncultured Faecalibacterium sp., assembly GCA_964478515.1. Taxonomy (GTDB): domain Bacteria; phylum Bacillota; class Clostridia; order Oscillospirales; family Ruminococcaceae; genus HGM13233. The sequence continues at coordinate 1,854 of CAYZIL010000041.1, read as the reverse complement.
CGACCACGGCGTGTGCCCGGTATTGATGACCCTGCCCCCGCTCGACCCATACAAATACTTTGATTTCATAAGCGCCGGCAGAAACGCCGAAAACATTCTACACTGGTTGGGGCGCAAGGAAGTCATTTACACTTTTCAAGAGCAGTACACTCTCGCCATCTGCCGCACCTGTCGGCAGCTCGACACCGGGCTTATTGATGTTCGCGCCGAATTTCTCAAAAACCGCGACTTTCTCAACCTGCTCAGCGACGACGGCATTCACCCCAACGACGCCGGCCACCGCCTAATAACCGAGACGATAGAACACTATTTGCGCGAGCGCAAAACAGCCTGAGACATAAAAAAATAAAAGCCGCCGGACACCCGAACTTTTCGGGCACCGGCGGCTTTTTGCCTGTTTATTCTGTTTACCGCCTAGCGCTTAAAACTGCACAAAAACACCCTCACCGCCGCCAAGACGCCGCACGGCGTCTGCGCGCGCGCCCAGCATATCCGCCGCGCTGCGCACATAGGCGCACGCGTAAATATTCTTTATTCCCGCGCTGCGGCAAAAATTTTCAGCGGCGGCGCGTCGCGCTCCGTCGCTGCGCAATTCGACAATTGCCGCGGCAATGTCTGCCGCGCTCATTTTGAGCCCGAGCGGCTGTTTGTCTGCCAAAACGAGACCGAGCGCGTTGTTGAGCAGCGGCTCGCACACGTTGAGCACCGCCATGCCGCCGGGGCTGTAGGCGGCTAACAGCGCCTGGGCCGGCGCTGCGGCAAAGCAGTTCACAACGGCGTTTTCGGCGGCAAGGTGCCGCAAATACTCGTTGACAAAATATACCCCGGCGCACTCTTGGCGCACCGGCACGCAAAGCTGATAGTCAATGTCCGCCGGTATCTCCTGCGCCGCAAACAGATGGTCGTAGCGCGCAAAAAAAGCGCCGGCTTCGCGCAGCGTGTCGCGGCAGCTGTCGGTGCTAAGCCGGCTCATTTTGTCGCGCGCGGCGCACCACAGCTTTTTGCCGCGCGCGCACTCGGCAAGCAGCACCTGGGTGCCGCGCCGGTACAATTCGTCGCCGTTGCCGGGTTTGAGCGAGCTTAGCTCTGCGCCCGCCGCGCGCAGCGTAAAGCATACAGAATCGAGCAGGCGCTGCGCCGCGCTTTCCGGCAGCGAGCTGCTGTCCCCCAGCGTCATTCGCGCCGCAAGGCGGCAAAACAGCCGCCACAGCTCGGCGAGCGCCGCGTTTTCGTTATTGTTTGCGACGTCAGCTATTCCGTATTGCAGCGTCATTCCCGCTCCTGCTCTGCTTGCGCCCCGTCGCTGTCGTCGTCAACATCGCCGCCGAAATTGAAAGAACGACAAAGGCGCTCAAGGCAAGTGTCGGCAAGATATTGCGCCGAGCCGCCGGCGTCAGTGTCGAACGCGCGGCGCATATAAGCTATCAGCTCGTCGTCGCTGAGACGCTCGCCGCATTCGTTTTTATAGTAATAAAATATATCTACCATTTCGGCGAGCAGCGGCGTGTAGTTGCGCCCGCTGACAAAATCTGAGTCGCAAAAGGCTGCTGCGAGCTTTACCAGCGCGCTGTCGCCGAACTCAACGCGCCGCGTGCGCCGCAAAGCCTGCTGCCGCCGCTGCGCCAACGAGGTATACTGCTCTTCGCTCAATACCAGCCCGCTGTGGGCGCTCGCCCGGTTACAGCGCTGCCGCTCACCCGGCGCGCTCGGCGACAGGTCCGAAATAATTTTTGAAAGCTGAGTGTCCATCTTTTGCCCCCTTGCACATGCAGTATATTCGCCGCCGCCGCCAATGACAAGACTTGTTTTTCGGCCGCTTTTGTGCTATTATAAGGGCAGAAAAAAGGCACCCTT
>CAYZIL010000040.1:0-5154 GCA_964478515.1 uncultured Faecalibacterium sp. | reverse complement strand
TGGAGCTGGTGAACGGATTCGAACCCCCGACCTGCTGATTACAAATCAGCTGCTCTACCAGCTGAGCTACACCAGCGCACTTTTGCCTACCGGAAGTGGGTGGACAATTGGCTAATTTATTATAAATAAAGCGCCGCGGTTTGTCAACAAAAGTCGCCGCGCCCGCGTATTATCCGTCCCGAAAGTTAAATAATAACCGCGAAAGGAATGGTCAAATGAAATACACGCAAGCCAGCCCCGGCAAACTGGCGGCAAGAAGCTTTTTTATAGCGCTGCTGGTAATATTGCCGCTGTACAGCGTTGTTTTGCGCGCGCGGCTTAATTCCGCACAGGAACTGCCGGCCGCAAGCAGCGCGCAGCAAGTGGCAGTAAGCGCGCGCGATTACACGCTGCTGGTACTGAGCTGCAACGACTCCTCGCGGGCGCTGAGCGGGGCGACGCTGTTTCACTTCAGCGTTGACGACAACAAAATATATGTGACGGACGTGCCGGCCGCAAGCGGATTTATTGAGCGCACGTCGGGTTATTTTGACGCAGCCGGCGTGCGCGACAGCGTCGCCGCGGCGCTGGGGATAACCATAAACGGCTACTACGCGCTCAACGACAGCGAAATAGAAAGCGTGTTTGCCGAATTGTGCAGCTTCAGCTTTACAATTACCGACCCGTTCAGCGTCAGCGACTCGCAGGGGCTTACCGTGTTCAGTGCCGAGCGCGGCACCGCAGTGCTCGGCGCGCCGGCTGCCGCGAACATGCTGCGCTACGGTACGGTCTGCGGCGCCGCGCAGTGCAGCGAAATGCGCGGGCGGCTGTTTGCCGCCTTGCTCAGCGAGTGTCTCAAAAATGACATCAAGGACCTGGCGGTAGCTGCTTATTTCAACACCTCTGCCGCTGCCTACACCGATATTTCAGCGGCGGGGATGAATACTTTGGCGCGCACGCTCGGCGTTTTGGGCGAGCAGCGAACTGTGGTAGAGACCGTGCCGCTGCAGGGCGAATTTAACGACGGCGGCTTTGTGCTGTCGCAGCAGCAACAGCTGTGGCAATGAGCAAAAACGATTTTCGCCCTGACTTGAGTCAGGGCGAAAATTATTTATTTACCGCGCGTCACACCATATTACGGTGATGCCGACGTTGTCGTGAGCAAAATCTTCGTCTTTCGCTGCAAAAGGAAAAGCGGCGACTATGCGCCGGGCGTCCGGGTCGAAAGGATTCCACTGCTCGCCGGGACAAAAAGCGGTGATGACGCCGCTTTTTTTATATTCGCGCAGCAGCCGGTGTGCCGATTCGCGTATGCGCCCGCCAAGACCGTGCGAGCCGTAGCCGTGGACTATTTTCAGCAGTCCGCAGTCGCTGTTTTTAGCCAGCATAATCTCTATATGCAGCTGTTCCATGGCCTCGTAGCAGCCGGGCATATTTTGCTTTATGTTCACCGTGTATATTTCGCTCAATTCGTCACCGCCGAAATAATTATCGTTTTGCGCAGGTCATTTTGGGAATATGAAAACTTTGCGGCGGCAAGATCGTCGCGCCCGGCGGCCTCGGCCGCGTCGTAATAGGCGTTGAGCAGCGGTCGCAGAGCTTCGCTGTCGGCGCACAGCTGCGCGTAAAGCTCCTCGGACAAGCGCAGTTCGACATAGTATTGCCCGCGGGTCAGCGCCGTGTAAAGTTCGCCGCCCGCCGCGCCGAGTGTCGCGGCGTCGTCGGCATAGAGCCCGCGCGAGGAATAGTAATCTATTTGCGCGCATTCGGGATAGGGATAAAGAGAACTGTCTGTGCTGCGCTCGGCGGCGATGTCGGCGTCACTCAGGCAAAAATAGCCGTGACTGACGGCGCTCAGGTCGCTTTGGGAAAAGACGGGGTCATCGTAGGTGAGGTCTACCGCAGTATAAACGCCGTTGAGAAAAGCGATATTCCAAGCGTGCAGCTCGCCCGAATCAACAGGCGTGCCGGTGACGTAGAAGCATTCTATGCCGAGTCTTTTGAGCGCCAGCTGGTATGCCGCCGCGTAACCGGAACAGACCGCTCGCCCGTACAGCAGCGCGCTGAGCGCGTCGTGCGTGGGTCCGGAGTCGCTGTCGTCGTAGACAGTGGTGTTGATAATGAAGTCGTGCATGAACAGTGCGCGGTCGTAGTCGTCGCTGAAGACCTTTGCCGCCGCTACGAGCGGGTCAAGCCGCGCGTTCAATTGCTTGGTGAGTTGCGCCGCCTCGGCGGCGGTGCAGCTGTAGGTGGGGCGGTAGGTGACAGCCGCGCCGGAACTGCTGTAGGAGTAGCTGTAACCGCTGACCCAAAATATTTCCGGGTAGTCGCACATCACCATAGTGTGCAGCTGTTCCAGCTCGGCGGTTCTCAAACGCCCCCACAGCAGCAGACGTTCTGAGTGTGAGAACAGCAGTGAGACTATTTCGGCATAGACCGCGCGGTGCTCGGCGCTTAAACTGTCGTAGCCGCGCATTGAGGCCGGTGCGACGCTGAGCTCCGGCTGTTTGCAGCTGCAAAGCGACAGCAGCAGTGCTGCTACCAGCAGCAGCGCCGCCGCTTTTTTGCTAAATGTCCGTCTCAATAGCCGAGTTCCTCGCGCACAAGTATTACCTTTATGCGCCCGGCGGTGCGCTGGTAGGACATAATTACGAAATTGCAGCATATCCGTTCGGGACTGCGGCAGTCGCTGCAGTAGCCCCGGCGGGCGCAGGGGGTGATTTTGTTCAGCCGAACGGCGTTCATCGGCGCCGCCGTCGCGCGCACGCGCTCGCGCGCCGCGTCAAGGTCGCGCACTATCTTGTTGACGCCGCAAACGACAATTACGCTGCGCGGTCCGCACAGCATGGCGGCAGTGCGGTTGCTGCGCCCGTCCACATTGTACAGCTCGCCGCTTTCGGTAACGGCATTGCTGCTGGTAAAATAGCAATCACAGCTGAATGCGGCGCGCATGGCCTGCTCGGCGTCGCCGTTGCCGTCGCGGTCGATAAAGTTGTATTCCCCGCTGCGCAGCAGTTCGTCGACGCCGCACTCGCTGAGACTTACAGAGCCACCGCAAGCAACGCTCGCGCCCGCCGGGCAAAGCTGCCGCACCAGCGCCGGCACGTCGGCGGTACACTCGGCCACATAGACGTCCATGTTGTTTTCTCTGAGCGCGGCTGCGGTGCGCTCAATGCGCATGTCAAGCACCGCGACGCGGTTGTTTTCTTTATACATCCGACACTACCTCCGTACGGCAATTTTTATCTTATTGAAAGTTTTCGAGAATATATTCATATACCGCTACGCCGTGCGCGAGCGAGTCGATGCTGATATTCTCGTCTTTCGCGTGGCAGCTGGCCATTTGACGGGCGTCCATTCTGAACGGCGCGAAGCGCAGCACGGTGGGACACAAATCCGCGTAAAAGCGCGCGTCCGTGCCGCCGAGTACCACGTAGGGCGCGACGCCGGCGCCGACGAAGGCGCGTTTGGCGGTCTGCGCAATAAAGCGGTAGGCCGGCGTGCTTGTGTCGCTCACGGCTGAGCAGTCGTTGGAGCCAGGCAGCAGCTCGGTGGTTATATTGTAGCGGGCGGCTATGCCGCTGAGCAGCTTGAGCGTGTCGCTCCTGTTCTGGTGCACCATAAAGCGGGAATTTGCGGTGACGCTGGCGCTTTGGGGAATTACGTTATAGCCCTTTGAACCCTCGGCCATTGTGAAGACGCAGGTTGTTTGCAGCATGGCGGCGGCGGTGGGGCTGAGCCGGCCGGCAAGGGCGGCAAAGAGCCCGCCGAACAGCCACAAGTTGCCGAGCAGCAGGCGGTACGTAAACGACATGTTGGGCACAAAGCTGCCAAGCATGTCACGAATAGGCGGGGTGATTTTTTTGACAAAGGGCGGGTGCGTTTCTATTTCGTTGACAAAGGCGGCAAGACGGGCTATGGGCGTGTTTTTGGGCGGGGTGCTGGAATGTCCGCCGTCGCTGCAAGCGGTAAAGCGGAAGTTGCCCATGCCTTTTTCCATAATGCCGATAACGGCATAGGGGATATCTATGCCGGGGAAGGGAGCCTCGGTGATGACGCAGCCGCCCTCGTCGAGTACCAGTTCAAATTCAATACCTTTTTCTTTCAGGTAAGCGGCCGTAGCTGGCGCGCCGCTGCCGCCTATCTCCTCGGTGCAGCCGAACGCGAACCAGATGTCGCGCGCGGGGACAAAGCCGCGCGCCATCAGCTTTTCGGCAGCGCACAGCAGCCCGCAGATATTGCACTTGCTGTCGAGCGTGCCGCGTCCCCAGACTCTGCCGTCGGCAATGTCGCCGGAAAAAGCGGGGTGTGTCCACTCGCCGGGAGCCTCAACAACGTCCTGGTGCGCCATGAACAGCAGCGGCTTTTTTGCGGGGTCGCAGCCTTGCCAGCAAAACAGCAGGTTGCCGTCAATATCGGTGCACACGGCGGTTTTGTGGAACAGGGGGAAGGTGTCGGCCAGCACGCCGTGAAAATTCTTTATGCTTTGCGAATAGTCGCTGTTGGCGTTGGACACGGTGGCGCAGCGCACGAGAGCGGCGAGCTTTTGCGCGGTCTCGGCGGCGTCGACAGCGTCAAGCGGCAGCGGCTCGACATTGCCCGGCCTTGCTTTCAGCAGCGCTGCGCGCACACAGCACACGGCAAAAAGCGCGGCAAGAACGCCGACAAGGGCAAGAAGAATAACAAAAAATACCGGCATTTAGAGCACCTCACAACAAGTGCCGCGTCCGCTGGCGCCGCGGCGATTAACTATATAATAGCATATTGCAATGCAAAATTTAATTGCGGAAAGCGGAAAAACTATTCTCTGCAAAAAGTTGTTGATTTTGCCGCGGGCTTTTGTTATAATAGTCGGGCAGCCATATGGGAGAGTTCCCGAGCGGCCAAAGGGGGCAGACTGTAAATCTGTTGTCTTCGACTTCAGTGGTTCGAATCCACTCTCTCCCACCACGTCGTGGCAAGTCCTTGTGACTTGCCACGATTTTTATTTTTTTAACTATCTAAAAATCGCGGCGCCGTCTTACGGACTGCCACTCCTTCACGCAAAAACCGTCGCGGCGCTGCGGCTACTCGGTTGTAAACGCCCTTGCGACGCCTTCGCTTGCTTTGGGTTTTTTCGTGGTTGCGCCTGTCGGCGCAAAAAAACAAACTGCGCTCAAATCGAAAGCGGGCTTT
>CAYZIL010000039.1:0-6822 GCA_964478515.1 uncultured Faecalibacterium sp. | reverse complement strand
ATATGCCTGCGTTCGGGATTGTTTTTATATTAGTCTTTGTTCTGGTAATAGGCACGTTTATTTTTACTTTTGCAATGATGTTCAGTCCGAAACTCCGCGCCAAGATGATGGGCAAGAGCGTCGAGTCTGTCAAATACATGATGGACGAACAAAAAGAAAATTTGACCGATATCGCCACCGCCGCGGGCGACGTTGTTGTCGACTCAAAGAAAAATATTTTGGATCAGCACGCGGGTACGCTCAAAGAGATGTCCGACACGACGGCGGACATTTCCAGGGGTGGATTGGAAATTGCCGCCAGAGCGATTAAAGACGGCATCGTTAAGGACGACGACATTTTCTGCAAGTGCTGCGGCGCCGCCATCGACAAAGACTCGGTATTTTGCAAAAGCTGCGGCAAGCAGCAATAGACTGCCCAAACTCAGCCGTGCAATAACCGCCGTTCGCAAACGGAAGTAAAAAAATAAACTCAATCTGCCGCCGCGCGGGGTCATGTAGTCGATCTCGTCCGGCGGCATTCTTGTTATGTGCCGTGCGGCGGGTTATACTATATATAACGACATAATAGAAAGGGAAAACAAAATGTTGGATTTTGAATATTACACCCCCACGCGGGTGGTTTTCGGCCGCGGCGCGGAAAACAAGACCGGCGCGCTGATAAAAGCGCAGGGCTGCAAAAAGGTGCTGCTGCATTTCGGCGGCGGCAGCGCGCGCCGCAGCGGGTTGCTCGCACGCATTGAGGACAGTCTTGCGAGCGCCGGCGTCAGTTACGTGGAGCTCGGCGGCGTAGTGCCCAACCCGCGGCTGTCGCTGGTCAACGAGGGTATAGAGCTTTGCAAAAATCAGGGCGTCGATTTCGTTCTCGCCGTCGGCGGCGGCAGCGTAATTGACTCCTCAAAAGCTATCGGTTACGGCGTCGCCAACGGCGGCGACGTCTGGGATTTTTACGACGGCAAGCGTCAGGCCGAGCGGTGTTTGCCGCTGGGCGTGGTGCTGACAATTGCCGCTGCCGGCAGCGAGATGAGCGACTCGTCGGTCATTACCAACGAGGACGGCTGGGTAAAGCGCGGCTACAGCAACGACGTCTGCCGCGCCCGCTTTGCGGTTATGAATCCCGAATTGACTATGACGCTGCCCGACTACCAGACGGCTTGCGGCTGTGTCGACATTTTAATGCACACCATGGAGCGCTATTTTACCGGCGCGCGGACCATGGAGATTACCGACGGCATTGCCGAAAGTCTAATGCGCACCGTAATGGCGAATTCGCTGACGCTGCGCGAGCGCCCCGACGATTACGACGCCCGCGCCGAAATAATGTGGGCGGGCAGTCTGTCCCACAACGGGCTTACCGGCTGCGGCAGCGACGGCGGCGACTGGGCCACGCATATGCTGGAGCACGAGCTGGGCGGCATGTTCGACGTCGCCCACGGCGCGGGCCTTGCGGCAATTTGGGGCAGCTGGGCGCGCTATGTCTGTGACGCTCGCCTGCCGCGCTTTTGCCGCTTTGCACGCAACGTTATGGGCGTCAGCGGCGCCTACGAGCGCAAGACGGCACTTGCCGGCATTGAGGCTATGGAGAATTTCTACTGTTCCATGGCAATGCCCACCTCGCTGCGTGAGCTGGGAATTGAGCCCAGCGAGAAACAGTTGGGCGAATTGGCGCGCAAGTGCAGCGTTGCCGGCGGCGGTCAACTCGGTTCGGCTAAAGTGTTAAAAGAGGCCGACATGCTGGCGATATACAAAATGGCGCAATAACTTTTTGCGGCAATCGAACTATAACCGCGCTTGAACGTTACGGTATGCGCAGACCGTCAGGCCGAGTACGGCGGCAGCCGAAGACGCACCTGGCAGCGGCAAACGAGCTTAGGCAAAATTAGTAAAAGAGAGCTGCATACTAAGCGCGAGGCTAATTTTCGTTGCCGGTGCTCTTACGCTCGCTTATTCACATCCGCGAGCGACGACTAAATGCAAAAGAGAAATTAGCATAAAGCCCGCTCACAGCAAACGCTGTGAGCGGGCTTTTGTAAAGCTGAGCGGAAGCAGACTAATTTTCCTGCGCTGCCTCCTGCGCCGCTTGCACGTCGGCAAACGCCGAAAGCAGCGGCTTTTCCGTGCTGCTATTCATGTAGCGCGCCGTATAGTTGCGGGTAATCTTCATCACTATCGGGCTGAGTGAAATTACGCCGATAAGGTTGGGCATCGCCATTAGACCGTTGAGCGTGTCGGCAATTTTCCACGCGAGGTTGTCGCTCATTATGGCGCCGAAGAAAACGGCCACTACGAATATTATTCTATAGACTACAGTCGCCTTAGTGCCCAAAAGGTATTCACAGGCCTTTGAGCCGTAGTGACTCCAGCCGAGCACGGTTGAAAAGGCGAACAGCAAAATTGCAATGGCCACGAAAACGCTGCCCAACGTGCCGAAAGTGTTGGCAAAGACCTGGCTGACCAGCGCGCCTTTGGGAGTGTCTGTAAGCATCAAGCCGGTGTTAAGGTCGACAAGGCCGGAGGAGAGAACGGAAAATGCGGTCAGAGTGCAGACTATTATAGTGTCGGCAAAGACCTCGAACACGCCCCACATGCCCTGCGCGACGGGTTCTTTTACGTTGGAATTGGAGTGCACCATAACGGAAGAGCCAAGTCCGGCCTCGTTGGAAAAGACGCCGCGCTTCATGCCGGTGAGCACGGCCAGTTTAATGCCGTAGCCAATTCCGCCGCCGGCTGCCGCCCGTAGGCTGAAAGCACTTTTGAAAATTGAGGTGAAGACAGCGCCGAACATGTGGGCGTGGCGCAAGCAGATAATGATGGTGCCGGCCATATACAGCACGACCATGAACGGCACAATTTTTTCGGTAACGGCGGCGATGCGCTTGAGTCCGCCCAACACAACCAGCGCCGTCGCGGCGGCAATAACAATACCGGTAATCCAGGTGGGAATACTGAAAACAGTGTACATATTGCTGGCAATGGTGTTGACCTGGGTCATGTTGCCGATGCCGAACGAGGCCAAAAAGCAGAACACGGAAAACAGTGCCGCGAGCACAAGACCGAGCTTCTTACAACCTTTTTTGGCGCCGAGCCCGTCGCGCAAATAGTACATAGCGCCGCCCGACCACTCGCCCTTGTCGTTGCGGCGGCGGTAAAAGATGCCGAGCACGTTTTCCGAGTAGTTGGTCATCATGCTGAAAAAGGCGATGATCCACATCCAGAAGATGGCGCCGGGTCCGCCGACGATTATGGCGCCGGCGACGCCGGCAATGTTGCCGGTGCCGACGGTTGCGGCCAGCGCCGTACACAGCGCCTGGAACTGACTGATGGCGCCGCGGTCGCGGGTGTGGCCGGAAATGTCCTTGCGGAAGATGGCGCCGATGGTGTTCTTAATCCAATACCCGAAATGGGATATTTGAAAGCACCCGCTCAAGCAGGTCATTAGTATGCCGGTGAAAACCAGCAGAATCAGTCCCGGCCAACCCGAGACAAAGTTGTTTACAGCGCTGTTGACATTGGTAAGTACTTGTAGGATGTCCATTGTGTTACCCCTTCTTCTGTTAACAAAAAACGAGCCGCGCTCGAAGGCGCTGCTCGCAAAAAGACAAACCGAGCGCGGTAAACCGCGCGCAGATTTTTGATTCTGTCCTTTTGCCTGAGAGATTGGCGGCCGCAGCCGCTTTGCACCTTCGGCACCCGCGTTGAGCGCGGGATTCTCCAGAATGCGATCCGCCTACAGTCCTTTTTGCCTGAGAGTTTTACTCCTTCGGCGGGACAAGAAGTCCGCTTTCCTGTAAACATCGACTCGCTTTATGAAATTATGCTAACTATTTTATTCTTTTGGTGCGCAAAAAGCAACAGGTAGAGTTGATAACATTGACTATTTTGCCACGGCAAAATTCAGCACAATGCACAACTACTTGCATAAAAACTGTGTTTTCGCCTTAAGCGAGGATAAATTTAGAGAAAATTGTATTCGGAAGAAAAACACGAGTGGAAGTTGCACGAAATGTCCGGGTGCAAAAAATTCAAAAAAGATGTGCCGCGCCATTGCTTTTACTGCGACTATTATCTATAATTTCCATATATAAAAGAGCGCGAAAGCGCAAAAGGGGTCAAAGCAGTGAATATATCCGAATTAATAATGTTCGTTATTTACCTGGCATTCATGTTGGGAATAGGCGTATTCTTCTTTTTTCGCACTAAGAACGGCGGCGAGAAGGAGTATTTTCTCGGCGGACGCCACATGGGCGCGTGGGTTTCGGCGCTGTCGGCCGGCGCGTCGGATATGAGCGCCTGGGTGCTGATGGGACTGCCGGCGTCAATTTACGCGTACGGAATGGGACAGTGCTGGATTGCAATCGGTCTTGCTGTCGGTTACGCGCTCAGCTGGCTTTACGAGGCGCCGCGGCTGCGCCGTTTTTCCATAGTGGCCAACGACTCTATAACCATTCCGCAATACCTGACTAACCGCTTTTTGAGCGCCAGCCGGTCACTGCGGGTTATTTGCGCGCTGATATTCCTTTTTGCCTACACCGTTTATGCGGCGTCCAGCATTAAAGCCTGCGGCACGCTTTTCAATACGGTTTTGGGCATAAGCGCAGACACGGCCATGTACATAGCGGCGCTTATAGTTATAACTTACACGTTTCTCGGCGGCTTTTCCGCTGTTTGCTGGACGGATTTCTTTCAGGGTCTGCTTATGCTCGGCGCTTTGCTGCTCGCGCCGATTTTTGCCGTGTTCATGCTTGACGGTTCCACGCTCACCCAGCTGCCGGACGGTTACTGGAACATGTTTGCCAACTGGAAAGACATTGTTTCCGGCCTGGGCTGGGGCCTTGGCTATTTCGGCATGCCGCACATTATAATCCGTTTTATGTCGGTTAATTCGCAGCGCGAGCTGAAAAAATCCGCCCGCATCGGCATAACCTGGACGCTGCTCATTTTGCTGTTTGCCGTGGCGTCGGGCTGCGTGGGCAGACTCATGCTCGGCTTTGACACCGCCATAGACGCGAACTCGCTCGTTTTCATTACCATGGTGCGGCGGATATTCCCCGGCATAATCTCCGGCATACTGCTGTCGGCAATTTTGGCCGCGGCGATGAGCACGGCCGACTCGCAGCTGCTGGCGTCAGCCTCGGCCTTTGCAAGCGACATATATAAACCGGTTATCAGAAAGAACGAGGCCTCGGACAGGGAAATGCTCTGGGCCGGCCGCTGGGTAGTGCTGGCTATTTCCGCCGTGGCGGTGGTGATAGCTGCGTCCCCCGGCAGCGGCACAATAATGTCGCTGGTCTCCAACGCCTGGGGCGTTTTCGGCGCCGCGTTCGGCCCGGCGATATTGCTGAGCTTGTTTTGGAAACGCTTCACCTTTAAGGGAGCGACGGCCGGCATAGTGGTCGGCGCGCTGACAGACATAATCTGGCTGGCGTTTTTGTCGTCTACCGGTATTTACGAGATAGTCCCCGGCTTTGCGGCCGGTCTGGCGGCGGCAGTTATTGTGTCGCTGTGTGACAAAAAGCCGTCCGCCGAGGTGCAAGCGCTGTTTGAAAAAGGCGTCAGCGCCGACGTCTAAGCAGCAACGCAGCGGCGACGCACACCAGCACGGCGCTTGTGATTATCGCGCATCCTCTTTCCCGCCGCGAACACGCGGCGGGAAAACGCTTTTTCATTCGGGATTGGCGCCGTACAAATTTACTGCGTGTTCGACATAGGGCAAGCAGAATGAACGAGATGTATTTTTATACTCTGACACAGCGGAAATCGGGATTATTGGAGGAGATATAATGGCAGAAACGAAACAAATTTCGCTTACGCAGTATCACGAAAAGATGGGAGACATCCGCTTTCCTGATGGTTTTGAAGCGCATCTAAAAAAATTGGTGTATGAATATGACAGCGATTCCGTCGATAATAATGATGATGGGCTGTTGCGGGGCTGCATTAAAGAATCTTACGTCAAAAGCATCACACAGCAAATGAGATGCTATGGCTGGTCTGAGTATAATAAACCGGTTGAGTGGAATGACCCGCGCCTTGTCGCCGAAAAGCCCGATCCCGAACTGCAGCGCAAGATTTGTCCGATTATGAGCGGGCGCGACAATATCCGATTGGTCACGAAAGAGAACATGGTGGTCGGCGTGGCATTAGAAAGCGCGGTAGCGTATTATCATTCCGGCGAGGATTACTTTTACCTTAAGGAAGATCGTTGCATTTTTCCTTACCAGGGATACATATTTTCTTCGACAAGCGATAATAACGGCGCCGGTTACAAGCAGCGCGACTGGTATCGGTATTTGGTTTGTTTGCCGTACAACCACAATCTCTGGTAAGCTATGAAGTTTACTAATTTTGTTTGTCGGGAAGATTATCAGCGTAATCCCACACATGCAAAACCCTTCAAAGAGGTGAGCATTCTCTTTGTCTTTTTCTGTTTTCCCATAATGGTTGTGATATTAGTTTGCGCCAATTATTATAATTTGCAAAACAGCCGCAGCCCTATGCGGCCGTTTTTTTGCTTAGGGCGGCGGTGCTGCGCTGGCGGCGCTCGCGCGGCGGGCAATTGAAATAGCAGGCTTCACCCTTAGGTTTTACGGACTCAGCGCGCGCGCCGCCGTGGACGGTATTCGCGGTCTAAGGGAGGAAAAGGATTGACTGAGGGGTTGAAGTTGGTATATAATCCAATACGGTACAGCGCGGGTTTAGCTCATCCGGTAGAGCGTCTGCTTCCCAAGCAGAAGGTGGCGGGTCCGAGTCCCGTAACCCGCTCCACGGCGTCGCAAGCTTCATATCGCTTGCGACGCTTTTTTATGTGGTCAGGGAAAAAGCGCC
>CAYZIL010000038.1:0-8481 GCA_964478515.1 uncultured Faecalibacterium sp. | reverse complement strand
CCGCGCCAAAGAAGCCGAGCGCCAAGAAGCCGGCGGCCAAGAGCGGCGAGACGGGTAAAAAGAGCGGCGACGCCGCGCCAAAGAAGCCGAGCGCCAAGAAACCGGCGGCCAAGAGCGGCGAGACGGGTAAAAAGAGCGCCGACACCGCTAAAGAAAAGAAGACCGATACCCCTTCGGCTGACAGCGGCGACGCGAACAGCGCGAAAAAAGAAGATTAATGTGTTTGTGCCGCGCGGCGCTTTGGCGCCGCGCGGTGCCCCATACTGCGCGACGCGGTGTGGGGCTTTTTGCTACAGTGAGAGCGAAAATAAAAAAAGCGGGGGATTGCAATGCAAGCGGAAAACGAACAGCGGGCAAAGGACATTGTGCGGGAACTGACTCTCGCCGAAAAAGCGGCGCTGGTCAGCGGCGCCGACTATTGGCATACCGAGGCGGTGGAGCGCCTGGGACTGCCGTGCGCGGTGCTCAGCGACGGACCGCACGGACTGCGGCGCGAAAACGACAGCGCCGCCGGTGTGGCAATGCGCGCGTCGCTGCCGGCAACCTGTTTTCCCACCGCCGCGGGTCTTGCGTGTAGCTTTGACACGGCGCTGGTGCAGGAAGTCGGTACGGCGCTGGGTGAAGAGGCCGCGCAGGTCGGCGTTGCCGTGCTGCTGGGGCCGGGACTTAACATAAAGCGCTCGCCGTTGTGCGGCCGCAATTTTGAATATTTTTCCGAGGATCCGCTGTGCGCCGGGGAGCTGGCGGCGGCGATGGTGCGCGGCATACAGAGCACCGGCGTCAGCGCCTGTCCCAAGCATTTTGCGCTCAATAACTGCGAAAACAGCCGCTTTATCAGCAACAGTGTGTGCGACGAGCGCGCGCTCAAAGAGATATACCTCGACGGTTTTCGCCGCGTGGTGCAAAGCGCCGCGCCGCGCTGTCTTATGACCAGCTACAATATAGTCAACGGCGAGTATGCCGGCCAGAGCGAACAGCTGCTCATGCACACGCTGCGCTGCGAGTGGGGTTTTGACGGCGCGGTAGTCAGTGACTGGGGCGCGTGTTCCGACCGGGTGCGCGGCATAAGCGCCGGCGCCGATTTGGAAATGCCGGGCAAATGTTCCGGCAACACGCAAGTACTGCTGACGGCGCTCGAGGAAGGCAGGCTGTACGAGTGGCAGCTGGACGAGTGCTGCGAGCGCGTAATTCGTCTGGTTCTTGACAGTTTGGCAGTGCCGCGGCCGCAGCCGGACGCCGAGATGTTCCGCCGCCACCACGAGCTTGCCCGCCGCGCCGCGGCGCGCAGTGCCGTGCTATTAAAAAACAGCGACAATCTGCTGCCGCTGGACGCGCAAGCGAGCGTGGCAATAATCGGCCGCCTTGCCGAACAGCCGCGCTACCAGGGCTCCGGCAGCTCAAAGGTCAATCCCGTGCAGCTTGACACTATGCTTGAGGAACTGCGCGCGCGGGGCCTTGAGTGGAGCTATTCGCCCGGATACAATGCCGACGGCACCACTAACGACGCGCTTATAGACGCGGCGCGGGAAACGGCGCGCGGCGCTCAGGCGGTGGTGCTGGTGCTGGGACTGCCGGAATGCTGCGAGTCAGAGGGGTTTGACCGCGACCATCTGCGCTTGCCAGAGGGAATGCTACGGCTTTGCGCCGCCGTGTGTGCCGACGGTTGCCGCGTGGCGGTGCTGCTGCAACTGGGGGCACCGGTGGAACTGCCGTTCATAGACGACGTCAGTGCGCTGCTGTGCTGTTATTTGGGCGGCGAGGCCGCCGGCAGCGCGGCTGTCGATATACTTACCGGCCGCTGCGACCCTGTCGGGCGGTTGGCGGAAAGCTGGCCGAAAAAGGCCGAGGATGTGCCCTGTGCGGCCTGGTACAACAAGCGGCGGCGCACGGCGGAATACCGCGAGGGTATCTGGGTGGGCTACCGCTATTACGACGCTGTCGGCGTCGAGCCGCTTTTCGCTTTCGGCAGCGGACTTGGCTATACCGAGTTCACTCTCAGCGACTTAAAGGTGAAGAGCGCCGGCAAAAGTCTGCAAGTTTTGCTAAAAGTCGGCAACGGCGGCGGCAGGGTAGGCGAACAGACGGTATTTATTTATCATCTGGCGCGGCCGGGCTTGCCCAAAAAGCTGCTCGCTTTCAAAAAAGTGCGCCTCATGCCGTTTGAACAAGCTGACATAGCCCTTGACATACCGCTTGCGTCGCTCGCCTATTACAATACCGAAACTGCGCAGTTTACCGTTTTGGGCGGCGAGTATACCCTGGCAGCCGAGGCTTCCGCCGCGACACTCTGCGAAAAAGTCACCGTCGCCGGCAGCGACGCGCCGGTTCCGGCCTACATTGAGCCCAATGTGGGGATGTCGGTGAGCGACGAGCAGTTTTACGCTCTTGCCGGCGGCCGGCCGCAGGAGCCGCCGGCAAGACCTTTCACGCTTGAGTCGAGCTGCGGCGAGCTGCGCCACACATTGGTGGGGAAACTGTTTTGGAATTTCCTGTCGAACTACGATATGGGCAGCGGCGACGCCGAAAGCGTCGCGATGATGCGCCGCTCGCTTGAGGATTTGCCGCTGAGAGCACTGTGCGCGCTGTCCCGCGGCGCGCTGTCGCGCCGCCGCGCGCTCGGCATAGCGGAGCTGGCCGACGGTCGGCTGCTGCGCGGTATTGCCGATCTTGCCGGGCGCGAGCGTGAGCCGAGCGGCGCGAACAAATCCCGCGGCAAAAAAGGCCGCGGCAGTCACTTCGGGAAAAAGCAATAAGGAAAGGCGCGCGGCGGCAGATATTTGCGCGCTCGAAAACACCGCCGCGGCGGTGAACAGACAAAAAAAGAGCCCGGCGCCGCCACAGACGCCGAGCTCTTGCTATTTGTCAGCGGCGCAAGTTTTTTTGCGCGTGCTTTTTTAAAAGGACGCGAGCAGCGCCGGCAAATTCTGCGGCTGCTCGGCAAAATGGGCGGCGCCGGCGGCCGTCAGCTGCGCGCGGCTGCGAAAGCCCCACAAAACGCTCACGCACGGCAGCCCGGCGTTGCGCGCGGTGGCTATGTCCACCTCGGAGTCGCCCACATATACGGCGGCGGCGGTGTCGACGCCGAGCTCTTTAAGCGCCGCGGTGACCATATCGGGCGCGGGCTTGCGCGCGACGCCGGAACGCTCGCCGACGGCGACGCCGATTTGCGCAAAAAAGCGCTCGCGCAGCTGCTGTACGGCAAAGTCGGCCTTGTTTGAAACTACGGCCAGCGCGTAACCGCTGCCGGCAAGCTCGCTCAACAACTCGGGGATGCCGGGGTAGGGCGCGCTGCTGTCGAGACAGTGCTCGGCATAGTGGGCAAGCAGATACTGAAACGCCGCGTCAAATTCGGCGGCGGACCCGCCGCCGGGAAATGCGAGCTCAAGCGTGCGGCGCAGGCCGTTGCCAACATAGCGGCGCACCTGTTCTTTTGTGCAAGCCGGCTTGCCGAAAGCGGCGAGCGCGGCGTTGACGCTGGCGGCAATGTCAGTTAATGTGTTCAGCAGAGTGCCGTCCAAATCAAAGACGACGGCCGTTCGTTTTTGCATGGTTGCCTCCGAAAAAATCTTCCTTGGCAGCATAGCAGAAAAACGGCGGCAATGCAACAGTCCCTAAGCAGCCGTCCCGACAAGCAGCAGGGAGCGCAGCGCGCTTTTGCAATTGCCAAACGCATGTGGTAGAATCAAATGGCATTACGCAGCAAGGGGTTTTTATGAGCGAGCGTGCCATTGTTTTTTTTGATATTGACGGCACTCTGTGCCGCTATGCCGAACCGCCGCCGCCAAGCGTCTACACGGCGTTTGAAAATCTGCACAAGAACGGCCATATCGCGTTTTTGTGTACCGGCCGCGGCCAGTGCGACATCCCGCAAAATGTGCTGAAGCTCGGCTTTGACGGCATAATCAGCGGTATGGGCGCCGACATCTGGATGAACGGCCGGTTGTCGGAACACGCTTTTTTGCGGCCGCAGGATGTGCTGGACTCGGCAAGGGTGCTTGACGAGCACGGTGTTGCCGCCATGTATATCGGCCAGACCGATCTTTTTCGCAATGTATATATGGACCCGGTGGAAAGGGAGACGGGAGTCTGCCGCTGTGCTGCGGATTTCAGCCAAAAAGGCTATTTCCCCAAGTTTGCCACAATTGACATTGAATACGACGACCGCGCCGAATTTATGGAATATTGCGCCCCGGTACTGGAAAAGCACTCGCGTGTAATAGAATACACCGACGGCACCTGCCAGACCGAGCTGCGCGGCGCCGGCAAGCGCCGCGCCGTCAAAAAGGTGCTGGAACTGCCGGAATACCGCGGTCTGCGCACCTTTGCCGCCGGCGACAGCCAAAACGACCTCGACATGCTGGAGATAGTCGACGTCGGCATTTGCATGGGCGGCGCGCCCCGCCAGGTCAAGGCGATAGCGGATTATGTCACCGACACGCTGGAAAACGACGGCCTCGCCAAGGCGCTGTATGCGCTCGAGATAGCCTGACGCCGCGAGCTGCGGGCATACCAAAGGCACAAAGGTATCGGTTTATACCAGTTTTGTGCCGCTGCGTGCAAAAACCACCAAACTTTACACCGCCTTT
Organism: uncultured Faecalibacterium sp.; assembly: GCA_964478515.1. Taxonomy (GTDB): domain Bacteria; phylum Bacillota; class Clostridia; order Oscillospirales; family Ruminococcaceae; genus HGM13233. Next base: position 3,895 of record CAYZIL010000038.1, on the reverse strand, counting down.
TCGACAATTACGCCGAAAAGGCGGCTTTTTCGTTGTTAAACCCGCTGCAAATGCGCGCTGCATATTTGTGCAAAATAGACAGCGTGGAGTGCCGCTCGGCCGCGGCAGTGGTATACTCACACCAAGAGTGGTTGATTTATCGGCGCAAAGAGACTAAAATTGAGACAGGCAAAATTATATACAATATGAGGAGCACAAAAAATGAAACTGTCGTTTTTTACCGCCAGCATGGTAATGTACCCGCTGGAAAAGTCCTTTCAGCTCGCCAAGGAGCTCGGTTACGAGGGAATAGAAATTTGCGGTGTGCGCCCGCACGCCTACGCGCCCGACTTGAAGAACGGCGACATTAAGGACCTGCTCGCCCTGTCGAAAAAATACGATATGCCGATAATCGGCTACGAGCCCTACCAGGCAGTGCATCCGTACAGCATTATGCACGAGCGCGAGGATTGGCGCCGCGAGAGCATAGAGTACTTTAAGACCGCGCTGGAAATGACCGCCGCCATGGGCGAGGGCAACTTCATGGTCATGGCGCCGGGACACCCCGGTTACGGCCGCGATTACGACGAGAAGTGGAACATGATGATAGAGGGCCTGGGCGAGCTTGCCCGTTACGCCGAAAAGGTCGGCGCTGTCATCGTTCTTGAGACCGTTACGCCCTGGGAAAGCACGATGATAACCAAGATAGACGACGTCGTCAAGACCATGCGCGCGCTCAATTCGCCCAACGTCAAGGGCATGCTCGACCTGGTAGCCGCGCTGACGAACGCCGAGCCGGCGTCCGAGTATTTTGAAAAACTCGGCAAAGACATGCACCACATTCACCTGGTCGACGGCGTGCCCAGCTGCGAGGACCATTTGATGGTCGGCGACGGCGAGATGGCCTTCCGCGAGACGGTAGAGATGATAAATGCCTACGGCTACGACGGCTACGCATCGCTGGAGATTTTTGAGGAGTACCGTCAGGACCCGATTCTCTTCAACCGCAAGGCCTGCCGCGCCGCGCGCGACATTATTGCCGAGGCACAGGGCTGAGCCGATGGAAAAAACAGTATTTACCCTGCGGCCGGGAGCGTTTTGCGAGCGCCCCTATGAGATAGGCCGCTGCGGCGGCATTGAGGCCACCGCGTTCAAATATACCACCGGCGTGTGCGGGCTGCGTTTGAAAACAAAGCGCGCCGAGCTGGAAATACTGCCCTTTAACGGTCAGCAGGTATGGCGCGCGTGCTTTGACGGGCGGGATTTTACAATGAAGTCCACCTTTGACGAGCCGCTGATGACAGACGATTTTGAGCTGAGCTACGGCGCGTTTATGATTCACTGCGGTCTGACGGCGATGGGAAACCCCTCTGAGGAGGACCCGCACCCTATGCACGGCGAACTGCCGCGCGCCCACTACGACGAGGCGACGCTTGAGTTCGGCAGCGACGAAAAGGGCAATTATGTGCAGCTAAGCGGCAAGGTGCGCTACCGCAACGCGCTGGAGACCGACTATGTTGCCGGCCCGCGGCTGCGGCTTTACGAGAACGAGACCCGCGTACACATGTGCTTCGACATTGAGAACCGGCGCAGCACCGACATGTTCTTTATGTACATGTGCCACATAAACTGGCGTCCCTTTGACGGCGCGCGGCTGCTGTACAGCGCGCCCAACGACGCCGACCATTTTGACACCTTCTACGAGGACTTCGGCCAAACGCCGCAGCGCGAAAAAGCGCGCTACGACTACTACAAAAAGCTGTCTGCCGACCACAGCGTCGGCGACGTGATTGACCCCGACAACCAGTGCTACGACCCCGAATTGTGCTGCTGCATAAAGTACAAGACGGACGAGCGCGGCTGGGCTCACGCCATGCAGCTGCTGCCGGAAGGTGACGGCTGTTATGTCGGCTTCGACACGACCTACCTGCCGACCGGTGTGCGCTGGATGGCCCGCACCGGCGAGGAGGCGTCTTGCGGCTTCGCGCTGCCCAACACCGGCAACCATCTCGGCCGCGCCTACGCCATAGAACACGGACTGCGCAAAACGGTTCCGCCCAAAAGCAGCGTGTCGCTGTTCTTTGAAGCCGGCTATCTCGACAAAAACGAGAGCGCCGCTATGAGCAAGACCATTGCGGAGATTGCCGCGAAATAACAGCCGCGGCATTAAGCTGCGCCGCGCATAAAATTATTTTTAAGCGGCGGCACTGTTTTCAGTGCCGCCGCTTAAGTTCTGTTTTAGCGCTGAGCTTTTCGCCGCGGCAAAGGGCCAAGAAACCGGCCGCCGCACGGCTAATTTGTGCTCAAGGGGTCGGTGTTGCCGCGTGCGTTTGCTGCTTGCAGCGCAGGCGGCCGAAACGGTTGGTGACGCTGACGGCATTTTGGTGCTTTGCGCCGCAAAGCCCGTCCATAGTGTCGTACAGCCCCTTCGGCACAACCGGGTTAAAATGCACGGCAATGTAGGAGACGTTTTTCAGCTTGCCGCGGGCTTTTGCCAGAAAATCCCGCACCGGCGCACAGACGGAAAACACCCAGACCGGCGTGCAGACCACAACTTGCTCGCAGTGCTCAAGTTGCGGCGGCAGTTCGCTTATTTCCATTGGCCAGCGGTGCAAGCCGAACCTGCCGCACCACCAAAAGCCGCCGGTACCGGCGGTTGGTTCAACAGTTTTCAGCTCAAACAACTGCGCGTGCAGGCGCTCGGCGCAGGCGTAGGCGACTTTGCGGGTACTGCCGAGGCGGGAAAAATAAACGACCAGCACCGGCGATTTTTCGGCAATGTGCGAATAATTTGCCGGGTCAAAATCCATGTGCTCCTGGCAATAAAACACATAGCAGGCGTACCCGGTAACGGCCTGACACAAGCCGAAAATGAAATAGATGCTCGACATAAAATTGAGCGGAAATATATAGAACTGAATGCATATCCACAGCATTAGCGTCACGCCGAAAACGCCGCCGAGCACGACGCCGGTTTTTGTCTTGCGGAAAAGCAGCGCGGCGGCGGTGAGGTTGGTAAGTCCGTTGACGAGCAGCAGCGCAATGCCGGGGAAAAGGTAGTTTTTGAATAAAACGTCGGCAAAGGGCAGCTTTTGAAAATACGGCAGCATGGCGTCCATGCCCATGGCGGCGCCGCTGGTGTCGGCAAACATGCCCGCAGCGCCGGCGACGGCGCCCACGCCGATAAAAAGACACCAGAATATCAGCCATTTCCTGGCGCGGTTCCATCTTGAGCTCATCTGAGAAGCCTCCGGGTAACTTGATAAAAGATTGTCGGCGGCAATGTGCGCAAACGCCGCAAGTTTTTCTGAAAGAGCGGCGCGAGTTAGGTTTTTTGCCGTACGGCCAAGAACAAGTATAGACCCAACAGCGCTTTTCGACAATGTTTTTGTCGTGCTGCGTATATTAGTGCGGCCGCTGCGCGGGTGCGCAAAAGCGAATACAAAACGATTTTTTGAGCGTAAAAGCACCGCTAACGAAAACGAGCTTCACGCCGCCGCACGAAACTCAAAGGAATTCACTGAATTTTTTTTGCCGCCAGGGGAATAAGGCAGCGGCGGGGGCTTATGGCAACGAATAGGTACGCTATTTTGTTTCCACAAAAACAGTGTTCGTGTTTACTGCGGCTACACAAGAAAACACAGAAAATACCCACCGGGAAGAAGTCCTTCTCGGTGGGTATTGCTTTATGTAGGATTATGCTCATTGGGCGACGTTAGAACATCTTCTTAAAGTTGATTTGTTGTTTATCGCCGTTATATCCGCAATGACGATAAAATTCATGTGCACCAGTAGGGGCGAACTTCGTTCGCCCGCTCTCATCGGACAATAACTATTTTACAGATGTCGGATAATGGGAGTAATTCATTCGGGCGAACACAGTTCGCCCCTACATTTTTCCACAACAACGCATTTC
>CAYZIL010000037.1:0-8569 GCA_964478515.1 uncultured Faecalibacterium sp. | reverse complement strand
CGCTGAGCTGGTCAATGGACAACAGCAGGGTGTCGCGGGCGAGCTTGGCCATTTTTACGGTGAGCGCGCGGCACTCGGCAATGGCGAAAGCCGGCGACAGCAGCAGGCGCTCGTCAATGAATTCGTATTCTTCCGCCGTGCTCTTGTCGGGGATGGTCAGGCAGGCGAGTTTTTCCAGCTGCTTGCAAAACGGCAGCAGCAGCACAGTGGTGGCAATATTGAAAATGCTGTGTACCAAGGCGATTCCGAAAGGCGAAATAGCCGTGCCGACAAAAGCGAACCGAAAAACTGCGTTGGCCAGGTAGAAAACCGACAGACACACGATGGTGCCGATTATCTTGATGTAAATATGCACGGCGGCGACGCGCTTGGCGTTTTTGTTGGTGCCGATGCTGGACAGCAGCGCCGTGACGCAAGTGCCGATGTTCTCGCCGAGAATAATCGGTATGGCCATGCCGTACGACAGCGCGCCGGTAAGCGACAGCGCTTGCAAAATGCCGACGGTAGCGGCTGAGCTTTGAATTATGCCGGTAACCACAGTGCCGACGAGTACGCCGAGCAGGGGATTGTTGAACATCGTGATTATTCTGGTAAATTCGGGCATATCCGCAAGACCGGACACCGAACCGCTCATCAGCTGCATGCCGTACATGAGAATGGAAAAGCCGATAAGAACGTTGCCGACGTCTTTGCGCTTTTGCGAGCGGGAGGTCATTATAAGGATTATACCGATAAGCGCAATTACGGGCGAGAAGGATTCGGGCTTCAGCAGCTGCAGAAAGATGTTGTCGCCCTGAATTCCCATAAGCGACAGCAGCCAGGCGGTTAGCGTCGTGCCGATATTGGAGCCCATTATGACGCCGATGGTGTTGCCGAACTGCATTATGCCGGAGTTGACAAAACCGACGAGCATAACGGTCATTGCCGAGGACGACTGGATGGCGATTGTGATGCCGGCGCCGAGGATAATGGCGAGCAGCCGACTGGAGGTCATGCGCTTGAGCGTGCGTTCCAGCGAACCCCCGGCCATTTTTTCGAGACCGGAGGACATGACGTTCATGCCGTAAAGGAAAAAAGCCAGTCCGCCGCAGAGCTTAAAAACAGAAAATATATCCATAGCTCACCCGTTTAATTCTAAAACATTAGTTAAAGAATAGGGCAGCAGTGTCAAAGCAGCGTATTTTCTGTGTAAAATTTATGTAAAGTCAGTCGAAAGAACGCGTAAAATGTCGCCGCGCCGCACTATTGTGCGGCGCGGCGCGGCGGACGCGGCAAAAAATGTTCAGCTCAGCCGACGTAATTCTCAAGCCGGTATTGCTGGCGGAAATCGTTGAAGTCGGCGGTAAAGCGGGGCTCGCCGGAGGTTTTGCGCTCGTTCAAATAGTCGTGGGTGTCGAAGGCGGAGTCTTTTATTTGAATGACGCACACGGCAATGTTGGAGCAGTGGTCGGAGACGCGGCCGAAGTTTGAAAGCAGGTCGGAAAGCACGAAGCCCAGTTCAATAGTGCAAAGTCCCTGCTTCAGACGCATAATGTGGCGCGCCTTTATTTCGGCAGTCAGCGCGTCTATGACTTGTTCCAGCGGCTCGACTCTGGCGGCAAGGTCGGTGTCGTCGTTTTCAAAAGCGGTTACGGTCATGTTGAGTATTTCGCGCAGCGCGCGAATCATGACGCTGAGCTCAGAGTCGGCGGCGGCGGAAAAGTGCATGTCCTTTTCGTGCATTTCGCGCGCCGAGCGCAGCACGTTTACGGCGTGGTCGCTAATGCGCTCAAAGTCGCCGATTGCGTGCAGCAGCTCGGAAATTGCGTTGCTGTTTTCGGCGGTCAGTTCCTTGCTGCTTAGCTTTACAAGGTAGGTGCCCAGCTTGTCCTCGTAGTTGTCGGCGAGCTCCTCGTTTGTCTCAATGGTTTTTGCGGCGCTCTCGCTGAAAGCGCTGAGCTGGTCAATGGACAACAGCAGGGTGTCGCGGGCGAGCTTGGCCATTTTCACGGTGAGCGCGCGGCACTCGGCAATGGCGAAAGCCGGTGACAGCAGCAAGCGCTCGTCAATAAGCTCGTACTTTTCGCCCGCGTCCCGCTCGCGCACGGTAAGACAAGCGAGCTTTTCCAGCTGCTTGCAAAACGGCAGCAGCAGCGCAGTCGTGGCAACGTTGAAAATGCTGTGCGCCAGAGCAATACCGAAGGGAGTTATTGCGCTGTCTAACAGCGGTATACTCACCAAAGAGCGCAGCAAATAATATACCGACAGACAAACCGCTGTGCCGATTACGTTGAACCAGACGTGCACGGCGGCGACGCGTTTGGCGTTTTTGTTGGTGCCGATGCTGGACAGCAGCGCCGTGACACAAGTGCCGATGTTTTGACCCATAATAATCGGCACCGCCATGTTGTACGACAGCGCGCCGGTCAGCGACAGCGCCTGCAAAATACCGACCGAGGCGGCGGAGCTTTGAATTACGCCGGTAACTACGGTGCCGACGAGCACGCCGAGCAGGGGATTGTTGAACATCGTTATCATTTGAGTAAATTCGGGCATGTCGGCAAGACCGGACACCGAGCCGCTCATCAGCTGCATGCCGTACATCAGCACGGAAAAGCCGAGCATGATGTGGCCGACGTCGCGCTTGCGCGGGGATTTGGCGGCCATCATCATAATTATTCCTACCAGCGCCAGCACCGGGGTGAACGATTCGGGCCGCAGCAGGCGCAAAAAGACGTTGTCGCCCTGTATGCCGGTGAGCGACAGCAGCCAGGCGGTCAGCGTCGTGCCGATGTTAGAGCCCATAATAACGGCGACGGTGTTGCCCAGCTGCATTATGCCCGAGTTGACAAAACCGACGAGCATAACGGTCATTGCCGAGGACGACTGGATGGCGACGGTGATGACCGCGCCGAGCAGCAGCCCGGCCAGCCGGCTGGAGGTCATGCGCTTGAGCGTGCGTTCCAGCGAACCCCCGGCCATCTTTTCGAGACCGGAGGACATGACGTTCATGCCGTAAAGGAAAAAGGCCAGTCCGCCGCAGAGTTTAAAAATATCGAAAATATCCATTTAAGCTGCCTTTCGCATTTTCTGTCTACTAAAGTACCCCATTTGCGTAAAAAAGCGTTATCGGCAGTGTAAAACCTGCGTAAAGTTATTTGCGCGGCCGCGGCAGTGCCGCGTGCGTTAGCGGCGTGCAGACGAAAATATGCGCAGCGCTCTCCAAACAAAAGCAGCCGCGGCGTGAAGGCCGCGGCTGCTTTTGTTTGTTCGGCGCCGTCTGTTTTGCGGCGCGGGTAAAAAAAGAGCTGTCATTTGCGGAAGCTGAGCTTGCTTTCGGTGCCGGAGATTATTCGGGAAATATTGCCGCGGTGCTGGTAGAAGGCCATAAGCGTCAGCGCCAGGCCGCCGGCAAAAAGCACCGTGTCGCCGCTGAGCAGCAGCAGTGCCAGCGACGCGCCCACAAAGCCGACAAGCGCCCCGAGCGATACCATCTTAAAGGCAAATATTACCGGCAGCGCGACGCAAAGGGCAATAAGCCCGGCCGGAGCATAAAGCGCGAACACCGCCCCGAGACTTGCCGCCACGCCCTTGCCGCCGCGGTAGTCCATAAAACAGGGCCAGTTGTGGCCGCAGACGACGCACACTGCCGCCACGACCTTCGCGAGCGAACTGCCCGGCACAAGCAGCGCTGCGAGCGATACGGCCAAAAAGCCCTTGAGCAGGTCGCAGCAAAAGACTATCAGCGCCGCCTTGACGCCGTACACCCGCAGGATGTTCGTGCTGCCGGCGTTGCCGCTGCCGTACTTGCGAATGTCGTCGTTCTTTATTTTTCGCGAATAGATGTACGCCGCGTTGACGCAGCCCAGCAAGTAGGCGGCGACGGCGCAAAAAATAAATTTAATTATCATGTCCAACCTCTTTTGGCGGCGAATTATTTAATGCTTATAATAGCATGTTTGCGGCGGGAATAATATAATAATCTTTTCAGCAGGTGTTATCTTGCAAAGAATATCTGCTGCCGCTTGCAAGCACGGCGACCCGTTATTTGTGCTATTACGGGCGATGTACGGCTTTGGCGGCGACAATCAAAAGAATGATTTACATAATTTTGTGAACGAAAAATGAAGATGTTGTACAAATTGTTGCAATGAAGGGGAAAAATGTGCGCTTTTCCTTGCGAAAGGCGTGCGGTAGAATCAAAACAGAGGGCGGGAGATGCTATGAACAGCAAAGCGGTCAAACTGATAACCACTATCAGCGACGCGGAATTTTACAAAATCAGCGAACTGGCGGAGCGCCTGGGCGTTTCGCCGCGGCTGATACGCTACGAAATAGAAGAGGCGTCCGCGTTTCTGGTCAGCGAGGGTCTGCCGGAAATATCTGTCAGCAGGCACGAGGGAGTACAGCTGCGCTTAAGCGACTCGCAGCGCGAACAGTTAATGCACTCGCTGTCCGAACTCGACTCGTACAACTATTCGCTGCGCTCAAGCGAGCGCAAGACCTTTATGCTGATGAACATGATAGCCGCTGACGACTACCTTACCAGCCGCTATTTTGCCGAGTGCTTGAGCGTGAGCAAAAGCTGCATTGACAAGGACCTGGCGGCACTCAAGCAGGACATGGCCGCCGAGGGCAGCGCCGAAATGGAGTGCAAGACCGGCAGCGGCAACCGCGTTTGCGGCGACGAGCGCAAGCTGCGCTCGCTGTGTCTGAACACGGTCGAGCGCTATTTGGACTTTAGCAACTACCTTTCCGGCGCCGGCTACAGTCACGACTTTATCGAGCGGGGCATCAGAGCAATGTTTTGCGACGAGTGGATGCCCGAGCTGTTGGAGATAATCTACGGGGTTGAAAGGAAAATGGAACGGCGCTTGTCGTTCAACTCGCTGCGCGACATAGTTCTCTACCTTGCTATTGCAATGACGCGCATGAGCTGCGGCCGGTTTATAGAGATTGCCGACGAGAAGGTGCGAATGATGTCGGCAACGAAGGAATATGGTTTCGCCCGCGACATTGCCGCCGCTGCCGGACAGCTGTTGAACGACGTTTTCAGCGAAAGCGAAATTTGCATGGTCGCCATTATGCTGTACGGCGCAAAATACACCATTCAGGAACCGAACTTCAACGAGGACTGGGCGCAAATACAGGTGCTTGTCGACCGGTTAATACGCGACATGGGCGCGAAACTGAACTTCGATTTTTTAGAGGACGACGAGCTGTACAATGCGCTGCAGCTGCACTTGGAGCCGACCGTTTTCAAGCTGAAGAACCATGTACCCGTAGTAAACCCCAGCTTGTCGGTAATTAAGGCGAATTACCGCGAGGTGTTCGACACCCTGGTGGGAGTTATAGACGAGCTTGACACCGACTTGCTCGTGGGCATTACAGAGGACGACATTGCCTACCTGGCGCTGCACTTTTGCGCGTCAATGGAGCGCCGCAAGCGCTATTTGCCAATTAGCCGCATAGCAATTGTGTGCGTCTACGGCGTCGGCACGGCGAGCCTGATGAAAGAACTTGTCTGTTCGCGCTTCAACAATGTGCGCGTTATCGCCACTATTACCAGCGCCGAACTGCAAAGTGCCGAACTGCCCGACGTCGATTTTATCGTCTCCAGTATCCAAATAGACCGCGGCGACATCCCCTGGGTACAGGTTAACGCAATTCCTACCGACGAGGATTTTCGCAAGATAGACCGGATGATGCGGCAGTACACCTGCAAAGAGAGCTTTACCGAGGACTCGCTGACCTTTTTCACCGACGTGCTCGACACCGTAGAGCAGTACTGCGCCATTAGCGGCACGCAGGAGTTTGTCTGTGCGCTGTCGGAATGTTTTTCGCGAATGGGGATAAACATTAAGCTGGATAAAATACAGCCGGCGCTGTGCGAACTGCTGACGCCGGAGTTCATAAGAGTGCGGCAGCACGCCGCTTGTTGGGAAGACGCGGTCAGATTTGCCGGCGGCCTGATATGCGCGAGCGGCGCCGCAAACCGCCAGTTCGTAAAATCGCTGGTAGACACCGTAAAAAGCGCCGGACCGTATGTTGTGGTCAGTAAGGGCGTGGCGCTGGTGCACAGCAAGGTGGCCTGCGGCGTTTCGCGCGCGGCGATGAGTCTGGTGACGCTGGAGACGCCCGTCGTCTTCCATCACCCGCAAAACGACCCGGTGGGCCTGATACTGTGTCTTGCGCCTGTGGACAGTTACACGCATGTCAGGGCGTTGAAGGACTTTATAAAACTGCTCGACGTCTACGGTGTAAATGAGCTCTGCAAGGCGGACGATGCACAGACTATATTCGGATATTTGAAGGAGCTTTGAGCCGTAATGACGCAAATGAAAGATTATTTGAGCCCCGAACGTGTTTCGCTGGGCTGCGAGTTTGCCGACTGGGAACAGGCCGTCCGCTTTGCCGGCGATAAACTTATTGAGGGCGGCTGCATAAACGCGGCTTACCGCGAGGCCATGGTGGATATGGTCAAGCGCAACGGCGCGTACATAGTAATTATGCCCGGGGTGGCGCTGGCACACGCGCGGCCGGAAGGAAACGTGAGCAAAAACAGCATTGCTTTGCTGACGCTGAAAAAGGGAATAGACTTCGGCCATCCCCAAAACGACCCCGTGCGAGTGGTGTTTGCCATAGCCGCTTGCAGCAATGAGGAACATCTCGACCTTTTCAAAGCTGTCGCAAAGTTTTTGTGTGACGAGAGCAATGTGGACAAGCTGCTTGAGGCGGCTTCGTATAACGACGTTATGGCTATAGGAGGGCAGGAATGTTAGACAAGATCAAGGGCGGATTGATAGTTTCGTGCTACGCGGGCAGCGACTTTAACCCCGAAATGGGTGTGCCGCAGACGATGGCCTGTGTTGCCGAAAGTGTGGTTGCCGGCGGCGCTTGCGCCGTGCGCACCAACTACGAAAACGTCGCCGCGCTGAAAGCGGCCGTCAGCGTGCCGGTAATAGGCATAAAAAAAGTTTACCGCAGCGGCGACATGTTTACCGGCGATTTTCGCATTACGCCGACACTGCGCGAGGTCGAACAGCTTTTGGAGGCCGGCGCCGACGGTATAGCCGTTGACGGCACCAAGCGCGAGCGCTACGACGACCTGACGCTGGAAAAGTTTATCGGCGAGATAAAAAAACGCTTCAATGCCTTTGTAATAGCCGATATTTCTACACTTGAGGAGGGCGTGGCCGCCTGGAATTACGGCGCCGACATGGTCGGTACGACGCTTTCCGGATACACGTCCTATTCCAAAAACCCGATAATTTTCGGACAGTTGCCGACGCCCGAACCTGACTATGAAATAATCAGCGACCTTCGCGCCAAGGGCGTGGAGCACATTATTGCCGAGGGGCGCATAACCAACGGCGAAAAGATGCGCAAGTGTCTTGACGCCGGCGCCTGGAGCGTGGTAATAGGAACCTCCATTACCGAGCCGAAAAAAATTGTCAAGACGATTTTACAGGACGCCGGTGTGTAAGACGGCACGTTCGTACTAAAGATAAAAACCCAAGCAGAAAGGAATGACCTACTATGAAAGCATGGCAGCAGTACTTCACCACAATGCAGGAGGTCGTGCAAAAGGCCTACGACTCCCAGGGCGAAAACATTGAAAAGGCGGCGGCGATACTTGCCGAATGCACCAAAAACGACGGTATCATCCACGCCTTCGGTACCGGGCATTCGGGACTGATTACCGAGGACATTTTCTGGCGCGCGGCGACGATGGCCAATATCCACGCCATATTCGAGCCTGCGGTGGCCGGCATTAACGAGATAACCAAGACCAGCCACATGGAAAAGGTTGAGGGCTTAGGCCAGCTCACGGTCCAATACAACCGTGTTGCGCCGCCCGACGTGATGATTGCCATTTCCAACTCGGGCAACAACGCCACGACCATAGACGTAGCCAGAGAGTGCAACGAGCGCGGAGTAAAAGTAATAGCTATAACCAACATTGCCTATTCGGATTTTCTCAAGCCCCACCACAGTACCGGCAAAAAGCTTAAGGATTTTGCCGACGTCGTAATTGATAACTGCTCTATAATCGGCGACGCTGCGGTAAAGCTTGACGGACTTACCATGAAAGTCGGCTCAACGTCGACTATTCCCTCGGTATTTCTGCTGAGCTCTCTGTTGGTGCAGACCTGTGAAAACCTGCTGGCCGAAGGCATTACGCCGGACGTTTACTACAACGGCCACCTTACCTACGAAATGCCGGAAGCGAAGGCAGAAAACGACCGTCTTATCGACAAGTATTACTTCAGAATCAGAAATCTTTGATAAGGAGAAATATATGAAAGATCTCAGAGTCATTACGGTCTGCGGTGCCGGCGTCGGCACCAGTACACTGCTGCGCATAAATGTTGACGACGCTTTTAAGTCGTTCAAGTTACCCTTTTATGTTTCGGTTTCCAATACCAGTATGTCACGGGCGAAGGGCACGCCCTGCGACGTGGTATTTACTTTTGCGAGCTTCGCCGATGAGGCGAGAGCGTTTTGTGACAATGTGGTCGTTATCAACAATTTGATGGACAAAGCTGAGCTAAAAACAAAAGTAGCGGAATATCTCAAAAGCAACAAT
>CAYZIL010000036.1:0-12324 GCA_964478515.1 uncultured Faecalibacterium sp. | reverse complement strand
CAGCTTGCTGCAAGCTTTACAGCTTGCGGCTTTTTTTTGCGTCTTCGCGCGGCGCGGCCCGCTGTACGGGTGAGAATAGGTGCCTGAGCAAACGCCAAAGCACCGATAACGATAAAATAATATTGCGCCGCAGGCGCTGAACTCAAAAAAGCCAAGAGCCTCTTTGCTTGCCCGTGGTGGGGCAACGGGGAGCCGTGGAGCATAAGGTGACGAATCGAACGACCATTTTTGCTCCTTGCAAAAACATTCTTTGCGTTTTTAGCACAGCGCTTTTGCGTATTTAGGTCAGTTCGTTTGCCGCTGCCGGAGCGTGCTCACACGCCGGCAGTGCGCCGGTCATACGGTCTTGCGCATATATATTTTTGTCGCCGTCGAAGAGTTAATGCTGTCGGTAGAAGCGGCACACAGTGGGGTGCGGCCGGCTTGAGACGCTGTGATTTGACAGCCAGCAGATTGCTTGACGGTGCGCGAAAGCTCAAGGTCATTGGGAGTGGCGCAATAATAATTCTTTGACTGGTCAAAAAAATATGGTATTATTGTAATAATAAATAAGCGCTTGTAAAAAAACGACAAAAAGGAGACCGAAATGAAGAAACTAGCTGCGGCGCTGTTTTGCGCCGGAACCATGTTCCTGTTCTTCTCTTTTTTTGCGGGAACTACCCAGGCGGCGAGCGGCGATACCTATGTAATTACCGCCGGTACCACTTCGGGCCTGAAGGTAGATAACGCAACTACCTCAACAAACTTGCAAGACAATGTAGATATTGCCGTCGCCATTCAAGCTATTGAGAGCGACAGCAGCGGCGGAACCAACAGCCGCACCATTCAATTCGGCGACGGCACAAATACGTTGGACCTCGGCGTGGACGGCGCACTGCTTGTAAGCGGCAATTACACGCTTACAGGGAAGCTTACTTGCGCGTCGCCGGTCTATGCCGTGTGTGTGTCCACAACCGGCACTGTGACAGTTAACGCCGACATTGCCGCTACCGGCACCTACGGCTCGGCAGTATTTGTTTACGGGTCGCAAAGCGCGCTTAAGGTGGAAAGCGGCACGCTAACCGCCGTTTCGGGCAGCGTAATTTATAATAACAGCGAGTCGGCAAACGCGCTAACTGTCAGCGGCGGCACTGTCAGCGCCACCGGAGCCGAGGGTATCGGCATAAACAACCGCGCCGGCGGTACGGTTGCCGTCAGCGGCGGCACTGTGCGCTCGGCGTGTACGAACGAAAACAGCGCCGCAATTTACAACTATGCGGACGGCACAATAAACATCAGCGGCGGCACCGTAAGGGCGACTGACGACAGCGCTAAGACGAGAGCCGTCTATAACGCCGGCGCCGGCAGCGTGAATATCAGCGGCGGCAGCCTCAGCGTTGATACTACTCTCGTTGCTGCGGCCGTTGTCTACAACGCAGACAGCGGCGCGGTGAGTGTCAGCGGCACCGGCACGACAATCACCGCGACCGCCACCGTAGAAGTTTCGGCATTGACGTCGGTTATGCGAGAGGTATTTTCAACGGAGGAACCGGCACGCTTACCGTAAGCGGCGGCACTATAACCACCGAAACCGGCAGCGCGATTTATAACGCCAGCACTGCGGCGAACGCCGTTTCCATTACCGGCGGCACAGTACAAAGCGGTGCTTATGCCAACGTGATTAATAACTGGACAACTGGCACAATCAGCGTCAGCGGCGGCACAGTTCAGTCTACCGGCGACAACAGCACGGGTATTCTTAACCAGGGCGCGGGAACCGTCAACATCAGCGGCGGCTTAGTCAAAGTCGGCGGAGTCAATACCTGCCGCACTATTTACAACAACTCTGCGGGAGCAGTAAACGTCAGCGGCGGCAGGGTAGAGAACGCGGGCACCTACGCGGACGGCGCCGTTATAGATAACAGAGGCTCAGGTACCGTAACCGTCAGCGGCTCGTCCACTGTCGTAATTGCCAGCGCGGCCAGTGGCGGCATTGTTGCAATCAACAACGAGGCTAACGGCGCGGTAGTTATTAACAACGGTACCGTAAGCGCTGTTATGGGCTGCGGTATTGAAGATATCAGCAACTCAGGCACGGTCACCGTCAACGGCGGTACGGTGAGTTCAGCGGCAAATAACGGCATCCACACATACAGCAATTCGGCAGCGGCTGTTACCGTTAACGGCGGTACGGTTTCCACCGCCGGCAGCGGCGCCGACCGCGCGGCAATTTTTAACTCCAGCGCGGGTACGGTTACCGTAAACGGCGCCAATGCTATTGTCAAGGCGACTGACGCAACGGGCAGCGCAGCGGCTATTCGCAACAACTACACCGGCACGCTCAACATTATGGCGGGCACGGTGAGCACGGCGAGCACCGGCGCGAGCAGCGCGGCGGTTTACAATAAGAGCACGGGCACGGTCAACATCAGCGGCGGCACGGTAACGGCAAGCGCAACGACCGGCAGCAGCGCTGCGGCGGTTTACAACAATGCCGGCGGCACTGTATATGTGAGCGGCGGCACGGTTGACGCTTGCGGCGCGAACGGAGTAGCAGTATTTTTCAACAGTGCGAACGGCACGTTCAAACTCGCGCACTCTACAGCGAACGCACCGGTGGTTAAGAGCGCCGGGTGTGCGTACGGTGCTGCTGCAGGCACGACATTGCCGGCGCTCACAGTGTCGTCGGACGAAACCGCAGTGGCGAGTACGACCTATGCCGCGGCAGCCTTTGCGGCATATGAGCAGACAAATGTCGCCACATACAAATATATCACCCTGGCGCCTGTTATTGAATTGACGAGCGGCTCAACAAGCTTTGCTTTCGGCAGAGCAGCCGCGGACGTCGAGTTTACAATCGGCACAGGCATAGCGGGCTTTGCGAGCACAAACTACGGCCGCACGGAAGTGAACGGCACTGTGCTTAACAGCACCCAGGCGAGCGCGGCTGACGGTTCAATAGTTTTGACCTTCAGCAAAGGCTACCTCAATACGCTGTCGGTGGGAACACACACGGCAACAATCTATCTTTCCGGTGCGGGATATTCGGGAATGCCGATACCCGTCAGGTTCACCGTAAGCGAGTACACAGTACCCAAAACTGGCGACACCGGCGCTGCGGCATACGTTTTGCTGGCGGTAGTCAGCCTTGCAGGACTGGCGGTTTTCCTTTTTGCGGCTCAAAAAAGACGTAAAAACTGACTGCTGAAAAATTATTCGGCGGCAGTAAAGTAAACAGCAACGGACAGTCCCGACGGACTGTCCGTTTTTTTTAATGGCAGAATCGCGGGGTATTTGTTTTAGCAAAGACCGGTTAATCCGGAACTTTTTCAAGCACCCAAAAGTCAAAGGCGTAGCCGTCAAGAACAAAGTCATAGGGAAGATAGCCGTAACCGGCGTCGCCCCAGCGGCTGCCCCAGCTGTTGCGGAATATCAGTTGCTGTTTTGCGTTGTCGTAGCCCACAAGCAGCACCGCGTGCCCGCCGAGATACTGCTGAGTTGCCGGGTCGGGGACGGGAATAACGCCGGAACGCGCCGCCGCAGCACTTTCAAAGCTTGCGTAGACGTCGAGCCCCGACAGCACCGGCTGCCGGTGGGCGGCGATGTACTGGCGAATGTGCGCGAGCTGTTCGCGCGGGCCGCAGCAGTCAAGCGCGCGGTAAGCGCCTATGCGGTAGGTCAGCGCCTCGGCAACGGCGGCGGGGGAGGGCGCGTCGGCAAAGCGGCTGACGATGTAGGGCCAAAGCTGCTCGGTACACACGCCGAAGCGGCGCAGCGCCTTACAAATTGAGCGCATGCTCGCGCCGGCGTCCTCACCGACAGTGCCCTCAAGACTGCGCTCCTCGTAATAGAGAAACAGCCGCGAGAGCATTTGCGAAATGTCGTCGAGCATCATGCGCGCAGCAACGCCGGCATTGGCGGTGCAGCTGCCGAGGTCGCCCTGGTCAAAGACCGCGGGGCAGTTGGGGCGCAGGTCCACCGACTGCGGCAGCGACGGCGCGCTCAGAGCAAAACGCAGTTTCAGGTCGCGCGTGTCTTCACACTGGCGGCAAAGATTATATATGTGCATTTTTTCACCTCGCTTTTCTGACTACTGTATTTTATTGCTTTCCCGGCACGGGTGTGATTGATTTTTGTTTTAAGGTAAAAACAGCGGCAAAACGAGGCCCGTTGTGCATTTTTTGCAGTGAATAAGCGGAGCTTCTCCGCGCCGCAAGTCATTTTATAACAGCCAAAACGCCAAAGAGAAGAGCGCGGCAAAAAACGCGCCGGGGAGGCTGCCTGCACAAAGCTGCAATGCCAAAGCACTGCGGCGTCAAAAGACGCTTCTTGCAACAGCAAACGAACTGAGCAAAAACAAGTAATAGGGCGCTGTGTTCTAAACACAAAGAACGTATTTTGACGAGAATAAAGGGGCGTTTTTTCGTCCGTCGGCTTCCGCTGCCCTACTGCTTTTATGGCAACAAAAGCACCCGCACTGTGAGCTTTGCGCGCTGGAAGAAGATTTTTTGTCTTTTGTGCTCGCAGGGGTGCTTTCTTCACCAGCACAGCGGGACTGCTGCGCTAAGGCGAAAAAACAGGCGCGCTTCCGTGTGCAGAAGCGCGCCTACTATGTTGAAATATTTTTTTGCAGCTGAAAGTTTACAGTGACTCGTAGACGGTTTTGCCGTCGACCAAGGTCAGGCACACCTTCATGTCCTTGACCTTTTCCACCGGCGTGTTGAAAACGTCGCCGTCTATAACAGCGATGTCGGCGAGCATGCCGGCTTTTAGCTTGCCGAGGCGGCCGTCATTGTAGCAGTTATATTGCCCGTTGGCGGTCCAGGCCGTGAGCAGCTCCGGCACGGTGAGGGTGTTTTGGGTGTTAAAGCTCTTGTCATCGCCAAAGTAGCCGCCGCAGCTGGCGTAAATGCTGGCCGGAATGTCGGGGTAGGACAGAGGCAAGTCGGTGCAGCAGCTGACAATGACGCCGGCGTCCCACATGCCGCGACGGTTAAAGTAGTACTTTTTGCGCGGCTCGCCGACGAGCCGGTCAATCATTTCGTTGTAATCTGTGCAGCTGTCAAGCAGGGAGATTTGGCAGTAAATCTCGGCAATGCCGCCCATTTTTCCCAGGCGTTTGAGGTCGTCCGGATGGGTAAGCTCCATGTCGGTGACCGAAAAGCGGTTGACAAGTTTGCCGTTTGAGTCCTTTTTGCACTTGTCGTAGATGTCTACAACGTGCCGCAGCGCGCCGTCGCCCTGGGTACTGAGCGAGAAACGGGCGTCGGCGGCGTCGGCGGCGAGAGCTTCTTTTTCAATGTAGTCCCAGTCGGGTTGTTCCTCAGGGCAGGTGACGCCGGGGTAGGCCTTGTAGGGCTCCAGCAGCTCGCCCTTTGAGTCGGCGATGTCGTGGTCGGTCATGTCGTTGTAGCCGTTAAAACGCACAAAGTCGCCGGTGAAAAGCTTGCGCATACGCCGGCCGTGCTCAATGTTGACCGGCGCGCCGACAGGCTGGGATTCCAGCGACACGCGCACTGTCATCTCGCCGGCGTCGTCCAGCTCTTTGAGCTTGGGCGCAAAGCCGTAATACTCGTCAAAAGACATCTCCTTTATGGCGGTGATGCCGCGGGCGTTGAGCAGCTTCATGTAGTCGCGGTAGGCGTCTTTCACGTCGGGGTCGTCGAAATGGTCGCTGAGTACGCGCCAGAGCGTTTCGGAATAGCCGCACTGGTCGGGAGTGAATTTGTATTTGTCCACCGCGGCGGAGTTCATCCAGCAGTCCACGAGACCGTCGGCAAAAATTGCCACGGCAACGTCGGGAAATTCGCAATCAAGCAGCTTTTCGTCACTCACGCGGAAATTTTCGGGGTCGTAGCCGCGGCCGATGGCAAATTTCTGCCCGGGGTGAGCGGCGAGATATTTTTTTATTATGTTGACCGCGTCGACGTCGTTGTCGGCAGTCGAAATGTCGGGGCCCAGTACCTTAAAGGAATGACCGGTGAAAAAGGTGTGGCAGTCGACAAAACCGGGGGTGACGGTGCGATCGCCGAGGTCGTAGACCTTGTCGGCGCGTTCAAGCCAGGTTTTTGCAGCGTCGGCGGGCCCGACCGCGGCAATTTTGTTGTCCTCAACAGCAATAAAGCCGTTGAACGGGGCGGTCCCGTCGGCGCAGAAAATGTTTTTGGCGAGAAGCACGGTAAGATTTTTGGCCATTTTTAGCTCCTTAGTATACATTTTATAGAATAAGTATACCACCACCGCGTTTTGACGCAATATCCAAGCTGCACAAATCAGCGCGCAATATTTTGTGTAAAGCAGACGTTTGGCACGCAAACGGCAAGGGGCGCAATTGGGCGCCGTCTTCAGAATAAAGCAAAAAAAAACGGCGTTCTCCCGCCCCAAAAAGGGAAGAGAAGACGCCGCCGGCGTGCAGACGAATCAATGACCGCGGTGCTTTTCGCGGCGCTTATTGGCGCGCAGCGCATAGCGGCGTTTCTCGTCGGCCTCGCGCTGAGCGCGCGAGCAGGTTTTGCGCTCAAGCTTGTTTTGCTCCTGCTGCAATTTGAGCGCCTGTTGAGCTTTGGTGCTCACAGAGGTCTGCTGCAGCTGGCGGCTGACGGCGCGCTGCATGCGTTTCGGGTTCAGCTGACGCGAAATTTCGGCTTGAGATTTAACTACCGGGCTGAATTTCAGCCGTGTCCAGTTGCCGAGCAAAAATTCGAAAACCTCGTAATCCTTCGGCTCGGCGCCGAAAATTATCCGACAGACCTCGTAGACGCCGTCGCAGTTTTGCTCGGACAAACCGATGTAAAAAGGAGCGTCGAACAGGATGCTCAAGGCGCAAACAATACGGGACATATGTCTTCCTCCTTAAAAAACGCGCGAAGAACGGACAACCAAGGAGGCAGGTTACTTAACAGCGCGGCGCGCTGTCCCCGGACTACCGACCGGGACGTGTTTTTTTCTTCGCTGTATTTTACCGCGCGCAAAGAAACTGTCAAGGCAGAAAAAACCGCCACAAACGCTTTGCGTTTGTGGCGGTTATGGCTGGGCTGGCTGGATTTGAACCAGCGGATGACAGAGTCAAAGTCTGTTGCCTTACCCCTTGGCGACAGCCCAAAATATTTGGGCGCAGGGATATTCTCTCTGCGCCGCCGTTGTGCTGGCCCGCTGTGCGACGGGCATTTGTGGGGTGGATGATGGGATTCGAACCCACGACCCCCAGGGCCACAACCTGGTACTCTAACCTACTGAGCTACATCCACCATGTAAATCACGCGGATAATATAATAACATTTCCCGGCAAATTATGCAATAGCGTACAGACAAAAAAATACGCTGCAGCGGCAGTGGCGTTATGGTATAATCAATTTACAATATAGCCGCGCCGGCAGCACCATTTGCCGAAGTATGCCGGGCGCTCATCCGGCGCCGTTTAACAGCGCCGGCGGCTCGTGAGGCGTTACCCGCAAAGCACGTTTGCGGCGCTGACGCATTTAGAATAAATGACGGAGGAATCATGCTGAAAATTGCCGAATGTTCCGACTCGTTTTTGCCGATAGTCGACGGCGTCGGCCGAGTGGTTTACAACTATGCCGACTACATTGGCAAGACCGACAACGAGTGCTATGTTATTTGCCCGCTGACCGACGCCGGGTACCGCGGCAAATATCCCTTTGAAATTGTGGACTATTTGAGCATATCGCTTTCGAAAGCGTATCACTATCGCGCCGGAGTGACAAATCTTGACTCTCACTACCACCTGCGCGTAAACCAAATACCCTTTGACATTATCCACGTCCACAACCCCGGCATAGTCGGGCAGGAGGCTATTCGTCTGGCCAAAAAGCACGATGTGCCGCTGGTGGGCACTTTTCACTCAAAGTATTACGAGGATTTTTTTCGCGTGACTAAAAGTGAGAGCATTGCCACGCTGGGGGCGCGTTTTGTCGCCGAGTTTTACGAGCAGTGCGACGCCGTTTGGACGGTGAGCTACGACGCCGCCGAAACACTGGAATCCTACGGTTACACCGGAAAAATAAGCGTCGTGCCCAACGGCACCGACTTGCGCGTTATAGAGGACAAGGACATTGAGCGCGCCCGCCGCGAGTATAAAATCGGCGACGAGCCGACGCTGCTCTACGTCGGTCAAATGGACTGGAAAAAGAACATTCGCCGCATTCTTGAAGCGGCGGTATTGCTAAAAAACGACGGAATAAAATTCCGCCTTGTCTTTGCCGGACAGGGCCAGGACGCGGCGGCAATAAAACAGACGGCGCAGCAGTCCGGAATTGCCGACAACTGCGTTTTTTGCGGCCACGTGCGCGACATGTCGCTGCTTTGCGGCATATACGGCGCCAGCGATCTGTTCGTGTTCCCGTCGCTGTACGATACTGCCGGTCTGGTGGTGCGCGAAGCGGCGGTGATGTTGACGCCCTCTGTTGTCGTGCGCGGCAGCGCGCCGGCGGAATGCATCAGCGACGGCGTCAACGGTCTGGTCTGCGAGGACGACTGCGAGTCGCTCTACCGCGTAATTAAGCGCGGGATTTCCGACCGTGCCCGCTTGCGTGAAATGGGGCAGAACGCCCGCGTCACCATCCCAATACCCTGGTCTACGGTGATGGATTCAGTCATAGGTCGTTACGAAAAGCTGGCGGCGCTGCCCAAAGACCAGTTGAAGAAAAAGCACCTGCTCAGCCTGCCGGCAGCGAGAGAGGAGTAGACATGGCCGCGATAGAGCACCTGGCGCTGTATTGCGCCGACATTGAGCGCTCGCGCGAATATTACGCGCGCTTTTTCGGTGCGCGCAGCGGTGCGCGCTACGAAAATGCCGCTAAAGGCTTTTCCAGTTACTTTCTCAGCTTTGAAAGCGGCGCGCGGCTGGAGATAATGTCGCTTGCGCAGTTACCGAAAGCCGCGCCGCCGGCACCGGCTTTTGGCCTTGCGCACCTCGCGTTCCGCGTTGGCAGCGAGAGCGCCGTTGACGAATTGACCCGGCAAATAGCCGCCGCCGGCTATGACGTTTACAGCGCGCCGCGCCGCACCGGCGACGGTTATTACGAGAGCTGTGTGGCCGACCCGGACTCAGTCAGAGTAGAGATAACCGTTTAGACTATAAACCTTATATACTTGCAGCCCGCCGCAAATTGCGGCGGGCTGCAAGTATTTTTGGAGGATAACAAAAAATGTGGAAAACGAAATAAATCCGGACCAGGCGCCTGCTCAGCGTACCTCGTGCAGCCAACCCGCGGGTGCAGATGCGCGGCCGCGCTGGATGTCGCAAAGTGCGTCGTAAAAGCGCCGCGTCAGCGGACCGATGCCGCCGTTGCCGACGTTAAGACGCTCAGCGCCGAAACCAAACGCACCGATGGGGGATATTACCGCCGCCGTGCCGCAGCCGAACGCCTCGCTGAGCGCGCCGCTGCGCGCGGCGTCGTACAGTTCGGCGGCGGTAATGCGCCGCTCGCAGCAGGGAATGCCGAATTTTTCGCACAGCTTAAGGCAGCTGTCGCGGGTGACGCCGTGCAATATGCTGCCGGACAGGCTCGGCGTAACCACAGTGCCGTCTATTACAAAAAAGATGTTCATGGCGCCGACTTCTTCAATATAGCGGCGATCAACGCCGTCGAGCCAAAGTACCTGGTCGTAACCGTTTTTGGCGGCGCGGTCGCCCGCTTGCAGACTGGCTGCGTAATTGCCGCCGGTCTTGGCCTCGCCGGTGCCGCCGCGCACGGCGCGCACGGAGTCGCTCTCTATATAAATTGACGCCGGCTGCAAGCCGTTTTTGTAGTAGCTGCCGACGGGGCAGGCAATTATCATAAAGCGATAATTTTCGGCGGGGTGCACGCCCAAAGCCGCGTCGGTGCCTATCATGAACGGGCGCAGGTACAGCGACTCGCCCTCGCCGTGCGGAATCCACTGCGCGTTGGCTTTTACGGTCTCGTCCAGCGCCAGAATGAAATCCGCCTCGCTCAGCGGCGGCATGCACAACCGGCTACAGCTGGCAGCGGCGCGCGCCGCGTTCATCTGCGGCCGGAACAGGACAATTTGACCGTCATCCGTGCGGTAGGCCTTCAGACCTTCGAATACCTCCTGGGCGTAGTGAAAAACGGTAGCTGCCGGGGACAACTCTATTTGCCCAAAGGGCATTAGCTTGGCGTCCTGCCAGCTGCCGTCGGCAAAATCCATCACAAACATGTACTCGGCAAATATTCTGCCGAAGGGCAGCGGCTCGCCGGCGGCGGGCGGTGTGCGCGCAATTTTCG
Organism: uncultured Faecalibacterium sp.; assembly: GCA_964478515.1. Classification (GTDB taxonomy): domain Bacteria; phylum Bacillota; class Clostridia; order Oscillospirales; family Ruminococcaceae; genus HGM13233. The sequence goes on along the minus strand of CAYZIL010000036.1, from coordinate 2,098 downwards.
GGTGCTGGGTAATAATCTTCATAATATATCCGCCTCTTTCTCATTTCAGCTTGTTTACAATAATAATTGATTTTTGCTGAAATGCAAGTAAAAATCCATATAAATTTCATAAATCATGAAATATTACGAAAATAATCGGCTATTGCTCCAAATAAATGAATAATTTGACATACAAAATTACAATATGGCGATGACCTTCGCTTGCGCTCAGGTTGACAAGCGCGCGGATTATGATAAAATCGTTACAACAAAATATGGAGGGCGTTATGGACAGATCACCCGGCGAAAAGCTTATAAAGATTTTCAGCATTTTACTGCTCGCATGGACGGCCGTTTCCTGGATCGGAATAGTTTATTTGAGATCGCAGGGGATGCTTGCCTCGGTGGGCTATCTTGTAATAGTCAAGACTATAGTAATTCTCTGTGTGGCTATTTTCGGCCTGATTATGCGCAATATGAACGATAAGGCCAATCTGCTGTTGTTTTTGGACGGTGTGCTGGTAATAATTGAGGTCGTGCGCATTTTTATGTTTGACAGCGTGGCCAATGCGGTGCCGGGTTTGCTGCTCGCCGCCGGTTACGCATGGGGCGCGCTGAAAAACCTCAAAGCACAAAAAAACGCGCCTAAAACGGTCGCGCCGGCAGTGAGTGCGGCCCCGGGCGCCTTTGACGCCGGCAACATGCTGCCCGAATCGCTGCGCGACGCTGAAAAAAAGGACGACGGTGAGGAAAAATAACCGCTGCCGAACCCAGTTAAAATAAAGCAGAAGACAAACAAAAAAGCGGCTCTATCCCAAGTGAGGATAGAGTCGCTTTTATTGACAGTTCATATTGCGCTTATTACCGACAGTGCAAAACCACGCACGTCAATGCAATACGGGCGTTTAGAACGAGTTTTGGTCAATGGCGGTGTTGCCGACGCTTTCGCCCGCACCGTCGCCGCTGTCCAGCGTCAGCGTGTAGAGGTGTCCCGACACAAAGGTGAAAATGTTGTCGTCAGTACCGAAATCCATTCTGGTGTAGGTGCCCGTGTCGCCGAACATGTCGTCTTCGCCGAACCAGTCGCTGCCCCAGGCCTCGTTAATGTAGTAGTTGCCGGCGGTGACGTCGACGCTGACGGTGCTGTTTGGGGTGACAAAGATTGAACAGACGAGCGTGCCGTCTTCCAAATAGAGCTTCAAATATTCGGCACAGCCGGAGTTGTAGTTTTCGACTATCTGAAACGTGACGTCATTTGACGTGTAGGAGCTGTTGTAATAGATTACGCCGTCGCTCGGGTAGTCCTGCACGCACAGCAGCGCCATCTCCGCGCTGTCCTTAAAGTCGCCGAGTGCCAGAAATTCGTTGTAGGCGGTGTAGTAGCTGCCTGACTCGTAATTACTCAGCGCCTGCGCGTAATCCATTTCGCTTTGACATTCGGCGCTGTACTGTATGCTGTTTTCAAAATCACCCAACGCGTTGAAGGCGATTTGAGCGTTGTAATAATCGCCGCGGTTCATCAGCGAGACCGCGTCCTTGTAGTCGTTGCTGATTTTTACTTTATTGCCGATAATTACGCCGCCGACGGCGAGCGCAACAACGAACATTGCAACTACCGCATATATCCAGCCCTTGTCTTTCTTCTTAGCGGGCGACTTGGCGGGCGCGCCGTACGGCGTATAAGCCGTCTGCTGCTGCGGCGCATAAGCTGCCTGCTGCTGCGGCGCGCTGTATGTGCGAGTGTTGGTGGGCGCAGGACGGCTAATTTGCGCTGCGGCAGGAGCTGTCGATGCGGCAGGAGAAACAGCGTTCTGTACGCCGGCCGGTTTGTCGGTGCTGCTGTCAAGGCGGACGGTCTTCTCAACTTCCGGCAGGGAATTGTCAGTCTGGCGATTCGACTCCGCATGAGTCTTTGCGTCTTGCCGTTCGTTAACGCCTGTATTCTCAGCAGTGGCATTATTATCAACGTTGTTTTCGTCGGCAGCAGCTTTTTTAGCAGCAGCCTTTTCGGCGGCAGCCTTCTCAGCAGCGGCCTTTTCGGCTGCAGCCTTTTCAGCGGCGGCTTTTTCGGCGGCAGCCTTCTCAGCAGCGGCCTTTTCGGCTGCAGCCTTTTCAGCGG
>CAYZIL010000035.1:0-13956 GCA_964478515.1 uncultured Faecalibacterium sp. | reverse complement strand
GGGTTATCAGTACACTCAATCATTTTTCTTTGTTATCAATACTACCGTCTCAACGTGCACTGTGCGCGGGAACATGTCGACGGGTTGAACGGCGGCGGTGCGGTATCCGGCATTGCCGAGCGTTTTCAGGTCGCGCGCCAGCGTTGCGGGGTTGCAGGAAATCATCACGACGCGGCGCGGCTGCATGGCGGCAATGGCGCTCAGGGTGCGCTCGTCGCAGCCCTTGCGCGGCGGGTCGGTGACGACGACGTCTATGTGGCGCCCGCGCGCGCAAAGCTCGGCGGCGGCAGCGCCGGCATCGGCGCAAATAAACTCGGCTTCGGCAAAACCGGCGGCCGCGGCATTTTCTTTGGCGTCGCGTACCGAACTTGGGACAATTTCAACGCCGACGAGGTCGGCGCCGCTTTTCATCATGGACAAGCCGACCGTGCCGGCGCCGCAGTAAAGGTCTAAAAGCGTGTCGCCGGCGCGCAAATCGGCGTATTTTGCGGCAACCGAGTAAAGCAACCGGCAAGCGGTCGTGTTGACTTGCAAAAAGCTGCCGGGACTGACCGCGACTTGCAAAGTGCCGATGCGCTCGTATATGTGCTCGTTACCATACAGCAGGACACTGCGCTCGCCCAAAATGACGTTGGTGTCTTTTTTATTGATATTTATGTATATACTTTTTATTTCCGGGAATTCGGCGACTATGCGCGCGCAGAATTCGTCGCCGCGGGGAAGCGAGTTTGCCGCGACGACGACGCAGAGCATTATCTCGCCGCTGTGCTCGCTGCGGCGCAGCAGCAAGTGCCGCACAATGCCGCGGCGCGTGTGCTCGTCCCAGGAGCTTAAGCCGAGTTCACCGAGCAGCGCGCAGCAGCGCGCTGCTATGCGGTTCATCACCTGCGGCTGCAACAGACAGTCACCGACAGGGACAATGCGGTGAGAGCGCGGCGCAAAAAAACCGCAGCAGAGAGTTTTACCGTCGCCGCCGACGGGCAACTGAACTTTGTTGCGGTAACGCGTTTGCGCCGGCGCCGGCAGCGCCGCAGATACCGGAGCGTCTATACCGCCTATTCTTTGTAGCGCGGCGCGAACAAACTCGGTTTTTGCCGCAAGCTCGGCAGCGTACTCAATATGCTGAAAAGCGCAGCCGCCGCAGCGGCCGAAAACCGGACATTGCGGGCTGACGCGCTGAGCTGACGGCTTAATAATGCTGTCAATTATTGCAAAAGCATAGCGCGGCATTACCTTCACTACCTGTGCGCGCACCCGCTCACCGGCGGCGCTGAAGGGCACAAAGACTGCGACGCCGTTATAGTGGGCGACGCCGTTGCCGTCGCTGCTCAGCGACTCAACATCAAGCTCGATCAGTTCGTTTTTCTTGAGCATTTATTCCTCTTTCGAGCACTTAACTTAGAATCGAACAAATTATAGCATACCGGGTATGCATTTACAAAAAATCTGCGTTGGGGTATACTGGTGCTACAAATATTCGGAGGTAATACCTATGCCTACAATTTTAATTATTCTGGCTGTTGTTTTCGTCATAGCTTTGTGGTTCGTCGCCATCTACAATAAACTTATTAAGCGCCGCACGCTGGTGGAAGAGGCTTTCTCCGGCATGGACATTTATTTGAAAAAACGCTATGACCTTATCCCGAATCTGGTTGAGACAGTAAAGGGCTACGCCAAGCACGAAAAAGAAACACTTGATGCGGTAGTTACCGCGCGCAACACCGCCGCAGCGGCCGGCAATGCGCCGGTAGACCAAAAGGTCGCTAACGAGAACGCGCTCAGCGGCGCGGTGACCCGCCTTTTCGCGGTAGCTGAACAGTACCCGCAGTTGAAAGCAGACTCGCATTTTCTTGAGCTGCAAAACCAGCTTAACGGTCTTGAAAACGACATTGCCCAGTCGCGCAAATACTACAACGGCACTGTGCGCGAGTACAATATGATGACCGAGGTGTTTCCGTCCTCCATAGTCGCGAACATGTTCGGCCACGGCAAGTATCCGTTTTTCGAAGTCGGCTCTGACGCCGAGCGTGAAAACGTGAAGGTGAGCTTCTGAAATCGATGAAAAAAGTATTAGCGGCTCTTGTTTGTCTTGCGGCAATGCTCACGCTCGCTCCGGCGGGCGCCTTTGCGGCGGACGACGCCGGCTACTATATTAAGAATTACGACGTCTATGTCGTAGCCAACGACGACCGCAGCTACGACGTCACCGAGACTATAGACGTCTATTTTACCATGGAATCGCACGGCATCTACCGCGAGATCCCGACCGAGAGCTCGGCGGAAAGATACGACGTTGAAAACGTCGACGTCGTAGGCGAAAATTACACCTACGACGGCGACTCTATTCGCATTGGCGACGCTGACGTCACCCTTACCGGTGACAAGCAGTACGTCATAAAATACACGCTGACGCACTACGCCGACTACGAGACCGAGGCCGACTATTTCTATTTTAATATTATCGGTACCGGCTGGGGAACCTACATTGAAAACTACGCGGCCACCATAGTGCTGCCCGAGTCCGCGCAGGTGCAAGATTATACGCTTACCGGCGGTGCGTACGGCGCCACGGACGACAGTGTCGGTGAAGTGCAGCTAAACGGCAACACCATAAACGTGCGCTCTCGGCGGCAGCTGGACGCCTACGAGGGCGTTACAATCAACGTGCAGCTCAACGAGGGCGCGTTCAGCGCGGCGCAGCAATATGTGCCGGCGCTGGAAATTAACTCGCTGACTATTGACGCTGTGCTGAACGAATACGGTGAAATGAACGTCAAGGAGCACTACACTGTAAGTGTGAATACCGGCGTTTATTTCTACCGCCCGTTCGGTATAGACCAGCGTGAATTTGCCGTTTCTGACGCGGTGATATATGCCCCCGACGGCAGCGTGATTGACCAGGAGAACTCGCCCTACACAGATATGGGCATAGCGCTCTACTCGTTCGAGGGACAGACCGTGGAGTTCGACATTGAGTATACGATAGCTTACGATATTTTTTCAGCCGGCGTTTATGACTTCGGCATTGTCAACGGCAGCAGCGATTATTATTACGACCTCGTAGAGGTGAATGTCGCGCTGCCCTTTGCGGCGAGCGCAGTCGATTGCAGTTTCGGCAACGAGTACGGCGACAAGAGCGAGCTTTACGAGCTCAGCAGTGACGCGCAGAGTATTTCGCTCAAGACGCTCAACCGCATAGTTTACTGCGACGTGAGCCTTAATATGAGCTTTGCCGACGGCGCATTTACGCGCCGCAGCACAACTGCCGACGTGGCGATACCGGCGGTCGGCGGCACAATTGTGCTGCTGCTGGCGCTGTTCGTACTGTTTAAAAGACAAAAACCGTTGACGCCCGTGCCGCAGTTTTACCCGCTTGACTGGATGAATCCGGCAGAGGCCGGCTATATCATCGACGGCAAAATAAGCGGCCGGGACGTCACGTCGCTTATCTATTTTTGGGCGTCACACGGGCATTTGAGTATTGAACTGCCCGGGAAAAATAAATATATTCTTCACAAGCTCAACGAGCTTGACGAAAAGCACGACGCCTATGAAGTGGAGATGTTCAACCGCCTTTGGGCGGTGGGAAACGGCGAGTCTGTCAAGGGCAGCCAACTTAGCGAAACGATGTACACAAGTGTTGAGAACGTGCGCAGCAAAATTAAAAAGACCTACAGCGGTGACCGCGCGCTGTTCAGCGGCGGCTCTGTTGCCGCGTCGTGTCTGGGCGGCTGTCTGCTGCCGCTGGGGATGATAATAGCGCTCACTGCGGCGGCGTTTGCCACCTTTATTAAGTACTACCACTTTGGGCTGCTGCTCGCGACGCCGGTCGTGTGCGTGGGGATTTTGCTGTTGTCGCGGCATGTGGTGTCCCAAACGAACAAATCCAAACCCAAGAGCATGGTCGCAATCGGCGCTATAGTTGTGCTTTGCGCCGGACTGGGTGCGCTGTATCTGCTCGTTTTCGGCGGGAATTTGTTCAGCAAAGCCGCCGCGCTGGCGGCAGGGCTGTCGCTGGCTCTGGTTCCGGCACTGACCCCCTTCTTGCAGCGCCGCACTGAATACGGCACGGCCGTGCTGGAAAACCTACTTGGCTTTAAGATGTTTTTGCAGACGGCGGAAAAGCAGCAGTTGGAAATGCTGTTGGAGCAGGATCCCGATTATTATTACAACATTCTGCCGTTTGCGCAGGTGTTAGGCGTCTCCAGTATTTGGGAAAAGAAATTTGACGGACTGCTAAAGCAGCCGCCTACATGGTACTACGGTCCCGGCGTCGACCCGACGCGGCCGAGCTTCGGCATGTATTACATGTTTAACAGCATGGCGCACAACGTTACTGCACTGCCCGCGTCAAGCGGCAGTGGCGGCGGCGGGGGCTTTTCCGGCGGCGGTTTTTCCGGCGGCGGTTTCTCGGGCGGCGGCTTTTCCGGCGGCGGCTCGGGCGGCGGCGGCGGCGGTCGCTGGTAATGCGGCTGTTTGTCGCGCTTGAATTGCCGGCCGAATTGCGCTCGCGGCTCGCGCAAGCGGCGCAAAGTGTGAGGCTGAACAGTGCCGCCAGTCGCCTTACACGCCCCGAAAACATGCACATAACCCTGGCTTTTATCGGCGAGTGCACAGCGGCGCAGCCGGCGGTTGCGGCAATAGAGCGCACGCGCTTCACTGCGCTTACCTACACACTTGGCTGTATAAGCTGCTTCAGACGCAGCGGCGGCGACATTTGTATAGTTCCCGTGCGCGCGGGGGCCGAACTTGTCCGTTTGCAAGCGCAGCTTACCCGCGAACTGGAACGTGCCGGTTTTGTGCTTGAGCGGCGCAGGTTTTCCCCACATATTACTCTGGCGCGACAAGTAACGCTGTTGCCCGGCGCAGATTACGCCGGCTTTGAAAGCCTTGAGAATTTGCCGGTGCAGCGCGCCGGCAGCATAGCGCTTTTCGACTCGCGCCGGTGTGACGCACGAGTGGTATATACGAAGCTTTTTGAGAGAAAAGGGGAGGAACTATGAACGCAGCGATAGAAAATATTATGACCCGGCGCAGTGTGCGCAGCTTTACGCAGCAGGAAATTTCGCAGCAGGACTTGAGCACGATAGCGACTGCGGCTTGCTATGCGCCCAGTGCGATGAATACGCAAAACTGGCAGTTTACCGTCGTCGGTAAGCGTACTAACGTTGAGCGCTTGAGCGCCGCAATGGCCGCCCAACTCGGCAACAGCGAGTATAAGATGTATTCGCCGGCCGCCGTAATAATCGCGTCGGCGCCGCGCGACTATAATTTTTTGCGCGAGGACTGTTCGTGCGCGCTGCAAAATATGTTTTTAACCGCGCACGCGCTCGGTATCGGTTCGGTGTGGATAAACCAGCTGCGCGTGATTTGCGACGAACAGCCGGTGCGCGCGATTTTGCGTGAGTTTGGGATGCCGGACGACCACCTTGTGTGTGGAATATGTGCGCTGGGTTATGCCGCGGCAGCGGCTAAGCCGGCGGAAAAGAAACTGGACGCTATCCACTTTGCTGATTGACGAAAGACAAATTGCAAACAGCCGGGCACGCTGAAAGCGTGCCCGGCTGTTTTATTGCTGCCGGATTTAGAGAATGGAATTAAATTCCTTCACCATAGACGCCCAGGTGTTCGCACCGACGATGCCGTCCTGTGTCAGACCGAACTTTTTTTGGTAGGCAAGCACCAGTTGTCGCGTGGCGCTGCCAAACTGTCCGTCTATTTTAACGGTGGGGAAGGCGGCGCCGGTGACTTTGCCGACGCGGTCCATGTAGCTTTGCACGAAACGGACGCTGTCGCCGCTGCTGCCGACTTGCAGCGTTTGCCCGGGATAAGCGGTGACAACGACGGTGGGCGTGCCGGAGGTAACGTCGCTGTGCACGTTTACTATTCCGTACCAGGTGTTTTCGCCAATAACCTCGTCCGCAGCAAGGCCGAACTGCAATTGAAAACGGCGGGTGGCGTCTGCCATATTGGGCCCGAATACACCGTCGACAGACTGAAGATTAATAGCGGTATAAGTTGGGACGATGACATTCAGTTTTGTCTGCATTTCCAACACGGCGGGGCCGCTGTCGCCCTCGTAAAGCGGCGAGCCGGGGTAAACGCCGGTGGTGGAGTCGGGGATGCCGGCATAGTCGTTGACTATTGCGTTCCAGGTCGTCGGTCCGATTATTCCGTCAGCTTTCAATCCCTTAACAGTCTGGTACTTAATTACTGTTGATTGAGTATTGTAGCCGAAAATACCGTCGACCTCTAAAAAGGGAAGCGACGTGTAGAGGTATTCGCCGATAATGTCGAGATAATACTGCATGAGCTTAACGTCGCTGCCGGTGCTGCCGTACTTAAGCGGAGTTCCTGGATAGGGAGGGGTAATGCGCAGGTTTTCGCGGTTCATAATCAGTCCTCCTTTTCGCTACATATTATGCAGCTGAGCAGCAGTTGTGTTTTTGTGCCGATATTAGCGCACTAATACACAAACATCGGCGAAAAATCAGCGAGTCTACTGGTAAATTCGCCAAAACTGAGCGCAACTGTTGACTTTAGCGATTTATCGCGCTAAAGTATTGGCAAGATGAACGGAGGATAAAATGATGAAATTGAAAAAGGTATTTGTTATTATTATGGCGGCGGTTATGGCGCTGTCACTGCTCAGCGGCTGTGCCGGACAGAGCACTCAGGGCAATGACCCGGACGTTACCACGCTGAAGGTAGGGTTTGACAAGGAGTTTCCCCCTTACGGCTATGTTGACGATAACGGCGAATACACCGGTTTTGACATAGAGTGCGCGCGCATTCTTTGCGAGCGTCTTGGCTGGGAACTGGTGCTGCAGCCCATTGACTGGGACGCTAAGGACCTGGAGCTTGAGTCGGGCGCAATCAACTGTATCTGGAACGGCTTTACTATGACCGGCCGCGAGAACGACTATACCTGGAGCGAGCCGTATGTCGACAACACCCAGGTCGTAATGGTGCGTGCGGACTCTGCCATTGAAACGCTTGCCGACCTTGCCGGCGCGACCGTAATGGTGCAGGCCGACTCGTCCGCGCTGGCGGCTGTCAGTAAAGACGAGAACGCGGATTTGCTGGCGAGTTTCGGCGAACTAATGGAGTGCGGCGACTACCAGACGGCTGTCATGGACCTTGAGCAGGGTGCTGTCGACGCAATAATCGTGGACGTTGGTGTTGCCCGGTTCCAAATGGAGGGTACCGACACCTTCCGCATACTCGACGAGTCCGTTGATGTCGAGCAATATGCCATCGGCTTTTTACTCGGCAATACCGAGCTGCGCGACGCGGTGCAGGCTGAATTTTCGGCAATGCTCGCCGACGGTACGGCCGCGCAGATTGCTGAGGAATTCGGAGTTACGCTGATAGGCTGACAATTACACTACGGCGCCCGCTGCCGCGGCAGCGGGCGCTTTGCGGAGAGATTATGAGTATTTCAACAATGGTTTTGCAGCTTGCCGAGGGCATGTTGACCTCAGTGGAGATTTTTTTGCTGACGCTGCTTATTTCGCTGCCGCTGGGTATATTTGTGGCGCTGGGCCGCATGTCGCGGTTAAAGCCGCTGAGCTGGCTGGTGCGCATATATATTTCGATAATGCGCGGCACGCCGCTGATGCTGCAGCTGCTGGTAGTTTACTTTGGGCCCTACTTTCTGTTCGGCATACAGACCGGCGCCAATTACCGGTTTACGGCGGTAATAGTCGCGTTTTCCGTCAACTATGCCGCATACTTTGCCGAGATTTATCGCGGCGGAATAGCCTCTATACCGGCGGGGCAGTACGAGGCGGCGGCGGTGCTCGGTTATTCGCCGGCGCAGACCTTTACGCGAATTGTTTTGCCGCAAATGGTAAAAAGGGTGCTGCCGTCGGTGACTAACGAAATAATTACGCTTATTAAGGACACATCACTGGCATTTGCCATTTCGGTAAGCGAAATGTTTACTACCGCAAAGGCGATAGTGGCGGCGCAAAAAAGCATGGCTGCGTTTGTCGCCGCAGGCCTGTTTTACTATATTTTCAATTTTATTGTTGCCATGCTAATGGAGCGGGCGGAAAAAAGACTTGATTATTACAGGATATAGCTATGAGCGTATTGGAACTAACGGATATTAGAAAAAGCTTTGACGGTGTGGGCGTGCTTAAAGGCGTTTCGCTGAGCGTCGAGCGCGGCGAGAGCATTGCCGTAATCGGGCGCTCGGGTTCGGGAAAAAGCACGCTGTTGCGCTGCGCGGCGTTAATTGAGCGCATTGACGCCGGCCGGATAAAATACGACGACGACACGGCTGCAGCTGAAAAAAACGGCGCGGTTGAGTATGCGTCAAAGGAACAGCTGCGGCAGATAAAACGCCGTTTTGGAATGGTGTTTCAAAGCTTCAATCTTTTCCCGCATATGAACGTGCTGCAAAACCTTATTGACGCACCCGTCGCCGTACAAAAGCGCGACCGCGGCGAGATGGAAGAAAAGGCCGCAGGACTTCTTGACAAACTCGGACTTTCCGACAAGGCGCGCAGCTATCCCTGCACGCTTTCCGGCGGTCAGCAGCAGCGCGTCGGCATTGCCAGAGCGCTGATGAACGACCCCGAAATAATGTATTTTGACGAGCCCACCAGCGCCCTTGACCCGGAATTGACCGGCGAGGTGCTGGCGACAATAAAAATGCTGGCGGCTCAGAAAATGACAATGGTTATTGTGACCCACGAGATAGAGTTTGCCAAAAACGTGGCAGACAGAGCCGTTTTTATGGACGAGGGCGCTATTGTCGAGCAGGGACCCGCACGGCAACTGCTCACGGCGCCGCAGCAGCAGCGCACGGCGGGATTTTTAAAAAACTATTTAATGCGCTGACGGCGGCGCTTGTTATGCCGCTGCCGCTTTATTTTTTGCAGCTGCCATGGTATCATGGTGCGGGGGTGACAGACGATGGCAAAACCGAGAAGCGACGCAAGCGAACTGACCGCTATGTACCAAGCTGTACTGGCGCTGCAGACCGTAGAGGAGTGCCGGCTGTTTTTTGACGATATTTGTACAAAGGGAGAGCTGGCGTCAATGGCACAGCGGCTGAAAGTTGCTATGCTGTTGAGCGAAAACGAGACGTTTTTTGAAATTGCCGCGCAGACCGGCGCGTCCAGCGCCACAATCTCCCGCGTCAATAAATGCCTTCAATACGGCGACGGCGGCTACCGCACGGTACTGGAGCGAGTGAGCAAAAAATAGCGCGCCGCCGCAGACAAAGAAAATTAAGCATACCCGAACGGACCCAAACCGTTCGGGCTTTATTTTTGCCGCGCGCCGGGCTATTGTGCCGCAGCGGCGTGATATAGTATAATTGCAGCGAGAAGTTTATAGCCGGTTGTCACAAACGGAGGAATTATGGATATTGAGAAGATTGTCGCGCGCCAGCGCGAGTACTACCTTAGCGGCGCGACACGAGCGCTGGAATTTCGCATTGACATGCTCGAAAAGCTGAGAAAAGCAATAAAGGATAATGAATCGCAGCTTGCAAACGCGCTGGAAAGCGATTTGCGCAAACACCCGCTGGAAAGCTACATGTGCGAGACGGGTATTGTACTTGAGGAGATCAATTATATTCTCAAACGGCTGCCGCGCTGGGTCAAACAGCGGCGGGTGCGCACGCCGCTTGCGCAGTTCAGCGCCAAAAGCTTCGTCTCGCCCGAGCCGTACGGCGTGGCGCTGATAATGTCGCCGTGGAATTACCCGGTACAATTGTGTCTGGCGCCGCTCGTCGGGGCGCTTTGTGCCGGCAACTGCGCGGTTGTTAAACCCTCGGCTTACGCGCCGGCCACCAGCGCTGCAATAGCCGCGCTTATAGGCGAAAACTTTGCGCCGGAATATATAGCCGTAGTCGAGGGCGGCCGCGAGCAGAACAGCGCGCTGCTTGAACAGCAGTTCGACTATATTTTCTTTACCGGTAGCGTGGCTGTCGGCAAGGTCGTTATGAGCGCGGCGGCGCAGCACCTGACGCCGGTAACACTGGAGCTCGGCGGCAAGAGCCCGGCAATAGTAACTGCCGACGCGGACGTGAAGCTGGCGGCGAAGCGCATCGCTTTCGGCAAGGTACTGAACGCCGGACAGACCTGCGTCGAGCCGGACTATCTGTTTATTCACGAGAGCGTAAAAGCGCAGTTCATAGAATACTTACGCCAGGCGCTCGACGGGTTCTTTCCCGGCGGCAATATGGCGAACATGCCGGTAATTGTCAACGACAAGCACTTTCAGCGCGTATTGAAGCTGATGCAGGGCGAAAATATTGTGATTGGCGGCGGCAGCGACGCGGCCAGCCGCTTCATAGAGCCTACCGTCCTTGACGGTATTACGGCAAACTCGCCCGTTATGCAAGAGGAGATATTCGGGCCGATACTGCCGTTGCTCAGCTTCAGCGACATTGCCGAGCCGATCGATTATATTCGCAGCCGACCCAAACCGTTGGCGCTCTATCTTTTCAGCAACGACGAGCAGACCCAAAGGCAGGTGCTTGACAGTTGTTCTTTCGGCGGCGGGTGCATAAACGACGTTATAATTCACCTTGCGACCTCGGAAATGCCTTTCGGCGGCGTCGGGCAGTCGGGAATGGGCAGCTACCACGGCAAAAAGAGCTTTGACACCTTTACGCACTACCGCAGCATCGTCAAAAAAGCAAACTGGATTGACCTCGCTATGCGCTACCACCCCTACAGCGACAAAAGCTTTGCCGTAATTAAAAAATTTATGAAATAGCGCGCGGGAGTTTTAGACAGTTTTGTCAAATTCGCAAACCACGCACTGCGCGTTACGGCAATCACAACACGTGTTGATTATCATAACATTTTTAGCTTTGTTTAATAAAGGGACTGGGACGAAACAACAGCCGCGTCGCAGCCCCTTTATTTTACGGAATTGACCTAATATATTGGGGGAGTTACCATCTTCAACGATTTAGTGCTCTGAGCGATAATTTCCGGGAAACCGCAGATACGGTTTCCTTTGTATTTTCTATAACTTCCTTATAGCTTACCTTCAGCACCATAGTGTATTGCAGGTATCTTTGACGACATCGGCAGCAAATATATTGCGATGACGCTTCATGTTTTCCTGTGATAAATTCACCGGCAAAGAGGGCAAATCTCTTTCTGTGAATTTGTTGTTTTGAACAAAATGTGTTGAAAAAATGACATTTATTGACTTTTTTTGCATTTATAATATAATGTCCGTAGTGAAAGCAACTTTATATAGGCGAATAAGTGTTTCTGGTATGTCAAATACGTTTTTTTATGGAATTTTGGAGGAGAAGACATGATAAAGCGAATTATTGCCGGAATCCTCATAGTGTTTATTTTTGCAGGACTAACTCCGGGCATGGCGTAAGCGGCCTCGGCGAGCAGCGTATATGTAGGTAGCACCCAGCTGAACGACGGTGACAGCACCGGCCTTTACGGCGGCACGGCAAGCTTCAGCAGCGGTGTACTTACTCTGAGCGGCGTGAGCGTGCCGAATACGGCCAGTTATAATAATGCCGCGGTCTATGCCGATGGAGATTTGACTATTGAGATTACCGGCAGCAACAGTCTGACTGCACCAGACGAGACAGTAGGCGCATCTTACGGTATATATATAGCAGGTGCGGTGACAATACAGGGCACAGGCAGTATTTCGGCTACGGGTGGTACGACAAGCAACGCCAGCGCTGTCGCATCAAGCTACGGTATGTATTCCAGCGGCTCAATCACCATAAACAGCGGCACAATCGTCGCTACAGGCGGTACGGTGACGAAAGGAGATTCCTGCGGAATGCTTTCCGCGAACGGCGGAAATATCACAATAAACGGGGGCACGCTCACAGCAACAGGCGGAACCGGAATCGGCGGCGGTGCGGCAGTACTAGCCAGAAGCATGGGCATTTATAATAATAACACCGGCAACATCACCGTCAACGCAGGTACAATAATTGCTACAGGCGGTACGGGTAACGCCGGCAGCCGCGGTATACAAGCAGACTCCGGTTTTATTGAAATTACCGGCGGCACAGTTACGGCAGTGGGTGGTACCGCAGTGCCAAACTCGGAACAAAATGATAAAGCAATACACAGCTACGGCATATATGTCGGCGGCGGCAACGGAATTGAGATAAGCGGCGGTACGGTATCCGGCAGCGGCGGCACGGCGACAAACACATACGATGGTTCTGTTTCGAACAGCTTTGGAATTTACACAAGGGGCTGCCATATTACCATCAGCGGCGGCGTAGTTACCGCCTGCGGCGGAGCGGCAAAAACAAACAGCTACGGCATCTACGGTTATGCGCGCAGCGGTGTTTCACCGAACGTCACAATCAGCGGCGGCACAGTGAGTGCTACGGGCGGAGCTGCAAGCGGCAGCAGCTACGGCATTTTTGCCGACGGCAGCATTACCGTCAGCGCCGGCGGCGCGGAAGTATCGGGCAATACCTTTGCAGCGAACAAGCTACCCGGTTTTGTCAGCACATGGTATCAATGGAAGGCCAACACGTCAAACGCCAATCCTGGCAGCAGTTACACCGACAGCGTGATTACGCCTTTCACAGCTTACGACACATCAAAGTATTTTCGCGTCATGCTTACCGGATCTCTCGATCCTGTAATTACCGCACCGACGGCCAATAAAACGCTCAATGTGACTACCGGCAACACCGCGACCGTTACGGTTACAACGCAAAACGCTCTTAGCTACCAATGGTTCAGAAGTTCTGGCAGCGGCTTTAGCGCTGTTAGCGGCGCCACAGGAGCCAGCTACACCATCCCGGCTACGGTAATTGCAGATAACGGTGCCCAATTCTATTGCGTCGTGAGCGGCGCAGCGGGAACATTCCCTGCCACCGGAAAGGTTTACACGCTTAACGTTGCCCCGCCGCGCGACCCGTCAATCACTGACCCGACGAGTAATAAAACAGTAAGAGTGACGATAGGACGTGCCGCGACAATAACTGTAACGGCGCAAGATGCCGTAAGATACCAATGGTATATTGATGAGGGCAGCGGTTTCAGTGCGCTTGCCGGTGCGACAAGCGCAAGTTACACCACTCCCGCAGCGTCAATTGCGGACGACGGAACTCAGTATTACTGCGTCGCGAGCGGCGCTACGGGAACCTCACCCGCCACAAGCTATATATTCACGCTTAACGTTACAGAACCTGGGAATATACCGGTAACAGGCGACCAATCAGAATCGTTGCTTTGGGTAGGCATTGCTCTGTTCGCGGTAATTGGTCTTGCGGGATGCGTAGTGCTTTTACACAAAAGTGGGCGCACCTGAGAGATAATTTTTGCGGGCAAAGCCACACAGCCATTTTACGTCTATGGGTTCGTTTCGGTTAGTTGTAACACCAGACCAATATAAATAATATTTCGCGAAAAAGGATTTAGGAAACCGACCGAAAGCTCGCCGCAGTTGGTGTTGCCACTTTCGCCGGTAAGCCGACGATACTTACACGCAGATTATGCTCTGATGCAAACCAGGCACTGCGCGTTACGGCAAGCACTGCGGGGCCGATTCAGACTCCGGCAACGCGAAAACCGTCTGCGCTCAAATGTATTTATAAATTGTCCTTTGACAAAGAACGCCTTTTTAGGCGTTCTTTGTTATTCTCAAATTATCTGCGCTGTTAAAGCCGGCGATGTCGGTAATGACTCTCGTCCCAAATAAAGGGTGATTTTTCTAAACCGGCGGCAAAGGCGACGAAAGCGCGGGTATGACCGCCGGTGAAAATAACTGCTCCGTTTATTTCTCTGAGTGAAACCGGCAGAAAATTGTCAAACCGCTGAGATTGAACCGCTACTGTCAATTTCTGCAATCAGAAAATAAAAAAAGACGTAGCCTTCACTTGGTGGAAGGCTATGTCTTTCTGGAGCTACTGGCCGGACTCGAACCGGCGACCTGCTGATTACGAATCAGCTGCTCTACCAACTGAGCCACAGTAGC
>CAYZIL010000034.1:0-14106 GCA_964478515.1 uncultured Faecalibacterium sp. | reverse complement strand
CGTCTTCCGCGTCGCTCATATTATGCAGATAAGAATAGGCCAGCCGAAGTATTTTGTTTCCGTATTCGTCGAGAATATTTGCCGCCTCTTTATTGACGGCGTCCGGCTCCGCCGAATGCGCCGATACTGAACCGTCCGCCGACAGAAAAGTAACAGCGCAACTGACAAGCGATGACAGCCAACAGTTTAAATGCTCAAAGTGTTCTTGAAACGGAGTGCAGTATCCGAGACATTTTTCCACCACTAAAACCCCTCCCTTGCAAAAAGCGGCGTGCTATCTAATGCAGCACGCCGCCAGTCGTCGTAATTTTACTGAACCGCAGAGATCAGGACGGTCATGGTATCGACGGAAATGCCAGCCTGCGCATACGCGCCAATGGAATAAGTATATCCGCCGCTCGTCCATGTTGCAACGCTGACGTTGTCATTCGCGCCCTTCATGGTAACATTCAGATCACCAACGTCTGCGGTGCTCTCCTGTGCGTATTGCGTATAATCACCGCTGATGTCTTCGGAGCCTGCTGCTTTGCGGATGCGAATCTCGGCGTCGTCGCCGTTTTTGTAGATCAATTCAATCATCCCAGATTCGGCGTCCGCGCGGATAGTAAGGTCGGTGTAACCGTCAATGGCGTCTGGGACAGAAATATCAAAACCGACGGCTGCTGCGGCTTCGGCAACTGTGCGGTACTCTGTAAATGGGTCAGGAATTTCCGTGGCTTTTTCTTTGCTGCCGCAGGCGGCAAGAGAGAGTGCCATAATGGCGCTGAGTAAGAAAGCGATTGTCTTTTTCATAATCAATTTCCTTTCTGGATATGTCTTAGGTTTGAACGCTGTTTTTGTCGTTCTACTCTGTATACAGATTGGCAGGCGATTATGTTGCAGCAATAGTATTTTTTTAGACTTCTTTCGCTTTCTTTCGCACAGTTTTCTCTGTGCGTCGGGTATGGTAAGGAGAAGAACCTGCCTATTATGCGGTGGGTGTATTTATTTGTGAAAGCTCAAAAACACGCCAAAATACAATTGAATGCGGCGACGAATTGCTTTTTTCGGATTATTTAGACAAATATAAGCCCAAAGAATTTTTTTTTTTTTGCGAAAAAGTTCAAAACATCTTGCATTACTGTCAAAAAATGGTTTAATCAGGGAAAGGATGGTAATTAGTAAAATTATCTCGTAATACTGTGCTTTTTTGACCTGTTAAGGTGCGCTGCACCACTAATAAACTAATTAATACTATCATTATTTAATTCGCGGGGGTTCCAATGATGAAGAAAAAGTTAGCGGTTCTTTTAGTTGTGTTGTTAATGACGGCCTTGGCGTTGCCCAATATGGCGTCAGCCGCAACGACGCAGGTTTCCACCGAGACTGCTCTCAGGGATGCCATAGAAAATGCGGTGGAAGGCGACACTATCCAATTGAGCGGCAATATTACTAACACTATAGGCGCTTTTATTTATACCAACAGCTATAACAGGAATATCACGCTCGATCTTAACGGGTATACGCTCACGGGGGGGTACCCCTTCACTATATTTCAATTCAACGGGAGCGGCTCACTGACAGTAAAGGACTCCAGCGTTGCCCAAACGGGAAAAATAACCAGCCCGCTTCCACAGGGCATCTTTGCCTTTCAAGGCAGCTTTGGTTTTACATTAGAGAGCGGTACTCTTGAGTGCACTTCTACCACCGAAGGAAACTTCAGCGTTCTTTACTCGTCGAGCACCGGACCAATAGTGATCAACGGCGGCGTTATGACATATGCCGGCCCAGGAGAGAGTTCAGGTAATGGGGCGGTAATTACCAGCCAATATAACGGCGGCCCAGTTACAATCAACGGCGGTTCGCTTTCCACAACCTGGCAAAATAGTCAAGCTGTCGGTGTCTCTATTATTCGCTCAACCGGCACCGCAGCAATCAATGTAACGGGCGGGTCTCTGACCGCAGCAAACGGCACGGCCATAAATTGCACTAATACGGGTGGCTCTCTTTCAATCAGCGGCGGCGTAGTGGAAAACAAGGGTGCCTATGAGGCGGTTGGCAGTAAGTGTCCTTTCACGGTCACAGGCGGCACAATTATTGGCAACACAGCAGGCGCTATCGCTTCGACCGGTGAAGTGAACATCAGCCAGGCCGCCGGTAAAACAACGCTGATTACCAGTAAGGTTAGTGCCAGCAGTGAAAACGGAACAGTAAGATGCTCCGGCGGAACGCTTACGGTCACAAGCGGAACCATACAAAACACGGCGTCGCCGGAAGGCTTTTCAATTTACAACCACACTATTATGGGTGGCGCCACGTTTGTGTTGACGCCGTCCACGCCGACTATAGGAAGTATAGGCCCGGCCGCAACAAAGCCTAGTCCGAACCCTGCCACAATGGAAAAAACCACCGCAAGCGCAGCGTCCATCGACTTCTGGATGTACGGCACCTACACGGGAGGCAGCTTTAAGGTGTACGACAGCAGCACGGCGACAACAGTGTCGACACTTGCCACCGCGGCGTTGAGCGGCAGCACGCTGACTATCTCCAGCGTGGGCGGAGGTTCTTTGCAGGCCGGCGATTATTATATATCGTTTTTTAAGCCGATTGACACAGTCTACAGTTATGCGGAAAGCGCAAGAACAAAATTTACGGTGAATCCCGGACCGAATGATATTACAAAAGCCGGCGACACCAGCTTTGAAACAAGAGTAAACGGCACTAACGTTGCCGCGGCGTCGCTGAACAGCTCCGTTGCGATAGTCCCGGCAGACGGATACAGTGTGGCCACGGTAACCGTAGCTAAAACAGGTGACCCGAGCACCACCGTGACGGTCACAAACAATACCTTTACCATGCCGGCCTACCCGGTAACCGTTACGGTGGCCCTTGGACTTACAGACCCGTACTTCACCACGCAACCCGCTGCGGCAAACCTGAACTATGGGTACGCTGCGAACAGCGCCAGCTTGTCAGTGGCGGCGGGGCATATAGTAGACGGCAGCACATTCGCCTACCAGTGGTATTCCAACACAACCAACAGCAACACCGGCGGAACGGCAATAACAGGCGCAACTTCGGCGACTTATGACATCCCGGGCGGCAAAGACGCCGGTACGACCTATTATTACTGTGTAGTGACAGCGACAAACGGTTCGCTTACCTCCTCAAAAGCGTCTACTGCCGCGGCTGTTACCATAGCCAAAGCGGATCAATCCACTACCCCGGCAGCACCCACTGTAGACGCAAACGTTGCCACGACCTCGACAGCGGTAACGCTTAATGCAATAACGACGACAGGCCATGGCAGTGTGCAGTACGCATACAGCACGACCAACACGGCGCCTGCCGCAGACTCGAGTGTTTGGCAGACAAGTACGACAATTACGGGGTTGACGAAGAATACCACATATTATTTCTTTGCCAGGTATGAGGGCGACACCAACTATAATCCCTCTGCGGCAAGCAGCGGAACCTCGGTCACGACGCTTAACGGCTACACTGTTACCTACAATTTGAACGGCGCCACCGGCACAGCGCCGGCAAGCAGCACGATGGACGTCGGAACCAGTTTCACCGCCGCGCAGCTCGGAAGCATGGTCAAGACCGGCTACACTCTGCTGGGGTGGAATACGAGCAGCTCTGCCACAACCGCAACCTATTTGCCCGGCGCAGTTGTAAGCACAATAAGCACTGACACCCAGCTTTATGCAATTTGGAAAGCTAACACCTATTCTGTCAAGTTCAACGCAAACGGCGCCTCAGGCACAATGGCCGACCAAAGCTTTACCTACGGTGCAACGGCTACTGGGCTGACTCTCAATGCATTCACCTGGCAAGGTTCCTATTTTGCTGGCTGGTCCACTTCGGCCAACGGAAACATCACCTATACAGACGGACAGTTGGTGCAAAACCTCAGCTCCACGGTAAACGGCGTAGTGAACATCTATGCGGTATGGAGCAGCCAACCGGTTTATCAAATTAGCGGAACAGTGACAAGGAACTCAGCGCCTGTCAGCGGCGCAACGGTAGAAATTGTACGGGGCAACACCGTTGTAGCCACGGCAACTACCGACGCGAGCGGCAATTACACTTTTGCCGGTATCCCCGCCGGAGCGTACAATATAGTTGCCTCCAAGACTGAAAGCGGCGTCACCCAGAAAGAAACAATTTTGCTTGAGGTCACAACGAGCAGCCAAAGCAACGTCAATATTGCGCTGCCGGTCGGCAACCTCAGCTCCGTTCTTGACATTGCAGCGGGCGCACCTGCGGCAGTCGTGGGTAACCTGGACGCAGTTGCAACGGAAAACGCGTCCGCAGTGCCTACCGACAACGTCGTTGTCACAATGGCCATCAATGTCCGAGCGGCCTCCGCGCTTAACACAAGTGTTGTTTCTGCGTTCACCACAGTGGCGCAAGGACAGACGTTGTCGTATTTGGATATCTCTATTTCCAAAGTCGTAAACGGCGGAACGCCGACTGCTATTCATTCTACCACGGCGCTTACAAAAATAATCATTCCCTATGACACGGCGAATAAAACCGGTCTCGCGCTCTACCGTTGGCACGACGCGAACAACAACGGCACTGTCGACGCCGGCGAGACTGTGGCAATGACAAAGAATCCCAGCGCCGGTCAGGAAGGCTACACTGTCGGAAACGGCACTATCACTGTTTACAGCAATAGTTTTTCAATCTATGCAATTGGGTACAGCACGGCAGGCGCAGCAGCGGGAACCAGCCCCAAAACGGGCGATTCCAGCACCGGCGCAAATGCGCTGTTCTTCGCTTTGAGTATAGTGTGTGTGTGCACAACTGCGGTTTTCAGAAAAAAGCGTTCTAAATAACATTACGGGCAGCGCAGCTGCTCATCCGGCCACGGCCGCGGATTCACTCCGTCGAGCTGTGGCCGGTTTTTAATGCGGCCAGCTCACGGTCAAATTCGGCTTTGCGGCAAAAATAACGCGCGCTTACTGTTCGAGCTCATGTGCTCCCCAAACAGTATAAAAGACTTTTATTTATTGGCGGTATTAGTTATAATCATATTATTAGCTGCTCTGCGCACAAACGGCAAACGGGCAGTCTCAAAAAGGGGCGGCCTATGGGCGACAAGTTACAAAGCACATACTGCTCGGCGGCGCGCAGCGCGCTGAAGGTAATTTGGAATATCACGTCGAAGTGTGTCTACCACTGCGCCGTTTGCGCGACGCACGACGCTGCCAGAGTCGAGCTGACACTCGCCGAAAAGCGCCGAGTGTTGCGCAACCTGACAGCCGGCGCCGACGTCGTCTCGTTGGATTTTGCCGGCGGCGACCCGCTGTGCGACGCTGACAGCCGCGTGGTAATTAAAGAGGCGGTCGAATTGCTTGGCAGCGAGCGGGTCTGTGTGACTACGACCGGCCGCAGCATTGCGGCTCTCGGCGACGCCGAAAAAAGTCTGCTGCTGAAAAACTGCGAATTGACCATAGACAGCGACGGCAGCGGCGGGGATATGCGCGGCGAGAGTTCATACAGCGGCAGCAATTACCGCGCTGCGGTGGACAATGCAGCTTATTTTAAAAATTTGACCGTGAATGTGCCGGTAATAGATTGCCGGGCAACGGACGAAAAAATTGCCGGAATAGCCGGACTTATTAACAACATCCCAACCCGAAAATTTGTGTCGCTTATAAGACTTATGCCGGTAGGCAGCATGCGCAGCGGCGACTATCCGGCCGATTATGACCCGCAGCGGTACATAGACTTGTTCTCGCAACTGCTGGACAAAACGGCGACGCTGCACTTGCACTGTGCGCTGCGCGGCCGCTATGCCGGCGAGTGCGACAACTGCGGTCTTGCCAAACGAAAAATCGGCATAGACTGCGCCGGCAATGTCTTTGCCTGCGCTTGGGCGGGTTACTTGGGCGCTGAGCCCGCTGACAATCCGTATTATCTCGGAAACCTTGTCAGCGAGAGTGTGCAACAGATATTTTCCGGTCGGCGCGTGCGGGAGCTGCAGGCGCTTGCGGGCAATACCTCCGGCCGGTGCAGCATATTTTCTTATCTCAGCGCGGGTAGTCCCGACGCCGGCGTCGACCCGCTTTTTGACAAATAAGCCGCGCACGGCTGAAGGGAAGTGTCTATAATGGCGGAGTTCGGCATTGAGGAAATGCAGCTGCTGCAAAAACAGCTGCACGAGCACTACGGCGACGCGCTCAGCCCTCTGTCGCCCGAAAACGGCCGCTGCTCGCTGCTTTGGATGATGGTCGAGGCCGGAGAAGCCGCCGATGTCATCAAAAAGAACGGCGACGGGGGAATAATGACCGACTTGCAGGTGCGACGACACTTTGTTGAAGAGATGTGTGACACGGCTATGTATTTTTGCGATGCGCTGCTCGACTACGGCATTGACGCCGCCGAGTTCGCGGCGGCCTTTCGCGAAAAGCACGAAAAAAATTTGAGCCGCTGGCAGAATAAAGAAAAATAAAGGAGAGCATATGGCAGCAAACAGCGAGTTGGCGGTCCGTTACGAGACGGCGCGCTATATTCTTGATCGCAGTTACAGCCAATTAGAGCGCTACGACGCCAAAACCAACCAGCTGCTGTCGCTCATAGGGCTGGACTTCACGGTGCTGGGCATATTCACGTCGTTTATCTACGACTCGAATTTGTCGCTTATTATAAAAACGACATTCATTTTGGCGGTTTTGCTGGACTGGGTACTGATAATTATGTCGCTGTTTTCCTTAAAGAAGACCCTTTCGCCGCACCTAAAACCTGTCGACAACAAGCCGAAAAAGAAACACGGAATGATTTTTTTTAAAGATATTACCGACGGTTTTAAGCAGGAGGAATACGTCGACATTCTGCTCGGTGAGCGCGACGTGAACGACTCGCCGCACTACGTCGCAGCCGAAAGCGACAGTTTTATTAAGTGTATGATAGAGGACTGCGCGCGCGATATCTGCGAGCAGTCGGCAATATTGCAGCTGAAGTCGGCGTGCATTAAAGAGGCCTACAATATAGTGGTGTGGGCGACGTCACTGACGCTGACCACCATAGTATTGACGTCTGTGCTGCTTTTGCTCGGCATTTAGCGCATAGTACGGCAACGGGCCGCCGCGCCGCGACGCGCAGGCGGCCCATATTTGCGGCGCGGCACGTCTGTGCCGCGCCGCAGACAGCCGTCGGCTGTCGTCTGCCGTCGGAAACGGCGATAATTTTTTTTCGGAGGATTTTTAAAAATGTATATTTCGGACGCAATCAAATACGTCGGAGTCAACGACCGTAAAATAGACCTTTTTGAGGGTCAGTTCGCCGTCCCTAACGGCATGGCCTACAATTCTTACGTTATTGAGGACGAAAAGTGCGCGGTGCTCGACACTGTGGCGCAGGGCTTCGGCGACGCGTGGCTCGCCAACATAGACGCCGCGCTTGACGGCCGGCAGCCTGATTATTTGGTTGTTCACCACGTCGAGCCCGACCATTCGGCCAATATCACCCGCTTTTTGGAAAAGTATCCGCACGCGTCGGTCGTTGCCGGCGAGAAGGCCTTTGCGCTGATAAGGCAATTCTATGCCTGTGAGCCCGGCGAGCGCGCGCGGACGGTCAAAGAGGGCGACACGCTGACGCTCGGACGGCACACGCTGCGGTTTTTCAGCGCGCCCATGGTGCACTGGCCGGAGGTGATGGTCAGCTTTGACACTGCCGAAGGTGCGCTGTTTTCCGCTGACGCTTTCGGAAAGTTCGGTGCGCTTGACGCCGACGGGGATTGGGAGTGCGAGGCGCGGCGCTATTATTTCGGCATTGTCGGCAAATACGGCGCGCCGGTACAAGCGCTGCTCAAAAAGCTTTCGGGAGTGCCGGTAAAGACAATTTGTCCGCTGCACGGGCCGGTGCTCAACAAGGAACTCGGCAAACATTTGGCGCTGTACGATACCTGGTCGTCTTACCGGGCGGAGAAAAGCGGCGTCACGGTGGCCTACACTTCCGTTTACGGACACACAAAGGCGGCTGCGTTGCAGCTTGCCGACGGGCTGCGCCGCGCCGGAGAGGACACGGAAGTGTTCGACCTTGCCCGCGACGATATGGCCGAGGCGGTCGAAAGCGCCTTTTGCCGCGACAGACTTGTACTGGCGACAACGACCTACAACACCGGCATTTTCCCGCCCATGCGCGAGTTTATAGAACATCTGTGCGAGCGCGGCTTTCAGTCCCGCACGGTCGCTTTTATTGAGAACGGTTCGTGGGCGCCGCAGGCGGCCAACGTGATGCGCCGCCTGTTGCAGGAGTGCAAAAACCTTAACTTCTGCAGCGCCGCGGTGAGTATCCGCTCGGCATGTGACGCTCGCGCCGCCGCAGAGCTCGCCGCGCTGCAAGCCCAGCTGTGCGACGGCAGTGCCGCCAATGAGAAACAGGAAACAAAAAAGAAATATGTCTGCAAGGTCTGCGGCTATATCTACGAGGGCGAAACGCTGCCGGCTGATTTCGTCTGCCCGCTGTGCGGCCACCCCGCCGCCGACTTTGAGCTGCTGCAATAGAGCGGCATCACCCTTTTGAGCGAGAGTTCGGAAAGAGGTTTGCCGATGAAGTGTGACGAAATAGCCGTGGCGCGATTGGAAATCGACAATTATCTGGTGCAAAACTGTTTCACAGAACTGCGCTTGGACGAAGCACTGGCCGTTTGCGGGGGATTCAGTTACGGCAATGGTCCCTTGCCGACCCGGCGCGTCAGTCTCGGCGCGCACGAGGTGCAAGCGGTGCGGCGGGCGCTGGCGTCGCTGGACATACCGCATTGGCGCGAGCACTACATTAACGACAACATTCTTGACGGCGTCGGCTGGAAGCTAAGTCTTACTTTGCGAGACGCGCACAAGCTGGTGCGCAGCGGCGAGAATGACTTTCCGCAAAACTGTCAGGAATTAGAACGCATTTTTGCCGATTTTTCGGTGCAGCAATGGTGAAGGATGAAATATTATACCGAAAACAGTTACCGTTACATGCATGCCGGTCTTGACGGCGGCGACAATTTTATCTGTCCGCAAAAGCTGTATCTCGACTTGACCGAGAACTGCAATCTTTGGTGCCGCATGTGCCGCGACAAACGCTGCGTCGGCGGCGGGGAAATGGACGCCGGACTTTACCGCCGTATTGTTGACGATGCGGCGCCCTACGTGCGCAGCTGGTCGCTGTTCAACTGGGGCGAGTCGCTGCTGCTGAATGATTTTGCCCAAAGGCTGGAATACCTCTGCGCGCGCAAGCGTCCCGACGCGCTTGTGGAGCTGTCCACCAACGGCATGCTGCTCAGCGACGACAACATCGCGCTGCTGCGCAGACATGAAGTCATGGTGACGGTTTCGATTGACTCGGCCGACAAAAAGACTTTTGAGTATATCCGCCGCGGCGGGGACTTTGAGCGCATTACCGCCAACTCCCGCTGGCTGGCCGCTGCATACGAGGGCGTTGCGGCGCGGTTGTCGCCGGCGTTCTATATCGCGGTGCAAAAGGACAACCAGAACGAGCTTGCCGCAATTGCCGAGCTGGCGCGCGAGTGTGGTATTCGTCGGCTGGGCTGCGGTCTGGTAACGGCGCCGGCAGAATATGCCGCGCGCGTCGGCGCGCCGCTGTGCGCCGAGCTGGAAAAGCTGTTTAACCGCGCAGCCGGGTACGGGATGTTTATTGATATGCTGCCGACTAAGGTGGGCGGTTTTGTTTTGGACGGCGGCGCGTACCGCGACCAAAACGAATACGTTATTGACACAAATTGCGCCGCGCCGCAATGCGACGCAACGGTTGCGAGTAACGGCGACGTTTATTTGTGCTGCAATGCCGGCGAGCTGGTCGGCAATATCGGCGCAGGCAGCTTTTTGCAACTGTGGCAAAGCGAGCGCTACGCACAGCTGCGGCGCGCCGTCAACGACTCTTTGCAGATGCCGCAGCGCTGCCGGCAGTGCGCCTGGGCCAACCGCAGCTGACAGGGCGCGCGGCAAAACGGCGCTGCCGAGAACGTTCGTCTGGTTGTGTTGGGTTCTCGGCCGCAATCTACGGCTCAAAACCGCCCTTTGCTGGCGGTTTTTGCTTTGTGACGCTCTATTGACAAAAAAACGTAAAGGTTTATAATAGTTCAAGATTAAACTATTTTTATCGGTTATGGAGAGCGAGATGCAGGATCCGCAAAAAATGCTGGGAACGCTGCGCAGCATAGTCAAGCTGTACGAGCAGTGCGCGCAGCCGCTGCGCAGTGAATTTTCGCTGACGCAAACGGAGTACGATATTATCTGCTTTTTGCACAATAATCCCGACCTGGACACGGCCAGCGATATTGTCGAGTTGCGGCTGCTGCCCAAGGCGAATGTCTCGCAAGCGGTGGACGCGCTGTGCAGCCGCGGGCTTGTAAGCAGACGCCAGGACGCGGCTGACCGGCGCCGGGTACGGCTGAGCTTGAGCGACGCCGCGCAGGAAATAGCGGCCGGTATCAACACGGCACGCGACCGTTTTTTAGCACAGCTCTTCAGCGGGTTTTCTCAAGCGGAGCTGGCGGAATATTGCCGGCTGAACGGGCGCATAGGCGAAAACGCCGCGGCACAATTGAAATGGACGAAATAACATGGAAAAAGACAACAGCTTTCTCGCCACACAGCCGGTAGGCAAACTGATATTTAAACTGGCAGTGCCGGCGGTGGCGGCGCAGCTAATAAATATGCTCTACAATATTGTCGACCGCATATACATCGGTCACATAGCCGGCAGCGGTGCGCTGGCGCTGACCGGAGTCGGCGTGTGTATGCCGGTAATACTGATAGTTTCCGCCTTTGCGGCGCTGGTGAGTATGGGCGGAGCGCCGCGCGCGTCAATTGCCATGGGCAGTGGCGACAACGAAAGCGCTGAGCGCACGCTCGGCGCCTGTTTTGCACTGCAAATTGTCATTTCTGCCCTGTTGACGGCAGTGCTGCTTATTTGGAGCAGGCCGCTGCTGCTGTGTTTCGGCGCCAGCGTCAACACCATAGACTACGCGCAGGGCTATTTGCAGGTATACGCGCTGGGCACGGTTTTTGTCCAATTGACGCTGGGCATGAACGCGTTTATAACGGCGCAGGGCTTTGCCCGCACCGGCATGCTTACGGTGCTTATCGGCGCCGTTTGCAATATTGCGCTGGACCCTTTGTTTATCTTCGGCCTCGGCATGGGAGTGCGCGGCGCGGCGCTCGCGACGATAATATCGCAGGCCGTTTCAACGGTTTGGGTCGTTCTTTTTCTCAGTAGCCGCAAGAGCATTTTGCGGCTGAGTCGAAAAAACATCCGCTTAGACATTAAGACAGTGGCGCCGTGCATGGCGCTGGGCGTGGCGCCCTTTATAATGCAGGCGAGCGAAAGCGTGCTGGCAGTGTGTTTTAATTCGTCCTTGCTAAAATACGGCGGCGACATCGCTGTCGGGGCAATGACGATATTGACAAGCGTCATGCAGTTTTCAATGCTGCCCACCCACGGCATTGCCCAGGGCGCGCAGCCGGTCACCAGCTATAACTTCGGCGCCGGCAACGCCGGGCGCGTGCGGCGCTCGTTTATGCTGTTGCTGCGCGCTAACGTTACTTACACGTTTATTATTTGGGCGGCGGTAATGCTTGCGCCGCAGCTGTTTGCCGGCATTTTTACCGCCGACGCCGAGCTCATAGCCTTTACGGCCCGGGCGCTGCGAATTTACGCGGCGGCAATGCTGCTAATGGGCGCGCAGACAGCCTGTCAAATGACTTTTATCTCTATTGGCAACGCGGCGGCGTCGGTCGTAGTCGCAGTTGTGCGCAAATTTGTACTGCTTATTCCGCTTATATATATAATGCCACTGCTGATGTCCGACAAGACGAGCGCGGTATACATGGCGGAGCCGGTAGCAGACACGCTGGCCGTGATTTTTACGGTAATACTGTTTTCCTTGCAATTCCGCCGGGCGCTGCGGGGACTGGAGCCTGCCGCCGACAAAGCGGTGGACAGCGCGGCGCCGCTGTGATATACTGCGCTTAATAATGACGAAAGGCGGCTTCGCAATGTCTAATATTTGGCACGACGTGGAACCTTCCCGAATGAATCCCGATGATTTTATAGCCGTTATAGAAATAGAAAAAGGCACCCGCAACAAGTACGAGCTGGACAAACAGACCGGGCATATCATTCTCGACCGTGTGCTTTTCACCTCCACC
Organism: uncultured Faecalibacterium sp.; assembly: GCA_964478515.1. Classification (GTDB taxonomy): domain Bacteria; phylum Bacillota; class Clostridia; order Oscillospirales; family Ruminococcaceae; genus HGM13233. The sequence continues at coordinate 1,954 of CAYZIL010000034.1, read as the reverse complement.
CACTACCCGGCCAATTACGGTTTTTTGCCGCGCAGCTACGGTAACGACGGCGACCCGCTCGACGTGCTGGTGCTGTGCAGCGAGGCTATTTACCCGCTGAGTATGGTGCGCTGCTTCCCAATCGGTATGATGCGCATGATAGACTCCGGGCGCAGCGACGAAAAAATAATCGCCGTTCCGTTCGGCGACCCGAATTACAATTGCTACCATGACATCGGCGAGCTGCCGCAGCACATTCTCAGCGAGATGCGCCACTTTTTTACCGTTTACAAGACGCTTGAGGGCAAGCATACCGAAGTAGACGATTTTTACGACGCGGCGATGGCGAGAAAAGTTATCGGCGAATGTCTGGAAAACTACCGCAAGACGTTTGGCGACGCGGCGCGCGAAACACACGAACAGCCGCAGTAAAAGCAGCGCGAGCGCGGTAAACACGCAGCGCTTGTGATTAGGCACAAGAATATTTTAAGGGCGTTGCCGTTGCCGGCAGCGCCTTTTTTTTGTGAAAGATACGGACATTTTAGTTGGTCTTATTCAGTGCCGGGACCGGCGCGCAGACCATAGCCCAGCGGGATGAGCGACGCCCATATTTTCGGCGTCGCGACGCCGTCTTCAGTCAAATACAAGTCGCGCTGAAAGCGGCGCAGTGCGCTTTCGGTGTTGGGGCCGAACATGCTGTCGACGCTGCCCGGCTTGTAACCGAGACGGTTAAGACAGTTTTGCAGCAGCGCCACGTAATTGTTTTCCAGACCCCTGAAGGCGTTAGGGTATCCAGAGCACCCGGGAAGGCCGCACGGCGCATAGCTCAAGTCTGCGTACACGTCGTTGCCCCGCTGCTCTACGGTAGTCCATTCGCCGCTGTTGTTAGCGGCGGCCAGCAACTGCTGCACCGTACCGCCCAGCGGCGCCATCAAAAAGGAAACGCCGGCGGGGTAAAAATCTCCGCTGCTTTTGGGCGTCTCGTCAATGTTTAGAAAACCGACGCGCACGCTGATGGGGTTTTGAAACAGCGAGCGGGTGGAATTGAATGCGCGCATGGTGTCGGTATCGGACCAGATAGTGTTCGCGGCGGTGGCGTTGGTGAACTCACCGACCGTCAGCGTGCCGCCGACATTGTAGGGCATAGGTTCGCCGTCGGTGCGGTTGTAGCGTTCGACGATGCCGGTGCGGGCGTTGAACATATAAATAAGCGCCATTGCAATCACTCCTTTTCGCTACATTGTATGCGGCGCTTCGCCCGACTGACACGAAAAAGCAGCCGCGCTTTTAGGCGCGGCTGCGTGGGGCGCAGAAAACAATATGGCGCCGTGCGTGTGCGATATTCGACGCACTGCAGCTAAAAACTTTGTCGAGTCAAGCTGAAGCCGGTAATATTTGTGTTTATTATCTTCCCCAAAGATGGTATAAAAAAGATGTAAAATAGTGTTTCCAGTAATTTGCCGTTGCACAAAGGAGCATACCATGGAAAGCTTTGAACCGAAAAAAATGGCGCTAATTCGGATATGGCAGATTCTAAAGCAGTACAGCGATTACAACCACCCGCTCACCCAAGAGGAGATTTCAAAACATCTTGAGAGCGATTTCGGCATTGTGATTGAGCGCAAGGCCATCAGTCGCAACATTTAACTGTTGCGGGAAGCCGGTGCTGATATTGATTTCCGCCGCGCCGGCAGTTATCTTGGCAGCCGCGATTTTGAAGACGCCGAATTGCATATGTTGATTGACGGCGTTTTGTGCAGCAAGTACATTACGGCAAAACACTCGGCAGACCTAATTAACCGGCTGTGCGGACTGTCCAACAAGTATTTCAGAGCACATGTAAAAAATATTTATTCCGTAAACGATTGGAGCAAGACGGACAATCAGGCGCTTTTTTATAATATTGAACTGATTGATGAGGCCATAGAGAAGAATTTACAGGTCTGTTATGATTACAACAAATATGGAATAGATA
>CAYZIL010000033.1:0-15389 GCA_964478515.1 uncultured Faecalibacterium sp. | reverse complement strand
CGGCGCAGTGGACGCAGAACGAATACACCGTAATCTACGCGCCGGGCACGCAGGGCACCTGGACGGCCACAGCACAGACGACCACCGGATTGCACTACGGCGACACGACGCCGGCGTTTAGCGGCAGCACGGCCTCGGCCACGCTCAACTGGTCCTTTACCGGCTGGAATGTGACCCCGGCGGCAACAGTTACCGGCAGCGTCACCTACACGGCACAGTGGACATACACAGCTCCGGCAGTAGTAGTAGTTACATACAACGTTACTTACAACGCCAACGGCGGCAGCGGCGCTCCGACAGACACGGCAGAATATGCCGCCGGCGCAAGAGTTACAGTGTCGTCTGCACAGCCTACACGCGAGGGCTACACCTTCGGCGGCTGGCGTTACAGCGGCAACGTCTACGCGGGCGCAGACACGCTGCAAATGCCGGCGCAGGACATCACGCTGATTGCCATTTGGAACCGCGACACTGCAACGCAATCGTCTACTTCGACAACGACTACAATAGACGATACCCAGACCCCGTTGGCGGCGGCCGGACAGCCGATATTGGCTCTGGTCAACCTGATAACAATGGTACTGAGCGTTGTCGCAGCTGTCTGGATGTTCTTCAAGAAAAAGAACAAGGACGAGGATGACGAACAGCAAAAGAAGAATGACGATGACAAGCAGGAAAACCCGACCCGTCGCCGCATTTGCAAAATAATTAACGGCGTAGCGGCAGTCGGTTCCGTAGTCGCTTTCTTCCTTACCGAGCCCCTGGTCCGTCGCATCAGAATGGTCGACAAGTGGACGATTCTCATGCTGGCCATTGCGCTGGTCATTGCCATCAGCAGTTACATCGGCTTCAAGAAAGACAAAAAGGACGACGAGGCCGAGCAGGCAAAATAACCTAAAATTCAGTTGAACGACAGAAAAAAGGCGCTGCCCCTAAGGGGCAGCGCCTTTTGCAATTGACAAGGCCGAGTCTTGTGAGCCGGCCTTGCAGCAATTTTTAAAATGTTGTCACTCAGCTACTTTGTCGCCGGCCGCGGCGGCGTTTTCGTTGAGTTTATATATGCGGCTGTCGCGGTTTACTTTGTTTACTACGCCGTCGTCCATAACTATTTTGTCCGGCGGCAGCAGCAGCATTTCGGGGTTGTTCATTAAGCGCCGCATCAGCCGCATTGACACCGCGTAATAGTGGCCGTCGCAGACACGCTCGTCTATTACGTATTTCAGCCCCATTGTCCGCTCCATAAAGATGTTACCGTTGCGGTCGTAAAGCTGGCGCCGTTCTTTTTTGCCCATTGCCACAAAAAAGCTGCAGGTGCCGAACTCGTACAGATGGTGGTAGATGGGGCCGATGCCCAGTGAGCCCACATTGGTGATGAATGCGCCGGTGTGCCAGGGACTTGCCTGGCGGATGCCTGCCGGCAGAATGCCCCAGTTGTCCATTAAGCGCACTATGCCAATGGCGAAGCGCAGCAAAAACGGCGGCATACGGCCCAAGAGCTTGGCTGTCTTGTCGGTCGAGTTTTTGTTGTCGAGCGGCTTGGTGCGCTCCAGCTCATCGCTGAGCTTGCGCACTATGTCCGCGAGAGTGTCGTCCGGCTCAAATTCGGGTTTTATTAAAGTTTCCTCGCCGCGGTCGGTCAGCGAGCGCTTTATCACCAGTGATATTTCAATATCGTTGTGGGCGTAAAGCTTGTTGTGAACAATAAAACGGTTGACGTACGGGCGTTGAGATATTGTGCGCACCATAGCGGCAATAACAATATGCATAATGGCGAGGTTGGGAATGTCATCGCGGTGCTGTTTAATAAATTCTTCGGCGCGGCCGGCGTCAATACTCTCCTCAAACAGGCACTGCGAGTCGATGCGGGTGCGCAGTACATAAGGCATTACGGTGTAGACGGTGTCGATGTCGCGTACGCGCCAACCGTCGGCGCGGTCACCGCCGGATTTTTTAAAATAGTCTTTCATCGCTGTTCTCCACTTTTTTTTTAAATATAACACAATAAAGCACAAAATGACAACTTATAATGCGCAGAAACATAATTTCCGTGTTCGGGCAGGCGATTCGGGCGCAGAGCCTTAAAAGCTCAGCCGCCCGTACAGCAAATTCACCAAAAGCCGCCGCAAGTAAAAAGCGGTGCTGCCGCAATTCAAGAATAAACATCCCAAAACGTCTTCCAGCAAAAAAACCACAGTTATTCGGTAGATTCGGCAAAGCGGACAAATGTCCGGCAGCGTTGGCCGACGCTGCTGCGGATGTTGCGTTGCAACTTTCATAGTGTTAAAATGAAGCTGTCCGAAATAATTAATTTGGTGTTAGCAATGAGTGAACAAATTATTAACTCTGGCAACATCAGGGCGGCTGTGCAGGCGGACAATTGGCAGCAGGCGGTGCGCAGCGTCGGAGCGTTGCTGGTGGCGAACGGCAGTGCCACGCAAGAGTATGTTGAGGCGATGATAAGCGCCGTCAACGAGTTTGGGCCTTATATGGTAATAACAAAGAAGCTGGCCATTGCCCACGCGGCGCCGAGCGACGCGGTACTGAAAAACGACTGCGCGCTGATAACATTGGCAAAACCGGTCAATTTCGGCTGTGACAACGACCCGGTTTATGTGGTGCTGTCAATTTGCTGTGTTGACAGCGACTCGCACGTTCTTCAACTGCAAAAAATTGCCCAGCTGCTGAGCGAAGACGGTAAAATAGACAAACTGTCCGCGGCAAAGAGCGCCGAGCAGCTCGCGAAACTGGTAACGGTGCAAGGCTGAGCCGTGCTTGCGGCGAAAGCCGCAAATCGGTAACAATGGGAAAGGAAAATAATATGGATGAGGTAAAAATTCAAGCCGTGTGCGGATTCGGCTGCGGTTCCTCGCTGTTTCTGAGAATGAAAATCGACAAGATATTGGAAAAACACGCTTTGGAGGCGCGGGTGTTCTGCGGCGACGTGGGTACTTGCTGTTCTACGCCGTGCGACGCTATCTTTATTTCCGAAGAACTTGCCGAGCGCATTGTTGAGCGCGCAAAGGTTCCCGTAATCAAAATTAAGAATTTTATGGACGACGCGGAAGTGGAAAAAAGCGTTCTTGATTTCTTTGAGTCTTTGAAAAAGTAAGGAGAGCAGCACATGAAGGTGTTGGATTTTATAGTAAATCAGATTTTCGGCCAAGGCGCTATTTTTATTTCTCTTATCGCCATGGTCGGCTTGATATTGCTGAAAAAGCCGTTTACTGAAATTGTCCGCGGCACATTTATGACTGCGTTCGGCTATTTTGTGCTCAATCAGGGCGTCAGCATAATTTCAACGAACGTGGCGGAAATAAACGTCGCGTTCTCTTACATCATGCCCGGCAACACCGCCGCGCCGGATATGGAGGGCTTCGCCAATACCTACGGCGCGCAAATAGGCATTGTCATGATTGCGGCGTTCCTGTTAAACTTGATATTTGCGCGGCTGACAAGGTACAAAGCAGTCTTCTTGACTGGCCACATGCTTTACTGGTTCCCGTACATTTTCATTGCCGCCGGCGTTGACGCGGGAATGAAGGGTACGTCGCTGGTAATTATTGCGACAGTGTTCACCGCCATGTACATGATAGTCGCCCCCAACCTGATGCGCCCGCTGGTAAAGCAGGTAACAGGCGACGACAGCTTTACAATCGCCCACCCGACGACAATCCTCTCGCTTATTGCGGCCGGCGTCGCAAAGCTTGTCGGCGACAAGAGCAAGTCAACGGAAGATTTGAAGTTCCCGAAGGGCCTTAACTTTTTGCGCGAGGTCTCAATAACCGGTTCCATCGTAATTTGTCTGACCTACATCGTTACCGGTTTAATACTCAGAGCCAACGGCATTAACCCGGCAGAGGTCTGGGGCTACACCAGCGCGTTCACCTTCTACTTTACCAAGGGCATGATGTTCGGCGTCGGCGTCACTATTATGCTGCTGGGTGTGCGGATGTTGATAGCGGAGATAGTTCCCGCTTTCCAGGGCATAGCCAACAAGGTAGTTCCGGGCGCAGTTCCCGGTCTCGACTGTCCGGTGCTGTTCAACTACGCGCCCAACGCGCTGATAATCGGCTTTATAGTCGCGCTTATCACCTCGACTATTACAATTCTTATTACCGCGCCGCTGGGAATTTTCCCAATGGTCGTGCTGCCGCTGGCGTTCACCTGCTTTTTTGAAAACGGCACGGCTGCAATAATCGGCAATGCCTACGGCGGTGTGCGAGGGTGTGTAATCGGCGCCGCGGTCTGCGGAATTATTATGGTGCTGCTCGTCGGCTTTGCCGGCTATTTCTACGGCAACACCATCAACAACTGGATGCTGGTCTACGGCGGCAACGACTTTTCGCTGTGGGGCATAATTGAGGGCTTGGTCTGCAAGATTATCGCCTGAGCCGTCTTCACACGTTGACCCCGCCGGTAACCCCTTTCCCTTATCGGGCCGCCATACTGGCGGTCCGATTTTTGCAAAAATTTGCAGCGTCGAAAGAATTGTTTTATAATACCAAAGGGAGGGAAGTAACTATGCGAAATTACAAGAGACTGGTGCTGCTGCTCACAGCGCTTATTGTAGTAATACTTTGTATTTTTGCGAGCAGCGTTATGGACATAGGCCAAAAGCTGACAGCTATCCACCCGGCGGTAGCTTATTTGTTTTACGCAGTGGTCATTCTGCTGGTTATTTTCGGGATTGTCAGACCGGCGCTGCAAATAATTACGGCGCCGATTTTTTCTCTGCGCGAACTCAGCACCACCACCGGCGCCGCCAAACAGCGCTGGTGCCGCAAAATAGTTGCCAACATCTGTGCGAGCGAGACGATAAGCGAGGAGGAAAAGCAGTATTTTCGCGACACTCTCAAGCACGGTGACGAGACGGACGACCTTATTGTCGAGGCCTTTAATAAGCACATCGTCCCGCAGATTGACGAGGAAATTGCCGACACCGCGAAAAAAGTTTTTTTGGTGACGGCGGTCTCGCAGACGAGTTTATACGATATGCTCGGCAGCCTGAGCGCCAATCTCAACCTGGTGCGGCGCATTGTTGAAATATGCGGTTTTAGGCCGAACAACGCCCAACTGGTAAAACTCTATATTCGCACTATGACTGTGGCGCTGGTCGCGGCAGGGCTTGAGGAAATAGACATGGCGGAGTTGTTTTCCATGGTTGCGGGCAACTCGCTGTACAAAATACCCGGCATGCTTGTCGGCTCGGTTACGCAGGGCGTGGCCAACGCCTTTATGGCAATGCGCGTCGGCGCAGCGACCAAATATTATCTGTGCGACCCGAATAAGGAAATAACCAACAAGAGCCTGCGAATGCGCGCTTACCGCGAGTCGCTCTCGCTGCTTAAGCCGACGCTCGCCAGCACTATTAAGAGCGTCGTCAATATTTTTCACAAAAAAGATGACCCTGAGGACACGGTTGAAGTGTAAAAAAACATTGAATGCGGTCAAAAATGTGATAATATAGTAATAAGAATAAATAAAATATTGTGAAAGAGGTATTTATTTTATGTCAGACATAACTTCATTGCTTTCTTCTGTGCTGACCAGCGACAATTTGTCCAAACTCAGCAAAGAGACCGGCATTGACAGCGAAAAGATTGGCTCGCTTGTCAGTTCCGCGCTGCCGACGCTGCTCACGCAGATGGCCGACAATGCATCCGACGAAAAGGGCGCCGAATCACTGAGCAGCGCGCTTGACGACCACGCCGAAAAGAGCGAGAGTGTTGCGTCGGTAATTAAGAACCTCGACCTTACCGACGGCAGCAAAATAATCGGTCACATTTTCGGCGACAGCACCGACAGCACTGCGAAAAAGCTCTCGAAATCTACCGGCATCGACGCCAAAAAGGTAATTACCGGCCTCGCCGCCATAGCGCCCATAGTTTTGGCGGTTGTCGGCAAGGCGAAGAAAAGCAGCAAGACCAACAGCAGCGATTTGAGCACACTGCTTACGGCTATGAGCGCGCTCAGCGGCGGCAGCTCTGAAAAGAAGTCGAGCACGGCCGACACGGCAAGCGCCGTTATTGACCTGCTGGGAAAAATAATTAAGTAAACCGAATTTACCCATAACGGCGCGCCGATTAGGCGCGCCGTTTTTTTGCGCTTAGCAGCCACAAAAAAATTTTCGAATACAAAAGCACAGGCAACATAAAACGAGTTTTTGCCGCCGGCGCAAAGCTTTGAGGCTCAAGCTGCCGTTTGGTGTCAACAGGCGTCGGCAGAATTAGGAGGACGAATTGAACGTCAATTTTGCCCTGTGCAAAAAATATTTTTTGCGTTTTGGAAACAGCGCTTTTTTAAAATGGACCTGTGCGTTTGCGTCGCCCTTATAGGTCTTGAGTAAACCACATTCTTCAGGCGCGGTAGGGCTTTTCGGCACAAACATGCGGGACAATTTGCCAAAACAGGGCGATTGTGGTATATTTTTGTCGAAAAGAAAAGAATGGAATGAGAGAATTGAAAAAAGAAAAAGACAACGAAAATTCAGCGTCCGGTGAACAGCTTGCCGAACAGATTGCCAAAAAGGTTGCGCAAAAGACCCGCAAACGCTCACTGCGCGGTTTACTTATAAAAATAGGTGTAGTGCTGGCACTGTGCGTGGCGGTCTTCTTTTTGGCACGCGATTTTTGGTGGCAGCGCGCCGACGAGAGCGCCCGGCGCGAATTTCTGGGCGGTGTGTTTACCCAATCGTCACTCAGAATTGAGCAGGCACTGCTCGGTGAAAGCGAGCAGCAGCAGCAACTTATTGTTTTGGAGCAGCCAATACAAATTGACACGCAAATAGAGCGCACCTTTGCCGGCTGGGAAGTGTTTACCAAGACAAAAGTTGTACATTGCCACGGTACCGGCTACTACTCTGTTGACCTTTCGCAGTTGGGGCAAGGCGACATCAGCGCCGACTCTGCGGCGCGCAGCGTTACGGTGACAATTCCGCACGCGCAGCTTTACAACGTGGAGTATGACGTAGAGCGCACCGAGTTTGAGGACACGGAATTTGGACTGCTGACGTTTATTGACATTCGCCTGACCGCGGAGCAGCAGCAGGAATTTGAAACGCAGGTAATTGCTCAGATGAGCGAGCGTCTCGGCGAGCAGGACATGATGTCGCAAGCAGACGAGGCCGCGCTGGCGGCGGTCACCGAGCTGCTCGAGCCCTTTGTTCAGCAAGTTGCGGAGAATTACACACTCTGCGTGCAGTTTGAGGACTGAAAACTGAATTTTCCGGCAAAAGTAAACGGCGAAAAGCGCATTGAGCGCTTTTCGCCGTTTTTTGTGTTTGAGTGGAAAAAGCGGCAGGTTTATCTTCTGCCGGCGCCGCCGCCGCGCGAATGGCCGCCGCCGCCGCTGGAGTGGCCGCCGCCGAAATTGTTTTTGCTGCTGCCGCCTGTGAAACTGGAGTGGCTGCTGCCGGAACTGCCGGACGAGCCGCCGAACAACCCGCCTCCGGAACTGCCGGACGAGCCGCCGAACAACCCGCCGCCGGAGCTGCCGGACGACGAGGAGCCGCTGCTGCCACCGGAGCCGAAAAAGCCGTCAAGACTGCTGTTGGAGCTGCGGCGCTGCGCGCCGCCGCCGCGGCTGCTGCCGCCACCGCCCGTCGGCGCGGAATACCCGCCCGATGACGGTTGGTTGAAACTGCCGCTCTGAGAAGGAGGCGTACCGGCTCCGGGTTGATTAAAGTTGCCGGGGTAGTTGTTGTAGCCGCCGGGGTAGTTGTTGTAACCGCCGGGATAGTTGTTGTAGCGGCGCCTGTTGCCAATTGGAATAAATACCGGCATAGTGCCACCGGGATAATTGCTGCGGTAGCGCCGCCGCCGCGCCGAGCGGACAACAAAAACGACAATAAACACTAACAGTACCAAAAAGAAGAATGGCGACAACAACGAGCTGTGGTCTGAGCTGTCGCTGCTTGAGTTCGGGGTGTAGGTGTTGCTCGACGAGGAATTGTTGTTTGGGTACACCGTGGTGCTGCTGTTTGGAGTTTGCGTGGCGGAAGAGCCGCTGTAGCTGACGCCATAGTAGCTGCAAACGTCGCTGAAAAGCTGGTCAAAGACGCTGCGCACGCCGGCATCGTAGTCGCCGGCCGCGAAGTCGTCTTCCAAATAATTCCACAGCAGACTGTCCAGGCGGGAGGCGGGAATAGCTGTTTCCAGGCCGCTGCCGGTGAGCGCGTAATAATTGTCGTCCCCGATAGAGAGCAGCAGCAGCACGCCGTTATCCTTTTCGCTGCTGCCGATTCCCCAGCTGTTAAACAGGGAGTAGGCGTAATAGTCAATCTCTTCACCGTCAAGGAAGTCAACGGTAACGACAACTATTTGCGCGCCGGTTTCACTGCACAGCCAGCTGTTGGCGTCGCAGATAGTCTGTTCGGTATCCGAATCCAGCACGTTGGCGTAGTCGGCGACATAGAACGCCTCGCTCGCGTCGGGCACGGCGGCACTGGCACTCGGGGTGCCCAAAGCCAAAACCAGGCACAGGCAGACGCAGACGAGCAGAGCTCCTTTGGCAAAAAAATTGTTTTTAATCATCAGTGAAATATCTCCGCTTCAGCTATACCGGTCAGCGCCGCAATAAAAGCAGCCGGCTGGCCGGACAGCGAGTCGTTGAACTGACGGGCGGCGGTGTTATAGGAGTCGAGCTTTATGCGCTGTTGGGCGGCGTCAATGTCGACACATTCGCCGTAAAATAGGTTAAAATCAGTTGACGTAATGTTGGTGCCGTCAAGAGCCTCGGCAACGTCCATTACTACGCTGTCTATGCGTGAAAAACACTTGGCCTTTTCGCTTATGGTCGCGGCGCCTGCCATTTCGCTGCGCAGCTCGTTGAGCGCGCTCAGCGCGCTGTTGTCGGCGCTGAGATAGCGCGAGGCGACAGTGACAAGGTTGCCGCAGCACACGGCGATAGTGTCAAGATCGTATGCTATGCCGACGCCGTCGCCGAGTTCGCCGTTGTAGAACAGGTCGCTTACCTTGTCGCGCTCGCGCGCCAAAGCGCGGTGACCGCTGGCAAGAAAGCTTATGAGTATAACAACGACCATTACCAGCGCGGCAAAAGCGCGGTTTTTAAGAAGTTTCATATATATAAGCTCCGTAAAGAGGAAGTCCCGTGCGGCGACCGGCGCCGCACGGGCAAATAATTATACTCTATGTCAGTTATTGCCGTTGTCGCGGATTTCCAGCAGCTTTGCTTTGAGCTCGCCCTCAATGCGGCCGAGCTCAACTTCGGCAGCGGCGCGCTTTTCGCGGCCTTCGGCCTGAATGCGCAGAACCTCGTCAAGAGTTTCAATAAGGTTGCGGTTGGTCTGCTGCAGAGTTTCGACGTCGACTATGCCGCGCTCAGATTCCTGCGCCACGGCGATGGAGCCTGTTTTGAGATTTTCGGAGTTTTTCAGCAACAGCTCGTTAGTCATGTCGGTGACGGCCTTTTGCGCCTCAAGCGCCTGCTGGGCGTGAGCGAGACCGAGGGCAATTACCATTTGGGACTTCCACAGCGGGATTGTATTGACCAGCGTCGTCTGGATTTTTTCGGTCATAACGGTGTCGTTGTTCTGAATAAGGCGCACCTGCGGCGCCATTTGGATGCTGATGTTGCGAGTCAGCTCCAAATCGTACAGCTTTTTCTCAAAGCGGTTAATCATCTGCTCGTAATCTTTGGCGGCCTGCGCGTCTTCGGGCGTGCCCGACTGTTTGGCTTTGGCGCGCAGCTGCTGCAGTTCGTTCGCCTTTACGGACTCAAGTTTTTTCTTGCCGGCGAGAATATACATCGTCAGCTCTTTGAAATAGGTGAGGTTGAGATTGTACATCTCGTCGAGAGTGGCAATGTCCTTCATCAGACGAATTTGATGATTTTCCAGAACCTGGGCGATTTTTTCGACGTTGACGTCGGCCTTGTCGTACTTGGCCTTAAGCGCGACTATGCGGTTGCCGGCACTTTTGAAAAGTCCCAGGAAGCCCTTTTTGTTTACCGCGTCGACGTCGAAGCCTTTAAGCTCAACGACCAGGTCGGTAATCATCCCGCCGACTTCACCGAAGTCTTTGGTGCGCACGTTGCCCAAAGCGGCCTCGGAAAAATTGGCAATCTTGCTCTGCGCGGCGGCGCCGTACTGCAACACGAGGTTAGTGTTGTTGAGGTCTATTTTCTGGACAAAATCATTAACAGCCTTTTTCTCCGCGTCGGTCAGCGGGGTATCTTCCACTTTGGCTATGGTCTGCGCGCTGACGTTGGGGTCGGTAAGCTCTACCTGCGGGGCGACGATGGGTTCGGTGCTCAGGACGATAGTGTCGGCGGCGACTGCTGCCGGGGTGGTGTTGAAATCAGTCATTTTTAACTCCTTATATTTAGGTATGTTTTTTTGCGATAGTTGCGCCGGCAAGTTATTTGCTCAGCGCGTCGGTGATACTGCCAAGAGACGTGGAAAGACCGTCCCGGGACATCATGTTTTCCAGTACCTGGACGTCGGTGGTAATGTCGAGCGCCTGGTCCGCGTAAAGATTGTCAAGCTGCTTTTGGAAGGCCTGAACAATAAGTGCGGAGGAATTTTCAATAGTGGCGATGGTCTTGCTGATATTTGCGCTGCCGGCGTCCTGCTTGTTTTGCAGTTGCTCGTAACACTCAATAAGCTTGAGAGTGGTCGGCAAATAATAGTCCATGAACCGGCGCAGTTTTTTGGCGCATTCGGGCTGCTCGGAAACTTTTTGCAGTATCTGCGAGCACAGCGAGGAGAGCTTTGTCAGCTGTTCGGCAAAAGCGCGGTCGCTTATTTTTGCGCGCGCCGTGTTAATAGACACTATCGCCTTGCGGCCCTCTTTTAGCAGCTCGTCGGCCTCGGTGTTGCCTGTTTTTCCGTAGCTGGTCGCTTTTTCGGTTTTGCTGTGCGCGGGGAACATGGCCCGCAAAATAATAAACACCAGCAAACTGACCGCCAGCGCAATAAGCAGTTGGCTCATGCGGTCCATGCGCATAAGCAAACTCAACAGCGCAAAACAGGCTGCGGCGGCATAGTAGGGCAGTGCCGGATGAATTTTCTTTTCCTTTTGCGAGGAGGTCTGGTTTTGCAAAGTCATCACTCCAATTAACATAATAATACATCTTTATTGTACTTGCGCAGCAAAGTTGTGTCAACAAAATATTGTTATATCGCGGCGCAGAAAAAAACTGTAAAAAGTAACTGCAATATGCTAAGCTATAAAAAAGCCTGTCAACGGGTCCGCACAGAGGTATTTAGCAGATGGATTGGGTAATAGAACCGGAGTTTATTGCCAGCATTGTGCTGCTGATAGTTTTTATCTATTCGTCAGCCGGCAGCAAGCAGATAATTGAGAACAGGCGCACGTTGCTTTTTAAGTGGTGCGTGGCCGTTACAATCGCCGCCATTGCGGCAAATATCTTTTCTGTTTATGCCATTGAATACCACGAATACATCCCGTACGGACTTTGCTACGAACTGAACGTAATTTATTTTTTGCTGACGCCGCTGGCCGTCGCCGGCATTTGTATATATGTTCTGGCGCTGATATACGCCGACTCGCCGCAGCGCGGCGGTTTTAAGACCGCCGCGGCAATAGTAGCGGCGGTATACTTTATCTGTGCGGCCCTGGCGCTGAGCAACTCGTATACGGGCTGGCTGTTCAGCTTTGACGCGCAGATGAATTATATTCGCGGACCCGCAAACCGCTCGCTGTATTTAGTGCTGGTTATATACGTGGCCGTCTGTATTGCCGGCTTTTGGCGGCAGCGCCGCGTTGCCGACAGCAATATTGCGCGCAGCATGCGAATTGTGCCGCCGGTAGTGCTGATAACCGCTTTAGTGCAGCAGGTCTTCCGCAATACCATGATGACCGGAACGGCAATGGCGCTTGCGCTGCTCATACTGTACATGAGCTTCCAGCAAAAACAGATAAACATCGACCCGCTGACCGGCCTTGGTAACCGCAGCGCGCTGATATATACCCTGGGCGCCTACGACAAAAGCGCGCGCCCGTACAGGTTGATTCTCGTACACCTGAAAGAGTTTCGCAAAATTAACAACCGCTGCGGCTATCAACGCGCCGACTTGTTCATTCGCGCCGTCGGCCAAAAGCTTTCGGAACTGTCGCCGCGGGCGTACGCCTACCGCTATTCCGGTATCTCGTTCGTAATAATGGTGACAGCCGACAGCGACGCCGAGCATGAAAGTATATTCGCCGCCGCGCGCGCGCTTTTTGACAGCGACTGGGACGCCGGCGGTGAGACGGCGCGCCTGCACGCAGTGTTTGCCGACGTCGCCTGCCCGAAAAACGTCGCCACGCACCTTGACGCGATAGCGGCGCTGGAATACGCCTACGCGCGCGCTCAGGGCGGCGGCAACCCGGCAGTAAGGTTCGACGCGGCGCTGCAAGAACAGTTTTTCCGCCGGCAGTTTTTGACGGCATATATCCAAAAGGCCTACGACGCCGGTAATTTTTATTTAAATATTCAGCCCTACTACAGCGTCAGCGACGGCGCCATATGCGGCGGCGAGGTGCTGCTGCGGCTGCGCGACGAAAAAGGCAGGCAAATACCGCCCGGCGAGTTCATTCCTGTTGCCGAGGAAACCGGCCTTATTGTCCAGCTTACCTGGTTAATACTTGAGCAGACGTGTAAATATATTGCCGACAACAAGCTTCGTCTGCCCTTGTCGGTCAACGTCTCCATGCAGCAGTTTTTGCAAGACGACTTGCCGGACAAGCTGCAGCAGATGACGCAGCGCTTCGGCGTCAGCAGTCGCTATATTAAGTTGGAAATAACCGAACGTGTCGTGCTTGACAATATTGAATTCGTCCGCGAGTTGATGGCACAGCTTTCGCTTAAGGGATTCGGTTTTTTTCTTGACGATTTCGGCACGGGACACTCTAATTTGCTCAGCGTCGCCCAACTGCCGCTGGACGGCATAAAAATTGACCGCTCACTTGTGCAAAGCGCCGCCGGAGACTCAGAAATACGCAAGCTGTTCGCGAGCATCATTGAGGGCTTTCGCAGCTGCCGCTTGCCGGTCATAGCGGAGGGAGTGGAGAGCGAACAGGAACTGCAATTAGTCAGCGGCATGGGCGTTGAGACGGTGCAGGGCTATTATTTCGCCCAGCCCTGCGAGTGCGACGAATTTGCCTGGCTTTTGCAGGAAAACCGCCGCCATCTTCGCGCGGCAAAGAAGCCGGCAAAACAAAAAGAAGCGCCGGCAAACAGTGCGCGCCGGCGGGCAAAAGAATAATTTTTACGCCGCTTTTTATTCTGCAAAAAAACCTCTTGCGCGCAAAAGCTCACAGCGGCGGACTTTTTTCGGCAGTTTTGTTAAGGGTGCGACAGAACGGCAAAACTGACAGAAAACGGAACGGAAGCGGCGCTCTGGGCAGCCTGTTTGGAGAGCCCAGGTTTTAGACTTTGCGCGCGCGGCGTTTTTGCGGCGGTAACATCTCGGGAAACCTGCTAATTTTAGACAAATATTGACACAGTCAGCCAAACGATGGTATTGTATTTTTAGCGGATTTTCAAAAATAATCAGCGGAGCAGAAAAATGAAAAAAGAAACGGAAAACGAGCATTTTTCTCAAGAGCAGAATCAATCTTCTATAACTGATAATAAGACCGCAGACGAAGACGCGGTGCAGCAGTGCGAACGGGAAATAGCCGCCGAAATGGCGCAGCAGGCGCAAACGGAAACCGCCGCAGCGCAAAGCACCGGCGCAAAAAGTAAAAAAACAGCGGCGAGTGCGGCAAAAAAGGAAAAAACGGCGGCGCCGCGCCGGGGAAAAAACGCCGCTGCGGCACAGAAAAACAGTGACGCGGACGGTGCAAACTCTGACGGGGAAAAAAATACAGTAGAGCAAGACAAGCACGAGCATGATAACCGCAAGGACTCGGCGTGTCAGGAAAAGGACGAGCAGCAAGCGGCGCTTAGCGGCGAAACTGCCGCCGGTCTGTCCTGCAGTGAGGACGAAGAACCAAAGTCCGGCACGAGCGACACAACCGCAGACGCAGCGCAGTACTGGGGAGCGGCCGCAACGGTGTTACCGTCGGCAGAAACAACCGGAACGGCTGGGATGTTTGAAGACAGCCAGCACGGCGCCGAAGGGTTTTCCACAGCGACGCAGTCGCCTGTGGCGGCCGAGAGTGCCCCAAATGCGGTATACTGCGTCAAGTGCGGCGCCGCAAACCGAAACGGCGCCAAGTTTTGCGTTGACTGCGGCGCAGGCTTGGGCGGCAGCGCCGCACAGATTAAGGCAAAAACGGACGCTTCAGCGCCGCCGCAGTATTGCAATAGGTGCGGCGCCGTCAACCCGGTAAGTGCAGTGTGCTGCGTGAGCTGCGGCGCGCCGCTAAAGAAAACCGGCGGCAACTACAGTAAGCCGGCAACTCGGCAAACCCAGCTTCCGCAACAGAACGTCAAAAAGAAAAAAAGTCCCGTCGTGCCGGTAGTAGCCGTAGTGCTAACGGTTATGCTGCTGACAATTATCGGGGTGCTTGCGTATTTGCAGGTTTCACAAAATATTTTCGGCAATTTCAATACCGAATCGGGTAGCGGCACTCAAAGCAACGGTGTTGTTGTTATGCCGGACGGTTCGTCAAGCGGCAGTTCGGGGTTTTCGTCCGACGAGACATCCTCTGCTGGGAGCGGGGGATCGTCGGCGCCCGCAAGCGGTGGGTCGTCGTCCGCGAGCAGCGTTAGCATCCCTCAAGTGACCACAACCGACAGCATGTCGCTGTCAGTGTCGAACACGTCGGTAGAGGACTTTACCAGCTTGTGGAAATCGCTGACCGGTTCGGGAAGCTGGACTTGCGGGGACGTTAATATTAAGTTTGTCACCGGAGAATACCGGCTTTACATGACCGAATACACGACGCGCAGTTTTATACTCACGTCAATTGAGCGCACCGGCGACACCTCGTATATCTTTTACGGCGTCTGGGTGGACGACAGTGAATACGCCGAATACGGCACCGTCTATTTGGACACTGCCACGCCGCGCGACAACAAGATAATTTTCCGCACCGATACGCAGCAATCATATTCCACCTTTGTTTACCACAGCTGAGCCGGCATTGTGTGAAAGCTGCAAGTTACTATAACATAAACCGCGGCGACGCCTTTGTAAAAAGACGCCGCCGCGGTTTATTGACTCTCAATTATTTTCGGGTGCAGCTTTCTCGTACGGCTGTGACGGGTCAGCCCAAAAACGGAGCACGTCCTCGTCGGTAACAGCGTAAAGACCCATTTTGCCGCTCCAAATCAGCAAGTCCAGCAATCCGCCGTTTGTACCGTCGGTATTGCCGCGCCGGGCAATTAAACTGAGTGCGTCGTCTCGCGTCATGCTTTGGAAACCTCCTGTAATGTAACGTCAGCTGACGGAAAATGCCGTGAGAAGGTAGACCTTT
>CAYZIL010000032.1:0-16756 GCA_964478515.1 uncultured Faecalibacterium sp. | reverse complement strand
CCTTGCAATAGTAAAAATGCCGCAGCTCGCGCGAGAGAGTGAGAGTGCGCGTGGCAATATCGACCTCGAACGAGGCGGCCTTTACTGTGGCGGCCAAAATTCTCTGCTTAATTTGTGCGAGTTCCGACTCGTATTCGCTGTCAGTTTTTTCCAATGCCTCGCACACGGAAAGAAGCAGTAAGCGTGACACTCCGTTTTGCGAGCTCATCGGCATGAATCTTACAAGAAACCAACCGCCGTTTTTGGTGCGGCAGGGGATGCTGGTAAGGTCGTTAAAATAAACATTGCCCACGAGTAGAGTTTCGAGTGTGAGCCGGTCTCGGTCGCGTAAGCAGGCAAACAGCGCGGCAATACTTTTGCCGTGCTCTAAGTCGGGAAGCAGCAGCTTTGCGGCGCAGCCGTTGAGATATTCACATTGCGGGTCGTCGTCCATGCGCAAAAGCAGGATACCGATTTCAGTTTCATCTATCAACTGCGACAAATCAATATCGCTGTCGCTCTCGCGCCGAATGCCGTTTTCTCCCGGTTCAAAGACAATATACCCCTGAGCGGAGCGCCTTCTCTGGTGGTAAAGAGCGTCGTATGCCGCAGCTCTAACTATGTCGTAGCCAAGCGGCACGGCATCGTTGTTCCACAGCAGCATTCCGGCAGCGCAGGTTGTTTTTTCGGCGGCGCCGCCATCCTCGTAGGTAAAGCCCAAAAGGTAGCACAGCTGCCCGAGTCGGTTTTTGGCAAATTCCGCGGAACTCAGAGAATTGGCGAAGATCATGATTATGCTGTCACTGCGGGCTATGACGCTGTGGTCTGTAAAAAACTGCACAAGACAAGCGTCGGTTTGCCGGCAAATTTCAAGCCAGCCCTCGTTGCTTTGGGGCAGGTTGTCTATTTCTGCAACAATTAGCGCGCATTGACCCAGCTTTTTGTCGCTGTCCAGCAATTTGCGCACCGGCAATTCGGCGTTCTGTATGCTAGGCAATGAAAAATCTGCATGGCCGGGTGAGGGATGAGAGCAGTCACTCTTCATTTTTTTATTCCTATTCCATACGCATCTCAACAAAAAGAATAACAATTCCGTGCTGTGCTTTCTCAACATATTACCTTATTTTACATTAATAATAACAAAACCTGAGCCTTCACGCAATAGAATTACCCGAATTCGGGTAATTCGTCGACCGGCGCTTGTTACTATAAAATAAACGATTACCTATTGCTGGGAGCGTGGTGAGACGTGTGGAGTATTCGGACATTCTGGTAGAGAGAATTAAAGCCTTGTGTAAAAAACGCGGGATAAGTTATAACCGCCTTGCCGAGATGAGCGGCGTCAAGCAATCGACGCTCGACAACATTGTGCGCGGCGTCACCAAGAACCCGAGAATAAGCACGCTGCACCGCCTGGCGATTGCGTTCAATATGACGCTTGCCGAATTTCTGGATTTTCCGTTGCTGAATGATTTCAGCTTTGACGACGCGGAATGACGAAATCAGTCTTCGCCGGCATTACATATTTTCCGTTCTCATACAATAAACGCGGCGCGGAAAACTTTTCTTTCTGAATTAGGACGCTGTTTTTGCGTTTAGTGGCACAGTGACAGCGGGGAAAAGCAAAAAACATCAACGGGTGGGAATTAATCCTGCCGTTGATGTTTTGTAATGGGGCGCGTATTATTTTGCGGATATTTTACCCTTTTTCTGGGTTCTGGCCGCAAGGCAGACAAAGCATGCGCCCGCGGCTGTCATTAATAGAATGGAGGACCAAAGGCTGCCGCTGTCGCCTGTTTTAGGGTTGCTTGTTATTGTCACAGACGGCGAGGGAAAGCTCATGTAACGCCGGTAAGCCGTGGGGTCGGTTTTGTATTCGGAAGTATTCATGTACTCAAGGAAGGCCTCGTTATTGGTAAAAACGGTGCCGCCCTGCAAAAGGGAACCCTCAATATATTTTTCTATAAAACTGAATTCCAGTCTGTTGTTGTCGCGTACCGGCACGTTAATTTGCAGCGTCACGGTGTCCGCGGCGGTGTTAATTGCCGCTACAAACGGGTAGACGCCGTTAGTCGGCGTTCCGTAGCCAAACGAACCGTTTCCCAGGTCTGTGGCCGTCAGCGCCGTTCCGCCGTAGCTGAGTGCAAAAGAACCGGTCTTAAAAGTGAAGTTAGTCGTATTTATCACGTCGGTCAATGTGCCCATATGTACCGAGTTGATAATGTCGCTGGTTATGGCCGTAAGAGCGTCGCCGACAGCAGAGGAGTCCGACGAATACTTCGGGCCGATGTACTGCGCAAACCACTCGCTAAAGGCTTTGTAAAGACTGCCGTGATTATCTACCGCGCCGTGCCACGGCGAATACAACAGGTATTCGTTATAGCCGGCGCTCTTCATGTCCAGAAAGTCGTTGCCGACCAGATATATTACCTTGTCAAAGGACGTGACCGTGGTGTCGCTCGCCGCCGAGGGAACCAGCGCTGTGCCGGCAGCGACAGCGGCGGCCGCAGCGGCGTCGTCCGCGAAGATGGACCCGGTGTCGTCCAGCGCTGTTAGCCAGGCGGCGTTTGCGACAGTCATTCCGGATTTAGGAATAATCATGTTGCGTACCAGGTTGTCTATGCTGGCTACGTTATAAGTGCCGGCAGCGTCGTAGCCATACCGGGCGAGTCCGTCATATACCCATCTGCCGCCGGCGCCGCCGGCGCCGTTCACGTTGTACATCTGTTCCAGCGCGCCGCCGGGCGTTCTCGTAAACAGGTAGGCTCTGAGGTCGGACAGGACGATTAGGTACTTATTTGACGCCGCAACGGCAGTGTCGCCGTCCAGCCACGAGCGGCCGAGCATTACCCCGCCTTGCAGGTTGGTGCCGCCGGTGGAGCCGGTCGCGTTTATTGTGTCCATTAACGTTTGCAGAACGCCCGCCGTCTCTATATTCACAAGACCGCCTGAGGTGTTTCTTACATTTCGGTCGAACATCACAACGCCGACCTTATATGTGACCTCGCTTGTGTTGGCGGCAAGTTCGTTCAACATATTCAGCAGGTTCGTTTTGAACGCGGAATCCGCGGTGCTGGAAATGTCGAGCACAAAGACCACGTCAATTACCGGTTTTACGACCGCCGTCTCGCCGGGAATGGTGAACTTAATGCGGTATTCTCCGTTTCCGAGTTCCATCGCAGTTTTGTCTGCGGATATTTTTACCTCGGTAAGGCCCTGCGCAGGTGCGGCTAAAGCCGCAGCCGGCACAAGCGTCAGCAGCAGGACTGCCACGCTCAGCAGCGCCACTATTTTTTTCTTCATGTTTTCTCCTTTGTATATCTTGATATTTTTTCTCCGCAGCCGGGATTGCGGAAAAATTATAAACTGCAAGTCTGAGCAGAACTCCGGAAAAATAAAACGAGCCCGCGGTACACCATTTTAGGTGTACCGCGGGCTCTGCGTCTGTGCGACCGGCTCTGCTGGTTGTGCTTGAGCTATATTGATATGTAAAATAATAACTTGCGCGTATCCGGCGGCGCAACAGTCGGCGAAATTTTGCCTTTTGCGGCACATAAATGCCGAAAAAGTTGGCGCTTATAATTAAAATGTTTATTTTTACTATATTATAGCGGCAAGAATCGTATTGCAGTTACGGTATGTTGTAAATAACAAGTATTGTGTTGCGAAATTCCGCATGCGGATATTGTTTTGTCGATTTGCTCTTTGCAAGCGCAGTTTTTTGCGAGAGTCGGCAGCGTGCGCCGGCGCCGCAAAGCGAAGACGCTAAAACGCAGGCAAAAAGGGGCGAACAATTACTGCTCGCCCCTCGTTCTTTTGCTTAGTGTCGGTTTGTACCCAAAAACAACGGCCAGTTAGCCGCGTTGTCAGACAATTGCAGTTAATTGCCCGCACGTCGCCCATTGCACAAGGGCCGACAGCACAGTTTTTGGTATTCGCTCAGCGGTTCAGCTGCGCCGCACAAGCCGCGCAGACGCTTTTGCCCATGTACTCGCTCAGTTGATCGTTGCTGCCGCAAAAAATGCACTTATTCTCGTACTTTTTCAGCACAACAGTGTTGTCTTCGGTGTAAATCTCCATCAAGTCGTTCTCGCCGATGCCGAGCATGCGGCGCAACTCGATTGGCAGGACTATTCTGCCCAGACGGTCAACAGGACGTACAATGCCGGTAGATTTCATTTTTTCCTCCCAGAATGTGTGTGTTGCCGCAACCGGAGCGGCAAGAACCAACAGATGACTGACGTGCTTTCCGCTAAAGCACCGCTGAAAGGACTACGCAAAACAGAAAGCACATATTTCATAAGCTGTAGGCGAGTGGAAACGAACCACCCCTTCTACTAAAGTTACATTGTATCATAACTTGCGGCAACATTTTCGCAAACTTGTAGATAATTTGTGAACAAATAATGAATTTTGGCACATTCTACTGTATGTTGCGCTTAAAAAATACAATTTGTATACTTTTGCGGGTTCGCCGGGTGAGCAAACCAATTGAGCATTGGCTCAATTTCAAGGCAACTGCGCGCCGCCGCAGCGGCACAAGACAGCGCTCGCTGTACAGCCAGCGCTCGGCGCGCTCGGCGGTGAGAATGTATCTGCCGCGGTCAAGCGCTACCAGGTGCATTCCCTCGCACGACAGCAGCGCGCACACAGCGCGCCGGCAGCGGCAGGGAACGCACGCTTGTATGCGCGTGCAGCCCCGCTGCTGGGCGCGCCGCAGCGCCGCTTGGCACAGCAGCGAGGCGAGATGGGCGCGGCGAAACTTGCGCTGGACGCGAAACCAGGTTATTTCCCATTCGCCGCCGCGCGCGTGCGCCGGCTCCAGCAACCACAATTCGCCGCAAAGCTCACCGCCGCACCACAGCCGCAGCCGCTCGCTGCGCGCGGCGCTCAGTTTTTTGCGCTGTCGGCGCGGCGGCGCAAAATCCGCGCCGAACTCGTCGCGCCGTTCGGCCAGTATTGTAAACTGCTGCAGTGCGCCGCGGTAGCTTAACATAACAGTCGCGAGCTTCATACTTCACCCCTCGCGCCATTCTATTCCGGCGTGGGCTGCGGCGTTCATAACTTGCCGGCGAAAAGCGCCAAAAACCGCCGCGCCGAAAAATTCGGCGCGGCGGCAGAGTGAAATATGAAAGCGGACGTCTGTTGGTGCGTTTTACTTATATTTTTTCGCGGAACCACTTGGCGTCGTCGTAGCGGTCCTCGCTGTGCGCGGCGCCCGACGGGCAGCCGACCGAAACCACGCCGACAACGCGGTAGTACTCGGGTATGCCGAGCTCGCGGCAAAAGCCGGCGTAATTATCGCTCTGCGCGCAAAAACCCAGCCAGACGGCGCCCAGTCCCAGCGCGTGGGCGGCGAGCAAAATGTTCTCAATGCTCGCTATAGGTCCGTCGAGCGTCATCTCGTCGACCAGCGGCGGTACATTGGCGGGAATGCGCATGTCGGACATCACCACAATGGCGGCGCCGGCCTTGTCGAGCATCTGCCACCATTTTGAATATTTGCGCAGCGACAGCAGTTTTTCGCGCTCGGTGATAGAAAGAAAGCGCATGGTGCGGGTGTCGTGTGCTGTCGGCGCCGCCATGCCGGCGGCGATGAGTTTTTTCAGTTGAGCGTCGCTGAGCGGCTCACCGGTGTAACTGCGCACGCTGCGGCGGCTGAGCAAGCCCTCGTACAGTTCCATAATAACACCTCACATTTTTTACTTGGCCAAATATTTCTCGACTGCGGTAATCTGTTCGGCAAAGCTGTCGCCGAATTTGTGCTCGAAAAAGGCGCCGCCGATAGTAAAGGCGCTGATATTGGCTTTTTTCAGAGTGTCGATTTTTGCGTAGCTGTCGACGCTGCCGGCAATATACACGGGCTTTGCGCACGCGGCGGCAACGCTGCATATCATTTTGTCGGCGTCGCCGACGTAGCGGTAGCCGCAAAGGTTGACGCCGGTGACCTTTTTTTCGGCGAGCTCATTCGCGGTCTTGACGGTGTCCTCTATTGTGCCGTACAGTATGCCCTTGAGCAAGTCGCCGAAAAAGGGAAAATACTGTTTGCCGTGCGACAAAGCGTATTCGCCGACGCTGTCAAAGTAGAAAGTGCCCATGATAACGTCAAAACCGCACTCAACGGCAAGCTCTGCGCTGCGCAGGGCGCTTTCTTCTTCAAAAGCAAGGCACTCAAGGTAGGTCGTTTTGCCGGCGGCTTTCATGGTGTCGACGAGGTCGACAACATCTGCGCGCGGCAGCCCGACGTCCTTAAAGCCCCAGTGCATGCAGGGCGCGTCTTTGGCGGCGAGAAATATCTCCTTGCCGTTGGCAACGGTTTTGTCGTGGTAGGTGAGCATTGTAATGAGGATAGGTGAAGCCATAAGTTTTACCTCTTTTTTTATTGCGTTTGCTGCGCCGTTTGCCGGCGTTTGCCGGCGTTTGCCGGCGCTCAGAAAAGGGCGCGGCGTGGGACACAAAGCAGAGCGGCGGTTATTTTAAACTCTCGTCCAGGCAGTCCTCTTCTTTAAGAACGTGCAGCTCGCCGGTCAGCTTGGCAAAGACGGTCTTTTGGGCAATGCTCTCGAGAAATACGGCGTTGACCCAGGCCAGGCGCATGGTGTCGCCGGTGCAGACGGCGCCGTGACCGGCCATCAGCGCCGCGTTGTTGCTGCCCAGCGCCTTGACGACGTTTTCCGCAATCTCTTTGGAGCCGGCGGGGCCGTATTCGGCGCACTTTACCGTGCCGCCGAGATGGATATAGTGCTCTACGAGCGTCAGCGGCAAGTCCTGGTGGGTGATAGAAAAGACCGACGACCACTGTGCGTGGGTGTGCACTATGGCCTTGACGTCGGGGCGCGCGCGGTAGATGGCGAGGTGCATGGGCGCCTCAATAGTCTCGGCTGTCCAGGGAGTCAGCGAATTGCCGTCGATGTCGAGCACGGCCATGTCCTGCGCTTGGCATTCGCCGTTGTTAATATAGGGCATGGGTATTGACTTGAGCGCCGCGGAAATGTAAATAAGACCGGTGTCCGGGTCGCGCACGCTGACGTCGCCGGAGTCGCCGTCGGGAGAATAGCCCTTTTCGTACAGCCAGCGTGTGCCCCACGCCGCCTCTTCCATATATATCTGCTTTATTCTTTCGTCCATGATTTGCTCCTTTCGGGTACAGACCCTGATGATTGATTTAATTGTAGCATTGACACAGGCACAAAGCAAGAATAAATCCTTTCGCAATATTATTAATCATTTCGATATTTTATCAAACAAAAGAAAACGGCACGATTGCCGCCGGTTTTGCCAAAATAAAATATTAATTTCGCCTGATGCGGCAATAAAATAGTAAATATAACGGGGAAAAGTGGCGCGACGTGCGGGCAAAGTGCCTAAAAGCGGCGGCGGATATTCTACTTCCCGCCCCGTCGACGCGCGTTGACATTTGTGATATGCTGTGATTAAATAAAAAACAGTAAATAAATGAAAGCGCACGTTTTTCAAACAAAACCGGCGCAAAAATAAGAGGTGAGGAGAAAAGATGAAAACCTGTTTACTTTCTTATATGTTCAAGCGCTACCCGCTGGAAAAGGCCTTTGAGGTCTGCAGCGAGCTTGGTTACGACGGCGTTGAAATATGGGGCGGCAGACCCCACGCCTACGCTTACGACGTCGACGACGCCAAGGCGGCGGAAATTCTGGCGCTGAAAAAGAAGTACCATATGGAAACGCCGGTGTTCTGCGCCGAGGTACTCAACTATCCCTACAACCCCTGCACTACCGACCCCAAGGAGCGCCGCGAGACGGTAGATTACCTTAAAACCGCCTTGAGCGCCGCCGCGCGCATAGGCGCGCCGCGCGTACTTGTGGCGTTCGACCACGCCGGCTACGCGACCTCGCGCGCCGAAAACCGCCGCAATGTCGTCGGTGTGCTCAGAGAACTGTGCGCCCACGCCGAAAAAGTCGGCGTCGACTTGATGGTTGAGGCGGTGACGCTGATGGAAAGCAACGTCGGCGCCACGGCGGACGACCTCGTCGACATTTTTGCCGACGTCGACAGCGAACGGCTGACGACAATGATAGACGTCGCCACGCCCTTTGTGCACTGGGAGCCGTTTTCGGAGTTCATGAACAAGCTTTCGGGGAAAATATCGCACATCCACTTTCAGGACAACGACGGCTTCTCGCCGGCGCACCTGCCGTTGGGTGAGGGCGTGCTGCCGCTGCGCGAGGTCGTGCAAATACTTAATAAGCACGGCTACGACGGCTATTTGTGCGTCGAACTGCTCTACCCGGAGCTGCGCGACCCCGAGCTGTACGCAATGAAAACTATGAACGCGCTCAAAGATTTCGGCATATCCGGAAAATAGTGTGGGCCGGCACAGACAGATAATAATTATCAACAGCGAGGAGATATAAAAATGATCAGACCTTTTAGACAGGGAGACGAGAAAGAGTTCTACAAGATGGCGCACACCTTCCACTTTTCCGACGCGGTGGAGCACGACACGCCGGACGACAATTCCGTACTGACGTTTACTACCGTAATGAAGGGCGACCCGCGCGTTGACGGGTATATAATTGAACAGGACGGTCAGGCTGCCGGTTTCGGGCTGGTTGGCTGCTCGACTTACTCAAACGAGTGCGGCGGCATGCTTTACAACTGGGACGAACTCTACGTCAAGCCGGAATTTCGCGGCCACGGGCTGGGCACGAGTTACATAAAATTCTGCGAGGATACCTACCGCGAGCGCGCGGCCATGTTCCGCATGGAGGTCGAGGAGGACCACGACGAGCTGTTTAGGCTGTACGGCAAGCTCGGCTACAAACAGGTGTGGTACCGCCAAGTGACGAAATTCCGCCACGATACGGTGCTGCCGCCCTTTGATTCGACGCTGGCGCGGCCCTTTGTGCCGGCCGACGAGCAGAAGTTCTGCGAAATGGCGCGTACATACCACGACAGCGGCGTGTTTGAGCTTACCGTTACCGAAAAGAATTTTCACGACACATTCAAGGCGATAATGGACAAAAGCCCGTTCATTGACGGCTTTATGCTGGAGCGCGACGGCCGGCAGATTGGTTACGCGCTGGTGTGCATAATGTATGCCAACGAGGCCGGCGGACTGATAATGAATGTGGACGAGCTGTACATAGACCCCGAATACAATTCGCGCGAAATGCGTCAGGAATTTGTCAACTGGTTTGAAAACCACTATAAGGATACTTGCAGCCTTTACAGGCTGGAACTTGCCGGCGGCGACGAGCAGAGCATTGAATATTACGAGAGCAAGGGCTACGAACTGCTGCGCTACTACCAGGTTCTCAAAAAGGCCGAATAAGATGGCAAGGCAGTTTTTACCGGCTGACCGCGACGAATATTGCGCCATGGCGCAGAGTTTCTTTTCGTCCGACGCGGTGGAGCACAAAATAGGCCGCGAACATTTTGAAAATACTTTTGCCGCCATTATAGCCGGCACACCGTCGCTTAAAGGATATATAATTGAGCAGAACGGCGCGCCGGCGGGCTACGGCACGGCGCTGCTGAGCTATTCCAACGAGCTCGGCGGGCTGCTGGCCGGCTGGGACGAAATATACATAAAGCCGCAGTACCGCGGCCGCGGCCTTGGCACGGCTTTTATTGAGCAGATGGAGCGCGAATTCCGCGACACCGTCAGGGGCTACCGACTGGAGGTCGAAAACGAGAACGCCGGCGCGATGGCGCTTTACCGGCGGTTGGGCTACAAATTGCTGCGCTACCGGCAGATGACAAAATTTGTCGCGCAGACGCCGAAAAAAGAGCTCACCGCTGCGCGGGTGCGCCCGTTCGCCTCCGGCGACCGCGAGGGTTTTCTCGCTATGGCGGCGGCGCTGCAGGCAAGCGGAATTATTGAAATGCCGGCCGGTCGGGAAAAGCTGGCGGCAAGTTTCGACACGGCGCTGAGCGGCAGTCCGCACCTGGACGGTTGGATACTCACCGAAAACGGAAAGACCGCCGGCTATGTACTGATAAACTTCTTTTATTCCAACGAGTCAAACGGTATGCAGGCCAACATTGACGAAATATTTGTGCGTCCCGAATACCGCAAGCGCGGATTGTTCGGCGAGTTTTTGGATTTTTACGAGCAGCATTACCACGACGGCTACCGCGTCTGGCGCATAGAGACGCTGGACAGCGACGCGCGCACCGAAAAGTTTTTGGCCGCGCGCGGCTATGTTTTGCTCGAATATCTGCAAATGATAAAACTGCCGGAATAATTCGGCTGTTGCAACGGAGGCAATGCAATGTCAGAAAAAATATTTTTGAACGGAAATGTTTATACCGCCGACGCAAAGCACACCGTGGCGAGCGCGCTGGGCGTGCGCGGCGGCAAAATAGTTTTTGTCGGCGACGAGAGCGCGGCGCGCGCGGCGCTGCCCGGCGCCGAAACTGTCGACCTTGCCGGCGGCACGCTGATGCCGGCGTTTTTTGAAGGGCACTGTCACTATGCCTTTGCCACTGCCGCCGTCGTCGGCGCCAACATGGCAAGCATGAATACCGCCGCCGACTATGCCGCCGCCTGCGCGCGCTTTTTGCGCGAGAACCCGCAGACGAAGTGCCTGCGCGGCCAGGGTTATCTTGAGGCCTGCTTTCCCGGCCGCGGCCCCGACCGGCGGGTGCTCGACGCCGTCAGCCGCGACATACCCATAGTGCTGCTGGCCGAAACGCTGCATTCGCTGTGGGCAAACACCAAGGCGATAGAGTTCGCCGGTATCACCGCCGACACGCCCGACCCGAAAAACGGACACATTGAGCGCGACGACAGCGGCGTGCCCAGCGGCTGTTTTCGCGAGTCGGCGCAGAAGCTTATTTTGAACGCGCTGCCGCCGCTGTCGGTGGCGGACTACAAGCGCGGCATTCTCGCCTACCAGAGCACTGCGCAATCGCTGGGCTTTTGCGGCTCGTTCGATGCCTGGATAGACGCCGAGGGACCCGCGGCCATAGAGGCGCTCAAAGAGCTGGACGCCGAGGGCAAGCTGAGTATGCGCTTTCGCGGCGCTTACGTCATGGACCCGCTGCGCGGCGTCGAGCAGACGGCCGACACGGTGGCGCGCCATGCCCGCGACAACGGCGGTAAGCTGTTCCGCATGGATTTTGCGAAATTCTTTCTCGACGGTATTCTCGAAAGCTACACGTCATATCTTCTTGAGCCATATGTTAACTGCCCCGGTTACCCAAAGGGCTGGCGCGGCGACAAAATCTGGGACGACGACAATCTGCGCGCGGTTATGGCCGAGCTCGACCGTCACGGCATTTCCACGCACATGCACTGCTACGGCGACGCCGCCGTCAGACAGGGACTTGACGCCATAGAATACCTGCAGGCACACGGCGGCCGCAGCGACGCCCGCCACTGCATAACGCACGTGTTCCTCGCCCACCGGGACGATATACCTCGTTTCAAGCAGCTGGGCGTAGTGGCTATGCTCAACAGCTACTGGGGCTGTGTCGACGAGACCTATGTATTAAACAGCCGCAACATCGGCGAGCAGCGCGAGGCCCATTCCTTCCCGCTGCAAAGCTTTTTTGCATCCGGCGCCGTTACCGCCAACGCCAGCGACTACCCCATTACGGCCAGACCTAACCCCTTCGTCGGTATAGAGACCGGTATGACGCGCGTCGCGCCGGACAATTACCACCCCTGGATTTTCAATTACGACGACCCGGTCTTTCACAAACCGCTGTGGCCCGAACAGGCGGCCGGCCGCGAGGATTTGCTCGACTCCTACACCCGCGCCGGCGCCTACGCGAGTTTTCTTGACGGCGAAAGCGGCACGCTGGAAGTCGGCAAGAGCGCCGATATGATTATCACCGACCGCGACGTGCTCGCGACGCCGGCCGAGGACGTCGGCACTATTAAAGTTATGTGCAACTATTTTGCCGGCGAGCCGGTCTTTGAGCGCTGAGGAGAAAAATACTTTTTAGTTTAGGGCGGCCGGCGGCGTGATGTCGCCGGTCGCCTTTTGCCGCCGCGCGCGGCTGTGTTAGATGAGCAGGGTTGCGCGGCGAGCGCCGGTGTGGTATTATCGGCGCAGAGCGGGGAGAAATAATGAAACTGATATATAAAGGTAAATTTAACGGCGACTTGCAGACGCTGCCGCACGGCGAACACATACCCGGCGCGGTAAAAATTAAAGAATGTGACGATCCGAAGAAGCTCGGGCTGCTTGCCAACGCGGTGGCGCTTGTAGTGATGCTGGGGCTTCTGGCACTGTATTTTTGGCGCGCGGGTGGGGTAGTACTGTCGCTGCACGGTTGCGTGGCGCCGATGTTGGTACTGCTGCCGCACGAGCTGCTGCACGCGCTGTGCTTTCGCGGCGAGGTTTACTTGTACACCAACCTGGCCCAGGGGATGCTGTTTGTTACCGGACCCGAGACGATGAGCCGCGGCCGCTTTGTTTTTTTGTCGCTGCTGCCGAACATTGTCTTTGGCTTTTTGCCCTATGCGGCGGCGATGGTCTGGCCGCAGGTCGCGTTTTTGGGGGTGTTCGGCGCAATCACAATAAGCATGGGCGCCGGCGACTATTACAACGTATATAATGCGCTTACCCAAATACCGCGCGGCGGGCGCACCTATCTTTACGGCTTCGGCTCCTATTGGTATATGCCGCAGCGGCAGGCGTACAGAGACAATTGACGGAAACCGAATATATGCACGGGGACACAAAACTGCGCGCCGGTAAAACCGGCGCGCAGTTAATATTTATTAGAGAGAATGGAACGGCAGGCGGCGTCTTTCAGTGGATATTTGCGTAGAGCCAGGGCCAGAATGCCGCGCAGAAAAAGGCAAAACAGACGCACAGGAACATCAGGACCAGTGAAATAAAGTCGAGCTTGTAGCTGACTTTGCCGCTGCGGTCAAGTGAGGTGAGGTGAGCAGCAGCTCTGCGCCCAAGGCTACCAGTATCAGCGGCCAAAAGCGCAGCACCAGCATTACCGAGGCGGGGTCGGGCGAGAACATGCTGTAAAGCAGACCTGCGCCCAATGCGACTAGCACTATGCCCGCGCTGAAGGTGCCTACGCGGCGTTCCCGCACCGGCGCGGTCGGTTGAGCGCAGACAGGCGCGCTCGCCAGCTCATTCGGGTTTGTGTTCGGCATCGTTGAGCTCCTTCTTTTTGCCGACGACCATGCGCACACCGATATAAATTATCAGCGCGCAGACTATGACCTCAGGCAGCATGTCGACTATCGACCAGATAACCCCGTAAAGCTGCGAGCTAATTTCGCTGAGCGAATTGGCGAAATAGCTGAAGACAACCTTGAAGACGGAAAAAGCGCCAATGACGATAAGAGCGATGCCCACGGGGCGCATCAGCGAGCTGCCGGCTGCGAAATTGGGGCCGCTGCCGACAAAATAGTATTCGTCGCGCTGCTTGGCAAAAAGGTCAAAAGGCATTGACATAAGGTTAAGACTGTCAAAGAAGGCGAAGAACCAGATGACGGCGGCAATGACATTCAAAATAGAAATGCCGGAAAAACCGCCGAGAAACGTGACAAGGGCAAAGGCCGACAACAGGCTGACGCCGCGGCGCATAAAGCCCATGTACATGTGTCCGCAGCCGGGCACAAGAGAAAAAACGAAGGTCCAGAATTTACTTTTTTGCGTTATCATCAGCAGAATCCTCCTTGAGCTGTGAAAAATAATTATTGACAGATTGCCAGATATCTTTGAAGGTTGGTGAAGGTTCGGACGAGTCGAGCTCGTCGGGAGAGGGGATACTGACTTGCACGGTATTCGGTGCCGGTGCTGTGATGTTTGTCTGCAAAGCAGGCGTGGGCAGCAGCTCGGTGACTCCGCTGAGTACTATAGCAATAGACGCGGCCGCGCAGACGGCAACGCGTGTGCAGTAGCGGCGAAATTCCAGTTTCCGGCACTGTGCCGCGCTCGGCAGTCGCTCGCGAATATGGGCGCCGAGTGCCGGCGGCGGCGCGGCGAGCGCAGTCGCCTCGGCGGTATCGGCAAGACGCTGCGAGCATATTTCACAGCGCGAAAGATGCTCGCTTAGCTGTTCGAGCTCGCGCTCGTTCAGCCTAAGGCTCAGCAGTGCGTCAAAACCCTGTCGGGTAACGTGTCCGTTTTCAGTGAATATTGTCATGGCGATACCTCCTTAATAAGATTGCGCAGTCGGTCGCGGGCGCGGTAGATGCGCGTGGAAATTGTCTTTGGCGGGGCGCCGCTGCGGCTGCTGATTTCGGCGACGCTCAGACCGTCGCACCAGTAACTTACAGCGACGCCGCGGTAGGGCTCGTCCAGTTGTTCGCACAGCCGCCGCGCGGTCTCCTGCGAAAAACTGCGTTCAGCGGCGAGTTCCACGCTTTCGTCGGCGTCGGCGAGAGTGTCGAGCGTTTCGTCGGCGGTGGCGTCGACGCGGCGGGCGGGACTTTTTAGAAAGTCGCGGCATTTGTTGGCGGCTATGCGGGCAAGCCAGGCTTTTGGATGAACGCCGTCAAAGCGTTCTATTGAGGTGCAAGCGGCAAGAAAGGTTTCCTGAGTCAGGTCTTCGGCGTCGAAAGGATTTTTGGCAAAAGAAAAACAGATGGAATAGACGAGAGCTTTGTAGTCTCGCACATAATCTTCGATTATTTTTGGATCGATCTCGCCTCACCTGCCTTTTTGCCTCTCACTTGATATAACGAGCGAGCGGGCTTTGATTCTTCAGCCGCAGAAAAATATTTTTATTTAATTTTAGCAAAGTTGACTGAAAAAGACAAAACTATTATAATTCCATTATATAAGCCGTCAAACGGCAAATCTTTATCGGGACCGGTGTGCCATTATGGAACAGCTAAGAAGGACATGGGCCGAAATTGACCTTGACAAAATCAAACACAATTATGCGGTTATCCGCGAGAAGTGCGCGGAGGATGTGGCAATAATGTCGGTCGTAAAGGCCAACGCCTACGGTCACGGCGCCGCGAAAGTTGCCCAGGTGCTTGAGGGATGCGGCAGCGACTGGTTTGCCGTTTCCAACTTGAACGAGGGCATTGAACTGCGGCGCGCCGGTATAACGAAACCGGTTTTGATATTGGGCTGGACTCCGCCCGAGCAAGCGCAGAGTCTGGCGGAAAACCGCATGGCGCAGACGCTTATCAGCACCCAATACGCGCAGGAATTAGCGGCATACGCCGTTGAGGCCGGCGTGACGGTAGACGTGCATGTCGGGTTCGACACCGGTATGTCGCGCATAGGTTTTTCCTGCCGCGACATAGTTGAGGCTGCGGACGAGATATACGATGTCTCGCGGCTCAAGGGCATTAATATTGAGGGTGCGTTTACGCATTTCGCCGTTTCCGACATTATCGGCGAGGAGAACACCCGCTTTACCCACAAGCAGGCCGCGATGTTTTCGCGCGTTGTCAGCGCCCTGGAGCAGCGCGGGGTAAAATTCAAGTACAAGCACTGCTGCAACAGCGGCGGCGTGCTGTTTTACCCGGAATACCATTTTAACATGGTGCGTCCCGGTATAGTGCTTTACGGTTTTTCGCCGACGGCAGAACCTGTCGAGGGCGCCGACCTGCGTCCGGCAATGGAATTGAAAACGGTTGTCTCACACCTTAAGACGGTTTGCAAGGGTGAGAGCATCGGTTACGGGCGGGCGTATTTTGCCAAAGAGGACATTACCGTCGCCACGGTACCGATGGGATATGCCGACGGTTATTTCCGCGCGCTGTCAAACATCGGCGTAATGTGGGTCGGCGGCGAACTTGCGCAGATAGTCGGCCGAATTTGCATGGACCAGCTGATGCTTGACGTCACCGGTCTCAACGTCAAAATAGGCGACGAGGTCACCGTGTTCGGCGGCGACAGCCCCATCACGGCGGACAATGTCGGCGGCCTTGCCCACACCAACAGCTACGAGTGGCTGTGTGCCGTGTCGCGGCGCGTGCCGCGCGTCTACCTAAAGGACGGCCGGGTGGACGAAGTTACCGAATACCTGCTGTAAAAACAGTTTTTTAGTGCGGCGGCGGGGCTGATTGACAGCCCCGCCGCCGCGTGTTAAAATTATTGCTGCTGTGGAGAGGTGGTCGAGCTGGTCTAAGGCACCGGTC
The DNA here is from genome assembly GCA_964478515.1 of uncultured Faecalibacterium sp. GTDB lineage: Bacteria > Bacillota > Clostridia > Oscillospirales > Ruminococcaceae > HGM13233. The sequence continues at coordinate 717 of CAYZIL010000032.1, read as the reverse complement.
TTGAAAACCGGCGGCTCGCAAGGGCCCGTGGGTTCGAATCCCACCCTCTCCGCCACGTCAGCGCAAACTGCGCTCAAATCGAAAGCGGGCTTTCTGAAAGGATTGCCCGCTTTCTCAATATCGCTTCGTTGCGCTTCCTTCACGCAAAAACCGTCGCCAAGGCTTTGGGCTTTCAGCGGCGCGCGCCTGACGGCGCAAGAATTTTTTGCGCCCGAAAGGGACAGGGATTCGAAGTTTATGCCCCGAAGGGGAAAATCCCACCCTCCGGCCACTAAGAACGCTGGTTTTGATACGATAATGTTGATAAATCAGCGTTTATATTTTATAATTTGAGCCGAACAGCAAGTGCAGGTTGTTTTTTTTATCTGAGAAAAGCGAATATGATAGACACAGTATTGGAAAACAAACGATGCGACATTATCGTCTTTTTAGCCGGCGATTCCGATTTAAACATGACGGAAGCGCGTTTTTGTATAGAAAAGAGCGACAGTGTAATCGCATATAAAAACGATATTCCTGAGATAGTCGGCTGCGGAACTTTTCGTTTGTGGGGCAAAAACAAAGATAAGGCAGACGTGTATATTTACGTTATCCCCGCGGCAAGGTCATTCGGTGCCGGCGCAATGCTGCTAAAAACATTGATTGATACTTCGAAAGCAAGTGCTTTAAAGTTTATCAGCACAAAAGTCGAAACAAATCATTTGAAATCATTAGAAT
>CAYZIL010000031.1:0-20097 GCA_964478515.1 uncultured Faecalibacterium sp. | reverse complement strand
GAGTGGGAATAAACAAACCGCCCCGAACCCGTTGGCCTTAATTCATCGCTGCGAAAGCACTATGCAGTCGTACCGGATGGTTTTGCCCGAAAGAGAGTAACTTGGTTTTACGCCGGCAAGACAGGCGCCCCTCAGCGGACGCTTGACGACAATTTTTTGCGCGCCGGCGTCAACGGCCGCTCGCATAAGCGCGCGTTCGTCTGTGCAGGGCAGCTCCAGTTGGTGCAAGAGCTGAAATTTCTTTTTGTTCAGCGCGCTATTGTTCTTTTCCGGAAACATCGGGTCAAGCACAATGACGTCGGGGCGCTGCGGCAGGCTTTGCAGCGCGCAGATGCTGTCGTCCTCAAAAAGCTGCATGCGTTCGACTATGTGCTGTAACTCGGGGTCGGACTTTGCATTTTGCAAAGCGTCGCGCAGCAACGCCGCAATAACGGGGTTGCGTTCGTACAGCCGCACACGGTGTCCGGCTGCCGCCAGCAAAAGCGAGTCTTCGCCGAAACCGGCAGTCGCGTCAACTATCATCAGCGGCCGGTCCTTAACTGTCTTTATCTTTACGGCCTTTACAAGCAGCTCGCGCGACAAATTGTTTTGCTTTAGGCGGGGGAGCATATGGCTCAGGTCATCCTGCAAAGATTGCCCGCAGCCCGACAGCACCAACCCGTCTGCGGTAAACCGCAGTACAATATCGGCGTCAGTCGCGTCGGCCGGGTCTCTAGACAGTCGGGTCGTTAAGCGCTCGGCCAGCAGCTGAGCCTGAGCCAGACTTTCGTCGGCTTCAACCAGAACCAGCATGTTTTTTATGTTTGTCGGTTTTTCAGCGTTCATGTTGCCGCGGCTGGCAATTGCCCCGCTCTCCCTTTTGTAATAAACTGCTTACCGGCAATGAAACCGAAAAAAGCAGCGCCGAAGCCGGCTGATTTTCATTGTACCACGGCCGCGCGTTCGCCGCACTAAAAACAACCGCGGCGCCAGCGGTTACAAACCGATTGGCACACATTTCCGAACTGCTTTTTTAAACCGCGAACCGTTTTAATAAGCGCAAATTCCATTTAGAGATTATTACTGTAACAGAAAAATCAAACATATGGGGAAAACAGCAATGGATACAAAATATATTTTCGTGACCGGCGGCGTCGTGTCGGGCCTTGGCAAAGGGATAACGGCGGCGTCACTCGGCAGACTTTTGAAAAGCCGCGGGCTGAAAGTCGCCTCGCAGAAACTCGACCCCTATATAAATGTCGACCCCGGCACGATGAGCCCCTACCAGCACGGCGAGGTCTACGTTACCGAAGACGGCGCCGAGACCGACCTTGACCTCGGCCACTACGAGCGCTTTATTGACGAAGATCTCAACAAGTTTTCCAACCTCACCACCGGAAAAGTCTACTGGAACGTGCTCAACAAGGAGCGCCGCGGCGAATATCTCGGCCAGACCGTGCAGGTCATCCCGCACATCACCAACGAGATAAAATCGTTTATCTATAATGTCGGCCGTCATTCCGCCGCCGACGTGGTAATTACCGAAATTGGCGGCACCACCGGCGACATTGAAAGCCAGCCCTTTTTGGAGGCAATAAGACAGGTCTCCCTGGAAGTGGGCCGCGGCAATTCCCTGTTCATCCACGTAACGCTGGTGCCCTATATTGCCGGCAGCGGTGAATACAAGTCCAAACCCACCCAGCACTCCGTCAAGGAGCTGCAGTCAATGGGCATAGCGCCCAATATAATTGTGCTGCGCAGCGAGCGCCCGGTCGACCGTTCAATATACGACAAGGTAGCGCTGTTTTGCAACGTCAAGCCCGACTGCGTTATTGGCAATACCGACGTGCCCGAACTGTATGAGGCGCCGGTGATGCTGGAAAAGTGCGGCTTTTCCGACATTGTCTGCCGCGAGCTCAATATTGACGCGCCGCGCGCCGACATGAGCGACTGGCTGGCAATGGTAGAGCGCATTCACAACCGCAGCCGCCGCGTGCGCATTGCGCTCGTCGGCAAATACGTTAAGCTGCACGACGCCTACTTGTCGGTTGCCGAGGCTTTGCGCCACGCCGGCTACGAAAACGAGGCAGCCATAGACATAAAATGGCTTGACTCCGAGATGGTCAGCGACGACAATGCCGCCGAACTGCTCGGCGACTGCGACGGCGTCGTCATCCCCGGCGGCTTCGGCAACCGCGGCATAGACGGCAAAATTGCGGCCGCGCGCTGGTGCCGCGAGCAAAAAGTGCCCTACCTCGGCCTGTGTCTGGGTATGCAGATAGCCGTAATAGAATTTGCCCGCGACGTCTGCTCGCTTGCCGGCGCCGACTCGCGCGAATTCAACGAGAACTCGCCGCATTTGGTCATAGACTTCATGCCCGACCAGAACGACGAAATACCAAAGGGCGGCACTATGCGCCTGGGCGCCTACCCATGTGAAATAGTTTCGAACACGCTGCTGCACGCCGCCTACGGCGCCGACTCGGCGCAGGAGCGCCACCGCCACCGCTACGAATTCAGCAATCGCTACCGCGAGCAGCTGCAAGCCGCAGGGCTGGTACTGTGTGGCACTTCTCCCGACGGGCATATTGTCGAGGCTGTCGAGCTGCCCGACCATCCTTTCTTCGTCGGCGTGCAGTTCCACCCGGAATTCAAAAGCCGCCCTAACCGGGCCCATCCGCTTTTCCGCATGTTTGTGGCAAAGGCTCTGGCGCACGCCGCCGCGCGCGCGGAACAGTAAAACATCAATTTCTCTTAAGTTTTTAAAACTGTCTCATTGCAAATGCGCCGCTTAATGATAAAATCTATGCAGAAAGGCAGGCAATGAATATGGCCAACGAAAAGCGCAAAGATTTCAACGCGATGCTGCACGACAGCAAAGATATGCCCAAAATCAAAACCATTACCGACGCGGCAAGCATAAAAAAATTCGGCGGCAGCCGGATGCTTCTCGCGCCCCCGGCGGCATACGACGAGCTGATGAAAAAAGTCCCCGCCGGCAAACTGCTTACAGTCGGCGCCATGCGCGAATACCTTGCGCGCGCCGAAGGGGCCGACTTCACCGACCCTATGACAGCGGGAATATTCGTCTCGCTCTCCGCCTGGGCAAGCGAACAGCGCGAGAGCGACAAAACTCCCTACTGGCGCACACTGCGCGCCAACGGCGAGCTAAACGAAAAATATCCCGGCGGCGCGAGCGCTCAAAAGGAAAAGCTGGAGGCCGAGGGACACACCGTCGTCAGCCGCGGCCGCACCAATATCCGCTACTATGTCGCCAACTACGAGTCGGCGCTGCTTGCGCTTTGAAAAACACGTCGAACACACTGTCCGCGCCTAAAAGGCGCGGACAGTGTGTTCTTGACATGAATTTTTTTGTCGGGGAGCCGACGGGATGTTCAGATTTCTCCCCTTATTTATCTGGCACCGAATAAAACACTTAACGGCAAATTTAGAACTTTCGACTCACTTTGAGCTTCGCGCCTGGGGCGCGAAGCTCATTTTCGTTTAGTGTGCTTTTGTGTTTTCCGAAGTATCATGTCGCGAGCGCGCGGCGGGTAGTCGTTGAGCCCTTTACCGCGGCAAAGGACTCAACGCTATAGCAGAATAAAAACATCCCGCGCGGATGGCAAGCCCATCTGCGCGGGATGTTTTCAGGTAATTCTTGTGGCGGCGCTCAGTTTTGGCTGTTTATTTCTATGTCGCCGCGCGCTTCAAGCTCGCCGACAATGCGCTCGTAATACTGCGCGTCTATTTTATATTTCAGCCGGTAAATTATATAGCTGGTAATTATCAGTATCAGCGGCAATATCATCATTGAGATCTTCATAATCAGCAAGCCCTGCGGCGTGACGTCGCTCGCGGTTTTGGCCGCATTTATGCCGCTGATTATCAGCGTGGCGCTGACTATGCCGTTACCGAGCGCACCGCCTATTTTATTTATAAAGGGCATAACCGAAAAAGTAACGCTCTCGCTGCGCTTGCCGAGTTTCCACTGACCGTACTCGACGGTATCGGCCAAAAACATGTACATCATCAGCTGAATGAAGGCCTGACCGACGAACATCAGCACGCCCGCTATGCCTATGGGCAGCATATTCATCGGCGCGAAGAAGAACAGCAAATAGCCCGCCAGCACCAGCACGCTGGAAAAGGTGTAAAGCTGCCGGCGCGAAAAACGCTTTGAAAGCAGCGGAAATACGGCCAACGCCGCCAGCTGCGAGACGCCGAGCACCGCCGCGAAGACAGAGTACATATTCTCGTCACGGTAGGCGTACTTGAAAAAGTAGAACCCGAAACCGGTCGTCGCGCAATAGCCGACCATAAACAGTCCCATCGCCACGGCAACAATAAGTAACTGGTCGTTTTTGAAAAGAATGCGGAACATCTCGCGCAGCGAGGTTTTCTCCTCCTGCTTAAAGGAAATATTGCTCTCGCGCACGCCGAATACGGTTATCATCTGCACCGCTATCATAAAGACCGCCACGGCCAGCGCAAAAACGAACCAGCCTTTTTGGGCGCTGCCGAACGCCTCGCCCAGCGCGTTCGTCACCGGAACATAGCCGACTATTACGGCAAATAGGCCGATGTTCGCGCAAATACGCGCAAAAGAGCCAATCTTTTCGCGCACCTTTTGGTCCATTGAAAGCGTCGGCATCATAGACCAATAGGCAATATCGTTGGCGCCGTAGGTCATATCCCAGGCGAGATAGCAAAAGCCGAAAACCGCCACAAACGCGGCGCCGGTCAAACCGAAGTCAACAAACATCAGCACCATGAATACGGCACCGCTGACGGCGCCGATGGTTATCCAGGGTTTGAACTTGCCGAAACGGCTTTTGGTATTGTCGACAATCACGCCGACTATCGGGTCGTTAACGGCGTCGAACACGCGCAGAATTGTCCACACCAGCGTTATTCCCCACATCGTTTTGTCGGGCAGGTCGAGCGCTTCGGTCAAATACACTATCAAGCAGGTGGAGACGACGGTGTAAAACATGTCCCGCCCGATAGTGCCGAGTCCGAAGCAGATTGTATTGCGGCGGTCGTAACTGCTCATCTTCATTACTCTTACCTCTATCCTATTTTTTTAATTAGATACAGCTCCGAGCCGTTGTCACCCAGCAGCCGTATTTTTTCATTGTAACCGGTGCCGATAAACTGCTGCGGCAGCGGCAGTCCGTCCAGCAGCGCCCTGCCACTCGCCTCGCGGCGCATTACTGCGCCGTCAAGCGCAAAATGCCGGTCGGCAAAGCGCAGCACCGTCCCGCCGGGCGCGAGCTCTACGGGCAAAATATGTTTTACCAGCGCCCCGAACGAGTGTATATACAGCCGGTACGGCACCGTCTCTATGCTGTAACGCGCTTTTGGCTCAAGACCGCGCAGCGGCAAATAATCACCGCTGTCGGCGGCGCGCGCCTGCGTCTGGAAAAAGCCCGCTATGGCCTCGCTGCCGTCGGCGGCGACGCACAGCCAGTGCGCCCGGTTGCCGCGCGCGGCGTCTATTCTGTAAAACTCGCCGTACTGTAAGGTGCGCCGGTGCTGTTTGTAAAAGTCTATCTGCCGCTTTATCTCCTTCTTTTCCACCGGCGTCAGCCAGCGCAGGTCAAGCTCGTAGCCCAGTAGCCCGAAGCAGGCGACATTGTAGCGGTCGCTCAGCGGCGTGTCGCGCAGCGTCTGCTGGTGCGGCGCCGCCGAGACGTGCGCGCCCATTGCCGACAGCGGGTATAGATGCGATATTCCCGACTGAATACGCAGTCGCTCGCTCGGGTCGGTGTCGTCCGACGTCCAAATCTGCGGCGAATAGCACAGCATTCCTAAGTCGAAACGGTTGCCGCCCGACGCGCAGCTCTCAAGCAAAATCTGCGGTCGCGGTCTGAAAATGCGCTCGAGCACCTCGTAGAGTCCTAAAACATAACGGTGGTAAAACTCGCCCTGCTCGGCGAGCGCCGGAGAATAGGCGTCGCTGATGTGGCGGTTCATGTCCCATTTTACATAATCGACGCCGGCCTCGTCCAGCACCCTGCCGACGTTTTCGACAATATAGTCGCGCACCTCGGCGCGGCAAAGGTCGAGCACCAGCTGGTTGCGCCCCAGTGACGGTTTTTTGCCGGGCGTCGTAACCGCCCATTCCGGGTGAGCGCGGTATAGCTCGCTGTCGGGGTTGACCATTTCCGGCTCGAACCACAGTCCGAACATCATGCCCATTTTCTTTACCCGCCCGGCAAGCTCGCCGAGACCGAACGGCAGTTTGCGGCGGTCGACCGCATAGTCGCCGAGACCCGCCGTGTCGCTGTTGCGGCCGGCAAACCAGCCGTCGTCCAGCACGAACAGCTCGGCTCCCAGTTTGTGCGCCCGCCGCGCAAGCTTCAGCAGCCGCCGGCGGGTGAACTTAAAAAAACAGGCTTCCCAATTGTTGAACAGCACCGGCCGCTCGCGTCCCTTCCAGTCGCCGCGAACAATGTGCTCGTTGACAAAGTCGGCAAAACTCCGGCTCAGACCGCCGAAGCCCTTGCCGCTCCAACCGAGCACCGCCTCGGGCGTCTCAAAGCTCTCGCCGGGAGCGAGCGCCCACTCAAAGCCGAGCGGATTTATACCGCACTGCACGCGCAGCAAATCGTCCGGCGACAGCTCGCAAGCGCCGTAGTGGTTGCCGCTGTATATTAAATTAAAGCCGTACACCGCGCCGCTGTCCTCGCTCGCGCCGCGCTCGCACAGCATAAAGCCCGGGTTGTGGCGGTTGCTGGAATTGCCGGTAACGGAACTGTTTACATATATTCCCGGCGCCAGAGCGCGGCGGTGGACGTTAGCCTCTTTTATCCAGCCGCCGTCCAGCGTCACCAATTCAAACTCACGCGCGGGCATGTCCAAAGACATGCTCATTATCCGGCGGATATTGAGCGGCGCGGCGCCGCTGTTCGTCAGCACGGCGCGGCGGGTCATAACGCCGCAATCGTAAAATACGGTATAGTACAGTGCCAGCGCCACAGCGTTGGACTCGTCGCGCATATCAACGCGCAGCGTCTGCGCGCCCTTTTCGGCGACCGCGCCCGGCAGCGTGTGCGGCGAGCAGACGCCGTCGGTTATTTCGTGGCCGCAGTAGACAAAATCGGCGTTAAAACTGCCGTCCGGCATTTTTATTTCCGCTGCCGGCAGTCGGTAGTCGCCCCGCCCCGGCGTACTCCACTCAAGACACATAGTGTCCAGGCTGTATGCCGGGTCGCCGCCGGCATATGCAACGGTGCTGCCGGTCTGGATGTCGCGCGGCCGTACCAGCGCGTCGACGTCGCCGGCGTCGCGGCTGCCGCCGTAATAGATATGCTCAAGCTGCCCTTGCGGGCTGAGACGAAATATATAGCTCGTGTCGGCTACTGCAAGGTGAAAGACCCCGTCCGAATAACTTATCATGGCGCGCCCCCTTGGTTACTAATTATAATTGTACTATTCGCTGTGTCGCCGCGTCAACCGCACTGCCGCAAGACTTGTGCGCCGCGGCCAAATACTGTATACTCTGCACAAAGGGAGGGCCTCACAAATGAGCAACGTTACCAACGAACCGCGCATAAAAAATCCTCTTATCGTCGCCATTCGCGAACAGCTTGAGCACCGGGCGCTGTGGCTTTGGCTGCTGTGGGACGAGTCACAGAAAAAAGGCAGCGACCCCACGGTCTTTGCACCGCCGGCAATAAGCCGCTGCGGCGCTTACCAGGGCAAACTGCTGGTCGAAAAGGGCGGCACGCGCAGCCTGCGCGGTTTGCGGCACACACTTTTCGGCAAGTTCGCGCAGTGGGTATTTGAAATGAAGATTCGCCGCTGCGACGATGACCATCTCGACATCGACTTCCACTACTGCCCGCTGGTCAAGGCCTGGCAAAAGCAGGACTGCACTGACGAGCAGCTCAGCGCGCTGTGCGATTGCGCAATGTGCGGGGACCGCGCCATTGCCGCGAGCTACGGCTGTGAGCTGGATTTGCCTCGCACAATAGCTAACGGCGACGACATCTGCGAGCTGCGCTTCGTGCGCCGCAAAAGCGGTGAGTGAGCGCCGCCGAAACCGGCAATAATCGCAGCGGCGAACTAAAGACACGGCCTGCGCAAGTCTAAACGTAGCATAATACCGCCGGCGCCCAAACGGCGCCGATTTTTATTGCGTTAAGCCGTTGCGGGCAGTCGCGCGCCGACACCGTAAGCGCCCGCCCAAAAGATACCGGCTCTATGCGCGGTATTAGACTCGCATTTTTCGAACGACAAGCGCCCTTGCCGCGAACGTTCCCGGCGGCAAGGGCGCAATATTCGTATATTCTCCGGTTTTGCGGCTACTCAAAAAGCAGCGGCAGGGCACTTTGTGCCGCGCTCATTGGGCGGCGGCGAGATATTCCATAAAGCTCGGCAAATTGCGGTCCTTTTCGGAAATTATCAGCTGTTCACGACCGCCCACCCGTTCGTAAGGCCACGCCACCGCAATGTCCGGGTCGTCAAAACGGATTCCCGCGTCGCCGGCGGCATAAAACACTTCGCCGCACTTGTAGCTGACTATAGAGTCCTCCAGCACCAAATAGCCGTGACCGAAAAACTGCGGCACATACAAGCACTTCATGTTCTGTGCCGAAAGTTCATACCCCACCCATTTGCCCAGCGTCGCCGAGCCGGGGCGCAAGTCGACTATCACGTCGTAAACGCACCCCTGCACGCAGCGCACCAGCTTTGGCTGCTGCTTGCCGGTCTGAAAGTGAATTGCGCGAATAACGCCGCGCTTCGAAAGAGTATAAAATGTCTCTTTGAGCTCATGCTCAATGCCGTTGGCGCGAAAGGTGTCTATGTTGTAGTCCTTAATAAGTCCGCCGCGCTCATCGCTGGCAAAGAAGGGGTCAATTACATAAGCGCCGTCAAGACCGGCGGGTTCAAAATTAAATTTTTGAATCATTTATTCTCTCCCTTTGCCCGGGCAATGTCGTCGTTACGAATCCACTCCATAGTGCGCCGCACTCCCTGCGCAAAAGACACCTGTGGGCAAAAACCGGTGTCGCGGCTCGTGTCTGACGTGTCGAAAGCGCTCAGCGGCAGTTCGGTGCCGGTAAAGGGCACGTCGCCGAAAACGGGCGTCGCCTGCGGCGCCAATTCGCGCTGCAGCTCAAGAATAAATTCGCGCAGCGGCCGCGCCTTGCCGCTGCCGATAACATACTCGCAAAACGGCCTGCCGCGCGTCGTAATCAGGTAAAACGCCTGCGCAGTGTCGTCCACATGGATAAAATCGTAATTCTGCGTTGCCGCCGTAAATTGCAGCGGTTCGCCGGCAATTATTTTTCGGATAGTCGTGTTAATAAAGCGCGGCGAGCGCTCCCCCTCGCCATAGGCGTTCGTTATCAGCGGCCAGACCAGCTCAATGCCGCACTCGGCCGCCACCGGCTTGCAAAGGCAGTGCGCCAGCAGTTTGCCGACGCCGTAGACATAGCCCATACCCGGCTTGCTGCCCTGCGCGGCTATTGCCGCCGCAACCTCGCGCTCCATAATGCTGCCGGCGCACACGAAGCGTCGGCAGCCCAACTGCTGTGCCGCGCGCACGCAGGCAACCGCAGTGAGCGCATTGCGCGTTTGCAGCTCGCAGTCAGTTCGCCCGGCGCCGGCCGAGCCGACCCAGGCAAAGTGGACAAAAGCGTTATACTGCGCCGCCGGAACGGCATTTTGCCATTTTTCGGTGTCGCCTATGTCGGCACTTATATATGTTAGCCGGTCATCTTTTAACTGCGGCAGGCATTCGGCCGCAAGGTCAAGCGCGACTATCTCGTCGCCCTGCTCCAGCGCATATTTTACGAACCGGCTGCCGACAAAACCGCAAGCGCCGCTGACAATAAATCTACTCATCATTTCTCTCCAACGCGAATTCCTCAATCTGATCGTCCATGCACGCGCGCACGTCGCCACCGCCGGCATATACTTTTGACCACTCCACCGTCTTTGCTACAGCGGTGCGAATGTCCCACTTGGGACGCCAGCCGAAGGTGTTGTTCAGCTTGGAGCAATCGAGCTTAAGATAATTTGCCTCGTGCGGGCCGCCGCTGCTGCGGTCGACGCGGCGGGTCTTGCCGTCCCACAGCGAGACAAACATGTCGACCAGCTTGCCGGTGCGGCAGCAGTCGCCCTCGTCCGGGCCGACATTGTAGCTGCCGGCAAGCTCGCTGTGTTCGTATTGTTCGCCGGCCAACGTCAAATAGGCGTTGAGCGGCTCCAAAACGTGCTGGTAGGGTCGCGTTGAGTTCGGGTTGCGCACAATAATGTCCTCGCCCGCTATCGCCGCGCGCACGCAGTCGGGCACAATGCGCTCGGCGGCAAAATCACCGCCGCCGATAACGTTGCCCGCCCGCGCCGTGGACACCGCCACGCGGCCGTCTGTAAAAAAGCTGCGCGCATAGCTGTGCGTCACCAGTTCCGAGCAGGATTTGCTGTTTGAGTAGGGGTCAAAGCCGTCCAGCGGCTCGTTTTCGCGGTAGCCCCAACACCACTCGCGGTTCTCATACACCTTGTCGGTGGTGACATTCAAAAATGAGCGCACACTCTCACATTCGCGCACGCATTCCAGAATATTCACCGTGCCCATCACGTTCGTCTCGTAGGTATAGGCGGGTTCGCGGTAACTCTCGCGCACCAGCGGCTGCGCCGCCATGTGAATTATCACCTCGGGCTGCGCGGCGCGCACCGCGGCTTGCAAAGTGTCGCGCTCGCGCACGTCGCCGGTAATGCTGTTCATCCCCCAGGCAATGCCGGCCAGCTCGAAAAGCGACGGGTCGGTCGGCGGCGCCAGCGCGTAGCCGGTCACCTGCGCCCCCAGCAGTTCCAGCATGCGGCACAGCCACGCCCCTTTAAAGCCGGTGTGACCGGTAACAAAAACGCGCCGTCCCGCGTAAAAACACATGTCCACTCTGACGCACCTCTTTTTTTAGTTTTACCAGCGCTTCCAGGGCGCCTCGCTCGAACTCCACAGCTTTTCCAGCAGCTGTTTGTCGCGCATGGTGTCCATGCACTGCCAAAAGCCGCTGTGTTTGTAGGCATTTAGTTGACCTTTGTGCGCTATTGTTTCAAGCGGATAGCGCTCCAGCACCTCGGCGTCGCTGCGGATATAGTCAAATATCTGCGGCTGCATTACCATAAAGCCGGCGTTTATCCAGTCCCCGTCCTGCTGGCGCTTTTCGCGAAAATCGGTTATAGAGTCGTTCTCGTCTATACTCAGCACCCCGAAACGGTTGTTGGGCTGGTAGGCGGTCATAGTCACCCACTGAGCGCTGCGGCTGTGGCATTCAAGCAGCGCGTTAAGGTCGACGTCGCTGACACCGTCGCCGTAGGTGAGCATAAAAGGCTCGTCGCCGACGTAGGGCTGAATGCGCTTGACCCGGCCGCCGGTCATTGTGTCAAGCCCGGTGTCGACAACTGTCACGCGCCAGGGCTCGGCCACATTATTGTGCACGGTTATGCCGTTTTTTTGAGAAAAATCAAAAGTTACGTCGCTGCGGTGCAAGTAGTAATTGGCAAAAAACTCTTTTATTACCTGCTGTTTATATCCGCAGCAGATGACGAAGTCGTTCAGTCCGTAGGACGAGTAGTACTTCATAATATGCCACAGAATGGGCATATCTCCTATTTCTATCATAGGTTTGGGGCGAAGCTGTGTCTGTTCACCAATGCGCGTGCCGTACCCGCCCGCTAAAATGACAACTTTCACTGTTTGCTCCTCCTTTAGTTCGTCTGCTGTCTGCTTTGGCCGGTTCTGGCTTTGACACGCTGTCCCAGCCGGTACCTAAACAGCAGCGCCGTATTGTACATGTGCGCTCGCAGCATTAAATAACTTATTCTGTCGTAGACCGCAAAAACAAAATTAATGCTTTTCGGCCAGCGCTGCAGCGGCTCGTTTGCCCACTGCGAGCGGCGGCGGTATTGCAGGTAAAGAGCACTGTACGGCGACGCACTGTGCGCGTACCAGGGGCGCTCAAAGGGATGGCCGTAAAAGTGCAGTATCGCCGCTTCGGCGCGCTCTTGAGTCAAAGTCTGTTCACTGAGCAGGTCCGGCCGCGCAAAAAGACGCGTGAGCGCCGCGTATGAGGTGCCGTGCAGCGGCGAATAATAGTTATAGCGAAAAGGCAGCGGCGCAATGCAGTCGCCGAGAAAACGGTTGCCGATGGATTGGTCGGCGACGCGGATTTCGCCCTTATACTCGCCCAATTCTTTTTTCAGCTTCTCTTTTATCTTTTTTTGCCGCCAAACCGCCATGTTTACGACCACTATGCCGAAGTTGTAATAAACGCGCTGCGCGGCAATCAGCTGCGGGTCTTCTATTGTCGAGCCGCACGAATAGACGGCCAGCTCCGGCACGGCGGCAAAGACTTTGTCAGTCATGTCGGTTTCGTAAGCGGCGCGTATGGAACCTGTCACCAGCGTGTCGGCGTCTATGACCATTACGCGCTCCAAAGACGAAAGCCAGGTGTCCATCAAAATGCGCGAATAGGTGCTGTATGAGCCGCGGCAGGGCGGCAAATCGAAATAAGCGGCCGCTTTTTCAAAATCGTCGGCCGCCTCAATAATTTTGAGACTGCGGCCGAACTCCGCCGCGGTCGCGCGAAGTTTCTCTTTGTTCTTTTCACTTATGCCGCTGCTGAGCACATAAACCCGCAGCTCTTCAACGTCGGTGTTGTTGCTCAACAGCGAAAAAACGGACACACCTGTGCAGGGCGCATAGGCGTCGGACGACGAGTAGACGATATTTACACTCATTGCGCCGCACCGCCGTTTTCTTGCGAAAAAAGGCGCTCAAAACTGCCAAATTCATAGGCGCGCACGCAGCTGTCGGGGTTTAGGTTTATTATGCGCTGTCCCGCGCGCTGTGCGGCGCTGCGCAAATAATAGTTTTCGTACTGTGCTTTGACATAGCCGAGATAATTGCCGCACACCTCGTCCTTGTCCGCCGCCCTGGCCGGGTCGGCGCAGGCGGAGCCGCTGCCGAGGTCGGCAAAGTGCGCAAACGGGCCCGGCGCAAAATCGAGGCCGAGAATGTATATTTCGGCAAAGCCCATATACAGCGCGCAGTTTACGGCGTAGCCCGCCACCGTCTGAAAATTGGAGCTCAGCCCGGCAAGGTCGCTGCGCACGCGGTTTTTTGTCGGCATGTGCTTGCTGTAGGTAAAGTAACTTTTGCCGTCGTCTGCGGCCACACCGCAAAAGCGGGTGGTAAACAGCAAGGCCGCTTGCGGGCACTTTTCGCGCAGTTCTGCCAGCACAGAGCCGCCGTTCGGCTGCGCCGTAATTTTGGCGTCACACCAGCAGTAATAGTCCGGCTTAATTGTCTCGACAAGCGGCGCGCGAAACATGTAGTTTACACAAAAGACTTTTTCGTCCCGCAGCGGCGTCAGGTCGTGCTCGTTGAGCGAAGGCCCGTTGAGCACCACAAAACAGCGCTCACCGCTGTGCCGACCGCGCAGCGCGCGGTTTTTCTTAAGAACGGCGGCATATTTCGGCCGCTCCAGTGCATAGCGCGCCGCGGCGGCGGCATTATAGCCGGCAAAAGCGACGCTGTCCCACTGCTCCATAAAATGTGCGTAATTCAAAAGATATTATCCTCTCGTTTCCCTCTCCCACGCAAAACCGATAATTGTAGGAAAATTTTTCGGTGCTTGCGGTCTTTCTCCCCATCTTTGCCGCTTTTTCCACCGGAAATATAATTATCAATTATTTATCTATAATAACAATCTTCCGGTTACTTTTCAACACATACCGCACATTAATCGCATCATAAGTACATATCAACTCAAATAATTGACAGCAAAAATTAATACTTTATAATTAATCAATGTGCCTGAGTCTACACCCCGAAAATCAAAACAGTATTTTATTGCGGAGAAAAAATGAGAAAAAAGTTCATCTATCCCGAGCGGATCGTCGACGCTGCAATCTCGCTTTGCGCCGAAATCGGTCTTGAGAACATGACCACGCGCAAGCTGGCAGATTACATCGGTATTTCCGAGGGCTCCATTTTCAACAACTTTGCCAGCAAGCCCGAGCTTATGTGCGCTTGCGGCGACAACATTTGCGAACTGCTGACAAAATCGCTGCGTGACGTCCGGGAAATAAAAGGCAGCGACAGCGAGCGCTGCGCCGTTTGCTGGTCAGCCGTCTTCAGATGTTTCCGCAACAATGCCGACAGCGCCCTTTGCTACCGCCAGCTGCGCTGCTCGGCGCTCAAAAACAGCATAGCCGACAGCGGCCTGCGCGCCGCTCTGGCGCAGAAATTAAACGTCTCAGAGCAAAACAGCGACCTGCTGACGAGTTGCTTTTTTACAAGCGCGCTCGAATTGGCCATCGTCTCTCTGACTCAGCCCTCGTTCAGTGCCGAGGACGAAAAACGCTATGTGTCCTTGGCGGCTCAGGGCCTGAATTCGCTGCTGAACTGACTTAATAATTTTTTTCATAAAAGGCAAGGCTGACACCTTGCCTTTTTTATCCTTTAATTGACATTTTATCTCAATCTTGTATACTTAAATTTGTAATTATGTTCAATTTGCTGACTGTTTTTGTAAATTATTGGGCAAGCAGACAATCTGTCTTTTTAATGAGGTTACCATATGAAAACGTGGCTACACCGACACAAGCTGCTGACAATAATTATTCTCGCCGCCGCAGTACTGGCCACAGCGGCAGCTGTGGTGTTTTGCAATCTAATTGTCGTAACTCTTGACAGTGACGGCGGCACCCAGCTTGACTCAGTTTATGTCTGGCGGGGACACTCTGCCGGCGAACTGCCCGAGCCCGGCAAAAGCGGCTACGAGTTTATCGGCTGGTTTTACGAGGATAACAGCGTCCCCTACTCCGCCGCGGATACACTCGACGGCAGCACAACCGTGCGCGCCGTGTACGCCCAAAAAATTGCTCAGGACAACACCGCCGTCTATCTCGGCGAGCTTGAGTCCGACGCCGAATTTACCGTAAGCTCAACCTATGCTCTCACCGACGACAACATCGGCGATTTTATTGTGCTGCAGGATTTCGGCGGCTCGGGCGTGACGCTGAGCGTGCGCGAGCGAAACGGTTTATATATTATCAGCGCCGCCGACGGCTTTCATCCCGGATTTACATATAAATTAACGATAGTTGCCACCGACGCTGTACAGTTTTGCGCCGTCAACGGCGAGGACGTCAGCGCCGAGGCTCCCGTAGCCTACAGCTTTGACGTTCCGCGCGCCGAAACAGTAAATATCACGCCGTACGGCGATATTGTCTATGTTGACGCCATGACCCTGCTCGACATCTCTCAAGTCGGCACTGCCAGCGGCACCGGCGACGAAATTGACGACGGCAAGGCGCTTTACGGCGCCTATTTTCAGTCTTTTGACGCGGCTTTGAGCGCTGGCAGCATAATCAATCTCGGCACGCAGGGCCCGGCCGACGCCAACTCGCAATATTTTAAAATTATCAGCATCCGCACCGACGTCAGCTACCAAAACGCGAGCGCAACATATGTTGAGCTCGTCACCCCGAATCTCGGCGAGGTGTACGAAACTTTTGACCTGTATGTTGACGAGCCCGTCGACCTTAGTTCACTTGCCGCCAACGAGCAGGATATAATCTCGCAAATGTCGGCACAGCTCGGCGACCCGGACGGCGGCTATGCGCAACTGCTCGACACTGTCGTGCGCGCCGTTCAACAGACTCCCAGCGTCACCGACGCCATCAGCCAGCTGCCGGCGGACATGCAGAACGAGTTCTACGCCCAAGACGGCAACTCTGTTTTTAACCTCGCATTTTCGCCGAGCTTCTACCTGTCGGCCAGTGACCGCGGCGTGGACGCGAATTTGTCCTGCGACAGCGGCTCAATAAAATGGCAGACGGGCAACGTAGAAATCACACTGCGCGTGAAGATAACCGAGTCGGTAAAGGTGAGCGCCTTCTCGCAAATTATAAGTTTTTTCCGCCTTGATGAATACGAAAACACCGGCGTCTATGTGACAAACACTTTCGGAATATCAATTACCGGCTCGGTAGCTTTCAGCGGCCTTAACGACGACGACGATGACGACACCGACGCTATTGACATCAGCGACGATCTGGAAGAGCTTATTGAAAATGCCGCAAGCCCCGCCGACGCCTTTGTGCAGGATCTGAACAATTCCGAGCTGCTTGAGGGCAATTTGGACTACGAGGACATATACACTGTAAATCTCGGCTCACTGGAAGTAAGTATTTACGAAATACTTAACATTAAATGCGATTTGAGCGCTTTCGTCAGCCTGGGCGCCCAGGCCGGTATGGGCGTGCAACTGCAGCAGTCCATCACCTTCAAAATAGGCAGTACCAACGGAACGCTGCAATACAGCGGCAATACGCCGGTCGGCGTCTCGTTGAATAAAAACAATGAGATGCGGCCGTACCGCGACTATGTCTGCAGCTCTTTTTACTACAACGTCACCCTGAAAGGCATGGTCGGCATTCGCGGCGGCCTGCGCGTCAGCGTCAGCATTTCAATTTTTCACCTGCATGACTCTTACAGCATCGGCATAAGTGCCGAAGTCGGCTGCTATTGCGAAATAAGCGGCTATGTGTCCGTCAGCGGCTATTCCTGGCAGAGCACTTCCGCGCGCGGGTCTGACATTGACGTGACCGGTGCATTTACTCTGGAGCTCGGCGTATATGTTTCGGTCGACTTTAACTGGAAGTTCTGGCCATTTGAGGGCAGCCATAACCTTGCGTGCTGGAAATTCCCGCTGCTGAGCATAAGTACCGACACCTTCTTTGCCGGTTTCGCTCACAGCGGCGAGGACGTTACCGTAAACACCAACGAGTACAACGTGCTTAGCGACTACAACCTGGCGCTGGCGACCGTCAACCTGCGCGGACCGGGCGGCATGGCGATTATAACCGAACAGACCGCCGAGCGCGACATGTACGCGGTCTCTTTGCTGCGCTCAGACGTTGAAAACTCTCTAAAACTCAACGAGGCATTAAAATACATTAGAGTTAATAACGGCGTAATAACTTTGAGCGACGACGCTCCCGCGCGCCTTGACATTATTGTGCGCGTGTATTACCTCGGCGGCGTCGGGCAATTGTCGAATGTCTCGGACAGCGGTTTCATCTATAAAGATTTCAAATTAACTTTTGCGAAATTCGACGGCGACACCTCACGGCAGTACACCGTCAACTTCCACGACCCTGACGACAATATCATTGAGTCGAAAACCTACTATGTCGGACAGCGCATCTCTTCGCCTGACTACTACTACTGCACTATTGTGGCGCTGAACGCTTACTGCAGTTTAGTTGACAAAGACAACCTGTGGCTCGACGCCGACGGCCAACCTGTCGACGTTGCGACTTTAGATATTATGCAGGACACCGACTTGTATTTGAACGCGAGCAGATCCACCTTTGATGTAGAATTTTATTACGATTACCTGATTAACGGGGACATTATTAACGGCGCAGTCCAAGGAGAATCAATCGCTCAAAATTTCGGCAGCTTTACGGTCGAAGTCGGCACACCCGAGTCCGAATTCCCCTTCCCCGACGCGTCGGAGTTCGACCTGCCAGACTTTATTGAATTTATCGGCTGGGAGCCGGTGCCGTACCGGCAAAACGTTTACCGGAATTTTGACGGCAGTACATACTACCAGTGCCACACCTGCTACGCGGCCGTGCTGCGCGACACCCGCTGCCGCATAAGCTTCTACGGCTACAACGCCACGCAAACTTTACGTTTGTCTGTCGGCGAAACGCCGCAGCCCGACATGACGCTGTTTGAAAACGACAATTACAAATTCAGCTACTGGTCTCCAGAAATCGTTCCCGTCAACGGAGACGCCAACTATTATATGGTAATGACCAGAAGCTACTCTACCGTCACCTTCTACTCTTACGAGGGAGACACCGTGGACGTACAGACCGTGCGGCGCGGCACTCTTCCGACGCCGCCGGAAGTACCGGAAATTATTGAGACCGGCGTCCCCTACTATGTGCTTAAATTCAGCCACTGGACGCCCTTTATTGCCGCGGCTGACGGCTCTAACCAGTCGTACCGGGCAATTTACAAGGGCGAGTACGTTGAGGTGAGTGAAACTTTCGACTCCCAGGGTCGACAGCTTGCCGACGGCGCAGTCTCTGTCTATACCGGCAGCTACGACCCGCGCACGGGTTCGGCGAACGAGACATTTAAAGTCCCGTCAGTCGACCAGTGGAGCGACGACGATTACATTTATACTCTTAGCAGCTGGCGCTCCACTACCACATACGACGGCTATTACATAACGCTTTACCCCGGTCATTGGCACAATTTTGTACACGGGCTTACTTACCGCCCGGTCTACGAGAAGACAGACAACAAATATGCCGTCACCTTCACTAACGATTACGGCGTCACACTTACGCTCCATGGCAGCGCCGGCGAGAGCATAACCGCTGCCATGCTGGAGTCGTCTTTCGCCCGGCAGCCTTCTGCCGCGGAAACCTACGCCGTTTCCGACTACGGGCTGAGCCTGCCTTACACCTACGGCAGCAGCTTGGACGCCGCCGGCAACGCACTGCGCTCTGTTTCGGCACACGTCAGTTACACAAGCGCGCCGCGCAGCTACACCGCAACTTTCAACGCCAACGGCGGCGCTTACCAGGGCGGCTCTGCAACGGCGAGCGTCACCAACGTTTACGGCACTCAATACCAGTACAACGCCACTGAGCCTACCAGAGCCGGCTACACCTTTGCCGGCTGGGCGTCAACTGCAAACTCTGCCGCCGGCAGCGCGCAGCCCTTAACGTTTACACTCAACAGCAATTTAACCTGGTACGCCGTTTGGCAGCCAAACACCATTAACGTCACATTCAGTGCCAACGGCGCGGCGTTCTCCGACTCCCAGACCATAAAGACTTCCTCGGGGCCCTGCGGCAGCTCTATAGGTTTCAGCGAGGTTCCCATCAACAGCGACACGACGCTGGTCTTCTCGGGATGGTCCGAAAGCAGCAGCTCGCTTACCGGCAGCACGGCCGCCTCTTTGGTATACCCGAGTGCGGACTGCGATTATTACGCGGTCTGGCGCCAGGCCAACACCGTGGCTCTTACCTTCAACGCCGGCAGCGGCGCCTGGCTTTTCGACGGCTGGTCAAGCTACAATTACAGCAGCGGTTCACTGCAAGTTTCGGTAGCCTCCGGCGCCGTGCTCAACCTGCCAGGCGGTGTATCTTCCTTCGTCGTTCGTCCCGGCACCGAGACCACAACATACACTCTTTCCGGCTGGTCGCCGACCTTCTGCTTCGGCAGCTCGACTTTTACAAGCGACACCCAGCTGAGCGCGAGCTATACAAGCTCTACAAAAGTCTACACCGTAGAGTTCGACTCCGGCAGTTTCCTGGTGCGCGACACCGCGGCCGGCACGCTCACTCAACCTCAAAGCGGCAGCGTTACCTACTACAATTCCCAAGGACAGGTCGTGAGCTCGCTGAGCTCCAGCGGCGGCTTTGCCGACAGGGTAAACATGGACATAGCGAGTGCCAGCGTCGTTGTAAACGGCGTCACCTACACCACCGACGTTTTCTGGCACATCCCCTCGGTACAGCTGTCGCAGAGCAACCAAAACGCGGCTGTAAGCGCTTACTTCAGCAGCGGCTGGTCGTTCACCGCCCAAAGCGGCTATTCAAACACCTACTTCGCATACGCTAACGGCACTTTACCGTACGGACTGCGCAGTTTGGAAATGTACGACGCCGCCGCCGGCGAAATACGTTTTTACACGGACAACGGCGGTTTCACCTATACTGACGAATCCAACAGCAATTTGGTTGCCAGCTTCATTCCCGTATTTAACGACATTCCCTGACCAAAAAAAGGAGAACTATTTATGCAATACTGTCATTTGTGCGGCGCGCCTATGGACGGCGACTACTGCCCCAGCTGCGGCGCCGCAACGAGTAATTCCGGCCAAGCGACATATCGACCAGGCTATGCGCAGCAGCAATACAGCGCGCCGCAGCAGCAATACTACGCACCGCAGCAGCAATACAATGCGCCGCAGCAGCAATACAATGCGCCGCAGCAGCAATACAATGCGCCGCAGCAGCAATACTACGCGCCGCAGCAGCAATACAGCGAACCGCAGCAAC
>CAYZIL010000030.1:0-20673 GCA_964478515.1 uncultured Faecalibacterium sp. | reverse complement strand
AAAGGTCTACCTTTTTCCGTGTTTATTTTTGCGCTGGTTTCCCCTAAAGTATAGTGCGGGAGGTGCGCGAAATTATGGGAAATATGTATGGATATATCCGGGTATCTACCGCGGAGCAGAACGAGGCGCGGCAGTATTTGGAGTTAGTGAAACTGGGAATAAAAGAAGAAAATGTTTTTATCGACAAGTTTTCGGGAAAGGATTTTAACCGGCCGGAATACCAGCGCTTGCGCCAAAAACTGCGTGCCGGCGATTTAATGGTCGTAAAATCCATTGATCGTCTGGGCCGCAACTACGCCGGCATACTTGAGGAATGGCGTTATATTACCAGGGTAGTTAAGGCCGACATTCGTATTGTCGATATGCCGCTTTTAGATACGCACGCGAACAAAGACCTTGTGGGCACGCTGATATCCGACATTGTGCTGCAGCTGCTCAGCTACGTGGCGCAAACGGAGAGGGAATTTATTCGCCAGCGTCAGGCGGAGGGGATAGCCGCAGCGCGAGTGCGCGGCGTTCATCTGGGACGGGTCGCGTCTGCTTACCCGAACGGCTTTTTCGAAGTGCTTAACGAACAGGAAAAAGGCGCTATTTCACGCGCACAAGCAGCGGCGCAGCTGGCGCTCACTATGAACCAGTACGACTGGCTGAAAAGGCGCAGCCGTTTGCCGAAGCACACTGCGCCGCAGGCGGTTGACATTTTTGAGCCGTCAGCATATCATGAGAAATAATCCCGAAAAGGGAAAAAACAAGCGGCGCTGCCGCTTTTTTTGTGAAGGGAGTAACATAATGTCGACCGACAAGCGGCAACTGGAATTGATAAGAGCACTCAGCGAGGCAAAAGCTCCGAGTGGATTTGAGGACGAATGCATTGCGGCGGCGCGCATGGCGCTGGCCGATGTTTGCGATATTGAAGAGGACAGTTTGCGCAACTTGTATTTTTACCGCCGCCGCAACAGCGGCGGGCGGCCGGTAGTAATGCTGGACGCGCACAGCGACGAGGTCGGTTTTATGGTGCACTCTGTGCGTCCGGAGGGCACGCTGCGCTTTGTGCAGCTCGGCGGCTGGAGCGCGGCCACGCTGCCGGGCACAAAGGTGTTGGTGCGCAATGCCGACGGCGACTGGCTGCCCGGCGTTATCGCCGCCAAGCCGCCGCATTTTCAGACCGCGCAGGAGCGCAGCTTGAACCAGATACCGCCGCTTGCCAGCCTTGTAATAGACGTGGGCGCGACTGATGCCAACAGCATAAAAAACGATTTTCACATCCGCATCGGCGAGCCGATAGTGCCGCAGGTGGACTTCAGTTATGATGAAAAGCGCGACGTCATGTTCGGCAAGGCCTTTGATTGCCGTATAGGCTGCGCTGCGCTGGTGGAGATAATGCGCCGTGTCGCCGGATTGGACCTGGCGGTCGATGTGGTCGGCGTGCTCTCGTCGCAAGAAGAGGTAGGGGAGCGCGGCTGCAAGGTTTCGGTCAACCGCGTAAGACCCGACGCGGCGGTCTGTTTCGAGGGCTGCCCGGCCGACGACACTTTCAGCCCCGAATACGCCGTTCAAACCGCGCTGCACGGCGGCCCAATGCTGCGCTTTATGGACACCTCTGTCATCTGCAACCCGCGCTTTCAGCGCTTTTCGCTGGAACTCGCCGAAAAAAGCGGTATTGCCGTGCAATCGTCGGTTCGCGAGGGCGGCGGCAACGACGCCGCGGTTATTCAAGCGCAACTTGCCGGAGCGCCGAGCATAGTGGCCGGGGTGCCGGTACGCTATATTCATTCGGCCAACTGCATAACCAGTTGGTTTGACTACGACGCAACGGTGCGCCTGGGCGTAGAGCTGCTGTGCGCTTTGGATGAAAAGACGATAAAAGGCTTTTAAGCGCAACATTCGCTGCAAGTGCAGCCGCTGTGCTTTGAATAGCAAAAACAGGAACGGCGCGTTGCGGCGCGCCGTTCCTTTGCGCTTTTTGCCTGCCGGCGGCAGCGTCTCAAACGGGAAAACTGCAGCAAAAGGTGCTTTCAAAAGGCAGAAAAGCGGCGGCCGCATATTGCGGCCGCCGCTTTGTCAAAGAAATATATCCAGTGCAGTTTTCCCAGCGCGCTCTCAGTGGGAAATGTCCAGAGTACCGGTGCTCAAATAGTCGTCATAAGTGTCGGTGTCATAGACGTCAAATGAGAAAGTCATGGCCTCTATGCTGTCAAGGGGGATGCCATTATACTCGGCGTCCAATATATTGACGTAGGTGACGCAGCGGGCGCCGGCGCGGACGTCCTCGGAAAGCAGGGCGCTGACCTCAGCGCCGTTGACCGTGAAATCCGCACTCCAGAAGCTCAGGTTCTGGTCGGTGTTGTTCTCAATGTAGAAGTAGAGGTAAGAGCTGCTGTCGTCGCCGTCAAAGTACAGAGCGCTGATATAGATGTTGTCCTGGTCGAAAACCTCGACGCCGTCGGTGATGTCGGGCTGATTGACCTTGCCGTATGCGGAGGTCTTAATAGTAATCGGGTCGGAGTAGTCAAGCAGGTCGTAGGTGCTTGCGTCGTAAAGGTCGAGTACGAACTCCAACTCGGCCATAGTCTCAATGCCGGAGGCGTCGTAAAGGTCGCGGTAAAGAGCTATGTCGCCGGTGGCGCTGCTGCCGGCAGCGACGTCAATAGAGCAGTTGACAAACATCATATAGTTGTTGACGGCCAACCACTCGCAGTCGAGGTTAATGTCGGTGTCGCTGTCGTTTGTGACGCTCAAGCTTATTACGGGGTAGTTGTAATCGTCAACTCCCAGAGATTCTGCAGTGACGCTCACGCCGCTGGCCTCCCAAATAACGGTTGGCTCTATGGTAGCGGGGCCGTTGTCGGAGCTGCCGCCGTTGTCGGAGCCGCCGCAGCCGACAAGAGAGAAAACAAGCACAAAAACCAGCGCGCAGACGGTTGCGGTCTTGCCGAGGTGCGTAAATAATTTCATTTGGTAGTCTCCCATATCATATTCTTTTTCGCATCTGAGCCCGGGCAGAACACCCGGCAGATACTGTAATTAAATAATAATCGAATTATTTACGGTTTTGTACAGAGAAACAGCGACAAAACGGCGCGATTATCTGTCTTTTTGGCGGCAAATACTGGACTGAAAACAGAGTAAAGGTCTGCGGCGGGCGGTGCTTTTATATTGTTGTGTCGGCACGGTGCTTTGGATATGCTTTTGCGCAATTGAGCGGGGGGGAATATCCCGCCTGCACGCGGAAACAATAACCAATGCTTACCTTAACAAAATAAACACAAAATAGTTAGTCAATATTAACAAATAATACATCAATTATTTGTGCGTTGCGCTAAAATTTAGCTGTTGGTTTTTACAGGAGTCCGGCATAAATCGGGAGGTCAAAATGTACACTGCGCTGACATACTTAAATATTGCGGTAGTGGTGCTGATGACAGCGGTATACTTTTACCAGTTTGTTTACACCGCTTACGGTTTGCTATATGGCAGACGCCGTCGCGGCGGCGAGCGGGAAACACAGCTGCACCGCTTTGCGGCGCTAATTTGCGCGCGCGACGAGGCCGGCGTTATAAGTCAGCTTATAGATAGTCTGAAAGCACAGGACTACCCGGCGCAGCTGCTGGACATATATGTACTGGCAGACAACTGCTCCGACGACACCGCAAAGGTCGCGCGCGCCGCCGGCGCGACAGTATACGAGCGCTTTGACAAGACCCGCGTCGGCAAAGGTTATGCGCTTGACTGCTTGCTTAAACACATTGGCAACAAGCGCGGCGAGCACTATTACGACGCGTATTTTGTCTTCGACGCCGACAATGTGGTGGACAGCGGCTTTGTGCGGGCGATGAATTTGACTTTCTCCGGTGGCTACGACGTCATCACCTGTTACCGCAATTCCAAAAACTTTGCGGAAAACTGGATAACATACGGGTATTCGGTCTGGTTCTTGCGTGAGGCGCGTTTTTTAAACTGCCCGCGCATGCATTTCGGCAACAACTGCGCTGTTTCCGGCACCGGGTTTCTTGTCTCGCAGCGCGTTGTCAGTGCCAACGGCGGCTGGCCGTTTTATCTGCTGACCGAGGACATACAGTTTTCAGTGGATTGTGCCGTAGAGGGGCGGCGCATAGGTTACTGCGACGGGGCGATAGTCTACGACGAACAGCCGACGAGTTTCGCGCAGTCGTGGCGGCAGCGACTGCGTTGGGCAAAGGGCTTTTACCAGGTGGACGCGCGTTATATTTTGCCGCTGCTGCGCGGTGTCGGCGGCGAAAAGGAGCGGCGGATGAGCTGCTACGATATGCTTATGACAATTGCCCCGGGCATGCTTTTGAGCATATTTATGGTGCTGTTCAATTTGTTTGTGGTAATTGCCTGTTTGAGTCAGCCCTATTATACGGTCTATCTCATTCTCAAAGAGGCGCTGCGCTTTCTCAGCTTAGCTTGTATTAATTCTTATTTCGGCCTGTGCGCATACGGCTTGCTGACGGTGCTTTCGGAATGGGGGCGCATTCGCGAAAAAGGCGGCCGCAAGCTGCTTTACCTGTGGGCATTTCCGATATTTATGGCGACATATATTCCCATTGCGGTGGTGGCGCTTATCAGCCGCGTAGAGTGGAAACCAATTCGCCACTTCGCGTCAGACCCGGCGAAGCTGAGCGAGATAAAAAAGGCGTGACGGCGAATTGCCGGCAGAGGCGGCTTGCGAAAACCCTACAATGCCTAAATTCTGCCGGCGCCTAAAAACGCTCTGGGCAGTTAAAACAAACCGGGTATAAATTCGTATAGAGCGCTGCGTTCTAAACGCACGTCAGTTTTTATTTAGACTAAGCGACGTTTTGGTTTATCCCTTTTGCTCGCAGCAGCCCAAAAACCGTTTACGGCAAAAGAAAAAACTTCTCAGACATTTTGAGCTTCGCGCCTGCGGCGCGAAGCTCGTTTTTGTTGCCGGCGCTTTTTCGTTGGCAGTGGGCGCTTAACTTCTGCGCTGCGGGCGGTTCATAAGACCTGCGCTGCGGCGAAAGTTCAAAGTTAAGCAAAAAAAACGGCGGCGCTCCGAAAGGGAGCGCCGCCGTTTTGCAATCTGGTGTTTTTTACTGTTTTGCGCCGCTGCGCATAAGCTCGCGTCCGGCGCCGCGGTGCAGCAGGCTGCGGCCGTAGACGACAAAGAAGACCGGTATGCAAAGCGCAATGGCGGCGAATATGTCCAGTACAGAGTGCTGCTTTATGAGTACAGTCGCGGCGACTATCAGCAGCGACAGCAGCACTGCGCCGGCTTTGAGCCACTTTGAGCGCACCGCCGGACTGCTGAGCAGCGCGCACACGGCGGCGGTGCAGCCGACGACATGCATGCTCGGCAGAACATTGGTGTTGGTGTCAATTGAATAGAGGTAGCCGATAATCTGACAGAAAAAGCCGCTGTTAGGCAGCACTGCCGGGCGCAGGTCCTGTCCGTTCGGGAAAAGAGCGCAGATTAACAGGCTTGCGGAAAAGCCGATAATAATAAAATACATGTAGCGCTTGAAACCGTCGCCGTCCTTTATGAGCAGATACAGGCCGCTGAGTACCAGGAAGGGATACCACAAGCAGTAGGGAACGACAAAGTATTCGCAAAAGGGGATGAGATCGTCAAGCGGCAGATAGGACACCCAGTAGTCGGCGGTAACGGCGTGCTCAAGAACAAAAAAGGCAAGAAGATAGACCGGGACATATAGAGTGAGCCAGACATAGCGGTGTCCGCGCAGCCAGCGGCCGAAAAGCTCCAGCCGCCGCGCGTAGGCCTGTTTCAGACTGGCGACCGACTCGGCATGGACGCCGCGCGACAGCGCCGGAAAGGCGCTGAGCAGCCTGTCGTGGACAGCGTTCACAGACTCGGTAAGCTCGGTGAGTTTTGTTTTCAGCTCACGCGCTCGTGGGGTCTGCTCGGCCCGGGCGGCAAGCTGCTCGCCTTTGGCGCGTGCGGCAATGGCGCGCTCGGCCAGCGAGCCGCCAATGTCGACAGACATGCGCTGCAGCGACTGCTGCACTTCCTCTATGGCGCGCAGCCTTTTGGGCAGTTTAAGCGCTTGAGTAAGCGTTACCGTCAAGTCTGCGACAAACACGGCGGTAAAGACAATGTCACAGACCAGCAGCGCCATTTCCGGCAGCAGTGCTACGAGCGACATCACCGCCGGGTGCACGAGTTTCAGCACAAAGACAAAGCCAAGTCCCCACAGCAGCGTAAATTTAAGGCAGACATAACCGCCGATGTTGAAGGGCTGTTCGGAATAATCCCACAGCCGCATTCCCAACAGTTTTTCGCATATAAAGCCGACGGCGAGTTCTATGGCGCTAGTCAGCAGCGCCGCGCCGGCGAACAGCAGCGGTAAATTGTCCATCAGCGGCTGCAGCGCCGCCGCGCTTAGCAAAATGCCGTAGCCGTAAATGGGGCAGACCGGCCCGCTGAGAAAACCGCGGTTGACAAATTTGCCCGAGTTCACCGCGGCAAAAACGACCTCGCAGCACCAGCCCAGCAGGGAATAGGCAAAAAACAGAAAAATAATTTGCAAAAGTGTGACGTTCAATGGTAATACCTCGCGGCTTGTTCTTCGAATTATATCCTATATCGCACAGCGGCAGGATTCAAGGGACAATAGCCGCTGTTTGTCGCAAACTCCGCGGTAATAGAAGCTTTTCGCTGTCAGAATTATATGCTATAATACATAAAAATAAAAGGAAAATCCGGGCGAATGAAATATTACTGCGTGCGCTTGCGGCGCGGCGACGATTTGCTTGAGGGAATAGAAAAATTGGCGCGGGACAGCCGCATCGGCGCCGGTGTGGTGCTCAGCGGCGTCGGCTGTGTCAGCTGCGCCAAAGTTCGCGACGCCGGCGGTGTCGAGCTGCGCGAAATCGGCGAGCCCTGCGAGATAGTCTCGCTCAACGGCACGGTGAGCGCGGCGCGCTGCCAC
Organism: uncultured Faecalibacterium sp.; assembly: GCA_964478515.1. GTDB lineage: Bacteria > Bacillota > Clostridia > Oscillospirales > Ruminococcaceae > HGM13233. The sequence goes on along the minus strand of CAYZIL010000030.1, from coordinate 13,738 downwards.
ATCCACATTGCGCTGTCAAAAACCGACCTGAGCACTGTAGGCGGGCACCTGGTGCGCGGCTGCGTTGTCAACACCACTTGCGAACTGGTAGTCGGCGCGCTGGACGGCTGGCAGTACGGCGTGTGTCAGGACGAGAGCACGGGCTACGACGAAATAGTATTTAAGCGCGAGTGAGCGCGCCGCCGAACTGTGATAATCTTACCGCGCACAAATAAAATAAAAATCAAATTTCTGCTGGAGGAACTTACATGAAAGCGCTGGTTCTAAAGGGTATTAAACAGGTTTCCTACGAGGAAGTGCCCACGCCGGAATGTCCCCGCGACGGTCTGCTGCTGAAAATTGAGGCGGTGGGACTTTGCGGCTCGGACGTGCGCAACTATCTGCACGGCCACCACAACATCAAATACCCGGTAATACTCGGTCACGAGAACGTCGGCCTGGTTGTGGAAAAGGGCGACGCCGCCCAGACGCAAATAAACGTCGGCGACCGCGTTGTCATGTTTCCCGGCGTCCCCTGCGGGCACTGCCGCTGGTGCATGAGCGGGCTGCACTCACTGTGCGCAGACATGCAGTATCTCGGCATGCAGTACCCCGGCGGTTTTGCCGAATATATGGTCATTCCGCCCGAACTGCTCGCGCGCGGGCTGCTGCTCAAGCTGCCCGACTCTATTGCCAGCGAGCGCGCCGCGGAAATAGAGCTGATGAGCTCAATTTACGCCGCACAGGAAAACGCCCGCGTCGCAATCGGCGAGACGGTCGTAATTGTCGGCGCCGGACCCGCCGGCTGCCTGCACACGGAAATAGCCCGGCTGCGCGGCGCCGTGAATATTATTGTTGCCGACCTTTCAGAAAAAAGGCTGGAGATGGCGCGGCAGTTTTCCGGCACCTGCTTTGTAAACTCCGGCGAAGAGGATCTCAAAGCCAAGGTTATGGAGCTTACCGGCGGCATGGGTGCCGACGTCGCCATTGTTGCGGCGCCGACGGCAGCGCCGCACCAGCAGTGCATAGAACTGCTGGCGCCGCGCGGGCGCTTGCTGGTATTTGGCGGCTTGCCGCACGACGACCCCTGGACAAAACTCGACGGCAACGCCATCCATTACAAAGAGCTGTCGGTGATAGGCACCTACGGCTACGGCCTGCTCGGCTTCAAAAAGGCGTTTGACATAGTTACCTCCGGCAGGTTGAGCGCCAGCGTCGTCACGCACGTGCTGCCGCTTGCCGAAATGGAGCGCGGCGTCGAGCTTATCGGCCGCGGCGAGGCAATAAAGGTAGTGCTCAAGCCCTGAACATATTAATTCAGCGGCGGTATTGCTGCCGCGCCAAGGCGCTGTTGTGCGAATAGCACAACAGCGCGCTTTTTTTAGCGGGGAATATCGTCAAGCGGTCAATTGACGTGGCGGCCGTTCCTTTGTATAATTGTATACAATAATTCAAAAATTCAAACATGCATATGCGGCAGCAATTTTGCTGTACGGCCAGCCAAAGAGGAGCAGACATGATAGAGTTCAGCAAAAAGAAAAATGTGTTGATGGAATGCGAGTATAAATACGACTTGCAGGACGTCGCCGACCCCAACTATTACCGCGACATCTTCCCCTACGAGGAGGTGCCGAAATACACCTTTAACTTCCGCGTAAACCCCGCCAACCCGCCGGACGAAATTTGGCTGACCGACACCACCTTTCGCGACGGCCAGCAGTCGCGCGCGCCCTACGAGCCGCAGCAGATAGTCGACCTTTACAAAATGCTGCACCGTCTCGGCGGCAAAAAGGGAGTAATTCGCCAGTCGGAGTTTTTCCTTTACAGCGAGCGTGACCAGCGCGCGCTGCGCTTGTGCCAGGACCTCGGCTACGAGTTTCCCGAAATTACCGGCTGGATACGCGCGACGAAAGAGGACTTTAAGCTCGCCAAGGATATGGGGCTGCGCGAGTGCGGCATACTTGTCAGCTGCTCCGACTACCACATATTCAAAAAATTAAAAAAGACCCGCCGCCAGGCGATGGACGGCTACCTTGCCGTCGTCAGCCAGGCGCTGGAGGCGGGAATTTATCCGCGCTGCCATTTTGAGGACATAACCCGCGCCGACTTTTACGGCTTTGTCGTGCCCTTTGCCCACGCGCTCAGCGACCTGGGACGCGAGGCCGGAGTGCCGATTAAAATTCGCGCCTGCGACACTATGGGCTACGGCGTGCCCTACCCTGGAATTTCTATGCCGCGCAGTGTGCCGGGCATAATTTACGGTCTTAACGTTTACGGCGGTTTTCCCAGCGAGCAGCTGGAATGGCACGGCCACAACGATTTTTACAAGGCGGTTGCCAACTCCACCGCCGCCTGGCTTTACGGCGCGTCGGGCGTCAACTGCTCGCTGCTGGGTATAGGCGAGCGCACCGGCAACACGCCGCTGGAGGCGATGGTGATGGAATACGCGCAGATACGCGGCACCATGGACGGCATGGACCCGACCGTCATTCGCGAAATAGCAAATTATTACGAGCACGAGTTGGGCTATAATATTCCCGAAAGTACTCCCTTTGTCGGCAAGAATTTCAATATCACCCAAGCCGGTATCCACGCCGACGGCATGCTCAAAGACCCGGAAATATACACAATTTTCGATACCGAAAAAATACTCAGCAGTCGCCCGGGTGTCTCAATAACCGCGACGTCGGGCGCAGCCGGAATCGCCATGTGGCTGTCGGAATATATCGGTGAGACTGTTGCAAAAACAGACGCGCGCGTCGCGCGGCTGAAGGACTGGGTCGACGCTCAGTATGCCGCCGGCCGGGTGACAACAATAAGTCCGGCGGAACTCAGCGCCGTATATGAACAGGAGTGTGCCGCACAATGAATGTGACTGAAAAGCTTATAAGCTCGCACCTTGTCAGCGGAAATATGCAGCCGGGCAGCGAGATAGCGATAAAAATCGACCGCACGCTGACGCAGGACTCAACCGGCACTATGGCCTATTTGCAGTTCGAGGCTATGGGCATAGACCGCGTGCGCACCAAACAGTCGCTCGCTTATATTGACCACAACACCATCCAGTCGGGTTTTGAAAATGCCGACGACCACAAGTATATTCAGACCGTCGCTGCCAAGCACGGTATTTGGTACTCGCGCGCCGGCAACGGCATTTGTCACCAGGTGGAATTGGAGCGCTTTTCCGTGCCCGGCGACACGCTGCTGGGCTCAGACAGCCACACACCGACGGCCGGCGCGGTGGGAATGCTGGCTATAGGCGCCGGCGGTTTGGACGTCGCCGTAGCTATGGGCGGCGGCGCGTATTACCTCGCCATGCCGCAGGTGTGCCTGGTCAGACTGAGCGGCAAATTGCGGCCGATGGTCAGCGCCAAAGACGTTATTTTGGAGCTGCTGCGGCGGCTGAGCGTAAAGGGCGGCGTCGGCAGGGTGATGGAGTACGGCGGCGAGGGGCTCGCCGGCTTGTCAGTGCCCGAACGCGCCACTATAGCCAACATGGGAGCCGAGCTCGGCGCAACCACGACTGTATTTCCCAGCGACGAGGTGACACGCCGGTTTTTTGCGGCGCAGGACCGGCTTGGCGACTGGTGCGCGCTGAGCGCCGACGTCGACGCCGCGTATGCCGAAATAATTGACATAGACCTTGGTGCGCTGGAACCGCTGGCGGCGCAGCCGCACAGCCCCGACAACGTCGCCGTCGTGGCCGCGCTCGCCGGCATGAAAATAGACCAGGTGGCTATAGGCAGCTGCACTAACAGCTCGTTTGCCGACATGATGAAAGTTGCCGAAATACTCGACGGCGCGACGGTGGCGGCGAACGTCAGCCTGGTAATTGCACCCGGCTCGCGCCAGGTGCTCGACATGCTCGCGGCCAACGGCGCGCTGGAAAAAATGGTCCGCGCCGGCGCGCGCGTACTTGAGTGCGCCTGCGGCCCCTGCATCGGCATGGGTCAGTCGCCGGCGACCGACGCGGTGTCGCTGCGCACTTTCAACCGCAATTTTTACGGCCGCAGCGGCACAAAGAGCGCCGGCGTCTACCTGGTCAGTCCGGAAACGGCGGCCGTTTCCGCCGTCAAGGGCGTGCTCAGCGACCCGCGCGAATTTCCGCGCCGCCCGCTCACACTGGTGCCGGAACACTTTGCCGTCTGCGACAATATGGTTATAAAACCCACTGAAAATACAGAAAGTATAGAAGTAGTCCGCGGCCCCAATATCAAGCCGTTTCCGACCCCGCGCCCGCTCGCCGAAAGGGTCGAGGGTGCCGTACTCATTAAGCTTGACGACAACATCACCACCGACCACATTATGCCCTCCAACGCCAAGCTGCTGCCCTACCGCAGCAATATACCGTATTTGGCTGACTTCTGTCTTGCGCCCTGTGACGAGAGTTTTGCCGCGCGGGCCAAGCAGTGCGGCGGCGGCGTAATTGTCGCCGGCGAAAACTACGGCCAGGGCTCCAGCCGCGAGCACGCCGCGCTCGCGCCGCTCTATCTCGGCGTGCGTGCGGTATTGGCAAAATCATTTGCCCGCATCCACAAGCAAAATCTAATCAATAACGGCATATTGCCGCTGTGCTTCGAAAACCCCGCCGACTACGAGCTGTTGTCGGCCGGCGGCAAGCTGAGCGTAGAGAGCGCGCGCGAGCAGGTGCTTGCGGCGGCGAAGGGAACGCCGTTGGCAGTGGCCTTTGACGGCGGCACCATCAACACGCGGCTCGACGTCTCGCCGCGTCAAGCACAGATATTACTGTGCGGCGGTTTGCTTAATTTCACGCGGGAGGGCGGAAAATGAAAACCTATCCAATTACACTTATTCCCGGCGACGGTATCGGCCCGGAGGTCGCCGCGGCGGCGCGGCAGGTACTGGACGCCACCGGCGTCAATTTTGAGTGGCACGTGTGCGAGGCGGGCGAGGCTCAAATTGAGCGCTGCGGCTCGCCGCTGCCGCAAAGCACGCTCGACAGCGTGCGCGCTGACAAGCTGGCGCTCAAAGGACCGGTAACAACGCCGGTCGGCCGCGGTTTTCGCAGCGTCAACGTGGCGCTGCGCCGGGAATTTGACCTTTACGCGAACGTGCGCCCGGCGCGCAACCTGCCCGGCGTCAATTCGCGCTACGCGGGTGTGGACCTGGTCGTGGTGCGCGAGAATACGGAAGATCTGTATGCCGGCATAGAGCACAAAATAGGCGACGTCGCCGCCGAAAGCATAAAGCTGATAACCCGCGCCGGCAGCGAGCGCATTGTCCGCTTTGCCTTTGAATACGCCCGCGCCAACGGTCGCCGCAAGGTGACGGCCGTGCACAAGGCCAATATTATGAAATGCACCGACGGACTGTTTCTCGACGTCGCCCGCGGGCTTGCCGCCGATTATCCCGACATAGATTTTGACGACGTCATTGTCGACGCCTGCTGCATGAAGCTGGTGCAGCAGCCGGAAACCTTTGACGTGCTCGTGGCACCCAACTTATACGGCGATATAATATCCGACCTGTGCGCCGGACTCGTAGGCGGGCTGGGCGTTGCGCCCAGCGCAAATATTGGTGCAGACTGCGCCATATTTGAGGCTGTGCACGGCAGCGCGCCGCAAATAGCGGGGCAGAATGTCGCCAACCCGACGGCGCTGATACTTTCCGGCGCCATGCTGTTGCGCCATATCGGCGAAAGCGAGGCGGCGCGCCGCGTCAACGCCGCCGTACTCTCACTGCTGCGCGCCGGCAATTGCCTGACGCAGGATCTCGGCGGTGCGCTGGGAACTGCCGAATTCGCCAAGGCACTGATTGCCGAGATGGAGACAGAGTAATATGAACGAGCGGAATCTTGCCGACGACCGCGAGGCGACGCTGCTGCGCGGCCGCGTGTTTAAAAAAATGGAACAGGACATTGTCGGCGGGCGCTACGAGCCGGGAACGATACTCAGCGAAAAGGAGCTGCTTGCCGAGCTGAACGTCAGTCGCACGCCGCTGCGCGAGGCGTTAGCGCAGCTGGAGCTGGAGGGTCTGGTGGAGGCTGTGCCCCACCACGGCATTCGCGTGCTGGGCGTCAGCCGCAGCGATATTGACGACATCTACGCCATTAAGCTGACGATGGACGGACTTGCCGCCCGTCTCGCGGCGGCGCGCGCCACTCCCGAGGAGCTCAAAGCGCTCGACGAGACGCTTGATTTGATGGACTTTTACGCGCAGCGCGACGACCTTGAAAGAGTCGTGGCGCTGGACGCGGAATTTCACGACCTGATTTGTAAGGCCGGCAAAAACCGGCCGCTGCGGGCCATGCTTGCCAACTATCACAATTTTGTCCGCATTGCGCGGCAAAAGTCGATGGGCAGCCCGGGCCGACTCGACCGGATGATGACAGAGCACCGCGCCATTCTCGACGCCATTGCGCGCGGCGACGCCGTCGCCGCCGAAAAACTGGCCGCCGGACATATTTCCAACGCGCAGCACTCAATAGAAAAAGCGCTGGCTGAAAAAAGCGAGTAGCGGCGCGGCAACACACCCCCCGCAAGGTACGGCGTGTCAAGGTATATAAAGAAACAACTGTGCCATAAGACGCATTCGGCAACGACAAACGAACAGAGCTTTAACAAGGAAAGCGCGCTGCAGCCTATTCGTCTGAGGCCAATTCCCCCCTTTTTTTGTGGTAAGAGAAGGGCCGCTTGACTTTTTTAAGCTTCGCGCCGCAGGCGCGAAGCTCGTTTTCGTCAACGGTATTTTTGTGTTACTTAAGCGCCTTGTCACGCCCGCACATTGAGCGCGTTTTGAACCCCGCGCTTCACAAGCGGCTCTGCGCAAAAGCACAAAAAATAAGCTCCCGCTGAAAACGCTTCGGCGGGAGCTTTCGCTCGGTTATTCACCGGTTATTTCGCCCAATTTGCCAAAACGCCGCAGGCAGTCGACATATTGTCCGACCAGCACATAATTTTGCAGGTCCTTCGCGTCCAGTCCCTGAAAGGCGCACAGCTCGTCCCAAAGCAGGGTGCTGCCCTCAACCATGTAAAAGCCGCTGGCGAGCTCGACGCCGACAAATATCCGCTCTATGTCGCCGCCCCACAATTCCGGGCCGTCGACATTTTCTGTCTGGTAGAATTTTTGGCCGGCGCCGCTGTTCTCAAGGTAAAACACCCGCGGCTGCGGTACCGTGCCGGCCGGCAGTTTTTCGGCGAGAAAGTCGTTCATGCTCACGTTGCCGGCAACAGCGTCAAGGGCGTCGGCGTCGTAAAACTCACTCAGCTCGTACCGCGCGCGCAGGTAACTGAGCAGCTCGGCGCCGCTCTTGCGGTTGGGGCGCAGGCGGTCTTTATATTTGCTATATGTCTCTTGCCAGGCGGCAAACATTTCTTTGGTGGGCTCGCAGGTGAGCATATATCGTGCCTCCTTTTACCGGCGGCAAAAGCGCTGCACGCGCCGGCTATTCTGCCGCAATATCAGTTGCTTTTTCCCCGGAGTCTGCGGCGCCGTCGGTCTGCGAGAGTTCGTTGAGCAAAACGGCAAGTGCCGCCGCAGACTCGCGCACCAGCTGCTCGCAGGGACGCTTTTTGTAGTACTGTTCTGTGCGCTTTTCGGGCACGCTGCCGGCAGTGGTGCTCACACCGGAAAGCAGCTCGCGGCAGATATAGCTGCCGTTGCGGCGCTTAAAATCGTTGGCCAGCTGTTGGGTCAGCTCGTAGAGCCGCGCTTTGCGCTCGTGCTCGCCGGGGCCGCAGCCGCCGGTAACTGCGCCCAGCGCCGCGACGGCGCCGGACAGCGCGCCGCACATTTCCCGCAAGCGTCCCACGCCGCCGCCGAAGGCGGAAAGCACTCGCGCCATATCGTCGCGCTCCAGCTGAGCCTCGGCACAAAACGCCAGCGCTGCCGCCTGCGCGCAGTTGTAGCCGCCGCGGAAAAGGGCGCCGGCGGTCTCGGCTTTTTCCTTGGGGTCTATCATTCGCTCAAAAGCTGCGTCAGCTTGTTGAAAACGCCGTCCAGCCAGTCACCGTCAAACAGTTCGACAGCGCCGGCGTCGCAGGCGGCGGCAATGCGCGGGTCAACCGGCACGCGCGCCACACAATTTACGCCTATTTCACTTGCAAGCTCGTCGGCGCGGCTGACGCCGAAAACATCGTAGCGCTTGCCGCACTCGGGGCAGACAAAGCCGCTCATGTTTTCGACCAGCGCCAGCACGGGAATATTCATCAGCTCCGCCATGTTGACGGCCTTTTGTACTATCATCCCCACCAGCTGCTGCGGTGAGGTGACGACAATTATGCCGTCGACGGGCAGCGACTGAAAAACGGTCAGCGGCACGTCGCCGGTTCCCGGGGGCATATCAACGAACATAAAGTCGACGTCGCCCCAGCGCACGTCTGTCCAAAACTGGCCGACAACGCCGGCAATGGCCGGGCCGCGCCAGACAACCGGGTCAGTCTCGTTGGGCAGCAAGAGATTGAGCGACATCAGCTTTATGCCGGTTTTGCTCTCGGCGGGAAGAATCTCCTCGCCGTCGCTGAGCGCTTTTTCGTGAACGTTAAAAAGCGCGGGGATGGACGGGCCGGTTATGTCGGCGTCGAGCACGGCGGTGTTGTAAGCGCCGCGCCGGCAGAGGACTGCGAGCAGCGCTGTAACCAGCGACTTGCCGACGCCGCCCTTGCCGCTGACAATGCCGATAACCTTTTTGACGTTGCTGTGTTTATTGACAGCCAGAGAAAAGTCCAATTGCTCGCCGCGGCTGCCGCAATCGGCTGTGCAGCTTTCGCAATTGTGGGTGCATTCTTCGCTCAATTCCAAATCTCCTATTGGCGCCGCGCGCCGTGTATTTGTAAAATAGTATACCACAAGTAAATGTCGCGGGCAAAGATAACGGACAATATAGTCCGGTTTGTCAAAAAATGTGACGATGTTCATTATTTGTATCTTTTTTATATTTTATATATCCGCTAAAATTATTATTCAGTGCGAATCAGCACGGCGAAAAAAGGTCACGGTATCAAGTCCGCCGGCCGAAGACGAAGGGTAAAAATATGGCATATATTTCTTTTAGCGAGGTTTGCAAATTTTACAAGATGGGTTCGACGACCATAGCTGCCGCCGACCATCTTAATTTTGAGATAGAGAAGGGCGAGTTCTGCGTAATAGTCGGCCCGAGCGGCGCCGGCAAGACGACGGTGCTCAATATGCTCGGCGGCATGGACACGTGCGACGAGGGCGAAATAGTTTTGGACGGTGAGATGATAAGCGCTTACGGTATGCGTCAGTTGACCAACTACCGCCGTTACGACGTCGGCTTTGTCTTTCAGTTTTACAACCTTGTGCAGAATCTTACGGCGCTGGAAAACGTTGAGTTGGCGGCGGAAATTTGCCGCGCGCCGAAACCGGCAGCGCAGACTCTTGCCGACGTCGGGCTCAGCGAGCGCGCCGACAACTTTCCGGCCGAGCTTTCCGGCGGCGAGCAGCAGCGCGTCTCAATTGCCCGCGCCGTCGCCAAGAACCCGAAAATATTGCTCTGCGACGAACCGACCGGCGCGCTCGACTACAACACCGGCAAAACGGTGCTCAAGCTGCTGCAGGATACCTGCCGCGAGTCGGGCCACACGGTAATAGTCGTTACCCACAACAGCGCTATTACCGCTATGGGCGACAGGGTAATTCACATAAAGAACGGACGAGTAGAGCAAACCGAGATAAACAAACACCCGAAACCGGTGGAGAAAATAGAGTGGTAGCGGCATGAAAAGAACATACACAAAAATGCTGCTGCGCGGCGTGCGCAAGACGGGCGCGAGATTTATTTCCATTCTCGCCATCGTCGCCGTCGGCGTCGGTTTTCTGGGCGGCTTGCTGGCGACGACTCCGGACATGCAGCTGACGGTCGACAAGTATTACGACGAAGCGAGACTGTTCGATATTGACATAAAGGGCACGGCCGGGCTTACCGACGCGGATATCGGCTCGCTGTCGCAGCTTTCTTTTGTCGAAAGTATTATGCCCGCGTATGTCACCGACATTAACATGCAGGACAACGAGGGTACTTACGTTACGCGCATATACGGCGTGCCGCTTGACACGCGCGGCTCGGCCGACTTTCTCAACGATATTGAGCTGCTCGAAGGCCGCCTGCCGCGCAACTCAAGTGAGTGCTTAATAGCGTCGCCTAACGGCTATTCCGCCTCGCACGACATCGGCGAGGTCTATTCTCTGAGTGAAGACAACAAGGACTACGATAAGCTCGGCGACACCTATAATTTTACCGAGCTGACCGTGGTGGGTATAGTCAGCTCGCCGTATTACATGTCGGTCGAAAGCGAGCCTTCCACCGTGGGCACCGGCACGGTCAGTTTGATTATGTATGTGCTGCCGGAATGCTATTCGCTTGAGGTCTATACCGATATTTTTATCAGCGTTGCCGGTGCAGAGTCGCTGAACAGTTTCAGCGACGAGTACCAGCAACTTATTGACGACGCCGCTGACAAATTGGAAAGCTGGGGCCTTGCACGCTGCTATTTTCGCTACGACGAGATAGTCAGCGAGGCAAACGACAAGCTAAACGACGCGGTTGCCGAATACGACGACGCCAAGCGGGACGCCGAGCGAGAGCTTGCCGACGCGCGCGCCGAGCTGGACGACGGCTATGCGCAGCTGCGCAGTGCCCGCGCCAGTGTGCAAAGCTCAATAAACGATTTGAACACCTACCAGTCCCAGCTGGACAGCGGCCGCGCACAATTGAGCGCGGCGCGGCAGCAATTGAGCGACGCGCTCGCTCAGCAGCGCGCGCAGCTGGACGCAGCGCTGGCAGTGGGCGCCGTTTCGCAGACGGAATACGACGCGGGGATGCAGCAAATTGCCGCCCAAGAGACCGCGGGCGTCGCCCAGCTGGACGCGCAGCAGGCCCAGCTCGACGCGCTGCAAACCCAAATTGACAGCGGCTGGTCGCAGGTAAACCAGGCCAACCGCGACATTGCCGACGCCGAGGATGAGCTGGCGAGCGGCGAGAGCAAGTACAAAAAAGCCAAAAAAGAGGCGGAGCAGGAACTGGCCGACGCCTGGCAGGAAATAGAGGACGCAAAACAGGACATTGCCGACATTGAGTGTCCCGAGTGGTATGTCAGCGACCGCGGCGACACTGTCAGCTACACCAGCTACAAGAGCAACTCCGAAAAAATAGCGGCTATCGCCAAGGTGTTCCCAATTTTCCTGTTTGTCGTGGCCGCGCTGGTGGCACTGACGACCATGACGCGTCTGGTTGAGGAGGAGCGCACGCAGATAGGCACGCTCAAGGCAATAGGTTTTTCCGACGCCGTAATTATGGCCTATTACATCGGTTACAGCGTGCTTGCCAGTTTGTTGGGCAGTATAGTGGGGTTGCTTATCGGTTTTAAGACGCTGCCGGTGGTTATTTCCAACGCCTATTCAATGATGTACACTTTGCCCAAAACGCTCACGCCGTTTTGGTGGAACTACGCGCTGACGGTTTCGGCTGTGGCTATTGCGTGCACGACAGTGGCGACGCTGGTGGCCTGTTTGGACCAGCTAAAAGAGAAACCGGCGACGCTCATGCTGCCCAAGGCGCCTGCCAAGGGCAAGCGGGTACTGCTTGAGCGCATCGGCTTTGTTTGGAAGCGGTTGAGCTTTACTCACAAAGTTACCGCGCGCAACATCCTGCGTTACAAAAAGCGCTTTTTTATGACGGTCATAGGCATAGCGGGTTGCTGCGCGCTGCTTGTCACCGGCTTCGGACTGCGCGACTCAATACACGACATCGTCGACTTGCAGTTCGGCGAGATATACAACTATAACGTCTCAATGCTGCTCGCCGACGACGGCGACGCCGAAAACGACGAGGTTGTCGCTGACTTTTTGGCAAGCTCTGCGGTGGACAGCTACGCGGTCGTCCACTCCGAGACCGCCTACGTTGAAAACGCGCAGGGCAGCGGCAAGGTGACGCTGTATGTGCCGCAGGACACCAGGGCGCTTGAGGAGATGCTGACGCTGCGCGAGCGCAGCAGCGGCGCCGCGATTCCGTTTGAAGACGACTCGGTTATTCTTACCGAGAAGCTCTGCGAGACGCTGGGCGTCGCGGTCGGGGATACCGTAACGGTGCGCCTTGCCGACGGCGGCAGCGCTGAATTTACCGTCAGCGGCATTGCCGAAAACTATGTCGCTGCCTACGTGTTTATTAGCAGCGGCATGTATGAGCAGAGCTACGGCGCGACGCCCGAATACCGTTTGGTGCTCGCGCGTATTTACGACCAGGACGCCGACTCCCGCGAGGCAATTTCCAAACAGGTGCTTGCCTCCGACAACGTTCAGCTGCTGCAGTTTACCCAGACCATTCGCGACAGCTTTGCCAATACCGTAAAAAACATTGACTACATCGTTATGGTGCTTATTGTGTCCGCCGGACTGCTGGCGGTAGTAGTGCTGTACAATTTGACCAACATAAATATCTGTGAGCGCAAAAAGGAACTGGCGACGCTTAAGGTGCTGGGCTTCCACGACCGCGAGACTGCCTCCTACATTTTCCGTGAGATAAATATTCTCTGTGTTATCGGCACTGCGCTGGGTCTCGGCCTGGGCGTACTGCTGCACCGTTTTGTAGTTAAGAGCGCCGAGGTGGACGCGGTAATGTTCGGCCGCACTATCAGCGCGCCGAGTTTCCTGTACGCGGCACTGGTGACGCTGTTCTTCGCCGCACTGGTCGACCTCATTATGCTGCCGCAGGTCAGGAAAATAAGCATGGTCGAGTCGATGAAGGCCAACGAGTAATGGCGGCAGGCGCCGGGGGCGTATTCACTGCGCACAGTATAGCGAATATTACTTTTGAAGCTTTTATGGGAATGGGGATGGAAAAGTGTACGGTAGAATGCTTGACAAGCAAACGGCGCCCACAATTGCGGAAATGGCAAGCTATTGCGGCGAAAACGGCGGGCTGTTTTTGCAGTTTAACGAATGGCTGTCCGCTTCCTTCGCAACGGAACAAAAAATAGTATTTCCTTATGGCAACAATTACGGATGGGGCGTTGCGCACAGGAGAAAAAACAAGCTGCTGTGCAATGTGTTTGCCGAAGACAATGCCTTCACTGTTATGCTGCGCTTGAGCAATGAGCAGTGGGATGCGTTATATGGTAATGTGCAAAAATACATGAAAGAGTATATCGACAACAAATATCCCTGCAATGACGGTGGGTGGATCCATTATCGGGTCAGTTGCGCCGAACATATTGACGACATAAAGACGGCATTGTCGTTTCGCTGCTCTTAATGTATTTCGGTTTATTTGGCAGAGCATAACCGCGCCGCGCGGAATTACAGTTTCCCGGACAACACAAAAAAGCAAAATATTAAGCAGCACTGTTATGGCAACAGTGCTGCTTTGATATTGCAGATATCCTTCCGGTACTCGTTTGCGCTCTTATTTTCCGGATTATTCTCGGTGTAAAAAGACCTTTTCGTCGTCGCGAAGATCAAGGCCGATGGTGCCGCCGGGATTCATGTTGTTCTTTGGGTCAAAGTAATTTTTCAGCGCCCGGAAAGCGCCGTACTCGGTTTCACCCAGCGACCCTTCCAGCCAGGGAGCAAACATTTTGCCAATGCCGTGGTGATGGCTCATGCTCGCGCCGGAACGCTGAATGGCCGTCAATATGCTGGCGTGGTAGCGGCGGAATTCCTCGGCGTCGCTCATGCGGGTAATAAAGATGAAGTACAAGTTGGCGCCCTGCGCGTAGCAGTGCGACATGTGGGTGGTGACTATGGTGTTGGGCAGTGCGTGGCAGACCTTGCGCACCTCCTC
>CAYZIL010000029.1:0-22783 GCA_964478515.1 uncultured Faecalibacterium sp. | reverse complement strand
AAAATGGCCAAGCTCGCCCGCGACACCCTGCTGTTGTCCATTGACCAGCTCAGCGCTTTCAGCGAGAGCGCCGCAAAAACCATTGAGACAAACGAGGAGCTCGCCGACAACTACGAGGACAAGCTGGGCACCTACCTTGTAAAGCTAAGCAGCAAGGAACTGACCGCCGAAAACAGCAACGCAATTTCCGAGCTGCTGCACGCAATCGGCGACTTTGAGCGCATTAGCGACCACGCCGTAAACGTGCTGCGCTCGGCGCGCGAAATGCACGAAAAGGACATGCACTTTTCCGCCGCCGCCGACTCTGAGCTCAGCGTCATGATTCGCGCGCTGCGCGAAATACTCAACATGACCGTAACCGCTTTTGAAAACGACGACACCGACCTTGCCGCCAGAGTCGAGCCGCTGGAACAAGTCATAGACGCGCTGACTGCCGAAATAAAGGCGCGCCACATTATGCGTCTGAAGCAGGGACTTTGCACTATTGAACTGGGCTTCGTGCTTTCCGACCTGCTTTCAAACTTCGGCCGCGTCTCCGACCACTGCTCCAACATTGCCGTGTGCGTCATTCAAATAAAAGACTCCGCCTTCGACACCCACGACTATTTGAACGAGCGCAAAACCTCCGGCGAGCCCCGCTTTACCGCCGACTTCAACGATTTCAGACAGCAGTTCCGGCTTTCCTGAACAAAAGCGCGGCGAATGCAATTTCCGGCGCCCTTGCATTTTGGCAAGGGCGCCTTCCATTTAGCCTTACAGCCAACCCTCGCCCCCGGCAAAGGGTTCAAAAACAGGCGCTGTGCTGGCGCGCCCAAGCGCTATACCAGCACGAGGCGGGTACCAAGGCGCAAAAGCACTGTAACGAAAACTGGCGTCGGGGTGCGCCAGGACAAAGCACAGCGTCCCCCAAGTTCCGCCAAAGAAATTTTGGCGTTTATCACACTCAGTTTTTTACTCAATTTTTGCTAAGTTCGTTTACCATTGCTAAAGATGCACACAGCATTTCGGCCTTATAGCGCTTGTGCTCACCGCGCCTTTTGAAGCGGCACATTTTTTAATTTTTTCTTCCGTCGGCGCACATTGCACATTTCAAACTTAGATGATATAATTTTTTATATATTCACTTATTTTTGTAACTTTTTCGCCGGAGGAGTCCAATGCGCGCAAAAATGCTGAATACTACAGCTGTCGTTTTGCTGTTGATATTTTTCAGTTCTTTTTTTGCCGCCTGCGGCGGTACAAAAAGCGACGTCCACACCGGCACTCGCGAAATTGCGGTGCTGACGCCCGGCATCCCCGGCGCCGACGTTATCGGCAACGAGCTCGTCAGAATAGATATTTCAAACGTCGCCGAGGGGTATTTTGCGCTGAATTACAGCGGCAGCAACGAAAAGGTCAAAATGCAGCTGACCTGCGAGGGCACAACCTACACCTACGACATAGTCAAGCGCGGCGAATACGACATTTTTCCGCTGACGCTCGGCAGCGGCAGTTATACGCTCAACGTTTACGAAAATATCAGCGACAACAACTACGCTCAGGTCTACGGCGGCAATATTGACGTGCAGCTCAACGACAGTCTGCGCCCGTTCTTGTACCCCAACCAGTATGTCAATTATTCCGACGGCGACGCCGTAGTTGAACTGAGCCGCAAACTTTGCGGCGATATTCCCGACGACCTCGACGCTGTCGGCGCTGTTTACGATTATGTCGTCGGCCACATTGACTATGACTACGACCTTGCCGCCGCTCTGGGCAGCGGCGTCTACATCCCCGACTTGAGCGCCGTGCTCAAAAGTAAAACCGGCATCTGCTTTGACTACGCCTCGCTGATGACGGCCTTGCTGCGCTGCTTGTCCATCCCCACAAAGCTGGTCGTCGGCTATTCCGGCAGCGCCTACCACGCCTGGATCAGCGTCTGGATAGCCGAAATAGGCTGGGTGGATAATATAATTTATTTTGACGGCGACTCGTGGGTGCGCATGGACCCGACCTACGCCGCAACCGCCGCTTATGCCACGGAGTCAGTCGCCGATTATGTCGGCAACGGCGACAACTACAACGCACTTTATTACTATTGAGCCGGCATGCCGGTCAGGGAGTAATTGCATATGAAAAAAAAGCTTCTCTCTTTTGAAGACACCGCACTTTTCTGCAAACAGCTCGGCATGCTCGTCGGCAGCGGCGTGACAGTAAGCGAGTCGGTGACGATAATATCCCAAAACACCCGGCGGCTGCGGGACGTCTGCGCGCTGCTTGCGGCACAGCTGCAGCGCGGCAGTTCGCTTAGCGAGGCGCTGGCAGACTCGCAGGTCTTTTCCCACTACACGGTCCGCCTGGTTGCCGTCGGTGAGACCAGCGGCCGGCTTGACGCCGTGCTTGAATCGCTGTACCGCTTTTACGAGCGCGAACAGCGCTTGCGCGACGACGCCGTCAGCGCCGTAGTCTACCCGCTGGCCATGATATTCGTCATGCTCGCGGTGATAGTTGTTTTGCTCACCCAGGCGTTGCCGATTTTCTCGCAGGTCTTTGAACAAATAGGCATCTCTATGCCGGAGTACCTGCGCGCCGCGCAAAACGGCGGCGGCATCTTGCTGGTTGCCTATATATTGCTCGGCGCGCTGGCTGTGTGCGCGGCTGCTTATCTAATTTTGCGCGCCGGCGCGGCCGGGCGCCGCTTGCTGACGCGCACCTTTGAGGAGTCGTATTTTACCCGCCGGCTTGCTAGCGCGACAAATTCCAGCCGCTTTATCTACGCGCTGTCAATGCTTATTTCCAGCGGCGTCAACACAGACGACGCAGTCGAGCTGTTGACCCAGCTGCTGGACTCGCCCGGAATGCAAACCAAAGCGGCAAAGCTGAGGGAACTCGTCTTGCAGGGTCGGCCGCTCGCGGCCGCGCTGGCCGAATGCGGCATGCTGTCGGGCGAGTATGTCTCAATGCTGGCTGTCGGCGAGCGCGCGGGACGGTTGGACGAAATGTTGGATACCGTTGCCGGCCATCTTTCCGACGACGCCGATGAGCGTGTCTCGCGCTTGCTGGCGGCAATAGAGCCGACAATAGTCGTAATAATGTCGCTGATAGTCGGCGGCGTGCTGCTGTCGATAATGCTGCCGATAATGCAGGTAATGTCCGCACTGTAACAACACGACCGGGGTGAATTGTCTATGAAAAAATTTATCGTCCGCTTTGCCCTGTTCGCTGCGGTGCTGGTGGCGTGTTTGTTAATGATTACCCAACTGTCCGGCAGTGTCGACGACGAGCAGCTGGCGCTTGCGGAAAACGCCGTGCGCCGCAGCGCGGCGCAGTGCTATGCTATTGAGGGTTTTTTCCCCGACAGTATTGATTATTTAGAGCAGAATTACGCGCTCTGCCTTGACCGCGAGCGTTTTGTCTACCATTACAACTACATCGGCGCCAATTTAATGCCGGACATCCGGGTCTTTACACTGAATACGAAAGGGTGAGCGCGAGCATGAATAGGCCGAGAAACCATCAAATAGACCTGCTGTTCGTGCTGGCGCTTATCGGCGTCTTTGCGCTGTGCTCGTTTATTCTTGCGGCACTGGGACTCAGCGTCTACCGCGACACGGCCGAAAACTCGGCGGAGGATTTTGAGCGCCGCACCGCGCTGCTGTATATTGCGCAAAAGGTGCGGCAGCACGATAATTCCGGGTGCGTCTCACTTGACAGCGTGGGCGACGCCGACGCGCTTGTTCTCACCGACATTTACGCCGAGCAGCGCTTCGAAACCTGGGTTTTTGTCGCTGCGGGCGAACTGCGCGAGGTCACAGTGCCCGCTGGCACTGCTGTGAGCTCCGCCGACGGACAAGCTATTATGGCGCTCAGCGACATGTCGCTTGCGCTCACCGGCAGAGCACTCAGCATTAATGTCACCCTGCCTGACGCCGAGCAGCGCACCGCGCTGCTGTCGCTGCGCAGCGGTGCGGCGGAGGAGTCATGAAACAGAACTCTCGCAGCGTTTTGCTGCTGCAAATCGGCATACTGCTTTTATTTTTCGCCTTTGCCGCGGCAGTATGTACCGGGCTTTTCAGCGCCGCTGCCGGCCGCAGCCGCAGTGCGGCCGAGCTTTCCGGCGCTACCGTGTGTGCCGTCAGCGCCGCCGAAACGGTGCGCGCTTGCGGCGGCGACGCCGTGAGCACGGCCGCCGCGCTGGGCGGCCGCGTGGACGGCCGCGGCGTCGTGTTGTTTTACGACGGCGACTGGCAGCCCTGCGCCGCCGGCAGCGCCGAATATACGGCGCTGATAACGCTCAGCGAGCTTGACGGCCTGGTAAGCGCCCAAATAACTTTCAGCGGTACCAACGGCGAAATTTTGTCGCTGTCGTGCGGCGCGGTGAAAGGGGGCGGCGGTGTTGGCTAAGAACAGCGGCGGCCGTGTTTTCGGAATCGGTGCGCTGGCGCTGTGCGTCGTCATGGTCTGCTTGGTGCTTGCCTGTTTTGCGGCGCTGAGTTATTCCCATGCGCTTTCGGAGTACACTCTCGCTCAAAAGGCGGCACAGGCTACAAAAGAATATTACGCCGCCGACACCGAAGCGCAGCGCTTTATGCTGCAGCTGTGCCGCGACTACGCCGCTGACGGTCAACTGGACAGCGCCGGCGACTACCGTGCCGAATACAGCGACGGCAGCGTCAACGTCAGCTTTACGAGCGCAATAAACGAGAACAAATATCTGGAAATACAGCTTTGCATTTTTGCCGACGGCAGCTGCGACGTGGTCTGCTGGTGCGAACAGCTCAACACTCAAAATTAGAAAGCGGGCAAATATGGACATAAAAAACATCCTTGCCGGCGTTGTCGCCGACCACGCGTCCGACGTCTTTATTGTCGCCGGCCTGCCGCTGTCAATGAAGACAGACGGCACATTGCGCCGCTGCGGCGACGAGCAGCTTACCTCGGCAATGACTCGCGAACTTGTCAGCCAGATATACGCCATAGCCGGCGAGCGCGACATGAGCAAGCTGCTTGACAGCGGCGACGACGATTTTGCCTTTGCCATTCCCGGCCTGTCGCGCTTTCGCGCGAGCGTCTACAAGCAGCGCGGTTCGCTGTCCGCGGTAATACGGGTTATCACCTTTGTGCTGCCGCAGCCCGACTCGCTGAACATTCCCGAGTGCGTTATGGAGCT
Source organism: uncultured Faecalibacterium sp. (assembly GCA_964478515.1). Classification (GTDB taxonomy): domain Bacteria; phylum Bacillota; class Clostridia; order Oscillospirales; family Ruminococcaceae; genus HGM13233. Next base: position 17,634 of record CAYZIL010000029.1, on the reverse strand, counting down.
TAGCGAGCGCCCCAAGGGACTAATATTAGTGACCGGCCCTTCCGGCAGCGGCAAGTCCACGACTCTCGCGTGCATGATAGACCGCATTAATACCCGCTGCAGCGAGCACATCATTACGCTTGAGGACCCAATAGAATACCTTCACCCGCACAAAAAAAGCATAGTCAGCCAGCGGGAAATTTCGCTGGACACTCTCGACTATCTCACGGCGCTGCGCGCCGCCTTAAGACAGGTGCCGGACGTGATTCTAATCGGCGAACTGCGCGACACGCAAACTGTCAGCGTCGCAATGACCGCCGCCGAGACCGGACATCTGGTAATCTCAACGCTGCACACTCTCGGCGCCGCCAATACCATAGACCGAATAATCGACTCCTTCCCCGCCCACCAGCAAGCGCAAATCCGCTTGCAGCTGTCAATGGTACTGCAAGCGGTAGTAAGTCAGCAGCTGGTGCCGTCGCTCAGCGGTCGGCTGCTGCCGGCTTTTGAAATAATGATTGCCAACACAGCTGTGCGCAATATTATTCGCGAGTCAAAAACCCACCAAATTGAGTCGGTAATCTATTCGGGCGCCGCGCAGGGTATGGTGAGTATGGACAACTCCCTGCTGTCTTTATATAATGCAGGCGCCATCAGCGCCGAAACCGCGCTGAGCTACAGTTTTTCTCCTGAGTCTCTTGCCAAAAGAATTAATAACTGACGGGGGTAAACCAATGAGCAATATCGGCATAATCACACTGGGTGGTTTTCACATTATTGTTGACGGCAAAGATATTATTAGCTCTCTGTCCGGTTCTAAGAAGAAGATATTGCTGTTGGAGTGTCTCATTCTTAAATGCGGCAGCGACATTGACAGCGGCGAGCTTATCAACATTCTCTGGCCCGGCGACGCCAACACCAACCCCAGCAATTCGCTGAAAACACTTGTCAGCCGCATGCGCGTCGAACTTGAGGCCCTTGGTTTGAACAACGCTATTTTGACAAGGCGCGGCGGCTATGCCTGGAATCCCCATTTGGCCGACGGCATTGACATCTTTGAATTCGAGCAGCTTTGCGAACAGTTAAAAGACTGCGACAGCCTTGCCGGCAACGAGCCTCTTTTCGAGCAGGCCCTAAAGCTTTATAACGGCGAGCTTTTGCCCGACGCCGCCCAGGAAATGTGGATTAGTACGCGCGGCACTAAAGTGCATAACAAATTTATTGCGCTTGCTCACGACTACGTGCGGCTGTTGGCTAAGGCCGAGCGTCCTGTCGACGCTGTGGCGGCGGCACGGCGCGCGCTTGAGTTTGACCCATATGAGCCGCGCTTAAACCTGCTGTTGATGTCCTTTTTGTTAAAGCTTGGCGAAAACGAGCAGGCTCTCTCTCAGTACAATTTTGTCACCGGCACGCGGCCGGCATCCGGGCGCGACCTGCCGGCAGACATACGCGGCTTTTACAAGCTCATCCTCCGCAACGAGCAGCTTGCCAGCGGCGATATTGAGCAGCTGCGCGACGAGCTGCTGTCGCTAGAGAAAAATGACAACAGCGCTTTTGTCTGCGACATTTCCGTGTTCCGCGAGATGTTTTGCCTTATTTCGGGCACCCTGCGCCGTTACAGACTGCCCATTTACCTGGTGCTGTGCAGCATAGAGTGCGACGGCGAACAAGTTGACGACCCGCTTAAGATAGAGCGGTTGATGGAATCGCTGTTGCGGGCGCTGCGCGACAACCTGCGCCACAGCGACGTAATTGCCCGCCGCGACTCGACAAAATACGCGCTGCTCATGCCCGCTCAGAGCATTTCCGCTTGCCGCAGCGCTCTGCAGCGCGTAAAAAAAGCGCTGTACTCACAGTACGCGCTGCCCGGTTATTCCATAAGCTTTCAAATTACCGCAATGCAGGAATAAAACTCCGTGCCGAAAAAAAGCGCCGGCCGTCTTGACGACGGCCGGCGCTGCGGGCTTTATTTGTCTTTTTTGAAAACGGAGGCGATTTTATCGCCCAGGGTCTCTTTCTTTTCTTCCGCAGCTTTTGCCGCGGCTTCTTCTTTTTCTTTGAGCTTTGCAGCGGCCTCGGCAGCCTTTTCTTTGACTTCCTGCGCTTTAATCTTGGCGGCGGCAGCGGCGGCTTTTTCCTTGACCTCAAGCTTCTTGGCTATTTCGGTGGCGGTATTGGGTATTTTCAAGTCCGCGCCGGCGTAAATAAGGTCGGGATTCGCGATGCTGTTGAGGTCGACCAGTTCTTTTACGGTGGTGCCGTATTTCTTGGCGATCTTGGTCAGGTTGTCTCCCTTGACGATTTTATAAATCTCGTAATCTGCCATAATGTTTCTCCTCATTTTTAGGTTTACTTTATTTATAATATACAAATAACGCCGTGAAAAGTCAACTATTTATCACTTGTTTGCTGCGGTATTTCCCGTTTGGGCGCGGCCATTTTTTTGGCGCGGCGGCGGCGAATTACGGCAATAACTGCCACGGCGATCAGCGCCGCAATAATGGCGTACGGCAAAACATAAATTATTACAATAACAAAACCACGCAAAAACGTCACAATTCCGCGCGCCGAGCCCTTGACGGCCGCGGCGACTTGGCTGCCGAACGTCTTTTCAAGAGCGCCGGCGTTGCTGATGTCGTTCAGATTAATATTTACTGTGCAGAAGCTGACCATGTCGTCGTAGGTTTTCAGCGTGCGCGTCAAGTCCTCTATTTGGTAAATAACGTCTGAAAGCCTGTCCTGAATCGAAATAACATCCTCGACACTGGTTGCCGAGTCCAACAACTTCAGCAATTGCTCGCGCTGAGCCTCCAGCGCGCTCAGCCGCGCTTCGGTGTCAATGTAGCTGGAGGTGATGTCTTGCGAGCTGCTGCTTTGGGCGACGACCGTGCCGAATTCGCTGCCGCGCGCCAAAAAGCTCTCGTATTCCTGCGCGGGAATGCGCGCGGTCACATACGCGTAGCGGTTGCCGCTGTAATTGTTGACGTTGGTGTCGGAAACATAGCCGCCGGCTTCGGCGACTGCTTTTTTTATGGCCGCAAGACTGTCGTCAAACTCATAGGTCTCAACGCTTATGTCGGCGGTGTAGACTATCTTCAAACCATATTCTGCGCCCGCTGACGAGTTCTCGGTGGACTGGGCGTCGTACCCCACCCCTCCGGACTCGGAATAGGCGCCGCTGTTTGACTCGTATGAAGAGTCTGCCGAACTTCCGGCGGCGCAGGCGCTAAACGCTGTCACACACAGCGCCGCTGTGAGCAAGCATAAGAATTTTTTCATTGTACGACCTCCCTTTTCCACATCATACCATTGCCGGGCAAAAGAATATGTCAATACAGTATTAACGTTAAGTTACAATGCCGTTACAGCGTCAGTCCATCGTCGGCGACCACTCGGACCAGTTGCTGCCGCTGCTGAGCACAAAGCCGGTATTTACGCGCCCGCTGAGCGTATAGCGGTACTCGCCGGTTGACAGGTTGTAGTTGTAGACTTTTATTCCCGAGACTGACGAGGAGCCGTAATTCTGCGAGGTAAAATAGAGTGAGTAACTGCCATCGCTGAGTTTGACTATTGACCAGGATACGTTTTGCAAATACGACCGCTGGGCGGCGGTGAGGTTGTCGTATATGGTTTTTGCGAACATGCCGTCCGTGGTGGAGTTGACACCGTCAATTTTACTGCCGCCAAACCCGATAAGGTGGGCAAATTGGTAACTGATGCCCGCAAACGTGCTGTTCGCCATTGCCTGAGAGCTGCTGTTACCGTCAATTATTGTATAATAACCGTCACAGCCGCACACCGAACAGCCGCCGTCGCTGCAATAAAAAACAGTGTATTTGTCGTTGGTATAAATTAGATGTTTAATATTGCGGCCATTGTGCGCAATCGCTATGACGTTTCCCGGCACTTCTGCCAGCTGTGTCGCCGCGTCTGCGTCGACGTCGGGCGTCGCGTCCGTGCCGTAGCTTTCCGAAAGCAGCGTCTGTGCCGCGGTAACACATTGGCGGCACTCGACAATCGCCTCGCTGCGGCGGGCCTTGTCAATCCATTTGGACATAGCAGGTATCAGCAGTGCCGCCAGAATAGCCAAAATCACCAGCACCACTATCATCTCGGTAAGCGTAAACCCTTTTTTTGTGCCGTTCATTGCCGAACCTCCATAAATCGTGCTTTTATTATACCATGCTTGAAATATTTTTAAAACACCTGCCGGTTTCACCGCTGCCGAATAACAACCGCGACTGAAAGCGCGGCACGCACAGGGCCATTAATCCAAAGTTCATCCGGCGCCTAAAACGTTTCTGCCGTCGTGTTCACCGGAGCGCTTAACCGCACCAGACAGCAGGCAGTTTTTGAGTGCATTGCTGCGGCGAAGGATTTAGTACTTAAGCGCAACAAAAAAGTGCCTTTCCGCTGAAGGAAAGGCACTCTTTTCACTTTTTAGTGCTCAGACAGCCTGCTGTCCGTTGACGTACAGGTGATAGCCGTTGCTGACAACACAGGACAAGTCGCCACTGAAAGAGGTTATATAACTGTCCGCGGTAAGAGTCCAGACGGAACCCGCGTCAATGGTCACGTCGACCGTGCCCTGCTGAGCGTCACTGTTTATGCTGCCGGTAAAACTGCTGCCGTTTTGCATAGTCATTGTCAGCGACGAGATGTCGTCGACAACAATTTTGCCCGCCATGGTCTGCGCGTCGGCCGTAAAAATTACGTCGCCGCCATTGGCGCCCTCGGTCCCCCAGCCGCGGCTGCTGTCGTTGCCCTCAACACGCAGCAGCGTGTCGTTTGCGTAAACGAGTTCGACGTCGCTGAGCGCTATTGTACAAGCCGTGTTGGTGACATAAATCATGTCGCCGCTGAGACTTTCCAGCGTGCCGCCGTCCATGCTGAACGCCGCGCTGCCGACTTCTGCGTCGCCGGACATGCTCTGGTAAATCATTATGCAGTGGATATTCTCGTTGTTATCCTCGGCGTAGGTGCCGGACATGTTGCCGCTTACGGTGCAATCGCTCAAAGAGACGGAATTCTGTCCCTCTATAACAACAGCCTCGGAATTGTTGGCCGTCAGCACGGCGTTGCTCACGGAAATATTCGCCGTGCTGTAAATTGCCGGCGAGCCGGTGCCGTTAGTCACATAGCTGCCGCCGTCAACATTGACTGTGCCGCCGCCGCGGTCGCTGCGGATTGCGGCGGAAGAGGCGCCCTCTGTCTGCACGTCCAGATTAGTTGCGTTCATTGTGCCGCCGCCGGTCGTCTGAATGCCTCCGGAATTGTGTTCGGTGGTGCGAATTACCGAGTCGGAAATATTCACCGTCGTGCCGCTGCCGTAGCTGAACACGCCGTTGCCGTTGACAGCGGCGGTATTTACCTCAGCGTCGGTAATTGTCACTGTGGCGCCGTCCATTGCCAGCAAGCCGGCATTGGCGCCGTAAAAGTCGCCGTTCTCGGTGCTGGAAGACTCGCCGCCGCTCTTGGTAACGGTTATGCCGTCCAGCGTCACCGTCGCGCCGGTAACGCGCAGCGCATTTTCGTCGTCGCCGGAAGACTCGTAAGTCGCGCCGGAAATCTCGCTGTCGCTGTCGATAGTGTTAGCCGCTGTGCCGTTGTCGACGCCGCTGCTGTTCGAACTGCTGCCGGCTAGCGACAAATCTACCACCATTACGCTGACAGCCTTGTTGCTGCTTGTCAGCTCAACTTCAATAATATCTCCGACCGCCAGGTCGTCGACGGTGGCCTGCTCGCTGCCGTCTGAGGTCTCAACGGTTATTTCGGTACTGCTTTTTATTGTAAATGTCACCGTCTCGTCACCGGCTGTAAAGGTGCGCATATTCATGCCGCCGACCGAGTCGCCGCCCTGCTCACTTCCGGGCATTGCCGGCGGGGTCGTGCCGTCAGAGCCGCTAAGCGCGTCAGACGAACCCTCTGTCGGCGCGCTGCCCTGTTCGCCGCCGGGCACGTCCGGCGGGGTTGTGCCGTCAGTGCCGCTGGGCGCGTCTTCGGGCAGGTCTGTAGGCGCACTGCCCTGTTCGCCGCTGGGCATGTCGGGCGGGGTTGTGCCGTCAGTGCCGCTGGGCGCGTCAGACGAACCCTCCGTCGGGGCGCTGCTTTCGCCCTGCGAGCCGGAACCCATACCGCCGGCCGAACTCAGCTCGCCTACTGTTGCAGTTACAGTATTGCCGTCTATGCTTTCTATTTGGGCGATGACCGTCTGCGTCTCGCCGGCGCAACCACACAGCATTACTGCCAACAAGGCAACCGCCGCCAGGCAGGAAATGCATTTTTTAATTGCTGTTTTCATTATGTGTTGCTTCCTTAGCTTTGATTTGGCTTGCTTCTGCCATGAGAATAATCTACAGCAGTTATCTTTAAATAAGCTGAAATTCCGCTGTCATAATTATTTTGTTCGCAGACGTCTCACTCATGGCCGGTTTACTTTCACAGGCTGCAAACCAAACGGCATCGCAAATTAGTTTTCTTGTGCGCCAACGCCCCTGTCGGCGCGCTGCCGGCAGGCGCGGCATTGTTTACTTTGCCGCGTCAAGATGATATATTTATTCAGTAGTCGAAAGCCGGCGAAAGGAACACATAAGCGTGAATTTGATCGAATGTTTTGAGTCTACCGCGACAGCGGCCGAAAAACGCACCGCCATTGCCGACGCGCACTGTTCGCTCAGCTTCGGCGAACTGCGCCGGCGCGCGCGTCAGCTCGGCGGCGCTGTTGCCGCGCGCGGTTTGCGGGAAAGTCCAATAGCGGTAATGGCGCACCACGACGTTAACACGATTGTCTTTTTTCTCGCCTGTCTTTACAGCGGCAATTTTTACATTCCCGTTGACCCAGACATGCCGCAAAACAAGCTGGCGCTGCTTTTTGCCAACGCCGCGCCGCAACTGGTGCTCAGCGCCCACCGCGAACACGACGAGCCGCTGCTGCGAAATACCACCGGCACCGAGGTCTGGTTTGACTGCGACGAGCGCGCGCTCAGCGCCGACAACGAGGGCGTTTTGGCCGGTATTTGCGCCGCCGTCGACGAGAGCTCGACGCTTTACGTCGTTTACACCTCCGGCTCCACCGGCGAGCCCAAAGGGGTGCTCAAAAGCCACGGCGCCATGCTCAGCTACCTTAACGCCTTTGCCGGGCGCTTTCCCTTTGACGCTGACGATACTCTCGGCAACCAGACTCCCTTTTTCTTCGACGCCTCGGCCAAGGATATTTACGCCATGGTCTTCAGCGGCGTCACAGTACAGATACTTGACTCCTCGCTGTTTATTCTGCCTGTCAATCTCATTCGCTATCTAAACGAGAGACACGTCACTTTTATAAGTTGGGTGCCGTCGGCGCTGTGCGTCGTCACTCAGCTAAATACCTTCAGCGAAATACTGCCGACGTCGCTGCGGCGCGTCTTCTTTATAGGCGAGTCGTTTCCGATGAAGCAGCTTAACCGCTGGCGCGCCGCGCTGCCCGAGCTGCTTTACGTCAATCTCTACGGCTCGTCCGAGCTGGCCGGCGCCTGCTGTTACCGGGTCGTCGGCCGCGACGAGCATTTTGCCGACAGCGACGCGCTGCCTATCGGCGCCGCGTTTGACAACAGCGTCGTGCGGCTTGTCGCCGACGGCCGCCGCATTGACAAACCCGGCACTGTCGGGGAAATTTGGATAAGCAGCCCCGCTTTGGCAAACGGATATTTCCGCGACGAGCCGCGCACCGCCGCCGTTTTCGGCGTGTGCGATTTCGGCGACGGCGCGCGGCGCTACTTTCGCAGCGGCGATATGGCGCAGTATAACGCGCGCGGCGAGCTGGTATTTGCGGCGCGGCGCGACAACCAGATAAAACACATGGGGCGTCGCATAGAGCTCGGCGAAATAGAAACCGCGGCCGCCGCGCTCGACGGCGTGCGGCGCTGCTGCTGCTTGTACGACACGGCGCATTCGCGCATAGTACTGTTTTGCGAGCTTTTGCCCGGCTGCGCGCTGAGCGCGCGCGAGCTGCGCTCGCAGCTGCGCGGCAAGCTGAGCGACTACATGCTGCCCAACCGGGTTAACCTGCTCGACAAAATACCGCTCAACGCCAACGGCAAGACCGACCGGCAAAAATTAAAATCAATGCTTTAAGAGGACGCCATGGACGAATTACTGGACATACTTCGCGACATCGACCCCGACATCGACTACGAGACCGCCGACAACCTTATCGACGGCAAAATGCTCGACTCCTTCAGCATAATTACGCTCATTTCCGAACTGTGCGACGCGTTTGATATTGAAATAAGCCCGAAGTACATGGTAAACGGAAACTTCAACAGCGCCGCCGCCATGTGGGCGATGATAGAAAAGATTCGCGCGGAGGACTGACATGTCGCTCGTATCGCTGCCGTTTGCCGGCTTCGCCGCGGCGCTTATAATAGTATATTACTGTGTCCCGCACCGCTGGCAGTGGTGCTGTCTGTTCGCCGCCAGCGTGTTGTTTTATTACCTCAGCGATGCGCGCCACATAGTGTTTATTGTCGGCGCGGGAGCTTGCGCTTATGTCGCCGCGCTCGCCATGCGGCGCTTGACAGCGCGCCAAAAGCAGGCGCTTGACAGCGCGCGCGACTCGCTCAACCGCGAGCAGCGCTCCGCGCTCAAAAAGCGCTTTCAGCACCGCCGCCGTCTGGTATTGACCGCGGCGATATTGGCGCTTGTCGGCGCGCTGTGCTGTTTTAAGTACCTGGGCTTTCTGCTCAGTCAATTTGCCGCTCTGGCCGCGGCAGTCGGCGGCGGCGGCACTTTGCCGACCTCGCTCGCGCTCATTGCCCCGCTGGGCATTTCTTTTTACACCTTTCAAACTGTCGGGTACGTCGTAGACGTCTACTGGGAAAAATGCGAGCCGCAGCGCAATTTTGCCAAACTGCTCACCTTTGTCACCTTTTTCCCCCAAATAACTCAGGGCCCTATCGGTGAGTACGAGCCGCTCTCACAGCAGCTTTTCGCCGCGCATCCCTTCTGTTTTGAAAACTATGCCGGCGGCGCGCTGCGCATGCTGTGGGGCTATTTTAAAAAAATGGTCATTGCCGACCGCGTCGCGGCCTATGTGGCGCTGGTCTTTGCCAACTACGCGCAGTATTCCGCGCCGACCGTGCTGCTGGGCGCGTTTTTGTACAGTGTGCAAATCTACGCCGACTTTTCCGGCTATATGGATATTGTCTGCGGCCTTAGCGAAATGCTCGGTGTCAAGCTGAGCGAAAACTTTCTCCGGCCCTATTTTTCCAAATCCATCGCCGAATACTGGCGGCGCTGGCACATTACGCTCGGCAGCTGGTTCAAAAAATACATCTACTACCCCATTGCCGTTTCGCGCTTCTCGCAGCAGTGCGGCCGCAGCTCGCAAAAGCTGTTGGGTAAGACATTCAGCCGCACAGTTCCCGCCACTATTGCGCTGGTCGTCGTCTGGCTGACTACCGGTCTTTGGCACGGCGCCAGCTGGGCATATATTGCCTGGGGCGGCTGCAACGGACTGTTTATTATTCTGTCGCTGTGGCTGGAGCCCGTATATAAAAAATTCCGCGAGCGGCTGCATATAAGCGACGGCAACCGTCTTTGGCAAGCCGTGCAGGTATGCCGGACTTTTTTCCTTATCACCCTTATTAAAGTGCTGCCCGAAGTCGGTACCCTTCGCGACGGGCTGGGCCTGTGGGCGCGCATATTTACCGGCTGGCGCGGCGTCGAATTGTCGTCTCTGCTGCTGCCGATGCAAAACCGCTTTGATTTTGCGGTCATACCGGCGGCGGTGCTGCTGCTGTTCATCGTCAGTCTGTTGCAGCGCAAACGCAGCATCCGCTCCCGCCTTGCCGCCCATCCGCTGCTGTTCGGCGTGCCGGTCGCCGCGGCGCTGTTTTTGCTGATAATCTGTTTCGGCTACCCGGTCTCGTCGGGTGCGGGAGGTTTCCTGTATGCGCAATTTTAGCAAAGCGCTACTCGCCACGCTGTTGTTTGTTGTATGTGTTGCCGCCGTCTCCGCCGCCGTTATCGGCGGGTACTTGCGCAGCGACGCGCTCGCTTACGAAGACGCCGCCGTTCGCGGCGAGCTTGCCGGCGAACTGGACACTCTTGTGTGCGGCGCGTCGCACGGCTACCGCGCCTTTGTGCCCGCGGTGCTGGACCGAGAGCTCGGCGTCAGCAGCTACAATCTTTCCTGTTTTTTGACCACTATGTCCGGGCGACGCGCTTTGCTGGAAAAGGAACTGGAGCGCAACCCGGTCGAAACCGTGATACTTGAGCTGTCCTTTAATTCCCTTTCGCGCACCCGCGCCGGCGACGGCGCGGAGGGCGATATTTACGAACTGGCGCGCCTTGACAACACGGCTGAGCAGCTTGAATACTTTCGCGAAAACGTGCTGCCTGGGGAGTGTCTCAACGTCTACAGCGAGCTGCTGGTACGCGGCGCGCAAAGCTGGTATAACCTGCTGCGCGGCATCCATCTCGGCGCCGGCAATCTGCTCACCCGCGGCTATTTGCCGCTGCCGTGCAACGACATTTCCGTCAGCGACGAAACTATATGTTCCTACTACCACTCGGCGTCTGTCTACGCCGCGCCGGACAGCGCGAATGTGCAGGAACTGCAGAACATTCTGCGCATGTGCAACGAGCGCAACATCCGCGTTATTATAATCACCACGCCCGTCTCGGAATCTTTTTCGACCCGCCACGGCGGACTTGACGAAGTGCGCGGCGACATCGGCGCGCTGGCAGCCGAATTCGAATGCGAGTATTATGACTTCAACCTGGCGCGCAACAAGACCGAGCTTTACGGCGACGACAGCGCTTTTTACGACGAGCTGCACTTGTGCGACAGCGCCGCGCAGACCTTCAGCGCCGAGGTCGCGGCGGTTATGAGCGCCGCGGCTGCCGGCGAAAACGTTCAGGATTATTTCTTTTCCTCTTACGCCGAAAAAGAAGCTGTCCTGTACGGCCTTGGCATCGATTGACATTTATGCTAAAATAGTGTCTCAATAGATTTTTGGGGTGTAGATACGAAAATTTTGCGCAAGCGCCGCGGCGACGCGGACATGACTGAGGGAAATATCTGTAAGCTGCTGCTGGAATTTGCGGTGCCGATGATGATCGGACTGCTGTTCCAACAGCTTTATAATACTGTCGACACCATCGTTGTCGGCCGTTTTGTCGGCAAAGAGGCGCTGGCCGCGGTCGGCAGCACGAGCAGCATAATTAACACTATGGTCGGTCTGTGCGCTGGTCTTGCCACCGGCGGCAGCGTAATAATTTCACAGTGCTACGGCGCCCACGAATACGGAAAATTGCGCCACGCCGTACACACAACAATAGCCCTGGCGCTTATACTCTGTGCCGTGGCCACTCCGGTCGGCATACTTATTGTCAAGCCCATGCTGCAACTAATGGCGACACCGTCAGACGTACTGCCGCAGGCGCAACTTTACCTGCGTGTGTATTTTTCCGGCATCGCCGGACTGATTATGTATAATATGGGCGCCGGAATACTGCGCGCTGTGGGCGACTCGCGCCGGCCGCTGTATTTTTTGTGTATCACTGCGGTGGTCAACACCGTATTGGACCTGGTATTTGTAATCAAGCTGCGGCTTGGTATTGCCGGGGTCGCCTACGCGACAATAATCTCGCAGTTCTTGTCGGCCGTACTGGTACTGTGGTCTTTGTCCCACACCGACGCGCCCTACGGCATTCGCTGGAAAAAACTGCGCCTCGACGTCGGCATGGCAAAACGGATACTCTCGGTCGGGCTGCCCTCCGGCTTGCAGCAGGCGCTCACCTCGTTTTCCAATGTTTTTGTGCAGTCCTACATCAACGCTTTCGGCTCGGCATGCATGGCCGGTTGGTCCAGCTACAATAAGCTTGACGTTTTCTTGCTTATTCCCGTACAGAGCATTGCGCTCGCGTCCACAACCTTTGTCGGCCAAAATTACGGCGCGCAAAAACTGTCGCGCGCGCGCGACGGGGTGCGGCAGGCACTTTTTATTTCGCTGGGCGTCACCGCCGCGCTCAGTGTACTGCTGATAATCTGCGACATCCCGCTGCTGCAAATGTTCACTACCGACGCCGACGTCATTGCCTACGGCACGCGCTTTATCACGCTGATATCGCCGTTCTACGTCCTTATCTGTTTCAACCAGATTTACGCTGGCGCGCTGCGCGGTATAGGCAACGCCAAAACTCCGATGATAATAATGCTCAGCTCCTTTGTTGTGTTCCGGCAGATTTACCTGCTTGTCAATAAGCTGCTCGGCGGCGCATTCGTCCCGGTAGCGCTCGCCTACCCCATGGGCTGGGTGGTTTGCAGTGTATTGATGATAACGTTTTACCGCCGCAGCGCCCTTTGCCGCAGCAGCAAAGCGACAGAATGTCCTGCCGACGCTCAGGAATAATTCCGCTTATATCGACGATTTTCCTATTTACATTGGCCGCCAACTATGCTAAAATATTTTGGTAAGCCCATCGGTGAATAGCACACATACACTTTGAACAGCTGTGGAGAAGTACTCAAGCTGGCCGAAGAGGCGCCCCTGCTAAGGGCGTAGGACGGGTAACCGTCGCGAGGGTTCAAATCCCTCCTTCTCCGCCAAAGCCCCGAAAAAGCCCATATTTAGGGCACTTTCGGGGTTTTTCTTTTGTTTGGATAAATTGAGTTATTTTTGGTTATGTGATTCTACAAACACCGCTACAAGCACTTCGTGGAAAGATTATAATGACATAAAGCACAATAGAATTTCATCAACCAATCACAATAATTTTTTCTTGGCAAATCAAGAAAATGTTCTACTCGCGTATTCGGGGCTGTTTCAGCTGGAGCTATATTATTTCCTCCAGATTTTTAATCTAAATCCATACGATAATGTCGTTGATATGCCAAATCCTCCGTCGCAATTGTTTTCAATAGAAAATTGGGGGAATGCCTTTGTAGTTACCAATCACAATCAAGCGTGTCAAATAATTGTATAGTCTTTATTTCACTACTCGAAATTTTTATTAATAAGCACCCCGAAGTCGTCACGACCAAGGGGTGCTTATCTGAAAGAACCATTAACCATACGCCTTTGCAAATATATCTCTGTCCCCGCCGCCCTCCCGCCCTTGGCGGCAACGGTTTTTGCGGTGCACAGCAGCAGCACCGTTCCGCCGGCGGAAAACATGGCTTTTTTTATAAACAGCTGCTTATGCACCCTGACCGCTTTTTTGCAGTGCGTCGGGTTTGGCAAGTCCCGCTTTGTGCAGCAGCAGCACGCCGGCGAGCAGCGCGCCGTTGGAAAGGATGTTTACGCACTGTGCCAGCCAGTGCATGCCGGAGGAATCGTCAAATTTTGCCGACAGGTATCCCATGCCCAGCATGGCCAAAAAGGCCGCGATAAACATAGCGCCCGCGAGCGGTTTTTTCATCCGCTTGGAAATTGCAACCAGACACCACTGCATCCCCGCGCACCCCAGTGTCTGGAACGCGACGAACGGCAAATTGCTGGAGAACGCCGGGACAACAGCAGCCAGCTTGGTCGTGTCGCTGCTCTTGCGGGTAAACATAGCAATAAAAGAGGCGAAGACCAGCAGAAATCCCGGCGCTTGCAGCGCAAAAAATGAAGCGTTCATCGCGGTGTAGTCGCAGACCTCAAGCGCATAAAGTATCTTCCACAGGGCTCTGTATACCCCGCTTGTCAAAACCATTATGGAACCCGCCGCCAGCAGTGCAAACGCGCCCTTCACCATCTTGTTGTACAAGTCCCGCTGCAGCTGTACCGCCGCGGCAAAAAACAGCGCGACCGGAACAAAGTCCACAATCGCCATAAAAACAGTAATATCGTTCATCTGTTTTTCGTCTCCTTGTTCAGGTGGTATATCGGCAGCAGCGGCAGCAGAATTGGCGTGCTGTTTGCATAGGCAGTGTATTCAAGCAGCGCGCCGTAACGCGCATGCTGCCGCTTTTCAAGCCGCTGCGCGCCGTTAAACATGACATAAACGATCGCGACGTAGCCGCCTGCAGCCACAAGCCACTGTCCCCAGCCCTCAAGCGCGGTAAGACCACCAACAAATACGCCCGTCCAAAACAGAATTTCCCCGAAATAGTTGGGGCAACGCACCATTTTGTACAGTCCTTTCGTCGCAACCATGTTCGGGTTCTTTGCTTTCTGTGCGGATTTCTGCGTGTCGGCAAGCGTCTCAATTAGGAGCGCCGCAAGGCTGACGGCGACGCCCAGCCACGGAAGAGCGGCGTCGGTGGCGCCGTTGTACTGGCGATAAAACACCGGGGACACCTGCGCCACATACAGTACACTTACGCACAGCCAAATGGCGAACTTGACAAACACAGGCATTGGTTTTTCGCTCTGTGTCGCCTGTGCGAGAGTCTTGCGGTAAGCGGCGTTTTTTATCTCGCGATACAGCAAAAAGCCCGAAAGGCGCGCGCCGTAGAGCACGAAAAGCACACACTGAACGAAATGCACCGCCTGCATACTCCCGCCGAAAATTATCATCAGCGCCACGCCGAGACCCGCTACGGCAAAGCCGTAACCGACAGAAAGAAAGTAGACGAATTTATAAAAACCGACGCAGCACAGCGCGCTTGCAACAACCGCGAGAATCCACAGATATTCCCAACCCATGCTCATTTCCCCCCGAAGCTCTTTTTGATATACTCCGCAAAGCTGTGTTCTCCGCAGCACACGTCGCCAACCATCGGCTCGCTCAGCGTCCACTTGCTAAAGCGGATTATGGCCTCTTTGCCGTTCTTCTTCAGCTTGTTGACAAAAGCCAGCACGTCAAAGAGAAAGACCGGCGCGCGCTTTATGACAGGCGTCTTCCCAGCCGCCGCAAAGCACATTCTCGCTATCTCCTCGTAAGTCCAGGTCTCCTTGCCGCCTATTGAGACGGTGACGTCGCGGTCGTTTAAATGCTCGACAATATACTGTGCAAAGTCCGGCGTGTCGACCACGTTCGCGCTGACCGCCTTTTTGCCCAGCAGCGTGACCTCTCCCTTGTCAATCATCGGCTTAAACACCTTGACAATATCGTAGAAATAGCCGGTCGGGCGGTAGATAATGTAGTCTATCTCGCTCTTTTTCAGTTCCTCCTCCATGAGGTATTTCGCGTGCAGCATAGGCACTTTCGGCGCTTTGTCTGCCTTTAGCACTGAGATATAGACAAATTTCTTTACGCCCGCCCGCTTTGCCTCGTTGAGCAGATTCAGATTGCCCTGATAGTCTATTTGGTAGTTGGTCACCGCAGCGGACGTTTTGGTAAGTCCGACGGTGGTGATGACGGCGTCAGCGCCGTCGCACAAGCCGCTCAGCGACGCCGGGTCGGTCACGTCGAGCTTGCGAAAAGTATAGTTTCCCTTCAGCGCGAGCTCGCGCTCAATCATGTCTGCGGCGACAACCTGATGTCCCGCCGCGAGCAGCGCGCGGAAGATGTCCGCGCCAAGATTGCCGTACGCGCCGGCTAATACGATTTTCATAATCTGACTCTCCTAACTCACAGATGTTCGGTCAATTTTCCCAAAGCGAAAAGTTTATTTTCCCTTTTCCTTGCTGCGCTTGTCATTAATAATGTCCATGTGCTCAGCCGTAATAAGGGTAACGTCATGCTCTCTTGCCCAGGCGACGCAGCCTTTTAGCGCGGTAGGCAGGAATATGCGCGGTACTTTTATGAGCTTCATGCAGGCCTCGTCGGTAAACTTTACCGTGTCGTCGGCGCGCTTGGCCGCGTACTTTACCGACTCGAGACTGGCCTCGCGAATGGGCAGCAGCTCCGGGTGCGGGCGGCGAAAACGGGTATACCAGAAATTCTTGCTGTCCCTGTAGCCGTAATCCACCGGCACGCGCGGAAAGTCACCGGGCTTTACGCCGTTGAGTATGGCGTCGTAGTAGCGCTGCTTCATCAGTATTTTGTCGACGCGCAAAATAAAATGTGCGCCGAACGGACTTGTTATGCCGTTAAAGTCGTGGTAGGGCGCGGGGTAGCCGTCCAGCTCGCCGGGCTTGTCGTTTTCGGCGCCGTCAAGCTTGCGCATCCAGGTACACTCCATGACCTGGTACGCCTCCGCGACCACCTGCGGGAACGCCTCGTCGGGATGTTCGGCGGCCATCTGGCCGTCTTCAAGAGTAAAGATGCAGTCCTTCATCTTCTCCTGCGGCTTGTCGCCGGGAAAGCCCATGCGAACGGTTTCTTTGAAATATTTTTTGTCGTCCGTGATGAAGTTGAGCGCGCATTTCCCGTACCGGAAAAGATGCTGAGCGGTGTTCGAGGAATTGCGCGTACAAAGCAGCATCGCGTAGTAGTCGCGGCCGGCAATGTAGTAGGGCGCGACGAGAGAATAGGGCCCGATGGACGTCTTTGCGTCGGGCGTCAGGGTGCTTACCAAAACGGTCGGCATTGGAAAAAATGCCGAGGTCTGGTAGAAGTTGTCGACTATGCGCAGGTTCTGAAAGCTGGACATAAGTATTCTCCTTTAATAAAAAGTTTTATTTTAGTATCGGCTGCGTGAGTTCCAAAAGGTCTTCAAGCGTCATTTCCGAGCCGTTGGTACACAAAAGCACATTTTCCGCCGCAAATACAGCGAGCTTTTGCGGGGCGGCCGCACTGCAGCGAAGAAACACGGGGAGGACGCACGCGGCCATCTGCTGCACGAGCAGAGTGTGGTATTTTGCGTACTTGACCTCGGCGCTCGCCGGAAAGGCGCAGCCCACCCACACCGGGCGGTAGATGTCGGAAAAGCCCGCAACGCCGCGGTAGAGCTCCCGCACCGCTTCCCGCGGCGATTCAGCCGAAAGGCAGTTCTGCTGCACCGCGGTTATTGCCGCGAGCCAGTCCTCCAACATCACCTCTGCCGCCAGCATATCCTTTGACGGAAAATAGTTGTATACGGTGCCGACGGCGATACCGCACTGCTTTGCTACGCCGCGCACGGTGAGCGCTGCATAGCCCCGCTCCAACAACACAGCCCGCGCGCAGCGCAGAATGTCGGGCTTCAGGTTATCAATTATTTTCGGCAGCTGAGAGCGCCTCCCTTTCCGTATAAATTTATATGAACCTGTTCATATAAATTTTATCACAAAGCATACGCCTGTCAAGAGTCGCCACCGCACGCGGGGCGCGGCAGAAACGGGTCGTTTTCCGCCAAAGGCCTGCCGTCGGCGCTGTATGCCGCAACTCGGTCCGGTGCTTTTAAGCCGCAGCAAAATTTCCGATTTCCGGCGAACGTCTTTTGGGGCGAGCAAATACTCTAACAATTACGCCTTGCACCCTGTTGCGCAGTACTTGCGATGTGCCTGTCCGCAGCGCAAAAAAATGCACATTTTTCCGCCTCCGTTTTTGTGCAATCCGCGAAATTTTAAAAAGCCCTTGTATTTTGGTGTCTGTCAGGCACTAGTATATGCGTTAACGCATTTCGCCCACTTTTGCAGCAGGCAGGCGCGCAGCCACGAAATGTGCACATATTTCCGGCTACTTTTTTGTGCAATGCGCGAAATTTTAAAAAGCCCTTGTATTTTGGTGTCTGTCAGGCACTAGTATATGCGTTAACGCATTTCGCCCACTTTTGCAGCAGGCAGGCGCGCAGCCACGAAATGTGCACATATTTCCGGCTACTTTTTTGTGCAATGCGCGAAATTTTAAAAAGCCCTTGCATTTTGGTGTCTGCCA
>CAYZIL010000028.1:0-26165 GCA_964478515.1 uncultured Faecalibacterium sp. | reverse complement strand
GCTCGTGCTTTGGGCTTTTCACGTTAGCGCCTGCGGGCGCAAGGTGTTTTCGCAAACTGCATATCGCCCGGCGACACTTTTTTATATGGTCAGGGAAAAAGCGCCGCTGCACTTATTTCGCTGCTCGCGTCGTCGCAAAGTCCGCTTTGCTCCGGCATTTTTTTGCGAAAAAATGCCATTCGCTGCGCTCCCTTGCTCCAGCTTCGCGCTAAGTGCCGCCGCTTTGCGGCGGTTGCGCTCTCGCACACGCCTGCGGGCGCAGTCCTTTACGAAAAAACCGTCGCCGCGCTGCGGCTGCTCGGTTGCAAGCGCCCTCGCGACGCCTCGCTTGCTTTGGGTTTTTTCGTGGTTGCGCCTGCCGGCGCAAAAGACGGGCGGAGCTCAAATCACAAGAGGACCTTTGGTGGTGTGGTTGCGGGCGCGGTTTTTTTTCACATGCTGCATATCGCCCGGCGACGCGCAATTCTGCTGAATTTTTTTTTGCACTGTTCGCAAAAAAATGTCAGTAAAAAATGCCGCGAAGGCCGGTCAAAAAAATCCCGACTTTGTTTTTTTGGCGCAGCCGGGTCGATTGACACGCGGGGCGAAAAATAATAAGATAATAGTCACCTTTAGATTAGCTCGGAGGGTACAAATTATTTTTGCACCGGCAAAAAAATCATATACGGTTTCGCTGCCGCTGCCGCTGGCGGAACGCTTTGCCAAGGCCGACGGTCCGGCGCTGAAAGTGGCGCTGTTTTTGCTCAGCCACGGCGCCGCCGAGCCGGAAAATATTGCCGCGCAGCTGGCGCTGCCCGAAGCGACAGTGCAGCGCGCGCTGCGGTTTTGGCTTGACGCCGGGCTTGTTTGCGAGGGCGAACCGCAAGACGACGACACGGCGGCGACCGCGGTTGAGCGCCGCGAGATGAATACCGCTGAGCTTGCCGAGCTGACGCTGCGCGACTCTAACGTGGCCCAGCTGCTGCGCGAGACGCAAAGACTGATGAAAAGAACCATCAAGCACGCCGAGCAGTTGTTGCTTGCCGAGCTTTACGAGTACGACGGCATGAGCGTCGACGTGCTGCTCAGCGCCGTCGCCTACACAGCGCCGCGTTGCGGCAGCTCTTTTCGCGGCTATTTGGGCCGCGTGGCGCGCTCGTGGCGCGAGCAGGGCATAGATACGCTCGAAAAGGCCGAGAAAAGCGTCGCGCAAATGATGCTCAGCGAGCGCCGCTGCGCCGCCGTGGCCAAAGCGCTGGGACTGGACGAAAAGCTTATTAAGACCCGCGAGCGGCGCTTTATTGACAGCTGGTTCAGCGAATACGGCTATGACGAGACGTTTGCCGCCGAAGCGGCGCTGCGCACCGGTAAGACCGACATTGCCTATCTCAATTCGGTGCTGCGCGACTGGCACGCAAAGGGTTACGCTACCGTAAAAGAGACGCGCGCGCAGACCGGCAACGTCAGCGCCTCGCGCACGCCGCGCAAGAGCGGCAAGGACACATATTTTACGGATATGCTCTCGCAATATAAGGAGTGACATATGGCTAACGAAAAGACGCGACTGTACGCGGCCGATATTCTTGCGCGCCGCCGTGAAAGAGCAGACGCTGCGGCGCGGCGCGAAAAGCAGCGGCTTTACGACGCGTGCCCGCAGCTGGTCGAATTGGACCGGCAGATGGCGGCAGCCGGCGTCGCCGCCGCGCGAGCCGCACTGGCCGGCGAGGGCGACGCGGCACAGCCTGCCGTGGCCGCCGTTGAGAAAAAACGGCGGGAGCTTCTCGCCGCGCACGGGCTGCAGCCGCGCGGCAGCTTCCACTTTTGCGAGCGCTGCGGTGACACGGGCTACATCGGCAATGAGATGTGCGCGTGTATGAAAAAGCTTATCAGTGAATACGCCGCGCAGCGCATTAACCGCGAGTCGCCGCTCGAGCTGTGCAGCTTTGACAAGTTCAGTCTTGACTACTACTCAAAAATTACAGCAGACGGGGTCTCGGCCTATAAAGTAGCGCAGAAGAACCTGGAAATCTGTCGCGAATACGCGGGCACGGCGCCCTACTGCTACGGCAATTTGCTGCTTATGGGCGACGCGGGACTCGGCAAGACCCACCTGGCGCTGAGCATAGCGAGCGAGATAATTGACGGCGGCTTCAACGTTGTCTACTGCTCAGCTGCAAACATTTTCCGCCAGATAGAGGAGGAATACCGCGCCGACTCGCGCCGCAGCGCATTGCTTGACGAAATGAAAAGCTGCGACCTGCTGGTGCTCGACGACCTCGGCGCCGAATACATCAACGCTTTCGTCTCCAGCACTATTTACGATTTAGTCAACACCCGCGTAAACGAGCGCCGCTGCAGCATATACACCACCAATTTGACCTCACCGACAAAATTTGAAATGCGCTACGGTGAAAGTGTTGCCTCGCGGCTGTTCGGCTGCTGCCGGGTACTGCAATTTATCGGTAAAGACATACGCCGCCAAAAGGCGGCACAGGAAAGAGAGCGTAAATGATTCACGGAGTTTTATTCGATTTTAACGGCACGCTGTTCCAGGACTCGCCTAAGCACAAAGTGGCGTGGACGCGCTACGCCAAGCAGCGCTTTGACCGCGAGTTCGGCAGCGACGCCGACATGCGCGCGGTGTTCGGACTTAACAACCGCAGCACGCTGGAATATCTGGCCGGTCACCCGCTCGGCGACGCCGAAGCGAACGAGATGAGCCGCGAAAAGGAACAGATATACCGCGATTTGTGTTTTGCCGACCCCGAGCACCTGCATTTGACAGCGGGGGCCGAAAAACTGCTGGACGAGCTTAAGAGCCGCGGTCTGCCTTTGGCGCTGGCGACGGCGTCAATACCGGAAAATATTGACTTTTATTACGAGACTTTCGGCATCGGCCGTTGGTTTTTGCGCGACAACGTCGTTTTTGACAACGGCGCCATTCCCGGCAAACCCCAGCCGGACTACTACTTGCTGGCGGCGGCGCGCATTGGCGTGCCCAGTGGCGAGTGTCTGGTGTTTGAGGACAGCGTTTCCGGCGCGCAGGCGGCGGACGCCTCTTGCGCGGCAGTCACAGTCGTTGTCGGCCCTGTCGGAGACAGACAAGTGTTTTGGCGCCTAAAGTCGGTGCGTCAGGTGGTCGATGATTTCAACGGTTTCGACCGCGCGCTGCTGGACGAATAGTAAATACAAATAAATGGCCGTCTCGCTGTAGCGGGGCGGTCATTTTGCTGTTTTAGCTATTGATTTTTCTATATGGTGGCGCTATACTGTGTTTAGCACTCTACACAGACGAGTGCCAATATCATTCCGGAGGCCTGGATATGGCAAAAAGAAAATTCAAGACGGAATCAAAACGCATCCTCGATCTGATGATAAATTCCATCTACACGCACAAAGAAATTTTTTTGCGCGAAATTATTTCGAACGCCAGCGACGCGATGGACAAGCGCTACTTTCAATCGCTTAACGAAAAGGGCAAGGGCATGTCGCGCAGCGAGTTCGGCATTCGCATTTCGGCTGACAAGGACGCGCGCACGCTGTCAATAAGAGACAACGGCATAGGCATGAGCGCCGCGGAGCTTGAGGACAACCTCGGCACCATTGCCCACAGCGGCTCGCTGGAATTCAAAAACGGCAACGAGCTCGGCGACGACGTTGACATTATCGGCCAGTTCGGCGTCGGCTTTTACTCGGCGTTTATGGTGGCGAGCAGCGTCACTGTGCTCACTCGCCCGGACGGCGGCGACGTCGCCTACGAATGGCAGTCTGACGGCGCCGACGGCTACACTATAAAAGAGGCGCAGCGCGACGAGGTCGGCACTACTGTGACACTGGCGCTTAAACCCGACACCGAGCAGGAAAAATACAGCGAATTTCTTGACCAGTACCGGCTGAGCAATCTGGTAAAAAAATACTCCGATTACATCCGCTACCCTATTGTTATGCAGATGACGCGCAGCAAGCTGAAAGAGGGAAGCGAGAGCGAGTACGAGACTGTGGTGGAGGACGAGACGCTCAACAGCATGGTACCGCTGTGGCGGCGCAACAAAAAGGACGTCAAGCCCGAGGAATACAACGACTTTTACAAGACAAAATTTCTCGACTACGAGGACCCGCAGCGCGTAATAGTGCAAAAGACCGAGGGCAGCGCCACGTTCAACGCTCTGCTCTATATTCCGGCGCGCGCGCCGTTTAACTATTACACCAAGGAATATGAAAAGGGACTTGAGCTTTACAGCAGCGGCGTGATGATAACCGAGAAATGCCGCGAGCTGCTGCCCGACTGCTTCAGTTTCGTGCGCGGGCTGGTGGACAGCGAGGATTTGTCGCTCAACATCTCGCGCGAGATGCTGCAGCACGACCGCCAGCTGAAGCTGATAGCCGCCACTATAGAAAAGCGCATAAAAAAGGAACTGGCCGACATGCGCGACAGCGACCGTGCCGCCTACGAAGAATTCTGGGCGAATTTCGGCTTGCAGCTGAAGTTCGGTGTTTACAGTGATTTCGGCGCCAAAAAGGAACTGCTGGAAGACCTTTTGCTTTTCTACAGTGCCAAGGAGAAAAAACTGCTGACGCTGGACGAGTATGTGGCGGCAATGCCCGAAAAACAGAAATACATATATTATGCCGCCGGCGACAGTGTCGAGCGGCTGTCCAAACTGCCCGCAGCCGAGCGGGTACTGGGCGCGGGCTTCGACCTGCTGCTGCTCAGCGACGAGGTCGACGAGTTTGCACTGCAGGTGCTGCACGCCCACCAGGAGAAGGAATTCCGCTCAGTCAGTGCCGGCGAGCTGGAGCTCGGCGACGAGAGCGAAAAGCAGCAGACCGAGCAGACCGAGAAGGACAACAAGGAACTGCTTGACGCGCTCAAGGATGCGCTCGGCGACAAGGTGAGCGCCGTCAAGGTCAGTGCGCGGCTGCTGAGCTACCCGGTTTGCCTGTCGTCGCAAGGACCGGTCTCAATAGAGATGGAAAAGGTGCTAAACGCCATGCCGGGCGAGCGCAAAGTCAACGCCGAGCGGGTGCTCGAACTTAACGCGCAGCACCCGGTTTTCGACTCGCTCAAGAAGCTGCACGAGCAGCAGGACGGCGAAAAAATAAAGAAATATGCCGAACTGCTCTACGACCAGGCCTGCCTTATTGAAGGACTGCCGGTAGAGGACCCGGCGGAGTTTTCCAAGCTGGTCTGCGAGCTGATGTAAGCAGCACATTTTTCCAATATACAAAAGGACCCGCGCCGAAAAACGGCGCGGGTCCTAAATAAAAAGCTTAAAGAGCGGCGCTGTCGGTCTTCGGCGCAAAAAGGCAGCAGCCGGTGCAGCGTTTCCAGACGCGCAGCGCAATAAACACGCACAGTGCCGCAAACAGCCACACACAAAGCTCTACGAGCATGACGTTGCCGACATAGTGGTTAAGTATTGCGGCGCCGGCGTCGAGCACGAGGTGCAATGCGAATGCCAGCGGCCACAGCAGCAGCGCCCGGCCGCCTTTTTTGGCGGCAAACCAGACCAGCACAGACAGCGCAAGCTGCGCGGCGAGCGCGGCGAGGCGCTCAATTATACTTACCAGGAAAAGCGCCGGACTGGTGCCGGAAAGCTGCGCAAAGGCAGTCTGCACGGCGGCAAGCGACGCCCCGCTCAGCCCGGACGTCAGCATTTCGGCGTTGCCGGTGTTGAGCAGCAGGGAATAGACAAGATTGTTTATCATACCTACGGTGAGAATGACAAAAACTTCAAATCCCCCGTGGCCGGCGCCGTACATCAGCGCGTTGGCGTCGTTGGCGAGTCTGCCGCGCAGCACGGTGCGAAAAGCTATGTAGCGGCCGCACTCCTCAAACAGACCAGCCATAGCGCCGCCGTAAAGCCCGTACAGCCAAATGTTGGCGCTGATAGCGGCTCCGAGCTGCGAATTGAGCACCACATAGTGAACAAGCTGCTCGAGAATCAGCGCGAAGACAAGCATAACGCCGCAGCCGACGAAGAACGGCGCTATGTCGCAGCGGTATTTTTTGCGCAGCACGACGAGCAGCGTCACCGGCAGCGCTATTCCCACCGCCATGCACAACAGCATTACAGCAATTGAGGCGGCGGGTACAGTATAAGAATAATCCATATTTTATCTCCTTGCGGCGCTTAGGCCGTTAAATGCTCACGGGTAAATAATACCGCAAAAAAAACCGGCAGGCAATGCCCGCCGGAGATTTGCTACATTTTGTGTTCCTCGCTCCAGCGTCGCAGCCGTTTGTCTGTATCGTCTCGGTACAGCGGGTTGTTTTTGCTGTCGCTGTCGCCGCGCGCGGCGGGTGGCTGCAATTCTTCTTTCGCGTCTACGCTTTCCAGAATATTGTGCGCGTCAATCCGGCGCCAAAAGGGCATAATATAGCCCCCCTTTCGCAGCTATTATCGGCTGCGGCGCGGCGTATTATGTATCTATTTTATCGTCGTCGGCGTGTTCGCCGCGCTGTTTTTTAAGCTGTTCGAGTTCGTGCTCGGTCTGTTCGCCCTCGACTATCTCGTCGACCTCCTCGACGTCGGTGTAGTCGTAATCGGTAATATCCTCGTAGTTGGGCAGATATTGCGCCATGCGGCGGCGGTGCTCAAGCTGCTCTTGTTCGCGGCGCTGCTGCTGTTCTTGCTCAAGCTGTTCGGGGCTCTTTTTGTCCTCGCGGAAGATGCGAATTATATAAACTATTAAAATTGCGAAAAGGACCACGTCCATTGCGACGCTGACATATTGCAGCGCGCCCCAGGGGTCGGTTTCCTTTACCAGGTCGCGGACGCTCTGAAAGAGCACCAAAACGATGGCGGTGGGGATGAGGTATTTTCTCATATGTCTGTCTCTCCGTTCGTGTTTGTGGCGGCGGCGCGGCGGGAAAAGCGGCAGCCGCAGTAATTTTGGCGGTAGAGCGAGTGCTTGGCGGACAGCTGCAGCGAGCGCTGAAAGCCGCCGCACTTTTTGAAATCGCTTTCAAGGTAGCGGCAGCCGTATTCGGCCGCGGCGGCAAGTCCGGCGGCGTTGACGGCGGCGGCGTTTTTGTGCGGGCTTACGGTGAGCGTGGTGGCGAACCAGTCGAAGTCCTGCGCCGCGGCGCGGGCCGCCGTGGCTCGCAGCCGCAGCAAAAAACAGGCGCGACAGCGCTCGCCGCCCTCGGCGCAGCGCTCAAGCCCTGCGGCGGCGTGCTCGAAAAGCTCGGGGTCGTAGCCGGCGTCGACATACTCTACGGCGTAGCGGTATTCGCTTTCGTCTATAAGGCGGCGCAGCTCGGCGGCGCGGTGGCGGTATTCGGCGTCGCTGTCCATGTTGGAGTTGCAGAAAAAAACCGTGATGCGAAAATACTGTGTCAGGTATTCCAGCACATAGCTCGCACAAGGGGCGCAGCAGCAATGCAGCAGTAGCCGCGGCGGAGCTTGCAGCCCGGCAATAAGATCATCCATTTTTTTCTGCGCGTTCGTTTCCATAGCACAATAATATTATTACAAACGAGCGGCAAATGCAAACGGCAGCTCAGCTGGTGTAATCTTCTACCAGCGCGCGCAGTTCAGCGTAGTCGTAAACGGTTATTCCCTCGGCAAGCATCTGCGCGTCTGGCTCGGGCAGGGAGTCGGTTCGGGTATAGTAAACTATTACCGGCTCGCTGGCGGCGCCGACAAACAGCGCCAGCCGGCCGTCGTAGTCGCGCAGCGTATAGCTTTCGGTAACGCTCAGCGATACCGGCTGTGCGGCGGGGCTGCCGGCGTAAGCGGACAGCTGCTCGGTAAAGCCGACTGCGGCGAGAAAACACATGCTCAGCACAAAAGCGAGAGCGGCGAAAAAGTATTTCATATTATCACCTCACGGCGATTATTGGTAAAAATGTAAAATTATAATCTTCCGCTTAACATTTAAGATACTATGTGATATAATATCCAAGATTAGGGGCACAGTTGCGCCCTTGCGACCGTGCACGCCGCAGACTTTAGGTTTTCTGCCGAAGGCGTCTGATTCCGAAGGGAGCGATTAAAAATAGACAATAAATTCAAAACATTTTCGTTTGACGACGACGAGCAGCAAAGCGGTGCTGCCGCGACGCCGGGTTCTGTGTCCGCAGACCCGGACTTTGCCGACTTTGCCGGCAAGGTCGGCAAAAGCAGCACCAATAACGTCAGCGCCGACAACGCGGTGACTGACGACGACTTTGCCGCGCGCCGCACTGCCGGGGAAACAGATACCGAACCGGATAGATTCGACTCCAAGGTCTTTGACCTGGCCTCCTTTGTTCCCAAGACGAAATCCGACAAAGGGGACGAGGAAAAAGAACCCGTACACGACCGCGCCTGGCGCAAACAGCAGCGCGCTTTGCGCCATGCCGAAGAGGCCGCGCAGCCGCTGCCGAAACGGATACTGCGTTTCGTGTTCAATTTTATTGTTTCGGTTATTTGTATTGGTATAATCACCGGCGCCGTGGTGGCAACGCTGATTTCCATATATGTCGTCGACGTGACGAAATACGACGGTGACCTGCTCGACGAGAACAAGGTCCAGCTCAGCTACACGACTATCCTTTATGCCAAGGACGAGAGCGGAACCTATTACGATTCGCAGCGTCTGGTCGGCGACGAAAACCGCGTTTGGATAAGCTACAGCGAAATGCCGGATTACCTTATTAACGCTGTCGTCGCCGTGGAAGACCAGCGCTTTTGGACCCACAGCGGCGTTGACTGGAAGCGAACCTTCGCCGCGTTTATCAACGAATATCTGTTGCCGATTTTCGGCAACACGCAGGGCGGTTCGACAATCACCCAGCAGGTAATAAAGAACATTACCAGCGACAACTCGACCGACAGCATATCCGGCGCGCTGCGCAAGATACGCGAAATTTACCGAGCTATTATGCTGGAAAACCAGCACTCAAAAGAGGAAATACTTGAGGCATATTTGAACACCTTCCGACTAAGCGGCCAGTTGGCCGGAGTCGAGGCGGCCGCCAAGGAATATTTCAACTGCACCACCCAGGAGCTGAACGTGGCGCAGTGTGCGGCAATAATATGCGTTACCAACGCGCCGACAAAATACAACCCGCTGACCAACCCCGACGCCAACAAAGAGCGCCGCGAGTATGTATTATACACAATGCACGAGCAGGGCTATTTGACGGACGACGAGTACGCCGAGGCGCTGCAGCAGTCCGAAGACATGGTCTTCACCAACACGCTTATTGACGGCCAGCTGGCTATTCCTCAAACTGAAGAGACGGAAACAACCGTCTACAGCTACTTTACGGATATGGTCATCAACGACGTCATCAACGACCTGGTCGAGATTAACGGCATGACCGACGGCGAGGCCTGGAATATGGTCTTCAACGGCGGACTGCGCATTTACACCACAATGGAAAAGCTCTGCCAGGACACCTACAACTCGCTGATGCTCGACGACATGTTCTCGACCGTGCTCGACGAGTACGGTGAGCGTCCGCAAGCGGCGCTGATAACGCTCAATACCGAGGGCGAAGTTGTGGGCGTTATGGGCGGCGTTGGCGAAAAGACTCAAAGCAGAACGCTAAACCGCGCGGTCGACTCGCTGCGTTCAATCGGGTCGTCTATGAAACCTATCGGCGTCTACGGCCCGGCAATAGAGATAAACGCAATTACGTTCTCGACGCTGTTCCCGGACACGCCGCTGCAAGTCAGCGAGAGCGGCGGCATTTCGAACTGGCCGGTCAACTTCTCGCACTCCTACGGCGGCCCAATAACCGTTGCTTACGCCATTGCGCAGTCAATTAATACAGTCGCAGTGCGCTGTTTGCAGCTAATAGGCTTCGAATACAGCTACGCGTTCCTGACTACCCGACTGGGTATTTCCACGCTCGACGAGACGCTTGACAAATCGTACTCGCCGCTGGCGCTGGGCGGTCTTACCAACGGCATTTCAATGCGCGAGTTGTGCGCGGCCTATGTGCCCTTCTCTAACGGCGGCACCTATTACGAGCCGCACAGCTACACTAAAATCACCGACTACGAGGGCAAGATAATCCTCGACAAAACGCGCAATATAAAAATAGTCAAGGCGTTTGCAGACGATTCGGCCATGATAATGAACAAGCTCTTGCAGGGCGTTATGAACGGCGGTACCGGTATTGCCGCGCGCTACGGCAACATGCCGTTGGCCGGTAAGTCCGGAACCACTTCCGACGACTACGACTACTTGTTTGTCGGTATGAACCCGTATTATGTCACAGTTACCTGGCTCGGCTACGATATTCCCGGCAAACTGCCCAGCAAGTACGCGTCGCGTAACTCATTCAAATACGTCATGTCGGCCATTAGCGCGCCGCTTGAGTACAAGACCTTCCCGGTGGCGAGCAACGTCGTTTCCGCTGCCTACTGTACGGTCACCGGCGACCTTGCCGGCGGCGGCTGCGGCAGTACGGGAACGGGCTGGTACAAATCGGATCATCTGCCGCCGACGTGCAACCACTCTTATTACGGTTAATACTGCCGTAAAATACAAATCATTATGCCGCCGCTCTGAGCATTCTGAGCGGCGGCGCTGTTATTAAACTATGGTAAAGAATTACACGGTAAGCTCTGAGTACGACGGCGCGACGCTGCTGCGTTTTTTGCGGCGCGGCTGCGGGATGTCGTCGTCGCTGGTAAGGGCGACAAAATTTCGCGAACGCGGTTTTACCCGCGCCGGGCAGCAACTGTACACCGACGCAATACTGTGCGCCGGCGACGTTATTACCGCCGATTTTGACGACGGCGAATGCCCCTGCGCGCCGGACGACTCGCTCTCGTTGCCGCTGCTGTACGAAGACGGCGACTGGTTCGTGTTCGACAAACCGGCGGCAATGGCGGTGCACCCCACGCTCAACCACCCCGGCGGCACGGCGGCAAACGCCTTTGCGGCGCTGTGTGTGCGGCGCAATCAGCCGCTGTCCTTCAGGCCTCTTTTCAGACTGGACCGCAACACCACCGGCTGTTTGCTGGTTGCCAAAAGCCGCGCGGCTGCAGCGACGCGGGTGAGCGGAAAATATTACCTGTGTGTTGTTCGCGGCTCGCCGCCCGACAGCGGCTTTCTTGACGGCGCCATTGACCTTGAGCCGGGCTCAATAATTAAGCGCTGCGTCTCGCCGGCGGGCAAGGCGGCGCTGACGGAGTACCGCTGTGTCGGCCGCTCAAAAGAGCTGGCGCTGATGGCGGTGCGCTTGCACAGCGGCCGCACCCACCAAATACGTGTGCACATGGCTGACGCCGGCTGGCCGATAGTCAGCGACTGGCTGTACGGCAGCGAGAGCGAACTTATCGGCCGCACGGCGCTGCACTGCGCGCGCGTCTGCTTCGGAGCGCCGCCGGTGACGGTAAGCAGTCCGTTGCCGAAAGATATGCGCGGGCTGCTGGAGCGCTGCGGCATTGACCCGCAGCTGCCGGATATTGCCAATATATTTGCTTAATCAGTGCCGATTGTGTATAATAACTATTCAGAAATGCCATAAACATATAATGTAAACAGGCGTATTATTTTATCGACTCTTTGCACAAGGGGGACTTAACTGTCATGATAAGTACACGACAAAGCGGTTCGCCCGCCACCAGCACAAAAATATATCAGCATCGCCGCACGCGCTTGAGTGTGCGGCAGATGATGTCATATGCGGGCACATATATTGCCAACCAATTTTACTATGTCGGCTGTATGCTTGAGCGAAACAACCGCCGTTTTCGCCGCCGTATTGTCCACGGCTGCAAGGCGCTGTTTTCGCTGCTTTGGCGCGGCGTCAGCGTTGCGGCTGTCGCTGCTTGGAAAGCGCTTTGCAGCGTGGCGCGTGACATTGCCGGCCCGTTTAAAACTGCGCTGCATTATTTCGCCAATGTCTCCGCGCTGAAAAAAGAAGTCGCCGACTTCGAACCCGAAGACAAAAAAGAGATCATGCGCGAATATTATAGAGATGGGTGGCAGCGCAACCGGACGGTCGTCGACCGCTTTACCAACATAATGCTGCCGGCGGCATGCCTGGCGCTGACGATAGTAGTCGGCGTATACATCTTGAATCTGGAGTTCGGCCTGCGCATTGACGTGGACGGTCAGACTATTGGTTACGTCTACAACGAAAACGATTTTAACAGTGCGGAGCGCATTATTGAGAACCGGATGGTAGCCGTAGACGACGATATTTGGAACTCAGGTGCAACTTACAGCGTCGCGATAGTACAGCCCGAAGAGATTGTCGCGCAAGACGCGCTTGCCGACGCGCTGCTGCGAGCGTCCGGCAACGAGATAGTCGAGGCGACCGGACTGTATGTCGGCGGCGTGTTTCTCGGCGCAACGACCGAGGGCGAGACGCTGCACACTGAAATAGACAGCATTTTGCAGATATACGAGACAGCGGCGGCAGGGCTTTCCAACGCGACGGTGAAATTTGCCCGCGATGTGGAGCTGGTCGACGGTATTTTCCCGACCGCCAGCGTTTCGGAATACAGCTATTTTGAAAATCTTCTTGCCGCCGGCGTCTACAGCGGCGATTTGGTATACAAAGTAAAAGAGGGCGACACTGCGCTGGAAATAGCGCAGCTGAACGGCATTTCGCTGACCGAGCTTTCGGCGTTTAACCCAGGCGTCAATGTCGACGACCTGCTTTCAGAGGGCACCGAGCTGGTAGTTGCGCGCAACGAGAACCTGTTTGCGGTAAAGACGCTGACGGTCTATTCGTATACGGAAACTATCTCCTATTCTACGGTCGTGGTTGCCGACTCGCGCTACGACGTCGGCTACATAAGAGTGCTTACCAGCGGCCAGACCGGCGAAAAACAAATTACTATTGAAATTGAATACGAAGACGGGCGCGAGGTAGCGCGCACGGTGGAAAGCGAAGTCGTTACCCGAGAGGCTGTCAACCAGCAGCTGGTCGTGGGTGTGCGCACCAGCAGCGGCAGCGCCACCACGGCAATCGGTACCGGGCGGCTGTATTACCCTGTGCCGACAACCGGACTTGCGTATTTGTACGTCTACCGCGGCTTTACCGAGGGCGTCCACTACGGCGTCGACCTCACTTGTCCCAACCGCACCTACATATTTGCTGCGGACAACGGCATTGTCACCCAGGCTTGCTATTATGGCGACTACGGCAACTTTGTGCAGATAAACCACAACAACGGCATGACTACTCAGTACGGCCACATGTCGCAGATACTCTGTTCCGAGGGCGAAGTGGTCGAAAGAGGTCAGTTGATAGGCCTTGTCGGCACGACGGGCCGTTCCACCGGCTACCATCTGCATTTTGAGGTTTCGCTGAACGGCACCCGCGTTGACCCGGAACCGTGGATAAACGGCACTATCTATTATTGATCGTCGATTATTTTGAGTAGGAGCACAACGTCTTTGGAGAGATATGTTATAAACGGCGGCGCCGCATTGCGCGGCGACGTGCCGGTAAGCGGTGCAAAAAATGCGGCGGTAGCAATACTGCCGGCAACACTTATAGCAAACGGCGTTTGTGTTCTCGACAACGTGCCGAATATCCAGGACATCAATGTCGCCGTTGAGATACTGAAAAGTCTCGGCGCGCGCGTTGAGCACCTTGGACACAACACGCTGCGAATAGACACGTCCAGTGTAAATTCGACCGACGTTACTCACGAGGCCGCCGGCAATATGCGCGGCTCCTACTATTTTCTCGGCGCGCTGCTGACGCGCTTCGGCCGCGCCGCAGTGGCGATGCCCGGCGGCTGCAATCTCGGTCCGCGGCCCATAGACCTGCACATTAAAATGTTTTCCGCGCTCAAGTGCGAGGTAAATGTTGAGTACCGCAATGTTACCGTCTGCGGCGACTCGCTTGAGGCGGCGCACATATTCTTTGACAAGGTCTCGGTCGGAGCCACAATTAACGCCATGCTGGCGTCGGTGCGCGCGCAGGGCGTCACCGTGCTGGAAAACGTCGCCAAAGAACCGCATATTGTCGACGTGGCGAACTTCCTCAACTCAATGGGAGCGGATGTTCGCGGCGCCGGCACCGATGTAATAAAGATACGCGGCGTCGAGAGCTTTCACGGCACCGAATATTCCATTATTCCCGACCAAATAGAAGCGGGCACATACATGGCCGCCGCAGTGGCCACGGCCGGAGACATCACCGTGAGGAATGTCATTCCCCGACACCTTGAAGTCATCAGCTCAAAGCTGCGCGAGGTCGGCGCCGAAATAGAAGAATTTGACGACGCCGTGCGCGTGCGCCGCAGCGAAAAAATGCGCGCGAGCAACCTGCGCACGCTGCCCTATCCCGGGTATCCTACCGACATGCAACCGCAGTTCGGTGTGCTTATGAGCGTTGCCGCGGGAACGTCTTTGATTACCGAAAACGTCTGGGAAAGCCGCTTTCGCTACCTTGACGAGCTGCGCGATATGGGAGCCAATGTCCAGACAGACGGCAACGTCGCTGTTATTGAGGGCGTCGAAAAACTACAACCTGCCACATTGCACGCGTGCGATTTGCGTGCCGGCGCGGCGCTGGTAATAGCGGCGCTGATGACCGAGGGGACTTCCTATGTCGAGGATATCTACCATATAGAGCGTGGCTACGAAAACATTATCGGCAAGCTGACGGCGCTGGGAGCCGACATTCGCCGCGAGGATTGAGAAAGACGAATAAATAACGATCGCCGCTATTTGCTTAGCGGCGATTTTTAAGGGGTCAGCAATGGCAAAAATAGCGACACTATACAGCGGCAGTTCGGGAAACAGCACGCTGCTTTGCGGCGGCGGCGCCAATATACTCGTCGACATCGGCGGCAGCTGCCGGCGCACACTCAAGGCTCTGTACGAGCTGGGGCTTGCCGCAACAGACGTCAACGCAATATTTATTACCCACGAGCATTCCGACCATATCGGCGGGCTGCCGGTCTTCCTCAACCACTACGATGTGCCGGTGTTTGCCTCAGCGGCGACGCTTGAGTACATTATTTCGCACTGTTCGCTGCCGAAGTCGGCGCGGGTGTACGAGGCGGCGGGCGCAGTTGAGGTGCGCGGCGCGGCGGTGCGCGGCTTTGCCACGCCGCACGACGCTGCCGACTGCCGCGGCTACCGGTTCGAATTTGACGAGGGTGCACAAGCCGCAGTCGCTACCGACTTGGGCCATATTAACGAGGAGGTCGCGGCGGCGCTGCGCGGTTGCGGTACAGTTGCGTTGGAGTCGAATTACGACGAAAACATGCTCCGGGTCGGCCGCTACCCCTACTATTTGAAACAGCGCATTCTTTCCGACTTCGGACACCTTTCCAACGACGATTGCGACGATATGTTGCAGCAGTTGGCGCGCGCGGGCACGCACAATTTTTGGCTGATGCACCTGAGCGCCGAAAACAACACGCCCGACCTCGCGGTGACGGCGGCGCTCAGCGCGCTGGAAAACATCGGCGCGGCGCAGGACTGCTGTGTGCAGGCCGCAGCCCGCAGTTCGGCGTGCGCTTTTCGGGAGGTGTGAGCGGTGGTGCGTTTTGACGTGATTGCTGTCGGGCGTCAGCCGCGCGGCTGGCTCAGCGACGGCTGCGCCGAATACCAAAAACGGCTGTCGGCCTACGCGCAGGTGCGAGTCTGCGAGCTGCCGGACAGCGCTCTTGGCGGCGAAAGCGACGCCGAAGTCGCTGCCGCGCTGCAAAAAGAGGCGGCGGCCATTGAGCGCGCCGTTCCCGAAAGGGCGGTGACAGTGGCGCTTTGTGTCGAGGGCGAACAGCTTGATAGTCTCCAGCTGGCTGAGTTTTTGCGGCGTCACCAAAATGGCGGTGACTCGCGCTTCGCGTTTGTCATTGGCAGCTCGCACGGGCTTGACGATTCGGTAAAAAAGCGCGCGGCGCTGCGCTTGTCGCTGTCGCGGCTGACGTTTGCCCACGCGCTTGCGCGAGTGGTGTTGCTCGAACAGCTTTACCGCGCGTGCAGCATTATTGCCGGCGGCAAGTATCACAAATAATATAAGCACCCCGCCGCCGGACAAAAGCTGTGCGCGGCGTGATATTTTATGGCGAGACAGCGAGAAAACGCCGCCGACGGCAGCAGCCGCGGCGGCGCTCTCAAATACACCCAAGTTGCGAAGAACAGTTCATTTTTGTGAGGACGCGAGAAAATCCTCGCAGATACCGGCCAGATGGACCGAGCAGACGTCGGCGCCGTTAAGCATGCAGACCAGTCGTTCCACACACTCACGCTCGTCGCTGAGATCGTCCACCCGCACGTAGCCGCGGCGCTCGCACACGGCAAAAATGCCGAAGCCGATGTGTGGCGGCGCCCACAGCGATTCCGCGCGGCACTCGCAGAGCTCGTACCTGACGCTGCACTCGTGCAAGCAGTATACACGCCCCTTTGCAATGTGATGGTAGCCCTTGCGCAAAAATTTTACCAGCGCAAAGAGCACAAGTACTATTTTACCTTTCCGCGAGCGCACAAAATGTCGCTGTGCTTAAGGCAAATAGCGGCAGATATTGTGATTATTGCTCAACATATAGAAATTTGCTATAAATGCGAAATAATGTTATTATAGATTAAAATAAGTCGTTCGCTGCCGCCGCAGCGCAAAAAGCCCGGACGGAAGAAGGGTGATGAGCAAGAACGGATATAAAACAGCTGGAGGCATTTGTCAAAGTTGTGGAGCTGCGCAGTTTTTCTGCGGCGGCAAAAGCGCTGTACCTGACCCAACCGACCGTCAGCGCCCACGTAAGCTCGCTGGAAAAGGAGCTTTCGGCCGTGCTGATAATTCGCACGACAAAAGAAGTGAGCGTCTCGGAGCGCGGGCGCGTGCTTTACGGCTATGCGCGGCCGATATTGCAGCTGCGCGACGAGGCAAAAGCAGCTTTTGAGACCCAGGCGGAGGTGGCGGGAAACATTACCGTTGCCAGCAACGCGGCGGCTGCCGGCTATTTGCTGCCGGCACTTATTAACCGCTTTCGGCTCACCCGGGCAAGCGACGATTTCACGGTAAAGACGATGAAGGACGAAGATGTGGCCCGCAGCGTGCTCAGCGGCGAGTCGCAGCTGGGCTTTACTTCCGTTCCCGGTGAAAACCCGAAATTGACCTGCCACGGCATGATGCGCGACGCGCTGGTGGTAATTACCCCGCCGACAGAGTCTTTTGCCGCAATGACGACACGCACCCTGAGCCGCGATTTTTTTCGCGCCCACACGCTGCTTAGCTTGCCGCGCGGCAGCGCCGAGTGGCTGGCCGCGCAGCAATACCTGCGCGCGCGGGGCCTGGAGATGCAGGATTTGAAAAAAACACAGTTCTGCGACAGCAACGAAGAGTTGAAACTTGCGGTGCGCCGCGGTGAGGGCGTGGCTGTCGTCAGCCGCTTTGCCGCTTATGATTATATCTATTTCGGCTTCGTCCACAGTATAGAGCCGCGCATGGTAGCCGAGCAGCAGTTGTATATGCTCAGCCGCAAGGGCAGGGCTCTGCCGGAGTCGGCGCGCAGTTTTATTCGCGCCGCGCGCAGTTTTGCGGACGGCGGCACTAATAAGGGTAAATGATGGACTACTACACACCGGAAAAAGAATACCGCGCCGAACTTACGGAAAAACACAGCCGCTTTATTGCCCGCTGCGCCCCGTTGTCGACGGAAAAACAGGCGGTAGAGTATATTGAGCAGGTGCGCGCGCAGCACCGCGACGCCAGCCATACGGTCTACGCCTATTTGCTGCGCGGCGGCAATATGACGCGCTACAGCGACGACGGCGAGCCGGCCGGCACGGCCGGACTGCCGGTGCTGGAGACGCTGCGCGGCGCTCAGCTCAGCGACGCAGTGGTGACAGTGACGCGGTACTTCGGCGGCACGCTGCTCGGTAAGGGCGGGCTGGTGCGCGCCTACGGCGACGCGGCGCGTCTGGCGATAGCAGGTGCAAGCAGGGCACACATGGTGCAGTGCCGCTTGCTGAGCGTCAAGTGCGACTACAGCGCCTACGAGCCACTGAAAAAACAAATATTGCAGTTGGGCGGTCGGCTTACGGCAAGTGATTTTGCCGCACAGGT
Organism: uncultured Faecalibacterium sp.; assembly: GCA_964478515.1. GTDB lineage: Bacteria > Bacillota > Clostridia > Oscillospirales > Ruminococcaceae > HGM13233. The sequence goes on along the minus strand of CAYZIL010000028.1, from coordinate 8,197 downwards.
GGTGCTGAAGCTGGCGCTGCCGCTTTCGGTCTGCGCCGATTTTGTCCGCGCGGCGGCCGACATCAGCTGCGGGCGTGCCGAGCTTTGTGAACTGTCACGGGAGTATGTCGCCTTTTTGCCGCCGTCGGACTGATTGCGCGAAAAAAGAGGTTTTTTCGACCGGACGGCGTATTAATAATATGAGGGGGAGTGAGCGGTTGAATATAAGACAAACTATTGAGCACAACGAACACCTGATACTCTGCGAGCGCGCCGCTTTTGCGGACAGCACCGCCGGACGGGCCGTGTACGAGCCGCCCTGCGAGCTGCGCACGGAATACAGCCGCGACCGCGACCGCATCATCCACAGCAAGGCGTTTCGCCGTCTCAAACAGAAAACACAGGTCTTTTTGTCGCCGGAAGGCGACCATTACCGCACCAGGCTGACCCACACTCTGGAAGTCGCGCAAATATCCCGCACTGTGGCGCGGGCGCTGCGTCTCAACGAGGACCTGACCGAGGCTGTCGCGCTGGGACACGACTTGGGCCACACGCCGTTTGGGCACGCCGGCGAGCGGGCAATAGCGGGCGTGTTTCCGGGCTTTACGCACTATATGCAGAGCGTGCGCGTGGTGGAAAAGCTTGAGCGCGACCACCGCGGCTTGAATCTCTGCGCCGAAACAGTAGACGGCATTCGCACCCACACCTGCGGCCCGCAAGCGGCGACGCTCGAAGGGCGCATAGTGCGCGTCTGCGACAAAATTGCCTATTTGAACCACGACTACGAGGACGCCACGACCTCGGCCGGCATTGAGCTGACGCTGCCCGAAAACGTCGTCAGCGTGCTCGGCGACAGCAAATCGCGGCGGATAACCACGCTGATAACGTCCCTTGTTGAGCGCGGCTGCGACGACATGTCGTTCGCGCCCGAGATACAAGCTGCCTTTGACGAGTTTCACGCGTTTATGATGGCCAATCTTTACCTTTCCTCTGACGCAAAGTCGGAAGAATACAAGGTACAGGGCATGATAGAAGCGCTGTTCTACTATTATGCAAACAAGCATCCCGAGCGGCTGCCGGAGGATTACCGCGCCACGGCGCGTGAGGAGTCGCCGGCACGCGCCGCCGCCGACTACATTTCCGGTATGAGCGACGTGTTTGCCGTAAACCATTTTGAGGAGCTTTTTATTCCCAAGTCCTGGACGCTCGTGTGAGCGCCGCGGACACTGCCGAAAGGAGGTGCGGCTCTTGCCGCTTTCCGAAGAATTTCTTTATGAACTGCACGAGCGCTGCGACATTGTCGAGATTATCGGCCAGAGTGTGGCGCTGAAAAAACGCGGCCGCAACTTTGTGGGACGGTGTCCTTTTCACAACGAAAAGACCGGCAGTTTCACCGTATATCCCGGCACGAAGTCGTTTTACTGCTTCGGCTGTCAGGTCGGCGGCGACATAATTACTTTTGTGGAGCGCGAGCAGAATCTCGGCTACGTTGACGCTGTCAAGCTGCTTGCCGAGCGCTGCGGCATGACTGTTCCGGACGCGACGGACGACCGGCTGTCCAAGCAACGCATAAGTATTTTGGCCGCCAACAAGGCGGCGGCGCGGTTCTTTTTCGAGCAGCTCAATTCCGAGCGCGGCAAGGCCGCGCGCGCCTACCTGCGCTCGCGTGAACTCAGCGACAACACCATTCGCCGTTTCGGTCTGGGCTACGCGCCGGACGACTGGACGGCGCTTGCGGAGCATCTGCACGCGGCGAACTTTTACGACGCCGACTTGATCGCCGCCAACTTGTGCGGCAAGGGGCGCTACGGACTTTACGACGTATTCCGCAACCGGGTAATGTTCCCGATAATCGACCTGCGCGGCAATATAGTCGCCTTCGGCGGCCGCCGGCTAAACGAGGACGACAAACAGAAATATGTCAATACCTCCGACACGCTGGTGTACAAAAAAAGCCGGCAGATGTACGCGCTGAATCTCGCCAAATCCAACACGCAGCGGCAGCTACTGCTCGCCGAGGGTTATATGGACGTAATATCGCTGCACCAGGCAGGTTTTGGCAACGCAGTGGCGTCACTGGGGACTTCGCTGACCGCCGAACAGGCGCACATGATGAGTCAGTACGCGGATGAAGTAATAATTTGTTACGACTCCGACGGGCCCGGTCAAAACGCCACCCGCAGGGCGATTGAGGAGTTAAAACCTACCGGCTTGCTGGTGCGGGTGCTGCAAATGGACGACTGCAAGGATCCGGACGAATATATAAAAAAACACGGACAACTGCAATTCGAAACGCTGTTGGAGCGCTCGGAAAACTCGGTGGAGTACGAGCTTAACCGCGCCTTGCGGCAGTACGATTTGAGCAGTGACCAGGGGCGGGTTGAATACCTGAAGTCAGCCGCGACACAGTTGGCGCGTCTGGACAACCCGACTGAGACCGAAATTTATGCCGCGCGGCTTGCCGAACAGACCGGTGTCAGCCGCGATGCGGTGCTGCTGCAGGTGGAAAGCGCCCGCAAGCACCGCGACGCCGGCCGCAAAAAGCAGCAGCAGCGCGAGCTTGTCGGCAACTTGACGCGCGAATACCGCGGCTTTAAGGGCGAGCGCGGCGACATGGGTGAGTTTTTTGACACCCAGCGGCTGCTGGCAACGCTGTGTCGCAACCCCGACTATTGCCGCGCCGTGGCGGAAAAGCTGCCGGCGGAACAGATTGCCGACGACGGTATGCGTTCGCTTTACGAGACGCTGTGCCGGCTGTGCGCCCAGGGGAGCTACAGCGGCTACCACAGTCTCAGCGGGCAGATAGACGAGTACATTTTTTCGCAGCTGTCCGGCTGGATGGCGAAGATGGAGGGCGTCAATGCGGCTGAGAGCGACGCGCTGTTTTTGGCCGAACGCATTGCGCAGCGCCACGCGCAGCCCGACCGCAACACCATTGCCGAAAGCGACCCGGATGAACTGATGAAACAGTTGCAGAACAAGTCAAAACGTGCCGGCAAATGACCGCGGGCATATCATAAAAGACAAAGAACACAAAACAGGAGAAAATTATGGCTTCAGAAAACAAAAAAGTGCTTATTCGTGACTTGATAGAGCAGGGCAAACGCAAGGGAAAATTGACGACAAAAGAAATTAACGACCTGTTAGAGGAACTTGATTTTGACGTCGAGCAAGTTGACAAGCTGTACAGCACGCTGGAGGGTTATAATATTGAAATAGTCGAGGACCTTGTCGACCCCGATATTGAAAGCACCCACACCACACCGGAAATAGATATTAACGAGGTCGCCGCCTACGAGGGCATTACGGTCGACGACCCGGTAAAGGTATACTTAAAAGAGATTGGCCGCGTGCCGCTGCTGACGCAGGAAGAGGAAATTGACCTCGCAAAGCTCATGTCGCAGGGCGACAAGGAGGCGCGCAAGCGCCTGTCCGAGGCCAACCTGCGCCTGGTTGTCAGCATTGCCAAGCGCTATGTCGGCCGCGGTATGCAGTTTTTGGACCTTATCCAGGAGGGCAACCTCGGCCTGATAAAGGCGGTGGAAAAATTCGATTATACCAAGGGCTTCAAGTTTTCCACCTATGCCACTTGGTGGATTCGCCAGGCCATCACCCGCGCCATCGCCGACCAGGCGCGCACAATCCGCATACCCGTGCACATGGTCGAAACAATAAATAAGGTAAAAAAAGTTTCCAGCCAGCTGCTGCACCGCAACGGCCACGAGCCCACCGCCGAGGAGATTGCCGACGAGCTCGACATGTCTGTTGACAAGGTGCGCGACATAATGCGCGTCGCTCAGGAGCCCGTCTCGCTGGAGACGCCAATCGGCGAGGAAGAGGACAGCCATCTGGGCGACTTTATTCCGGACGAGGACGCCGCCGTGCCGGCGGAGGTAGCCTCCCGCACGCTGCTGCGCGAACAGCTAAAAGAGGTGCTGGACACGCTTACCCCGCGCGAGGCCAAGGTGCTGGAGCTGCGCTTCGGTCTTAAGGACGGCCGCTCGCGCACGCTTGAGGAAGTCGGCAAGGAATTTGACGTTACCCGCGAGCGCATTCGCCAAATTGAGGCCAAGGCGCTGCGCAAACTGCGCCACCCCAGCCGCAGTAAAAAGCTGAAGGACTTTTTGGATTAAGAGGGCGCGATGAAAATAACACAGGAGGCGGACAACGCCGTGCGCATAGTCCACTGTCTGGCCGCCGCCGGCGGCCGGCTGGACGCCGCGACCATAGCGCAGCGCACAGCGGTGACGCCGGGATTCACGCTGAAGATACTGCGCAAATTAGTTGCTGCCGGGCTGGTAAATTCCTACAAGGGCCACGGCGGCGGCTACGAGCTGGCGCGCGCTCCGGCGCAGATAAATCTCAACGAAGTAATTTCCGCGACCGACGGTCCGTATATTCTCTGCCGCTGTCTTGACGAGTCGCACTGCTGCGAGCGGTGTGAGTGTATGTTCCGCGAGGTCTACGCGGACATTTCACAAGTAATTACCGACAAGCTCAGCGAGGTCACCTTTGACCGCTTTTTGTGAGCGCTGTCTTTCAAAACAACAAAGCAGCCGCCCCTACTGCGCGCAGTAGAGGCGGCTGCTATATTGTGCGCCGAAAAAACAGACGCCGTACTTATTGCAGCGCGGCGGTAAAGCCGCTTTCGGCGTCGCCGGAAAAGACGACGGTGTAGCTTTCACCGTACTGCGCGTAAATATATACGCAGTTGGAGGTACCTATCTCACTGGTATCGTTTTCACCGTAAGGAGAAAGAGTCAGAGAAAAGCCGCTGGGGTCTTCAAGTCCCTCAAAGTAAGCTTTCGTGAATACCAGCTGCAATTCCGAGTCGGCGCTTAGCTTGTTGCCGTCGAGGTCGGCCATCCCGCCCATGCCGAAATATTCGCCGTCAATATAACAGGAATAAAATATCTGATAAACGTTCTCGCTTTGACAAACTATGTTTACGGCAAAGGAATCGCTGCCGGCCGCACTATTACCGCCGCAGCTACACAGTGCCAGCGCCAGAATAAGCGCCGCCAATACTGCCGCGCACTTTCTCATTGTTCCGCCTCCTTCAAATAGCATAAGCCGTCACTGCACCGCGTTTTTGCCCGACGCGGATGTCGTTGCATTAATAAAACGAGTGAGCGGCCGAAATTTCTTCATGAGCACTGCTACCGGCATGTTTTACAGGACGCACAGTCGTAGTTTGTGCGCATTGCACAAACTTCGTTTGATGTGGCGAGACAATGTTTGTTGCATATTCGATACCGAAATCACTTGCATATTGGCGGAAAATATGTATAATTATGCACATAGACGGTCATCAAACGCATATTTATCAAACGAGGAGAGAAAAAACATGAAGAAAATTACTGCATTGCTGCTGTGCCTGGTAATGGCACTGGTGCTTGCCGCCTGCGGCGGCACAAAGGACGACGGCGACGGCGCCGAAGCGGATTTCCAAAGTCAGCTTGCCACAGCCGGCGTCATCACGGTGGGTATTTCGCCCGACTATCCGCCAATGGAAACTTACGACGAGCAGGGTAACGTTGTCGGCTTTGACGTTGACTTTCTCAACGCGCTGCTGCCCTATATCGGCGACGGCAGCTGTGAGATTCAGCTCGTGCCCATGGAATTTGACACAATTGTGTCCGCTGTGCAGACAGGCACGGTCGATATTGGCTGCTCGGGCTTTACCTACGACGCCGAAAGAGACGTGCTTTTCAGCGACGCATACGTCGACAGCGCGCAAGTGGTACTGGTAGCTGCCGACAGCGGCGTGAGCAGTGTTGACGAATTGCAGGGAGCCAAGGTAGGCGCCCAGCTGGGCACCACCGGCGCCGACGCGGCGGCCGAGACCTTCGGCGCGGACAATGTCATTACTCAGACCGACGCCGGACTGCTGTTCGAGTCGCTTAAAAGCGGCGGTATTGCCGCGGTGGTCTGCGACGTCGCGGTTGCCAACTACTATGCCGAGTCCGGCGACTTTACCGTTCTTGACGAGCCGCTGCTCGACGAGTCGGTGATGATGATAGCCGCCAACGGCAACACGCTGCTGATGGACGAAATCAACGCCGCCATTGCTGAATTTAAAGCGAGCGACGATTACGCGGCGCTGCTCGAGGAGTGGGGACAGTAATAATTGAAGACGATAGCCGGAATATTAAGCGCAGATAATTTGCTGTTCATGGCTAAAGGAGCGGGGATGTCGCTGGTAGTGGCGGCATCCGCGCTCGTTCTCGGTACCGTGCTCGGCGTGTTGACGGCGGCGGCGAGAATAGGCAAAAACCGCCTGCTGCGCGCCATAGCGAGCGTGTACGTTGAGGTCATTCGCGGCACGCCGATGCTGCTGCAAATATGGTTCGTCTGGCTGGGACTGCCGGTGCTTGTCAAGGTCGTAACCGGCAGCGGATTTTTGCCCAACGCCTATGTTGTCGGCGCGGTTGCGGTGGGCATAAACAGCGGCGCTTATTCAGCCGAGCTGTTTCGTGCCGGCATTAATTCGGTCGACAAAGGGCAGTGGGAGGCGAGTGCCGCGCTGGGCATGAGCTATGTGCAGCGAATGCGGCTGGTTATTCTGCCGCAGGCCTTCAAGCATGTCGTGCCCCCCTGGGTCAACGAATTTATAACTCTTATAAAAGACAGCTCGCTGCTGTCGGCAATCGGCGCGGTAGAGCTGCTGATGAGCGCGCGCACGCTCGGCGCGCATTTTTACAATTACATTGTGCCAATGGCGGCGGCGAGCGGTATGTACCTTGTTATGACGCTGACCATTTCCTACTTTGCCCGCAAACTGGAAAGGAGGCTCGCCGAAAGTGATTGAACTGTCGCACGTGAGCAAAAGCTTCGGCAAAAAGTGCCTGGCGGTTAGTGATGTGTCGCTAAGTGTTGCCGACGGCGAGACGGTGTGCGTAATAGGCCCCTCGGGTTCGGGCAAAAGCACGCTTATTCGCTGCATTAACGGGCTGGAAATACCCGACGCGGGCAGCGTCAGCGTCGGCGGGGAGACTGTCGATTTTGACAACGACCAGCAGCTGCAAAAACTGCGCATACAAACAGGCTTTGTTTTTCAGCATTTTAATCTTTTCCCGCACAAGACGGTGCTGGAAAACCTGACGCTGGCGCCGGTAAACGTGCTGGGTCTTAGCCCGCAGCAAGCCGCCGAGCGCGGCGAAACGCTGCTTGCGCGCGTCGGTCTTGCCGACAAACGCGACGAGTACCCTGCCAGCCTCAGCGGCGGTCAGCGCCAGCGCGTGGCCATAGCCCGCTGTCTTTGCATGGAACCGAAGCAGATACTTTTTGACGAGCCGACCTCGGCGCTCGACCCCGAAATGATAGGCGAGGTTCTTGACGTCATGCGCGAGCTTGCCGCCGCCGGCATGACGATGATAGTGGTCACGCACGAGATGGGCTTTGCCCGCTCTGTGGCCGACCGCGTTGTTTTTATGGACGGCGGCTGTCTGTTGGAGCAGGGCGCGCCGGAGGAAATATTCGCCGCGCCGCGCGCGCCGCGCTTGCGGGAATTTCTCTCAAAGGTACTGTCCAACTAAAGCGCCGACAATAAATTAGCGCCCGCAGCAGGTGTTGCCTGCCGCGGGCGTTTTGTGTTCTGCTTAAGCATTGAGTGTGATGCCGCACAAAAGAGTTCAAACCCCGTGCGCTTTGCGGGTGTGATTAGCGCTCATGAAAACGCAAAAACACGAGTAACAATAATGAGTTTCGCGCCGCAGGCGCAAAACTCACAGGGGGTCAAACCGGTTAGCTCTTGTCGTAGAAGATTTATTTAGGCGTCGAAAACCGCGGGAACGAATCGGAACGTCTCTTCGGCCCCTTGCAGAAAAATGTTCTTGTGCTGAGAAGGCAGCACAAGAACATTTTTAGTCTTAACTTATTTGGAATAGGCAAGAGCCGCTTCGGGCGTGAGTGCGGTTGTAAACATATTCAGCGCGCGCCGGTTTCAATGAACGCGAGCAGCGTTTCAACATCGTCGAAATCGTCGTAATCTCCGGTTATGCCCTCGCGGTGGTAGACGACGCCGCGCTTTTCGTTTTGCTCAAGGCACGCGAGCAGCGCGGCGGTGCCGCGGCGGCGGGCAAACTCGGTAAAAGCGTAGGGCTTAATTTTGCCCAGAAGACCGCGGCGGCAGTCCGGCGCGGTACACTCAAAGCAGCCGCTCAAACCGCGCTCAAGCGAGCAGTGGCGGTTTTCGCACCAGCTTTTGTCGGGACAT
>CAYZIL010000027.1:17578-27892 GCA_964478515.1 uncultured Faecalibacterium sp. | reverse complement strand
ATAGCCGTCCTGTTCCTGCCCGGCGCCATCGTAGTAGAGATGCTTGCCGAAATCCACCTGCCCGCTGCCCAACGTATGCTCTAACGGTAGATAACCGCTGTTCTTGGAATTCATCACGAACCGCTTTTTGCGGACGTATTTTTTCACACTGGAATAGCTGCCGCTGAAGTCGTGTTCATCCCGCAAACGGCAGAATATCCTCCAAACGGTGTGGCGCTGCTTGCGCGGAATTTTGCGGTCATCCTCCAGCCATTCGTCAATCACGGGAATGAAATCTCCCAGCACCGGATAACTCGTTGGCTCGGTATCCGGCAGATTGTCCTCGCTCCAGTCAAGCTGGTAGGCGTACTTCTGGACAGTCTTGAAGCTGTGACCTGTCTTTCGGGAAATTTCTCGCAAACTTAGGTCTTCATTTTCGTAGAGATCTTTGATATTATTTACTTGAGCCATTCTTAACACCTTTCTGCTACCTCCTTAGTCTTCAACAAACTAATGGTAGCGGTTATTTCAGGTGCTGACAATGGCTCACTTTTTATGCCATTTGGGGTGCTAACTTTTTCGAGACCTTTTGCGATACTTTTATTTTACCGAAAACAGGCGGCGCGCAATGAAAGTTTTTTTCGGTCGCCGCATGTATACCGTTGTCAATTTTTTGTACCGATGGTATAATTAACTTAATTATATTATTTATTTTAGCGCGTTTATAGAAAAATCAAGTCGAAAGGCTTTCGCAAATTGCGTCTGCTGGTGCTACTGAAATGCAAGAGGAAAGAAAGATAGACTCATTGGAACAGCTTGAAAAGAGCATATCCGACCGAGTCAGTGTGCTGCTGAGTGAGGCATCCTCAGCGGCCGGCAGGGCCGACGACGCGGCGCGCGACGCTTTGTCCGGGGAGCCGGACGGCACGGCGCCGAAAGCGCCGAGCGACGAGCCCGCCGCCGACTCAAACGCCGAGATAGAGCCCGCAGCGGACCAGCCGCAGCAGTTGCCGGACGGCGATGAGATACAGACCCGCCGCGCGCGCATAAGCGATATGCTCACCGACGAGGAAGTTCGTCTTATGGGCTTCCAGATTGAGCGCCCGGTCGAGGCGCCGCAGCGCGAATATAACCTTTTCGACGGTGACGAGCCGAAATTTGACCCGGCGCGCTCAAAACAACTTATAAAAGACCTGCAGCGCAAAGGGCCGCGCATGCTGCTTGTTGACGACGCCGACGCGCTCGTCCAACACGAGGGTACCGGCTGGTCCTACGAGCGCGGCGTGCTCACGCTGCACAATTTTACCGGCCGCCGTATCCAGGCAGTCGGCAATGTATCAATAGTCGCGGCGCGCGACAGTCTCAACGAGGTAATTAACCCGCAAGCGGGCGAATGCGCAATAAAAACCGTTGACGGCACGCTGACGCTCAGCGGCAGCGGAATTTTGAACGCCATCGGCGCGCAGTGCGGCATTCTCGGCAGCGCCGGCGTCAACATAAAAACATTGACACTGACGGCCGGCGGCCACGCCGCCAGCGGCATAGCCAGCGAGGGCACGGTGTCAATTTCCGGCGGCAATGTCAGCGCCACCGGCACGAGCGAGGGAATATTTGCCGAACGCATTGACGCGCGCGGCGGTACGGTCAGCTGTGAGGGCGACACCGGTATTTTTGCGCAGTCAGAGCTCAACGTGCGCGGCGCCGCCGTGACCGCGCTGGGCAAAAGCAACAACGCCGTCAACGCCGTAAAGCGCGTGACGGTAGACAGCGGCAAGCTGAACGCCATCGGCCGCTGGAACGGAATTTTCGGCGGCGAGGAAATAGAGATTACCGGCGGTGTCGTCTGTACGCGCGGCGAGACCAAATACGGCGCGGCGGCCGGCGAGGACGGCGGCACTATTCGCGTCAGCGGCGGCTCGCTGGAGGCGACCGGCGCGACCAGCGGCGCTTTTGCCGAAAGCGAATTTATTGCGGTGGACGGTACCGTTACGCTCGGCGGCGACGAGTTCGGCTGCTATGTGAATAACGGCGATTTTATAGTTCAGGGCGGTTCGCTTAGCGTCAACGCCGCGCGCGCCACTGCCGTTTACAGCGGCGGCAGCGTCTGTTTCGAGGGCGGCACGGTGCTGGTGCGCGGCGTCGCTGACGTTTCGGTGTTTGCGGCGCACTGCTTTATTGTCAGTGCCGGCAACGGCACCGTTTTCGGCGGCGAGTCGGGCGAACCGGCAATAAAGGCCGCAATAACGTCTTTGCGCGGCGGCAAGCTTGCGGTTACGAGCGCCGCCGGCGCCGCGCTGGAAAGCGACACAATATATGTGGGACACGGCGTGTCCATTGCTGCCGGCGACAGCGCCGACGGCTGCGCGCGCGTAGAGCGCTACGACGCCCAGCCCTGCTTGAACGTATTCGGCGCCGACGTACCGCGTGTGCGTCCCGACAAGAATCAGCCCTATATCGGAATATACGATTGCATTGACCTGATGGCGATGAGGTATGCGCCGGGCAAGCGCTACATTTTGGCTAACGATATTTCCGCTGCCGGTTTTGACTGGCAGCCCGTCGGCAGCGACGACGTACCTTTCACCGGCGAGCTCAACGGCGACGGACACACTGTGTTCGCGCTCAACTGCGCCGTGCAGGGCGGCGCCGGTCTGTTCGGCTGTGTTCGCAACGCCCGCATAAGCGCGCTGACGGTGGCCGGTAATTTGAGCGGCACTTACGCCGGTGCGGTCACCGCCCGGTATATTGCCGACGACGGGGTGCAGCGCACAGACGCCGGTATTTTCGATTGTGTCAACCGCGCGGTAGTGCGCGGCATATCTGCGGCCGGCGGCATAGTCGGTGAGTTCACGGTCAGCGGCGAGAAAGAATCGCACGTCGTGTGCGTCAGCGGCTGCATAAATGACGCTCAAGTCGACAGTACCGGCAAAGCCGGCGGCATAGTCGGCCGCGCCGCAGCACAGACCGGCGTCGGCGAGCAAAAGGTAGTAGCCTGCGTGGCGCAAAGCTACAACATCGGCGCTGTCAGCGCCGCCGACAGCGAGTGCGGCGGTATAGTCGGCGCTACTTGCGCGCGCAACAATTACGCGGAGTCTTCCTCCGCGCTGTGTCTGGTAGAGGATTGTTACAACGCCGGTACCGTTAGCGGCGGCGACGTTGTCGGCGGTATTTGCGGCGCGAATACCTGTGAACTGCTGCGCGCCGAATACGGCGCTTACGCCCACATTCGCCGCTGCTATGACGCCGGCCGGGTGAGCGGCCGCGGTCGCGTAGGTGCGGTGGCGGCACTCAACAGCGACTCGCTCAACGGTACCAAAACGGCAAACGCATCTGTAGACAGTTGCTATTACCTTGACAGCGGCGCACCCGGCGTGGCCGGCGGCGTCGGCAATGCCGCGGCCTGCGACGGCGCCGCGCTGCGCACCGAACAGGGTGCGAGCGCGCTTGATTACAAAAAGACCTGGCAGTTGGGCGGACGGGGCGGTTATTTTGCCTACCCGCGACTGCGCCACACGCGGCTGCTCATGCCGCGCACGCCGGTTTATCCTATTCGCTCGGCACAGCTTGACCAGCACGCGGTGCAGCTTTCCATCAACGAGGGCGAGCAGCTCGGCAAGCAGGTACAGTTAAACGTACAGATATTGCCGGTGGACGCCGCCTCGAACCAGGTGATATGGACGTCCAGCGACGAGTCGGTGGCGACAGTCGACGACTTCGGTCTGGTCACGTCGGTCGGCGAGGGTCGCACGGTCATAGGCATTCGCACGGCCGACGGCACGGAGCTTACCGACAACTGCGAGCTGACGGTAACTATAATAAAAGTGCGCGAGGTGCTGCTCGACAAACAGCAAATAGACCTGGCAATATTCTTCGGCGAGGAACTGGGCAAGCAGGCGCACCTGACGGCGACTTTACTGCCGCAAAACGCCTACAATCCGCTGCTGCACTGGCAAAGCAGCGACCCTGCCGTTGCCGAAATAGCCGCCGACGGAACTGTTACGTCGGTAGCTGAGGGAATTGCGATAATAACCGTCAGCAGCGACGACGACCCCTCTATTGCGGCTCAGTGCGCCGTGCAGGTGCATTATGCGCGCATTGAAGAAATAAGATTTGACAACGACTCGACAGATATTGACATTGCGGAAAAAGAGCGCTTCGGCAAAAAGCTGACGCTGCTGGCAAGCATCACGCCGCAGCGCGCTCACCAGCCGACGCTGGAATGGCACAGCGAAAGCCCCGAAATTGCCGAAGTCAATTCGCGCGGCGTCGTCACGGCGCGCGCCGAGGGCGACGCGGTGATAGTTTGCAGCGCGACTGACGGCGGCGGCGCCGCAACAAGCTGTACGGTGCGCGTTCGTCTGGTGCGCTTGCAAAGCATAGAGCTGCAGCCCGCACAGCTGCGAATAGACATCGGCCGCGGTGAGCAGCTGGGCAAAAGCGCGCGGCTGAACGCCGTGGCGGCGCCGCTGAACGCGCACAACGGCGAGCTGTACTGGAAGACCGGCAGCGAACTGGTGGCAACGGTCGACGCGACCGGTCTGGTAAGCTCGGTCGGTGAGGGCGAAACGGACATAATCGTCACCGCTGCCGACGGCGGCGGCGCCGAGGCTGTCTGTCACCTGGCAGTCAGCTATGTGCGCATGAGCGACGTCGCTTTGAGCGAAAACGAGGCCGTTATTGAGATAGGCGCCGGCGAAGAGCTGGGCAAGACATTGAAACTTTCCGCGGCGTATCTGCCTGCCGGCGTGTACGACCCGACTATCGACTGGGGCACGCAGGACGAGACGATAGCGAGCGTCGACGCCGAGGGCGTCGTTACGACGCGCGCTGAAGGCGCGACGATGGTTTACGCCGTGGCCGCAGACTCCGACAAACAATACGACAGCTGCGCGCTGGAGATTCGCTATATACGCGCCGACAGCTTGAAATTGAATATGAACAGTGCGCTTATCGAAATCGCCGCCGGCGACGAGATGGGCAAGACATTGGCGCTGTCGGCGGCGCTGAGTCCGGAAAACGTCCACGACGGCAGTGTGCTGTGGACGAGTTCGGACCCCGGCGTCGCGACTGTTGACGAAAACGGCGTAGTTACCAGCGTCGCAGACGGCGAAACCGTAATAACCGCCACGGCGGCCGACGGCGGCGGCGCTGCCGACAGCTGCGAGCTGCGCGTGCACACGCGGCTGCTGAGTTCGCTCACGCTCAGCGAGCACAGCGCGCTTATCGAAATTGCCGCCGGCGACGAGATGGGCAAGGCGCTGCGTCTGTCTGCGGCCGTGACGCCGCCCGACGCGCACAATGCCGCGCTGGTTTGGACTTCCAGCGACGAAAATGTCGTGACGGTCGACGAAGACGGTACGCTTACCAGTAAGGGCAACGGCGAGGCGGTAATAACCGCGCGCGCCACCGACGGCAGCGGTCTGTTTGACAGCTGCGCGCTGAGCGTCACGACCAGAATGGTGCAGCAAGTAACGCTCGGTACCGACAGCGAGCAGATAGTTATCGCCGCCGGCGAGAGCCTCGGTAAAACGCTGCAGCTGCGCGCCGCGACACTGCCCAGAGGGGCGCACAACAGCGCGCTTGAATGGTATTCGGACAACGAGACTGTCGTCACAGTAGACGCAGACGGACTGGTGACGTCGGTCGGCGAGGGTTCGGCGAATGTCGCCGCAGTCGCCGCCGACGCCGGCGAGATATTTGCCAGCGCCGCGGTAAATGTAACGGTGGTGCGGCTCGCGGCGCTCAAGCTGAGCGCGGCGGCGGCACAGATAATAATCGGCGCCGGCGAGGAGATAGGCAAGACGCTGGCGCTGCGCGCAGAACTTGCGCCGGAAAACGCCCAAAATGCTGCGCTCGTCTGGACGAGCTCCGACGAGAGCGTCGCCACAGTGGCCGAAGACGGCACGGTGACGTCGGCCGGCGAGGGCAGTTGCGTTATTACCGCGACAGCCGCCGACGGCGGCGCCGCCGCGGATAGTTGCAAGCTCAGCGTCGGTGTGGCGCGTCTGCGCGAGGTTGCGCTCAGCGACAGCGAGTGTGAATTGCAAATAGCCGCCGGCGAGAGCATTGGCAAGCAGTTTGTGCTCAAGGCTACAACGGCGCCGGCTGCGGTCCACAGCGCCGCGCTGGTCTGGACGAGCTCCGACGAGAGCGTCGCCACAGTGGCCGAAGACGGCACGGTGACGTCGACCGGCGAGGGCAGCTGCGTCATTACCGCGACAGCCGCCGACGGCGGCGGCGCCTTTGCCGAGTGCGCGTTCAGCGTGCGCATTGTGCGCATACAGAGCATTTCGGTCGACCCCAAACAACAGCATATAGAAATAGCGGCCGGCGATGATATCGGCAAGGGCTTCAAGCTGAGCGCGAGATTTGAGCCGCTGAATGTCAACGAACCGCACCTTGAGTGGTATTCTTCGAACGAACACATCGCCACGGTCGACGCTGACGGCAACGTCGCGAGTTCCGGCGAGGGCGTGGCAAGTATAGCCGCGGCGGCAAGTGACGGCAGCGGCGTTTACGACGTCTGCGAAGTTGCGGTGGATATTGTCCGCGTCAGCGACATACAACTGAGCGAGACGCAGCACGGGTTCATAATTGAAAACGGCGAGAATCTGGGCAAGTCGTTTGCGCTGCGCGCGCAGGTAAATCCGCTCAACGCCCACGACGCGACGCTGAATTGGCGCTCGCTCGACGACACGGTGGCGACGGTAGACCAAAACGGTCTGGTGACGTCGGTCGGCGAGGGCGCGACTAAAATTGTCGCCGCCGCAGTAGACGGCAGCGGCGTTTGGGCCGAGTGCGCGCTCGGTGTGCATGTGCTCAGAGTAAAACAAATTGTACTCAGCGACAGCGAGAGCGAAATAATTATCGGCAAGGGCGAGGACATCGGCAAGCAGTTTGCGCTGAGTGCCGAGGTGACGCCGCAAAACGCCCACGACGCGACGCTGAATTGGCGCTCGCTCGACGACACGGTGGCGACGGTAGACCAAAACGGTCTGGTGACGTCGGTCGGCGAGGGCGCGACTAAAATTGTCGCCGCCGCAGTAGACGGCAGCGGCGTTTGGGCCGAGTGCGCGCTCGGTGTGCATGTGCTCAGAGTAAAACAAATTGTACTCAGCGACAGCGAGAGCGAAATAATTATCGGCAAGGGCGAGGACATCGGCAAACAGTTTGCGCTGAGTGCCGAGGTGACGCCGCAAAACGCTCACGACGCGACGCTGAATTGGCGCTCGCTCGACGACGCGGTGGCGACGGTAGACCAAAACGGTCTGGTGACGTCGGTCGGCGAGGGCACGACAAAAATAGTCGCCGCCGCAGTAGACGGCAGCGGCGTTGCCGCCGAGTGCGCGGTGAGCGTTAATATCGTGCGCCTGAAGTCAATAGCGCTCAGCGACAGCGAGCATGAAATACTAATTGCCGCCGGCGAGGAGTTGGGCAAGCAGTTTGCGCTGCAGGCTTTTTGCGAGCCGCGCGGCGCTCACGACGCCACGCTTAACTGGGTGTCGCAAAACGCGCAGATTGCCGCGGTCGACGAGCGCGGCACGGTTACCTCTGTCAGTGAGGGCGTAACGCAAATTGCGGCGTGCGCAACCGACGGCAGCGAGATATACGCTCTGTGTACCGTTAAGGTGCGGCTGCAAAGGCTGCAAACGCTGCGGCTGGACCGCGGCGAGGAAATAATTAATATTTCCGCCGGCGAGACGCTGGGCAAGTCCGTGCGGCTGTATGCCGCCGCCGCGCCGACAGACGCTCACGACGCGACGCTTATTTGGATCAGCTCCGACGAAAGCGTTGCGAGCGTAGACCAGAGCGGTCTTGTCAGCTCGCGCGGCGAGGGCAGCTGCGTAATTTCAGTTACGGCCGCCGACGGCAGTCGGCTGCAGGA
Source organism: uncultured Faecalibacterium sp. (assembly GCA_964478515.1). Taxonomy (GTDB): domain Bacteria; phylum Bacillota; class Clostridia; order Oscillospirales; family Ruminococcaceae; genus HGM13233. The sequence goes on along the minus strand of CAYZIL010000027.1, from coordinate 20,028 downwards.
CAGCTGTGAACTCAGCGTGGGCATAATCCGCGCAAACCTGAGCAGCTACACCACCGATATTATTGTTGCCCAGGGCGAGAGAATCGGCAAAAAAGCCGAACTGGGCTACAGGCTGACGCCGGAAAATGCCGCCGACACGCCGCTTATCTGGGTCTCGGACGACGAGAGCGTCGTGAAAGTGGCCGATGACGGCACGCTGACAAGCACCGGAGAGGGCAGCGCCGTTGTGACACTGTTCGACGCGCGGCGCGAGCACAGCTACGGCGAGTGTCGCGTCAACGTTGCGGTGCGCCGTGTCATTGACATTGTGCTGGACGCAACGGCCGCGACTATTAACATCGGCGCCGGCGAAAAGATGGGCAAAAAGCTCAAATTGACTGCGCTGGTCGCGCCGGCAGACGCTCAGACAGGCAAGTTGGAATGGACGAGCAGCGACCTTGCGGTAGCTAAAGTCGACCGCAACGGCACTGTTACGAGTTTGAGCGAGGGCAGCTGCGTTATAACTGCCGCCGCTACCGACGGCAGCGGCGTGAGCGCCGCGTGTGCGCTGACTGTGGCGGTGGAGCGGGTAAGCCAAGTAGTGGCAGACACGGCCGCCGCGGCAATAACAATATATAACGGCGAAAAACTGGGCAAACAGTTCCGCTTTGCGGCGACGGCACTGCCGAGCACCGCCAACAACACTAAGCTGAGCTACAGCTCGTCAGACGAGTCGGTGGCGAGTGTCGATGACGCCGGCAATGTCACGTCGGTGGGCGAGGGACGCTGCGTAATCGCTGCCTATGCGCAGGACGGCAGCGGCCAGTTTGCCGAGTGCGCGCTGGACATTGCGGTGCAGCGCACTCAAGAGGTGGAGCTGCAGCCCGCGGCAGTGGAAATAACCATAGGCGCCGGCGACGCGATGGGCAAACAAGCACAGCTCAGCGCCCGGGCTTTGCCGCTAACGGCGCAGAATACCGCAATTGTCTGGTCGAGTGACAACGACAGCGTTGCCGCTGTTGACGAAGACGGTCTGGTAACATCGGTCGGTGAGGGCGAAAGCGTGATTACCGCGGCGGCCGCCGACGGCGGCGCGCGGGCTCAGTGCGCGGTGCGCGTTACTGTTGCGAAACTGCAGACAATAACGCTCGCGCCGCAAGCGCAAATAACCATTAGCGCCGGCGAGAAGCTGGGCAAGACAATGCAGCTGCAATACAGCGCGGCGCCGGACAACGCCAACAACACGAAGGTGCTGTTTGCCAGCAGCGAGCGAAAAGTTGCGACTGTCGACAGCAACGGACTTGTTACCGCAACCGGCGAGGGCGAAACGTTAATAATGCTCACAGCCGCCGACGGCGGCTGGGCTCACGCCGAGTGCAGACTCAGCGTTGTTATCGACCGGGTGCAGGAGGTATGGCTGACCTCATATGCGGAAAAAATAAATATCGGCGCCGGCGAAGACTTCGGCAAAACAGTACAATTGGCGGCGCTTGCCAAACCGGAAAGCGCCCAGAATACCCAGATAAAATGGCGCAGCAGCGAAGAAAAAGTTGCGACAGTCACTGCCGACGGCATTGTGAGCGCCGTCGGCGAGGGACACGCGCTTATTTCAGCCGCCGCCGTTGACGGCAGCGAGGCGGTGTCAAACTGCGAAATAGAAGTGTCGCTTGTGCGCGCGCAGAGTGTGCAGCTGGAGCAAACGCGCGCGCGTATTGTTATCGGCGCGGGTGAAACGCTCGGCAAGACGCTGCGGCTGAATGCGGCTGCGATGCCGGTCAATGTGTATAATGCCGTGCTCGACTGGAGCAGTTCGAATAAAAAAGTCGCGACGGTCGACGCTAACGGCCTTGTCACTTCTACCGGCGAGGGAGAATGTGTAATCACCGCGGCGGTGAGCGACGGCAGCGGCGTTTCGGCCCGCTGCGAGCTGAGCGTGGCAATAGAGCGCGTCGCTGGCGTGCGGCTTATTCCCGAAAGCGCGACAATATTGCTCAGCGCGGGCGAAACGCTCGGCAAGACGCTGCAGCTCGGCAGCGAGAGCTGGCCGGAAGGCGCACAGAACAGCGAGCTGAAATGGAGCACTTCCGACAGCGAGACAGCGACGGTCGACGCTAACGGCCTTGTCACTTCTACCGGCGAGGGAGAATGTGTAATCACCGCGGCGGCGTGTGACGGCAGCGGCGTTTCGGCCCGCTGCGAGCTGAGCGTGGCGGTCGTGCGCGTCGCCGGCGTAGAAATTGACGCCAGCTCCGCCCAGATAGTTATCGGCGCCGGCGAACATATTGGTAAGAGCATGGCCTTCAGCGCGACAGTGTTGCCGCAGCAGGCGCAAAACCGACTGCTGAAATGGAGCAGCGACAACAAGAAAGTGGCGACAGTCGACGGCAACGGTATGGTCACTTCTACGGGCGAGGGTGAATGTGTAATCACCGCGGCGGCGTGTGACGGCAGCGGCGTGAGTGCCGCTCGCG
>CAYZIL010000027.1:0-17478 GCA_964478515.1 uncultured Faecalibacterium sp. | reverse complement strand
GAATGTGTAATCACCGCGGCGGCGTGTGACGGCAGCGGCGTGAGTGCCGCTCGCGAACTGGCAGTGCGGGTGCAGCGCGTGAGCGCGGTGGATATTGAGCGCACCGCAGCTGAAATATTAATCGGCGCCGGCGAGGAGTTTGGCAAACAGCTGCAGTTGAGTGCCGCAGCGTCGCCGAGCACCGCCCAAAATACCGCGCTTAAATGGCGCAGCAGCGACGAGAGCGTGGCGACGGTCGATCAAAACGGTCAGGTGACGTCGGTCGGCGAGGGCGAGGCGCAAATTGCGGCGTTTGCCACTGACGGCAGCGAGGCGCGCGGCGTGTGCGCGGTGCGTGTCGCGGTGCTCAGAGTCACAGATGTGGCAATCAGCACGAATGAGGCGCAAATAGTTATCGCCGCCGGCGAGAGTTTTGGCAAGCAGCTGCGTTTGAGCGCGCAAGCACTGCCGCCGCAGGCGCGCGAGCGCACATTGCGCTGGCTGAGCAGCGACGAGTCGGTCGCGGTAGTGGCACAAGACGGCACAATCAGCGCCGCAGCGCCGGGCGAATGCGAAATAACAGTGCAGGCATGCGACGGCAGCGGTTGCGAGGCCAGCTGTCGGCTGAGCGTTAGCACTGTGGCAGTTTCGTCGCTGAGCTTGCCGCAGAGCGAAAAATACATCTACATCGGCGCTGACGAGGATCTCGGCAAAAAATACCTCATAACGCCTACGCTCATTCCCGAAAACGCCTTTGACAGTTCGCTTAGCTGGTCGAGCAGCGACGAGTCGGTTGCGCGCGTTGAGCCCGACGGGACGGTTATTACTGTCAGCGAGGGCAGCGCCGACATTACCGCAGTGTGCCGCAGCGCGCCGGACAAAAGCGCTGTCTGCCACATAGTGGTGCGCTTTATCAAGCTCTACGAAATTAACTTTTCGCACCGCGACGAAGTTATTGAAATAGCAGAAAACGAGAAATTCGGCAAGACGCTTAGGCTGCAGCCGTCCATAGAACCGCTGGACGCGCACGACCGCGGCGTGAGCTACGCAAGCAGCGAGCCGGCGGTGGCCGCCGTCGCCGCAGACGGTACGGTTACCGCACTCAGCGAAGGCACCGCCGTTGTCAGCGCTGTTGCCAACGACGGCAGCGGCATAAGAGCCTCCTGCCGCGTCACGGTGAAGACGCTGAAAATAGACCGCGTCGAATTGTCGGCGCACCGTCTAAATATGACAACCGGTTCCTCGCGGCAGCTCTACGTCCAAATAGAGCCCAAAAATCCCCACGACCGCACACTGCGCTGGTATTCCGAGGACCCCGAGATAGTCGCGGTTAGCGCCGACGGTGCGGTGCGCGCGCTGCGCGAGGGGCGAGCGCGCGTAGCTGCCGAGGCGAACGATGTGGCCCACAAGCACGGATTCTGCACTATAACGGTCAGCAAGGGATAAGAAAAAATGAGATTTGCGACGATAGGCACTAATTTTATTACTGATACCTTTATGGCTGCTGCGGCTCGCAGCGAGGGTTTTGAGCTCGCCGCTGTCTATTCCCGCAGCGCCGAAAAAGCGGCCGCCTTCGCCCAAAAATACGGCGCGCCGCGCTGGTTTAACAGTCTTGAAGAACTGGCAGCCTGCGAGCAGGTCGACGCGGTGTATATCGCCAGTCCCAACGCGCTGCACTGCGAACAGTCCTTGCAAATGCTGCGCGCCGGCAAGCACGTGCTGTGCGAAAAACCCGCAGCGTCAAACAGCGCCGAGCTTGAACAGATGATAGAGCAATCGCACCGCAGCGGCCGGCTTTGGCTGGAGGCAATGCGCCCGGCCTTTTTCCCCAGCCGCGCCGAACTCAAGCAGCGGTTGGCCGAAATAGCGCCGCTGCGAACGGCGTCACTGTATGCGTGCAATTATTCGTCGCGCTACGACAGTTTCAAAAGCGGCTGCCACGAAAACATTTTTGACCCCGAATTTTCCGCCGGCGCGCTGATGGATATGGGCGTTTATGCCGTTCATGTAATGGTGCATCTGTTCGGCGAGCCCGACTCGCTGAGCGCCCACGCCGTCAAGTTTAAAAACGGCATAGACGGCAGCGGCACAATCACCGCGTTTTACGGCGGAATGATTGCGAACGCGGTGTATTCAAAAATCTCCAACGGCAAGCTGCCGCTGGAGATACAGGGCGAGAACGGCACAATAACCGTAGACAGTGTGTTTCGCCAGGATCGTATGCTGCTGCACCGCCGCGACGGCAGCGAGTGCGATTTTTCCGTTTTTGTGGACGAACACGACATGCGTTACGAAATAGAGCGCTTTATTGCGCTTGCCGACGGCGGCGACGCCAGCAGCTACCACAACGACTCGCTTATAGCTATGCGCGTGCTGGACGAGGCGCGGCGGCAAATAGGCCTGCGTTTTCCGGCCGACGCGCGGTAAGCTGCTGCGGAACTATATTAATTACTGCAAAAAGCCCCCTTTGAAAGAGAATATCTTTCAAAGGGGACTTGCCGTTTTTAGCAAGCAGTATGTGGCTGTGGCTGCTGTGCGTCTTATTCGACGCGGGCGTTGTCCGGCATTGTCAGTCGGTGCAGAATTCCAGCACCCGCGCATTAAAATCGGCGGCCTCTTCAAACGCGCCGTGTCCCAGCTCGGGGTAGACAATAAGTTTGCTGCCGGTTATACCGGCGGCAAGCTGCCGGGCGGCGTCGGCGCCGACAATTTTGTCTTGTTCGCCGCCGATGACCAGCGTGGGGCACTTTATATCTTTTAGCAGTGCATTTGCGTCGAATGTAAGGCAGCAGGAGGCCTCAATAATAAATCGCTGCATGTCTTTGGGACTATTCGCGGCGCAAAGCAGGGGATAAAACGGCCGATAAAGTCTCAGCTTTTTCTCGGAATAGGTTTTCTCGGTGGTATCGGCAAACAGAGCGGAAAAATTGCCCGCCTTCGCCAGTTGCAGCCAGTTGCCGACAACCTGCGTAACAGTGTCGTTAGCGCAAGCGGCAGTGTTGGCAAGCACAAGTTTTTTCACTAACTGCGGGTGCTCTGCGGCCAGGTGCAGCGCTATCATGCCGCCTTGCGAGACGCCCACAACACAAGCGCTGCTCAAGCCGAGCAGCTCGCAAGCCCGCGCCTGGTCCGCGGCCATGTCGCGAATAGTGCAGTTCGCCGCCAACCGGTTTTTTCGGCTGAAGACAAAGACGCGAAAAACCCCGGCAAATTTGCGGTAAAGCAGCGCCAGCAATATTGCCGACCCCTTTACGGTTTTCAGCGCGTCACTCAACCCGGGCAGCATTATCAGCGGCCTTTTGCCGCGGCCGAAAGAAACATAGTCCATATCGCTGCCGTCAATGCTCAGCGTATGGTTTTCACAGTTGAACACTATTTCACCTCTTGCGGCGTCAGCCGCGGCAGAAAATACATTTACAAAACGCTGACAGGCTCGTGGCCGCATTCGCTGATTAGAACCTCGGCTTTTCCGCCGAGAGCGGCGCTGAGCTTTTCGGCAAGGGCCGGCACGGCGATGTTTTCGCTCGCGAAGTGACCGGCGGCAACGCAGCAAAGACCGAGTGATTCGGCGAGCAGCATTTCGTGGTGGGCGCATTCGCCGACGACCAGCGCGTCCGCACCCGCCGCGGCCGCGGCGGAAATGGCGCTGCCGCCGGCGCCGCCGAGTACGGCGACGCGCTTAATCTGCCGACCGGTGTCGGTGTAGTGGACCCAGGGCGCGTCGAGCCGCTGTTTGACAAAACTGGCCAGTCCCCGGCAGCTCATCGGTTCGCGCAGCAGTCCGAGACGGGTCATGTTGTCTGCCAAGACAGTGACGTTGTCAATGTCGAGTGTGCAAGCGAGAACATCGTTTACGCCGCCGGGAGCTGCGTCCCAACAGGTATGCGCAGCGGCAACGCTGACTCCGAGCCGCATGGCCAGCGCCGCGGGCTCCGCGATACTCAACTGCTTTTGCGGGTGGAACATGACCGGGTGGTGGGTCAGCAAAGCGCCGCAGCCGCGCCGCTGTGCCTCGTATATTGTGGCGGCGCTGGCGTCCAATGCCACGAGCACGCGCTCGAACGGTGCGCCGCAGTCGACAATGGCGCCGCAGTTGTCCCACTCGTATTGACTGGCAAGCGCGGCAAAGCTGTCTATTGCCGCTACAAGTTCTTTTAGTGTTATCATAAAGATTTTTCCTCCGTCTTCGCTGTCAGCGCGGCAATTAGATTGCGGCGGCGGCACAGCTCGTTTGGGTCCGGCGCGGCGCCGCCGGCGTAGCCGGCCAGCGCTCGGCGCTCGCGCGCGCACTGTGCTTTTATGTAGGCGCAGCCGTCGGCGGTACCGGGGTCAACAAGTCCGCACAGCGCCTCAACGTCCGTGAGCGCGCGCGGCGCGGCGCCGTAAAAGGCACTAATAACACTGTAATGGTGAGCGCATTCGCAAACGGCGGTTTCCGCGCAAATACCAAAGCCGGCCGCGGCCAAATAACGGCGCAGCTCGCCGTGGCGCGAGGCAGGGACCAGTATAAGTTTTTTGTCGCAATTCTTAAGCGCGGGCGCGCGCTCAATAATGCCGGCAATGCACTCGCCGCCGAGCCCGGCAATTATGACGTCGTTGAGCGCGGCGACGTCGACGCCCGCAAGACCGTCGCACAGCAGCGTTTGTGCGCGCTGAGTAATGCCAAGGCTGGAAAACAGCGCCGCGGCGCGCGCCAGCGGCTCGGGGCGTATATCGGTAGCGACGGCGGCGGCCGCGCGGCCGCTGAGAATGAGATACGCGCTGAGTTTGCCGTGGTCGCAGCCGACGTCTGCGACGACGGAACCGGCGCGAACCTCGGCGGCGGCAGCGCTCAGTCTTTTAGACAGGGAAATGTTTGTCATAAAGATGAAAATGCCCGGACAACCGACAGCGCCGGCTCCGGGCAACTTCCTTTAGTTATTGCCGAGATGCTCGTTGAGCGCTTTGACAAGCGCGTCGGCGTCGGTGCCGTGTACAGCGCAGGCCTGCTCAATGCTCTCGCCGCGCGAGGCTGGGCAGCCAAGGCAGTGCATACCGATTGCAAAAAAGAATTCGGCAGTCGACTCGTCGTGCTCAAGAACGTCGCCGATAAGGCTCTGTTTGGTAACTATCATTATGTGGCTCCTTGTTTTTTAATTTGTGCAAATGTATTATATATCACTTGCGGGCTTTTATCAACCCGGCGGCGCAGGGCAAAAAAAACGCCCTGCAAAAATGCAAGGCGCTTGAATTCAGTTGGCAGCGTGATTAGCGAGCAGAGCCTTCCTCTTTCATTTTGGCAAAGCAGTCGCTGCAATAGACCGGACGGTCTTCGCGGGGCTGGAAGGGAACCTTTGCCTCTTTGCCGCAGGCGGCACAAGTTGCAGTGTACATTTGACGCTGCGAACGGGTGGCGTTTTTGCGGGCGTCGCGGCACTCTTTGCAGCGCTGGGGCTCGTTTTCGAAGCCGCGCTCCGCATAGAATTCCTGCTCACCGGCGGTGAACACAAATTGATTGCCGCAGTCTTTGCATACCAGGGTCTTGTCTTCGTACATGTTTTTCTCCTCTTAGGGGTGTAAAAAAAATTGCCGCAACTTGAGGAATCGAACCTCTGCCTTTGGAAAACCAACGCTCTGCCATTGAGCTATTGGCGGCATATATTTTACCGGCGCAGTTTTCGCCGCGCGCGGGTAAGGGCGTTTTCGACCGATTTGACGCTGGCGCCGAGTTCTGCGGCGGCGCTGCGGTTGTTGTAACCGCGCAGGTTCAAACGCAGAACTGCGCGCTCGAAATCGGAAAGATTTTTTTCTATATTGGTTTCCAGCAATGCGCACTGTTCGCGGGCGATAGCAATTTCCTCTGCCGAAGGCGAGGCGGGAAGGCGGCTGTCGTCGAGCGTGTCGAGCGCGGTAAAGTCGTTGAGCGGCACGTGTTTGCGGCGGCGCGCGGCGCGCAGCGCCGAGGTGACACTGTTGTTTATGCAGCTTTGCGCGAACGCGGAAAAAGAGGAACATTGCGCCGGATTATAGTTCTTTACAGCATTAAACAGGCCGATGAGCCCCTCCTGAACGATGTCATCGTACTCGAGCCCACAGCCTTTTGATTGTACCGCTTTTCGTTGAATAAGCGGAAGGTATGTACCCATAAGTTGTGCGAGGATAGCGTTCGTCTGTGACGGTTGGAGTTGCTCTTTAGACATTTACTGTTCCAAAAATAGTGTGCCTACTTTGTTTTTATATTATATACACAATAGAATCGTAATGTCAAACTGATTTTGTGAAAATTGTGCAATTGTAACCTTTTGTAATGTATTTCAGCGCATTGGCGACGGGCGGCAATATGGTTTGAGGCCAAAGCAGACAGAGCCTTAAGGCCTGCTTGCAGGCGAGTCGGCGTCGCCGTTGTCGCCGCGCGCGGGGCCGCGAAAGGCAAAATAGCGCTGCCCGAAATAATTCATCAGGGTGAAAATTACCATTCCGGCCAGCATCGCGGTGTTTTCCTGCACATTTTGCGCGCTGCCGGCGAGTATTCTTGCCGCCAGCGGCTTGGCAATTCCGTGGGCGACAAGATAGCAGACCAGAATATTGAGAATGTATTTTAATACTACGGAAATGCTTCGACCTTCATGACGGAAAGTAAAGTGTTTGTTCAAAAAAAAGCTGAGCGTGCTGCCGAGAATATAGTTGGCAGCGCTGGACAGCCAGTAGCTCAGGCCGAATAAATTGTAAGCGACGAACATAACAGCCGCGCCGAACAGCGTGTTGAGCACGCCGACGGCGAGAAATTTGATAAACGTCTTGTCTGCCAATTTTTTGAGCATTGCGATTTCCTTTTGCAGCGAAAACCAGCGCCGCGTGTGTCGTAACGCCGATTATAACACAAACGGCCGGGAGTGTCATTGTAAAAGCGCCGCCGCGTGCGGCGAAAAAAGCGCGGCAAGCGCCGCGCCTTTTGAGTGCTATATATTTTCGCGGGTGAGATTGCGAAAGTATTTGCCGCTGCAGAGCCGGGCAATATACAGCGCCATGCGCGTGAGCGTCTCGCAGCGCATTAAAAGGTAGACGAATATGACCGGCAGCTTCCAGACCAGTCCGGAAAGATAGCCGAGCGGCACGCATACGCACCACATTGCCAGAATATCGCACAAAAACACAAATTTGTTGTCTCCGCCGCCGCGCAGCACGCCCATGCCGCAGGTGTTTTCAAAGCCCACCAGCATCAGGTTTCCGGCAGTTACGTACATGATAGACCGGGCGGCGTCTTTTGCGGCGTCGCTGATATCGTAAAGGGAGATTATCGGCTCGCGCAGCAGCAGCACCAGGGCGCCGGCAACAATGCCGACCGCGGTGCCTATGGCCATCATAGTCGCGCCTATTTGTTTGGCGTATTTTATGTCGCCGCGGCCGACGGCGGCGCCGATATTGACGGAAGTTGCGCTGGAAATGCCGAACAGCATCACCATGCCCAGCTCATTCACCATTGAGACAATGCTGTTCGCGGCGACAAAAACGCTGCCGATATGGCCGATTATCGCCGCAGTCACGACCGAGCCGAGACACCAGACAAGCTCGCTGCCGGTTATGGGAATAGCGTGGCGGAAGTAGTCGGACATAAGAGTGGTCTCGTGGCGGAACAGCGTCTTAAAGCGGAAGCCGGAGACCTTGTCGAAAAATTTGATGTATATAAGACACATTACCAGCTCGCAGCAGCGGGCAATTACCGTGCCGAGCGCCGCGCCGGTTATGCCCATTTGCGGGAAGCCGAGTTTGCCGTAGATAAGGCAGTAGTTGAAAAAGATATTTATACCTACCGAAATGCTGTAAATTATGGTTGTCATGCCGGCTTTTTCGTGCGCACGCATTGAGATTAGGTATGAACTGACCAGGTTGGCCGGCAGGTAAGAAAAACACACGGTACCTAAGTATTTTGAACCCTGGGAAATAACCTCGGGCTCGTTGGTCAAAAGACTCAGCAACCACGTCGGGAACAGCGCGCACACGACAGTGAATATTACGGACAACATTGCCACTGTGCGCAGAGAGAGCGCCATAATCCGGCCGAGAACCTCTTTGTTGCCGCGGCCGCGGTACTGCGACATAAGCACCACGCCGCCGGTGGTAAAGCCGAAGCAGATGACCATGAGCATAAAGGAGGCCTGGTTGCCCAAAGAGGCGCCCGAAAGCGTCGCGTCGCCGAGCGAGCCGAGCATTATGGTGTCAATTATCCCCATGCTGGTGGTAATCATATTCTGCAAAGCAACCGGCAGTACCAGCGCCGCCATGTGCTTGTAAAAACTTCGCTCGCGAATCAGTGAAGGCATTAGAGAACGTAAACTCCTTAACATATTAAATACAATACTATAGAATCAGTATACCATTGCTGTCAAATCGGCCGTGAAGTTCAAATTATTTCCCGCAAAGCGCAAAAAGGACGGTCGGCGGCGCTGCGTCCGGTACTGCGCCGCCGGCAGGGCGTCGGCATTTTACTCTCGCACAGCAGCGCCGCGCGCACCAGCGACTGCTGTCCGTAACGGTCACGAACGCCGTAAACGCTGTGCTGCAGCGAGCGCTGTCGTTCCAGCGCCGCGTAATCGACAAAAAGGCTGCGCTGGTCGGGGCGCGTCGCGTCACAAAGAGCGAAAGTGCGCAGCGATATTGCCCGTAGCGGCAAGGAAAAATCCCAATTGTCGGCAAGTATTTGCAGCGCGCTGCGCGCCAAAGGCAGAGCGCCGTCCTCGGGGAAGGACAGCCGCTGTTGGCGGCTGATGTTGCCGAAAAGATTGTCGCGCAGCTCAAGACAAAGGCCGCCGGCATAAAAACGGTGCTTTTGCAGCCGGCGCGATATTTCCTCGCACAGCGACAGCAGCACCGGCCAGCACTCGTCGGTGCTGAGCAGGTCGCGCTCGCAGGTTATGCCGCAGCCAATGCTTTTAATTTGCGCGCGGGTGCCGAAAAGCTCCACCGGCGAGGTATCAAGACCGTTGGCGCCACGCCACAGCTGGGTACCGCACTTGCCGAGTCTGCTGCGCAGTGCCGGCTCGGGAAAGGCCGCCAACTGGCCGATAGTGTGGATGCCCAGCGCTGACAGCTCTGCCGCCGTGTGCCGCCCCGCGCCCATCAGCGCGTCGACCGGCAAGGGAAATATCAGCTCGCGAAAGTGGTCGCGGTCTATTGCGGTGACGGCGTCGGGCTTTTTCATGTCGCTGCCCAATTTTGCGAACAGCTTGTTGAACGAGACGCCGACGGATATGCTCAGGCCGGTCTCGCGCTTGACGGTTTCGCGAATGGAGTCGGCTATCGTCATTCCGTCGCCGAAAAGACGCCGGCTGCCGGTTACGTCCAGCCAGCACTCGTCTATGCCGAAAGGCTCGACGCGGTCGGTGTAGCGGGTGTATATCTGTTGGACAATATGGGAATAGGTGAGGTAATAGGAACCGTGCGGCGGTATAGTTACAAGCCCGGGACATTTTTGCCGCGCTTGCCAAACCGCCTCGCCGGTAGTGACGCCGCACTCTTTGGCCAGCATATTTTTTGCCAGCACAATGCCGTGCCGCTTTTTCGGGTCGCCGCAGACTGCAACCGGAAAGCCGCGCAGTTCAGGGCGGAACAAAAGCTCGGCCGACGCAAAAAAATTATTCAAATCGCAGTGGAGCACGGTCCTGTCGGTATCCATGACGGCCTCCGATAAAAAACAATTGTTCTGAATTAATTATAGCAAAACAATTGTTTTGTGTAAAGCAAAGAAATTTTTCCCGGCGCAGATTACTCATTGCGCGCGGCGGCCGGCTTTGCTATTATATGAAGAAGAGATATTACCTTCGCGAAGGAGCAAAAGATGAAAAAAATTATCTGCGTATTGCTGAGCGCAGTATTGATGCTGGCGCTGTGTGCTTGCGGCGAGTCGTCTCAACACTATGTTGTGGGCGTTTGTCTCAACAACAGCAGCGAGTTCATGACCAACTACGCAACTGCGCTTACCGGCAGTTTTGTCTCACTGTCAGGCAGCGGCAGGGAATACGAACCGCTGGTAGCCGACGCCCAGGACAGCTGGAATACCCAGATTCAACAGGTGGAAGCTTTTATTGAGCAGGGAGTCGACGCTCTTATTGTCTGCCCCGTGCAGCCGGACAGAGCCGCAGAAATAACGGCGCGCACCGACGCGGCCGGTATGCCGGTCGTATATATTTCCCGCGAGCCGGCGGAAAACAACATGGCAAAATCAGATAACATTTGTTACGTGGGTTCCGAAATAAGCCAGTCCGGCACGCTGCAGGGCCAAATTATTACCGAGCTTGTCACGCTCGGCGACATCAACCGTGACGGCGCGCTCAATTATGCAATGATATACGGCGACTCTGCGCTTGAACAGACGCAGGTTTGCCGCGAGTATTCTGTTGCGGCGCTTGAGGACGCCGGGCTGGAACCCGTTTGCGTATACGAGGGCGAATGTCCGAGCGGCAGCGAACAACAGGGCTACGACACGGCGGTGCAGGCGTTTGCCGCCGGCAGCGCTATAGATGTAATATTCTGCAGCAGCGACGAATTGGCCGCCGGCGCGCAGCAGGCAATAAGCGAGGCCGGCCGTACAGTCGGCACAAATATTTATCTCGTCGGCTGCGGCGGCACCGCGGACGGCTGCGAGATGGTGCGCAGCGGTCTTATGACCGGCACGGTCCAGGACGATTATTCCGTGCAAGCGCGCAAAGCCGCCGAGGCCGCCGTGCGTTATATTCACGGTGAGCAAAACGACAAATACTATATGGTAGATTACAAAATGATTACACTTTGATTCTGTCATTCTAAAACCACACAGCTCTTTCGCATACCACGGTGGCGGAGAGCTGCTTTTTAATTGGAATATAAAAAAATAGCGCTGCGGTAACACGCTGATTTGTTGCCGAAATATTAACCCAAATGAGTGGGCAAAACCCCGCAAAAAATTGATTTCCAAAATTAAACTGGTTACAATCTGGTAACGTTGTACAAAATCGCGCCTTTCACTACGCAAATTAACTTGCAATATCACAACCACTGTGCTATAATCACCCTTGTTAAGAACCCGGCAAAACACAATAGAAAAACACTGGAAAACGCAAATCCCCAGTCGTTGGAGAGGTCTAATGGAGAATACCAAAGTTACCAAAGCGGTACCCGAAAGCGATGATTACATTCTCGAGTTCCGCCACATATCCAAAAGATTCCCCGGTGTACGCGCGCTCAACGACGTCAACTTCGGAATCAAAAAGGGCTGCGTTCACGTCATGGTCGGCGAGAACGGAGCGGGAAAATCTACTTTGCTTAAAATCATCAACGGCCTTTATAAGGCTGATGAGGGCGAGGTGTTTTTTAATGGCGAGCCCATGCACGTCAGCGGTCCGTCGGACGCGCTGAAAGCCGGCTGCTCAATGATTTATCAAGAGCTCAACATCATCCCCGAGATGACTGTGCTCGAAAACATGTACCTCGGCCGCGAACTGCCCGGCAAGCTGCCCGGTACGGTCGACAGCAAAGAGATGGCCGTTAAGGCCAAGGAATACCTTGAACAGCAGGGCTTGAACTTTAAGCTCAGCAGCAAAATGAAGACGCTGTCGGTAGCCGAAGCGCAGCTGATGGAAATAGTCAAGGCCATTTCCGTCAACGCCAAGGTGATTTTGATGGACGAGCCCACCTCGTCGCTTACCGAGAACGAGGTCGATTTCCTGTTTAAAAAGATATTCGAGCTGCGCGAGGCGGGAATAACCATTATCTACATCAGCCACAAGATGGACGAAATATTCCGCGTGGCCGATTATATTACCGTGCTGCGTGACGGCGAGCATATTGCCACCATGCCGGCCAGCGAGACCGACATTCCCGACATCATCGAAAAGATGGTCGGCCGGAAAATGACCGAGGTCTATCCCAAAAAAGACCTAAAAATCGGCGAAGAAGTTTTTAAGGTCGAAAATTTCAACAGCGGCGATGTCTTTAAAGACGTCAATTTTTCCGTGCGCAGCGGCGAAATACTCGGTATATCCGGCCTTATCGGCGCCGGCCGTACCGAAATAGCCCGCGCTATAATGGGACAGGACAAAAAGGACAGCGGCGATGTTTATTTGAACGGCAAAAAGCTGAGCATCCGCACCGTCAACGACGCCGTCTCCAACGGCATTGTTTTGGTGCCTGAGGACCGCCGCCGCGAGGGATTGAACCTGATAAGTTCGGTTTCCGAAAATATTGCGCTGGTGTCCTATTTCCACATTTTCAAAAGCTTTTGGCTCAACCACAAGGGAATAAAAGAACTTGTCGACAAAATGATAAAGCTGCTCGACGTTAAAGCTCCGTCGCCCGAAACAAAGGTCGAGACTCTGTCCGGCGGCAACCAGCAAAAGGTAGTGCTGGGCAAGTGGCTGTCTGTCGAACCGAAAGTGCTCATCCTTGACGAACCGACGCGCGGTATTGACGTCGGCACCAAGTACGAGATATATAAATTGATGCACCAAATGTGCGAAAAAGGCGTTTCCATCATCCTGATAGATTCCGACCTCGAAGAGCTCATTGGCATGAGCGACCGCGTGCTGGTAGTTTGCCAGGGCCAAATCAGCGGCGAGTTGAACAAGGGAGAGATAAACGCGAAATCTGTCATGCAATTAGCAGTTGGAGGTAACAGCAAATGAGCAAAACACCCGGGACAGAGAAAAAGAGACTGACATTTGTCGACGTCTACAATAAAGTCGGCATACTGCTCATTCTCGTTCTCTTCGTTATAGTGTTTTCATTCCTTTCGCCGGTGTTTCTCAGCAGAGCAAACATCATAAACATGCTTACCCAGACGTCGGTTGTGACAATAATCGCCTGCGGCATTACGCTGCTGATTATTACCGGCAACACCGACTTGTCAGCCGGCTCAATGGTCGCGCTGCTGGGCTGCGTTATTCTGGGCACATTTAAGAAGTTGACCGAGAATGCCGGTCTCAACGTAGCGCTGAGCATAATTTTGGCGATACTTTTCGGCATTCTTATAAGCCTTGTCATGTACGGCGGCTCGGCTCTGGTAATTACCAAGCTCCGCGCTCCGGCCTTTATTGTCACGTTGGCCATTTCGACCGCGGCGCGCGGCCTGGCGCTGATGTACACCGAGGCAAAGGTTATCAAACAGATAGGCGGCATTGCCGTTCTCGGCCAGGGCAAGCTGTTCGGCGTAATTCCCTACCAGGTGCTGTTCATGATATTCTTCGTGATACTTACCTGGCTGCTTTTGACCCAGACAAGAATGGGCAAATATCTTTACGCAATCGGCGGCAACATCCAGTCCGCTAAGGCGGCCGGCATAAATACCGACGCCGTAATTATAAAAGCTTACATTTACCACGCGGTCTGCGTTGCCATTGCCGGCGTGCTGTTTATGACGCGCCTCAATTCCGGACAGCCGGCCGAGGGCGTTGGCCTTGAGTTCGACGCCATTACCGCGGCCATCATCGGCGGCGCCTCGCTTGCCGGCGGTGTGGGCAGCATTACCGGTACTGTAATCGGTTCGTTTATTACCGGTATGATCGCCAACATCCTTACGCTTATGCACGTTCAGTCCTACTATCAGCAGATAGTTACCGGCGTTATCATAGTGGCGGCCGTTGTTGTCGACACCATGACCAAGGGCGGAAAAAGGAACTGAGCACCCTTTCAGCACAAATCCGTTCCGGCGCAGTGCCGGCACGTGTTTGTAATATATTTTGGAGGAAAAACATGAAAAAGATCCTTGCGATCCTTCTTGCTCTCGTCATGGTGTTCGCTCTCGTAGCGTGCTCCGGCGGTCAGGAAGGCGGCAGTGACAGCGATCTTCCCAAAGTCGCTTTCATTTGCAAAGGCTACACCGACACCTATTGCTATCTCGTAATGCAGAAGTTCCAGGAGTACTATGAGGAGAACTACACCGACCAGTACACCATCGAGACTTTTGACGGCGAGATGAGCAACGACACCATCAACAACCTTATCGAGACCTGCGTTGCCGATGGCTTTAGCGTTATCATCCTTCAGCAGAACGATCCTGACTCGCCTGTCCAGGTGATTAAGGACGCTGTCGCCGCCGGCGTCAACGTCGTTATCACCGTCGGCAGCGTCAATGACGACGGCGAAAGCTACTATCTGGACGCTGATCCTGTCCAGCAGGGCACGCTGCTTGTTGACTACGCTGTTGAGCAGGGCATCGTCAAAGAGGGAACCAACGTTGCGCTGCTTCGCGGCATCGACGGCACGTTCCACGCTGACGGACGTCACCAGGGCTATGTGGATGGTCTTGAGGCCATTGGCGCCAACATCGTTGACGACCAGACCGCTAACTGGTCCACCTCTGAGGCTCTGCCGATAGTCGAGGCTTGGCTCGTTTCCAACCCCGAGATCGAAGTCATCTTCGCCGCTAACGACGATATGGCTCTGGGCGCAATCCAGGCCATGCAGGATGCCGGCCGTACCGACATCAAGGTCTTCTCCGTTGACGCCAACGAACTCGGCTGCATCGCCCTCAAACAGGGCATGCTGACCGCCAGTGTTGCGCAGGATACTCTCGGCTATGCCCACGGCGCCGCTGACTACGCCGCGAAGCTGATTGCCGGTGAGGAAGTTGAGAGCGTTCGTCTGCCCAGCTCGCTGGTCACGACCGCCGAAGTTGACGACATCCTGATGAACATCCACGGCTATACCCAGGAAGAGGTCGACGCGATTAAATAAGCTCGGTTTCACCAAGGACATAAAAAGCACCGGCAGCTTTTGCTGCCGGTGCTTTTTCTTTTTTTTTCATCGAACGCGCCGCCGCAGCGCCGGGTTCAAGAACCGGCCGCCGCGCGGGCGCGCTTAGACGCCCGGCGAATACAAAAGCACAGCTAACGAAAATGAGCTTCGCGCCGGCGGCGCGAAGCTCAAAGGGGTTTAAGGGGCTTTTCTCTTGCCGTTAGGGGGGAATAAGGCGTCGGTGAGCATGAAAAGACCCATCGCGTTACGTTGGTAACTTACAAAAAATGTTCTTCGTGTCTTGAACACAGCGGTCTTTTGCTTAATTTAAAGTAAGTGTGTTTGCTGTTGCAAAAGCCTTTTAAGAAGTCGGCAATATTTTGACCATACCGGGTTTGGGTAAACCGCGCCTTTGGGTGTGGTAATGGTTATGTTTGCCGCAGCTTGCCGCACTTGGCGCGCAATGTTATAATGTCATAAAAATAAAAGCAAAGAGAAATGATTAGCGATGAAAATAGTAATTATTGACGGCCAGGGCGGCCGCATTGGCAGCGAGTTGACCGCCGCGCTCAAAAGAGCCGGCTGCGCGGCGGAAATAATAGCCGTCGGTACCAATTCAATTGCCACGTCGGCAATGATGAAGGCCGGCGCTGACCGCGGCGCCAGCGGCGAAAATCCCGTCTGTGTCACCTGCCGCAGCGCGGACATAATTGCCGGGCCGATGGGTATAATCGCCGCCGATTCGCTGCTCGGCGAAATAACACCGGCAATGGCACAGGCGGTCTGCCAAAGCAGGGCACAAAAGGTGCTTGTGCCCGTCAGCAGCTGTGGCATTGTTGTGGCCGGGACGCCCTCGGTGCCGCTGGCGCAGAGCGTTGCCGCGGCAGTGGTGGAGATAAAAAAACTGCTCGGAGAATGAATACCGCCGCGCCTTTACGCAGCGGCGGGAATAAGCTTTGAGCGTTCCAGCGCCAATACCAGCGGCGGAATAAGTACCAGCTGAATGGCTATGCCCGGCAGACCGGTGACAAAAGCGGCGCTGAGCCAGACCGACAGCGAGTATTCGCCGGCGCGGAATATCAGCGCATTGAGTGTGCCGTAAACAAGACGGCCGGCCAGCATGGCGCCGACAAGCGAAAGCCAGACGTCGGCAGCGTGTTTTCCGGTGCGCAAGCGGCGCATAAGTATGCCGCTGACGAAGCCGTAGACAGCTAATTCACAGAGCATTTGCGGCAGCATAGCGGCCGGCGGCATGCCGGTGAGCAGCGAGGACAGCAGCGGCGTGAGCAGACCGCAGGCGAGGCCGTAAACAGGCCCGCAGACAAGTCCGCACAGCAAGACCGGAATGTGCATCGGCAAAAAAACGGCTCCCGCGTTGGGGACGGAATGGAATATTATCGGCAGCAGCACACCCAGGGCGATGCAGAGTCCGGCGCTGACAGTAGCTTTGGTGCGAGACATAAAAAAACCTCCAATACAAGAGAATGCCGCAAAGACACCCTCGCGTTAATAGAGCGGGCCTTCGTGGCATTTTACCTGTTTTGGATAGCTCACCGGCTTCGTGCCGATATTTCTTCTATATTTTACCCCATAATGCCCCGGATTGCAAGAAGTGTCCGGAAAACAACAGAGCCGCGGCGAATATTCGCCGCGGCTCTGTACTGCTGTTTTTTCGTCGTCAGTTGACTTCTATCAGGTTAGTCCAGCTGCGGTTGCCGTAAATGTCAACCACCGCAAAGCTGATAAGACAGTCGTAGTGGCGGAAATTGCGGTAGTCAACCGTCAAGTCGCCGCTTACGGTTATCGGGTCTCCCAGCGGCTTTTCGACCGCCGTCGCGTCAGCGTCGGCATAGTAGCGGCACAGGAACTGAATGACATCACCGTCTTGCAGCTGCATCAGACTGCGGCTGGAAACAGTCTCGCCTTCCCCGTAATAGAGCCGCGCGCCGGCTACGAAACCGCCGGGGTTATCGTCGTCCCAGCGCAGAATAATATCGGCGCGCTCGCCGTTGAGCAGTGCCGGCGAATAGCCGTAGGTGTACCAGTAATCGCCGGTGCTCTGGTAAAGACAATAATAGGGAACTATCTGACCGCCGACAGCGACCCACTTGCGTTGGAAATTAATGAACGCGTCGCCGTCGTCGTCGAAGCTGAGGATGTTGTCGGAACCGAGGTCGATGTAGCCGCCGTTGCCGTCCTCGACCATCACTTGAAGTTCAAGTGACGTTATGCTCAGCCATACCTCGTCGGGCAGCGACATTGCATAGCCGCCGTCTTTGGGGAACAGTTCGTAGGTGGTTTGGTGGCTTTCGTAAAGTCCGCTGTAACTGTCAATGGCGGCGCTGTCGAACCACTCGGTATCGGTGTAGTCGGAAGACTCGCTGCCGGTGCCGCCGGTGGGTGTGCTTTGGTAGGCAGACTGACCGCCGACCATTACCGAAACAAAATTGCTGAAGAAATTTGTGTACTCACTGCCGAACCCCAGCTGCTTTTGCAGGGTGAACATGGACTCGTAATAGTCAAGCCACTCGTAGGGGAAGTACATTGCCAGGCCGTTGGCGCCGCTGATGTTGTAGGTGTTGCGGTAGCGCACTATACTGTCGACCGCACGCGTCAGCGAGTCGGAAAGCGACAAGTCGGCGTTGCCGGCAAAATCGACAACATCTATTTGGTCAAAGCTGTTTTCGCCGAAATCTTTCGAGTCGCTGCGCGCCCGCGACAGCCGCTCAAATTGCATGTCGGCCAACTGCTCTTGCGCGTCGTTAAAGAAGGCACACAGCTGCTCGTAAAGATAGGGCATCTGCCGCAGCTCCA
>CAYZIL010000026.1:0-34074 GCA_964478515.1 uncultured Faecalibacterium sp. | reverse complement strand
TGGTGCGGACGACAGGACTTGAACCTGCATGCTTGCGCAATGGCTCCTAAGACCATCGTGTCTGCCAGTTCCACCACGTCCGCAAAAAAACAACGCTTATAATAATACCAAAACGGATTGAAAACGTCAATTGCGCACTATAAAACACCCGCGCCTGCCGCACGGGTGTTTTATATAAATAAAAAGGAGGAAAAATGAAGAAAAAGCGCCAAACGATGGTTTGTTACCGGTTTGTCTTCACTTTGTAACCATATTGTAATATATCCGCGGCGGTTTGTAAAGCCTTTTTTTGAAAAAAAATAAAATTATTTTTTAATCAACGCCGCGCGAGACTGTATTAGCAGTATTTACAGCAGTTCTATGCCGTTTTGGTGGCAGAGCTCGACCTCGCGCTGCGGCCAGACAGACGCCTGTACCTCGCCGATATGCGCTTTTTGCAAAAAGACCATGCAGATGCGCGACTGACCTATGCCGCCGCCTATTGTCAGCGGCAGGCTGCCGCTGAGCAGAGCACTGTGGAAGGGAAGCCGTTCGCGCTCGGTGTGGCCGGCCAGTTCCAGTTGGCGCAGCAGCGAGTATTCGTCAACGCGAATGCCCATGCTGGAAAGCTCGACGGCGCGTCCCAGCGGCGGATACCAGACGAGTATGTCCCCGTTTAGCTGCCAGTCGTCGTAGTCGGGCGCGCGGCGGTCGTGGACAGAGCCATCCGACAGTTTGCCGCCGATGCCCTGAATAAATACGGTACCGTATTTTTTGCAGATTTCGTCTTCACGCTGTTTGGGCGCAAGGTCGGGATAGGCGTCTAACAGCTGCTGCGAGGTGACAAAGTGCACGTCGCCGCTGAAAATGCCGCCGAGCTGGGGGAACTGTTCCGCCAGACGGCCCTCTGTTTCGGCCATGCAGTGAACAATGGCGCGCACAGTACTTTTCAGTGTTGCCCCGTCGCGCTGCGCCGCAGTGATTATTTTTTCCCAGTCCCACTGGTCGACATAGACCGAATGGAGATTGTCCAGCTCCTCGTCGCGGCGAATGGCGTTCATGTCGGTGTAAAGACCCTTGCCGGGCTCAAAACCGTAGTAATCGAGCGCATAGCGCTTCCATTTGGCCAGCGAATGGACTATCTCGACGCTGAATCCGGCGTCGGGCACGTCGAAACTGACGGCGCGCTCAACACCGTTAAGGTTGTCGTTGAGACCGGTTTCGGGGCGCACGAACATCGGCGCAGACACGCGCGTCAAGTCGAGCGATTCGGCTAAGCGGCGCTCAAAATCGTCTTTAGCCAGTTTAATTGCGTGCTGCGTTTCCAGCAGTCCCAGCAGCGAGCGGTAGCTTTCGGGCAGCATAAGTTTGTTGCATGACATGTTATTTACGCTTCTTTCGTGTTGCTTTTGTTATGATAACACTTATGAAAGTTATTATCAATAAAAATTCATTTTCAGCATTCAATGTCACAATTGTCATTGATTATATATGTTGATATATATAACTGATAAAAGTATAATAGTAGGGAAATTTAGATTTATCTGCCGCCGTGGCGGACGAACGGGAAACGGATGGTCTGGGCAATGAATGAGGCTGCAAAGCACTATTTTTCCGCGCTGAAGGGCAAAAGGATCTGCTTTATCGGGGCGGGAGTCAGTCACCGCGAATTAATAGATATTTTCACGCAGTACGGCGCGCAAGTTACGCTGTGCGACCGGCTTGCCAGCGACAAATTCGACCCCGAACTGCGCCGGCGCTACGCAGCAGAGGGAGTTGAACTGCGTCTCGGTGACAGTTATCTTGAGGGCCTTGCCGGCTTCGACGAAATATTCCGCTCGCCGGGTCTCAGCTACAACAACGAAAAACTGCAACAGGCGCGCGCGGCCGGCGCGCATATCACCGGCGAAATACAGAAGTTTTTTGAGATTGCGCCCTGCCGCACCATTGCGGTTACCGGCAGCGACGGCAAAACCACAACGACGACGCTCATAGCGCAAATGCTGCGCGCGGCCGGGTATACCGTGCATTTGGGCGGCAATATCGGCACGCCGTTGCTGCCGCAGGCCCTTTCGATGGCGAGCGATGATATTGCCGCGGTTGAACTTTCCAGCTTCCAGCTTATGTCAATGCAGCCGCAGCCCGACGTGGCGCTGGTGACCAACGTGACGCCGAACCATCTCGACTACCACGGAACAATGGAGGAATACATTGCCGCCAAGCGCAACGTGCTTTGTTGGCAAAAGCCGCAGCAGACCGCCGTGCTCAACGACGACTGTGCCGTAACGCGCGGCTTTGCCGGTGCGGTGCGCGGCAAGCTGCGCCTTTTCAGCAGTGAGCATGCGCTGAGCGACGGCGCGTATATTGCCGACGGTTGGGTAAATATTGCCCGCGGCGGCCACAGCGAAAGGGTAATAGAGGTCTCAAAAATAGCGCTGCGCGGATTCCACAACGCGGTCAATGTCGCGGCGGCGGCCGCCGCGGTTATGGAGCTTTGCCCGGCGCACTGTATTGCCGAGGTCGCCTGCACGTTCACCGGAGTAGAGCACCGCATTGAGCCGGTGCGCACGCTGCGCGGCGTTCAATATTACAACGACAGTATCGCCACGTCGCCAACGCGCACGGTAGCGGGCCTTAGGGCCTTTGGCGACAAAAAAATGATACTGATAGCCGGCGGCTACGATAAAAAAATCAGCTATGTACCGCTGGCGCCGGAGCTGGTCGCACACGTAAAGCTGCTTATACTTACCGGGGCGACGGCGCCGAAAATAGAAGCGGCGCTGCGCGAGTGTCCGAATTACACGGGCAGCCCGTGCATAGTGCACGCAAAAGATCTTGCTGCCGCAGTTTCGGCTGCGGCAAGCAGCGCGGCAGACGGCGACATTGTCATGCTCTCGCCGGCCAGCGCCAGTTTTGACTGTTTTCGCAATTTTGAGGAGCGCGGCCGCTGTTTTAAGGAACTGGTCGCGGCGCTAAGTTGAACAAGCAAGACGTTCAGAACAAAATATTGGCGCTTGACGACGGCCCGCTCGGCACGGCGGTGGCGGCAATGTACGCCGCGTGCGAGCACAAGGAGTGTGATTTTTCCGTCCATGTCGGCGCAAAATATGCACTGGCGCGCGTCGGTTCCAGCCTTTGGTCCGCCGGCAAGGAGCGCACGCCGCGAGACGAGCAGCAGATAATTGCGCTGTGCGGCGCGGCCGGTATCACCGAGTTTTACGCCGCGTCCCCGGCGCTTTTCCTGCCGGGCTGGCGCGTTTCCGCGCTGTGCCGCATGCGTTTCAAGGGGCCGGCGGCGCCATTGCCGGGTTTCGCGCCGAGCGACGCAAAGACAGTCGCGCCGCTGCTCGCGACAGTGGCGGAATTACCGACGGACAGTGTTTACTGTTCTTTGTTCTACCGGGAAAAATTCGGCGTCAGCCGTGCATATGTGCTGAAAAAAGACGCGCAGACGGCAGCCGTCGCCGTGGCGGACTACATTTGCGGCGGGCGCTCGGTCATAGGCTCGGTGTGTGTGGCGCCTGATTTTCGCGGCTATAAACTGGGCTTTGCGGCGGCGGCGGCGGCCGCAGAGCAGACGGGCGGCGACGTGCGGCTGCTGTGCCGCCCGGCACTGGCCTGTTACTATGCCGCCGTCGGCTTTGTCAGAGACGGCTACTGCTATGTGAGCGCCCGCAAAAGGGGAGCACAGGGGGAGCAATAATGAAAAATTACGACTGCGAAATATCCGCACGGCTGCTTGAACTCGACGCGCAGGTCATGAAAGACTGCGCGCCGTGTTTTGAGCGCATAGAAAAGACCCAGTTTCACAACCGGCAGCGCGTGCTGCGGGCGTTTACGGACAACCGCATAGCGGCGTCGCTGCTAGGCTCGTCCACCGGTTACGGGTTCGGCGATTCGGGACGCGACCGACTGGACAAACTGTTTGCCGACATAGTCGGCGCGCCGGACGCGCTTTGCCGCACCAATTTTATGAGCGGCACGCACGCGCTGAGCGTGGCGCTGTTTGCGCTGCTTCGGCCGGGCGACTTATTGCTGTGCGCGACCGGTGCGCCCTACGACACGCTGCGCGGCGTTATCGGCGGCAGCGGCGTCGGCTCGCTGGCCGAGTTCGGAGTCGGCTACGAGCAGCTGGAGATGCGCAACGGCGCCATAGACCTGGCGGCGCTCGCTGCGGCGGCGCCGCGGGCGAAAGTGGTGCACATACAGCGCTCGCGCGGTTACGCCGCAAGAGCGGCGCTGAGCTGCGGCGAAATAGAGCAGGCCGCCGCGGTCGCGAAGAAAGCGAACCCCAATGTGACAGTGATGGTGGACAATTGCTACGGCGAATTTTGCGAAAGCCGCGAGCCGACTGCGGCGGGCGCCGACTTGATGGCCGGCTCGCTGATAAAAAATGCCGGCGGAGCCGTCGCCCAGACCGGCGGCTATGTGGCCGGACGCGCCGACTTAGTTGAGCTTTGCGGCCACCGTCTGACAGCCCCCGGCACCGGCCGCGAATTGGGCAGCAGTCCGGCCGGACTGCGCGAGACATACCTCGGTTTGTACTTTGCGCCCTGCGTCGTTGAGCAGGCGCTCAAAACCTCGGTCTATGCGGCGCGGCTGTTTTCACTGCTGGGCTACGAGACCTCGCCCGCGTTCGACGCGCCGCGCGGCGACATAGTTACCGCCGTCAGACTGAAAACGCCGGCGAAGCTTATCGCTTTTTGCGAGGCGGTGCAAGCGCGCTCGCCGGTAGACAGTTTTGCCGCGCCGGAGCCCTGGCCCATGCCCGGTTACGAGTGCGACATAATAATGGCTGCCGGAGCGTTCACCGCCGGCTCGTCGATAGAACTTTCCTGCGACGCGCCGCTGCGCGAACCCTACGACGTATACATGCAAGGCGGGGTGCATCTCGACTATTCCCGTGCGGCGCTGCTGTATGCGGCGCAGCGGGTTTTGACGGAAGAAAAAAAATAACAACTATAATAAAGCGGGTGCGACCGTCAATAGGTCGCACCCGCTTTGAACATTTCGGCGGTCATTGTCAGCAGTGCCGCGCCGGCGGAGCACCGCATTATTTTAGATTGTTTCGCGCATCCGGGTTGAGTGCGAATATAGCGCCGAGCGTGGGACAGCTGTCGGTCTGCGCGCAGTTAGCGCAAGTATCAAATTGCTTTTGCCGCGCGCACTGCCGTATTTCACACATGCTCTCGCAAAACGGCGTTTTGACGCCCGGAGTGCGGCAGCCCGTGCAGTTTATCATTTCTGCCGTGATGGGCGCGTTGTTCAGTTCACTCCAGAGCTTGGCGGTCTTCTCCCGCAGCGCGTCGTCATTGTTCACGGTGGCAAGGTAGGCGTCGCATTTTTCGCAATCAAGTCCGCAGTAAGCTATCATATTATTCATTCTGTTTTCCTCGCTCTCAAAATTTGTTTATCTCGGTGGAATTAAAAGCCGTGGCACAGGACAACCGCCGGAGGGCGAATGTGCCCGCCTACGGCTTGCGCTCACAGCCGGCAGACGCTGACAATCTCCTCGCCGTCAGTCTGTCCGTTTTCGACAAAGCCTACAGAGGCGTACAGAGCTTTTGCGACAGTGTTTTCCGGCTCGTAGGAGAGCCAGCAGAATTCAGCCGGACCGCACGGCTCGGTGCGCAAATAGTCAAGCGCTGCCAAAAGCGCCGCTCTGCCGTAGCCCTGCTTTTGAAAATTGCGGTCAATCATAAACCGCCAGATGCAGTAGTTGCCGGCGGCGACGTCGGGCTCGTCTTCGTCGCCAATCGTTCCGTAGCCGAACATCACAAAACCGACTAAAGTATCATCGCTGTAAACCGCAAAAGGCAATGCAGTGTAGCCGTCGCAAACGCACACATACGCCTCAAGAATGCTTTGAGTATTGGAGGCGACAAAATCGTTTTGCGGTTCATTTACGGACAGCTTGACGACGTCCCAAATATTTTTTGAATCAATTTATCTCAGCGTTACCATAATCCACCTCGCAAGAATAAGCAGCCACGCCTGCGCGGTTCAATGCCGGCGGGTTATTGCAGAGTGGCGCGGGCATAATTGAATATGTACTGCTGGGCTATGCCGGCGTAGGGCAGCACATATTTGGGCAGTCCGCCGGGAAAAAGCTGCTCCATTGCTCTTTTTATCCAGACGTCCTGCGGAAAAGCGTCAAAGCGCCCGGCGCCGAAAAGCAGGGTGCAGGCCGCCACTTTCGGGCCGACGCCGCAGATGGTCTCAAGCATAGCGCCGGCTTGCGCAAGCGGCGCGGTGCGCAAAAAGTTTTCGTCTATTTCCCCGGCGGCAAAGCGCCGCGCCGCGTCAATTATATAGCGCACGCGAAACCCGGCGCGCAGCGGCGCAAAATCGCTTTCGGCAGCGGCCGCCAGTCGCTGCGGTGCAGGGAACTTGTAATACCCGCCGCCGAGCGGCTCGCCGAAAGTCGCGCACAGCCGGGATATTATGCCGCTGATGCGCTTAATGTTGTTGTTTTGCGAGATAATGAAGCTTATGAGCGTTTCGAACAGCGGCTGACGCAGCACTCTTATGCCGCAGCCGTATTCGACAGCCCTCGCCAGCACGGCGTCACGGCAAAACAGCTCCTGCAGCGCCGCATAGTCGACGTCCAGCGCAAAGTAGTTGCGCCACAGCCGCTCAAATTCGCCCTTGTTTGTGCCGGGGAACTCCAGCGTGTCGCCGCACTGACGCACGCTCAGTACGCGGTCGAGCGCCACCCCGCGGTACAGACCGTCGCCGAGCGCCTCAAAGCGGAAACACTGCCCGCAAAAGAGCGTCTGCGCCAGCTGCAAGCCGCCGACTTGAATAGTGTAATCTTTTGCATCGTCCATTTGTTTCCCCAAAAACTTCTGGTCCGCTTAATTGTCGCCGCGCTTGCTGCGAGAGTCGGGCCGAAAAACGCCGCCATTTGTTGCCGGTTAATTTTTATTCACAAAAATCGTTTTCTGTTGCAATGGTATCTTATACGACACAGTGGGGTAAAGTCAAGAAAAAGCAGGACGTGCCGAAAATAGGGAAAAATGGCACTAAGAAATGGTTGGAATTTGGCAAAACTCACTATTGACAAAACATTGCTAAACTATTTGTTATGTTGAAGACTTTCAACACGATGTTGAAAACCGGCCCTTATACACGCCGTAATTCGCCACAGAATACCGAAAACACACGGTTTTTGATGGTTTCAACACAGTTTTCAACTGGTTGATTGTATATTTGATACAATACTCCTTGTATATGCGGCGGATGCCGCGCCGCGGCAACGCAAAAAATATTGCGTGACGACTTAAGACAACAAAAATCGCCGCCGCCATATAGATATGGGCTATAAAATATGGTATACTGGTTCAAATATAGAAAAAGGTGTATGGGTCTTTGGAAGACAAAAACGACAATAAACTTATCTGCGGGCGCAATGCAGTCTGCGAACTGCTGCGCGCGCAGGCGGCTGACACACTGTATATAGCTGACGAAAGCAGCGAGAAGTATACCTACCTCGCCGCGCAAGCGCGCGAACAATCGGCAGTAGTCAAACATGTCAGTTCCCGTAAGCTTGACGCCATGTGCGGCACAAATCACCAGGGAGTGGCGGCGCTGCGGCGCGAGATAGCGTATTGCCAGCTTGAGGATATTCTCGACGCGGCGCGGCAAAAAGGCGAGCTACCGTTTATCGTTATTTGCGACGACATTGCCGACCCGCACAACCTCGGTGCAATAATCCGCACCGCGGAATGCGCCGGAGCGCACGGCATAGTTATTCCCAAGCGCGGCGGCTGCACGGTCACTCCGACCGTGTTCAGAACTTCCGCCGGCGCGGCGGCGCACATTGCAATTGCCCGTATGCCAAACCTGGCCGCGGCAGTGCGCGAACTAAAACAGGCCGGCGTTTTTGTGTACAGCGCCGAAATGGGCGGCGCGTGCTGCTACGACACCGACTTGAGCGGCCCGGTGGCACTGGTAATAGGCTCAGAGGGGTTCGGCGTGTCCCGGCTGCTGCGCGAGCTCAGCGACGCGAGTGTCTCGCTGCCGCTGGCTGGAAAAATTAATTCACTGAACGCGTCGGCTGCGGCCGCGGCGCTCATCTACGAGACGGTGCGCCAGCGGCGCCGCTGAGTGCGGTTATTGTTTGCGACTTAATTACCCACGGAGGGAAAAATGAGCGAAGAGTTCAATTTGGACGACATACTCAAGGAAGTCGAAGTAAAGCGCACGACGCACCAGTTTGCGCCGCTGAGCAAAGAACAGATACGCGCTTATAATGAACAGATGCGCAGCGCTCCCGCGGTGCCGGCGACCCCGCCGGCGGCAGCGGCGAACGCAGTGGCGGCCGACGGCGCCCAAACCAGCATCCAGGACCGTATACAGCAGACTTTTAATAATCTCGGCGCCAAAAGTGAACCGGCGCAGTCCGCCGCGCCGCAGTACCAGCAGCCGGTGCAACCCGCCGCGCCGCAGTACCAACAGCCGGCACAGTCCGCCGCGCCGCAGTATCAACAGCCGGCACAGCAAGCCGGCGAACAGGCGGGTGAATACCGCGAGCGGGTGGAGGAACTGCTGCGCTCGCAGCGCGCTGTCGCCGAACGGCCGCTGAGCGCGCCGCCCCAGCCCGCCGCGCCGCCGGAAGTGAACCGTGCGCCCCAGCCCGTGTTTCGCGACAGCGAGCAGACTGCTTCCACAGCTGCCGTTCCGGCCGGCAACACCCAGCTTGAAGGACAAATGACCATGGACAGCGTGATTGTCCATGACGGCGGCGAGGACGTAGAGGCGAGACACCTCGACTCAATGTTCTTGCAGGACGCCTACGTGCGCACGCACAAGGAAAAACAACCCGAACAGCCGCTTACCCGCTCGCTGCGGGCGCTGCTTTCCGAAGAGCCGTACGAGGCACCCGACGAAAAGGGCGTGCTTGCCCCGACTATTGAGCGCGGGTTCGAGGTCGTAGCCGACGACGAGGTCGCGAAGTCCGAAACGGAAAACCCCGCGCCGACAGCGGACCCCGCGGCTCACCCGCTTTTTACCGAGTCGGTAGAGCCGCCGGCGACAATAGAACAGCTTGCCCGCGACGCCCAGCCGTACGCGCAGCCGTTGCCGGCGCCGACAGCGCCGCCGCAACCCAGCGGCGAGCTGCTTATTGACGACGCAGTCAAACAGGTAGTAGAGCGCGAGGGCGTTATAAATTTAAGCGCCAAAGTCGACGACGAGTTTCGCCAGTTCTTCGGCGACACGGTGATTATTGACCGACAGCCGCTCGACACAAAGCTGCAAAAACAGCGCAAAATAAAAGATTTTATCATGGAACCGGAGCAGGGCGAACCGAGTGGTCCGGTATTTGAGGACGAGCAGCAGCCGCCGGCACAAAAGGCGGAAATAGAGGAATACCGCAGCGAGGACGACGCCGAACCGATTTTGGCCGAGCTGATGTCCCGCCAGGCGCGCAGCGCGATAGTTATGCTGTTCACCGGCGTCTGCGGTGTGCTTTTGTGCGTTTTCAATGCGCTGTCCTACTATAAATTGCCGCAAGTTGAGCCGCTGACGGCCAGCTTTACAACTTTTTGCATAATCAACGCCGCTTTAGCGGCGGTGGCGGCCGTACTGAATATAAAAGCGGTGGGCAGGGGCTTTGCCAAGCTGGTCACCTTTAAGTCCGACGCGGACGCCGTGTGCGCGTTTGCCGTTTTCTTTGCACTGTGCGAGCCTGTTTTGATGCTGCTATTCAGTGCGGGGCGCGACGCTCTTGTCGCCGCGCCGGTGTGCACACTCGCACTGATGTTTTACGATATCGGCAGATTTGTCTACGAGCGCAATCTGCTTCGCAACTTCAAGTCGATTTCCGAGAGTGCCGAGCGGTATGCCAGCACAGTATACGAGGATGAGCCGCAAATAGAGCGCGCCGCCCGCGCCTTGGGTGTAGACCACCCGGCGGTTATGCTTAAGCGCCGCACCGGTTTTACGGACAATTTTATGCGCTATGCGCTTTCGCCCGACCGGGAAAGCCGCATTTTCCGCATCCCCGTGTCGGTGGTGTTTATAGTTTCACTGCTGGCGGCGGCGCTCGGGTACTTTACCGGCGGCAGCGCTGAAAACGCGGTAGCCGCCGCGGCGCTGTGCGCGGCGCTGTCGTGCAGCTTTATGGCGACGCTCAAAAGCAGTTTGCCGCTCGCGCGCATGCAAAACGCGCTGCTGCGAGTCGGTACCGTTGTGCCGGGGTTCGAGGCGGCCGACATAGTGACCGACGCCGACAGTGTTCTTTTTGAGGGGCGGGATCTTTTTCCCAAGGGTTCGGTCTTGCTGCACGGCATAAAAACTTTTGAAAAAGAGCGCATCGACAAGGCGATACTGTACGCGGCCTCGGTGCTTATTCCGTCGTGCGACACGCTCTCAAACCTGTTTTACAATGTCATTCAGGGCAAAAGCGACATGCTGTACGAAACGGACAGCATCGATTACGAGGACAGGCTCGGTTTCAGCTGCTGGATGGACAAAACCCGCGTTCTTATCGGCAACCGCGAGATGATGAGCAACCACGAAATAAAAATCCCCTCGCAGGAGTACGAGCAGAAATACCGCAAAGACAATACCCGAGACGCCATTTATCTCGCCGTGGGCGGCAACCTTTACGCAATGTTTATGGTCAGCTACACGGCGGACAACGAAGTGGCCGCCGCCGTCGGCAAGCTGGACGCCGAGGGCATTGGCCTTTTGGTGCGCACGCGGGATTTCAATATAACGCGCGAAAAAGTTGCCTCGGTTTTCGAGCTTGACGAGTCTGCGGTGGCGGTAATAAGCGACCAGGACGCGCAGGCGGTTGCCGACTACACCTCTTACGTGCCGCACAGCGACTCGGTGCTGACCCATATCGGCTCGCTGCCCGCCTATGTGCGCGGCATAGTCGGCTGCTCGCGGCTGCACGGCTCGCTGCGCACCGCAAACCTGATGGCGCTCGTGGCAATGATATTGGGCTGCGTGCTGGGGCTGGTGGTCAGCGTGGCGGGGACGGTGGGAGCGATTTCGGTAGTGCCGGCGGTAGTCTTCCATATGATTTGGTTTTTAATTATCACGCTGGCGACGCAATTCATCAAATACTGACGGCCGGCGCCGGCAAAAAAATTGCTTGCATATAAAGCGGCGCTGTGCTATCATATTTCAGTACGTTAAATCTTCCGGACAGACCGGCGGGGTTAATGTTGAAAGACATTAAGCGGACAGTCCTCTGCTCTTGAAGCAAGAATGTCTGAATTTATGAGGAGGAAAAATGGACGCGATCAAACTGATGACTCAGGACTCTATAAGAGCTGAGAAACACAAGTTCGAGATCGGCGACACCGTGCGTGTGCATGTGCGCATCAAAGAGGGCGAGCGCTCGAGAATCCAGATTTTCGAGGGCACCGTTATTGCTTGCAAGCACAGCGGCGTTGAAGAGACGTTTACCGTGCGCCGTACTTCTTACGGCGTTGGCGTCGAGCGTGTGTTCCCGGTCAATTCGCCCAATGTCGAAAAGGTAGAATTCGTTCGCCACGGCTATGTTCGCCGCGCGAAACTTTACTATCTGCGCGGGCGTGTCGGCAAGGCTGCCAAGGTCAAAGAGCGCTTGAGCAAATAAGACACCGATGTGACAAAGCGGGGAGGAGCTATTGCTCCTCCCTGTTTTTTATTATATAATTACTTTAATCGGCAGCCGCGCGGTACTCGCGCGGCGCGAAACGGAGGCAGTTAAATGACACAGCAAAAAAAGCAGAGCGCCCTCGCCGCTCTTTTTGAGTGGTTGGAGGCGCTGATGTTCGCACTCGGGCTCGTTATGCTGGTCTTTGTCTTCGTCTGCAAGGTATATACCGTCAACGGTGACTCCATGTACCCGACACTCAATGCAAACAGCCGCATATTGGTCTGGTCGCTGTTTTATCAGCCGCAGGACGGCGATATAGTGGTGCTTGACAACAAGACAAACTACGGCGACTCGCTGGTCAAGCGGGTGATAGCTACCGAGGGGCAGACGGTCGACATTGACGCCGAGACCGGCGCGTTGAGTGTCGACGGCGTGCAAATTGACGTCAGCGCCGACAATCTGCGCGGCGATCTCACCTATCCGTTGACAGTGCCGCAGGGTTACTGTTTCGTAATGGGCGACAACCGCGGCATCTCCTTTGACAGCCGCTACACCGCAATAGGGTTTATTGACGAGCGCTCGGTTATGGGTACAGTGGTGTTTGTACTGTCGCCGCGCGAGTATATGGGTACAGTGGAATGAGCGACAAATACGAACAGAACATCCAGTGGTATCCCGGACATATGACCAAAACGGTGCGCCTTATTGAGCGCACTGTCGACGATGTCGACGCCGTTATGGAAATAGTCGACGCGCGCTTGCCCGCCATCAGCCGCAGCCCGCAGGTAATAGAGGCGACGCAGCGCAAGCCGCGCTTGCTGGTGCTCAACAAGCGAGATTTGGCCGACGAGGCGGCGACAAGGCGATGGCTCGAATATTACCGCAAGCAGGGCTTTATGGCGCGGGCGGTGAATGCCAAAGACGCCAAGACCGCGGCGGTGCTGCGCGGCGATATTTTGCAGCTTTGCGCCGGTATGATAGAACACGACCGCGAGCGCGGACTCAACCGAAAGCCGCGCTTAATGGTAATAGGTGTGCCCAACTGCGGCAAGTCGACGCTTATAAACCGGCTTGCCGGCAGCACGCATGCGCGCGTTGAGGACCGACCCGGCGTGACGCGCGGCAAGCAGTGGGTGACGCTTGATTATTGCGAGCTGCTGGACATGCCCGGCGTACTTTGCAAAAAATTCGCCGACAACGACGTCGCCTGCCGGCTGGCGTTCACCGGCGCAATAAAAGACGACATTCTTGACACCGAGATGCTCGCGGGGGTGCTGCTGAGCGTGCTGGCGCAATCCTACCCCGAAACGCTGCGGCAGCGATACGGGCTCGCGGTGTCAGACGAGCGCGGCTGGCAGTTGCTCGAAACTGTGGCGCGCCGCCGCGGCATGCTGCTGCGCGGCGGCGAGTGCGATACTCAGCGCGCCGCCGTTATGGTGCTGGACGAGTACCGCGCCGGCAAACTCGGGTGCATAACGCTGGAGGAGGCGCCGGAATGATATTCGAGCAGCTGTACGCCGGCGACGACGCCGCGCGCGCGGCACGCGGCGAATTGCTGTGCGGTACGGACGAGGCCGGCTGCGGGCCGCTGGCAGGACCGGTGTGCTGCGCGGCGGTAATACTGCCGCGCGCCGCGCGTATAGACGGACTCAACGACTCGAAAAAGCTCAGCGAAAAATTGCGCGAGCGGCTTTTTGACGAAATTTTGGCGGCGGCGCTCAGCTGCAGCATAGTTTTTGTCGACAGCGGCGAAATAGACCGCGTGAATATTCTCAACGCCCGCTTGCAGGGAATGAGCCGCGCGGTGGGGCTGTTAGGCCTCAGACCCGACTTCACGCTTGTAGACGGCAACCGCCGCCCGCCGCAGGAAAACTGCGAAACGCTTGTCGGCGGCGACGGCAAAAGCGCCAACATAGCCGCGGCGTCAGTGCTGGCCAAGGTCAGCCGCGACCGGGTGATGCGCCGCTACGACGCCGTCTACCCGCAGTACGGTTTTGCGCAGCACAAGGGTTACCCCACGCGGCTGCACTACGAGAGGTTAAAAGAGTACGGCCCGTGCCCTATTCACCGCCAGACGTTTCTGGGGAGGCTGTACGATGAACATCGGTAAGGTCGGCGGCGCCGGTGAAAAAGCCGCAGAGAAATATTTGCGCCGCGGCGGGTTCAAAATAGCGGCCCGCAACTACCAGTGCCGCTGGGGTGAAATAGACATTGTCTGCGAGCGCGGCGGCTTTATAGTTTTTGTCGAGGTGAAAACGCGCCGTGTCGGCGCGCTCGTCGGCGCGCTGGAAAGCGTCGGCGCGGCCAAGCGGCGGCGACTCACCGCTGCTGCCGAGAACTATCTGCTTGAAAACGAAACTCAACTGCAGCCGCGTTTCGACGTCATAGAAGTCGTTCACGACGGCGACAATTATTTCGTGGGCGGCCACATAGAAAATGCATTTTAAGGAAAAAGAATGATTTACGAAAGTACCCGAGACAGCAAACTGACAGCCACGGCGAGCGCGGCGATAGTTGCCGGCATTTGTGCCGACGGCGGCCTTTATGTGCCGCACGACATTCCGCGGCTGGAAAAAGCGCAGCTGCAAGAGCTGCTGTCGCTGCCTTACCGCCGGCTGTGCGCACGCTTGCTGTCGCTGTGGCTGGACGATTTCAGCGAGGCGGAATTGGCGGCGCTGGCCGACAGGGCATATGCGTCGTTCGACTGCGACAGTGTCGCGCCGCTGCGCGCGCTCGACAGCGGTCTTTACTGCTGCGAGCTCTGGCACGGCCCGACGTCGGCGTTCAAAGACGTTGCGCTGCAATTGCTGCCGCTGCTTATGGCGGCGGCCAAGACCCGTCTTGACGACCGCCGCACCACGCTTATTGCAGTTGCCACCTCGGGCGACACCGGCAAAGCGGCGCTGCAGGGCTTTTGCGGCGTTGCCGGCACGCGCATAGCGGTCTTTTATCCTCACGGCGGCGTCAGCGAGGCGCAGCGCCTGCAAATGTCTACCCAGAGCGGCGACAATGTTTTAGTGTGCGCCGTCAACGGCAATTTTGACGACGCCCAAACCGGAGTCAAAAGAATATTTGCCGACGCGCAACTGAAAGCCGAGCTGGCGCGCGCCGGCGTCGAGCTTTCCAGCGCCAACTCAATAAATCTCGGCCGGCTGGTGCCGCAGATAGTTTATTATTTCAGCTCCTACGCTCAATTGTGCGCGCAGCGTGCAATAGGCTGCGGCGACGAGGTCGACTTTTGTGTGCCGAGCGGAAATTTCGGCGATATTCTGGCCGGGTGGTACGCCAAGCAGATGGGGCTGCCGGTCGGCAGACTTATATGCGCGAGTAACAGCAATAATGTGCTGAGTGACTTTATTGCCGGCGGGCGCTACGATGCGCGCCGGAATTTTTACCGCACCATGTCGCCCTCAATGGATATACTCGTTTCCAGCAACGTAGAGAGACTGATGCGCCATATCTGCGGCGAACGGCGCACCGCAAAGCTGTACGCGGAATTTGCCGCGACGCACACTTTTGCGCTCAGTGACGGCGAGACGGCGGCGCTGCGCGCCGATTTTGACGCCGACTGGTGCAGCGAGTCGCAAACTGCCGAGTCTATGCGCGCCGCGTTTGCCGACAGCGGCTATTTGTGCGACCCGCACACGGGAGTGGCGCTGTTTTGCGCGCGCCGGCGCCGCGGCGAAAGACCTATGGTGGTGATGTCGACAGCCAGTCCCTATAAGTTTTCGCGCAGCGTGCTTAAAGCGGTGTTCGCGAAAGAGCAGCAAAGCGAGCAGCGGGCGCTGGAGCAGTTGGAGCAGCTTTCCGGCACGGCGGCGCCGCCGGCGCTGAAAGGACTTTGGCAGCAGCGGGAAAGATTTACGCAGGTGTGCGAGTGCGCGCAAATGGGCGCGCAGCTGCTCGGTTTTGTCAAAGGTGCGGCGGAAGAATGAGCCTTTACGCTATCGGAGACCTGCACTTGTCCTTGGGTGCGTCCAGACCTATGGACGTGTTTGAGGGTTGGCAGAATTATGTCGATCGGCTGCGGGAAAACTGGTGTGAGTGCGTGCGCGGCGGCGACACGGTAGTTCTGCTCGGCGACATCAGCTGGGCGGACTCGCTGGAACAGGCGAAAGAGGATTTTGCCTTCGTCGACGCTCTGCCCGGCCGCAAAATTATTCTTAAGGGCAACCATGACTACTGGTGGAACACCCGCACGAAGATGTGCGAGTGGATGGCGGCAAACGGGTTTTCCGGTTTTGACTTTCTCCACAACAACTGTTTTGAGAGCTGCGGGGTGAGCGTTTGCGGCACGCGCGGCTGGTTGAGCGAGGACGGCAATGCCGCCGACGAAAAGGTGCTGAACCGCGAGGTCTGCCGGCTGCGCGCTTCACTGCAAAGCGCGCCGCCGCAAAGTGAAAAAATTGTCTTTTTGCATTATCCGCCAATCTACCTCAATTCGCGCACAGACAGTATTACCGATGTGCTCGCCGAGTTCGGCGTGCGCCGCTGTTATTACGGCCACATCCACGGCAAGGGCATACCCTATGCCGTAAACCGCACTATTGACGGCGTCGCTTACAAACTGCTTTCGGCGGACGCGCTCGGCTTCAAACCCTACAAAATAGCGGGGGACTGACACAGCAAAGCGGACTCACAGCGCAAATAAACCAACAACAGTTCGGCACAAGTCGGCGCGCAACGTATCAAAATAAATAAATATTTCAAACTACTTTTCATTTATTATAGGATATGTTACAATAATTCTTGCGTGTAAATTCAGCGTGAGCTATAAGAATACTACTTTGGGGGACTTTGGTTTATGGACTTTGCACCTAACAAGATTAGAAACGTAATGCTCGCCGGCCACAGCGGCGAGGGCAAGACGACGTTGGCGGAAGCGCTGCTTTTTGCCAACAAGGCGACCGACAGAATGGGTACTATTGCGGACGGCAACACCGTTTGCGACTATGACCAGGAGGAGATTCGCCGTCTGGCGTCTATTTCGGCGACGACCGCGCCTTTTGAGTGCCGCGGCTGCCGTGTGAATCTTATAGACGTCCCCGGCCTTTTCGACTTCGAGTTGGGCGCGTACGAGGGCATAAAAGCAGCCGAGAGCGTTCTTATTCCCGTCTCTGCACGTTCGGGAGTGACTGTCGGCGCGCACAAGGCCTTTAAGCTTGCCAAAAAATACGGCAAAGCCATAATGTTCTACATAAGCAAACTCGACGCCGAGCACGCCGACTTCGGCAAGACGCTCGCCCAGATTAAAGACGAGTTCGGCATGTCCGCTTGCCCGGTGATGGCGGCGGTAATTAACGAGGGCAAGCCCAACGTCTACGTCGACCTTGTCGAAATGAAGGCATATACCTATGCCGACGGCAAGGCCAGCGCGTGTGACGTTCCGACCGACGGCTCGGTCGAGGAATATGCCTCGGCCATGCGCGAGGCTCTCGCCGAAGCGGACGAGGCGCTGATGGAGAAATTCTTTGCCGACGAACCCTTTACCAAAGAAGATATAATTAAAGGACTGCGCAGCGGCACCGCCGGCGGCATGATAATGCCGGTAATTTGCGGCGCGGCCGGCTCCCAGCAGGCTGTCGATATGGCAGCCGGCGCCATTGTCGATTATCTGCCCGCGGCGGACGAGCTCGGCGGCAACGAAGTTGTCGACAAGGACGACAAGCAGGTGAAACTGCCCTGCGACGCCAGCGGCCCGCTGGTTGCCTACGTTTTCAAGACCGTCGCCGACCCCTTTGTCGGCAAGCTGTCATACGTTAAAATACTGTCCGGCAAGCTGACTGCGGACGCAACACTTACCAACGCCACCACCGGCAACGTGGAGCGCCAGGGCAAGCTGCTGTTCGTGCGCGGCAAAAAGCAGACCGACGTCAAAGAGATTTGTGCCGGCGACATCGGCGCCGTGACCAAACTTGCCGAGGCCAAAACCGGCGATACTCTTTGCGGCGGCCCCGTTTACCGCATGGCCGCGCCGGTGTTCCCGAGACCCAGCATGTCGATGGCGATGCGTTCAAAGAAGAAGGGCGACGAGAGCAAAATCGCCACGTCTATGCAGCGCCTGCTTGAGGAAGACCGCACGATTTCCTACCGTGTCAACGGCGAGACCGGACAGCAGATTCTTTCCGGACTCGGCGAGCAGCACCTTGACGTTGTAATTAACAAACTTAAGAATAAATTCGGCGTTGAAGTTGAGCTGATGGCGCCGCGCGTGGCCTACCGCGAGACTATTCGCAAAAAGGTAAAGGTTCAGGGCCGCCACAAAAAGCAGTCGGGCGGCCACGGCCAGTTCGGCGACGTCTGGATAGAATTTGAGCCGACAGACTCCGAAGAGCTCGTCTTCGAAGAGAAAGTCTTCGGCGGCGCGGTTCCGAAAAACTTTTTCCCGGCGGTTGAAAAGGGTCTGCGCGACAGCGTAAAGCATGGCACAGTTGCCGGCTACCCCGTTGTGGGAATGAAAGCGACTTTGGTCGACGGTTCCTACCACCCGGTCGACTCCTCCGAAATGGCCTTTAAAACTGCGGCGTCGCTGGCGTTCAAGGCCGGCATGGCCGAGGCAAGTCCCTCGCTGCTCGAGCCTATCGGCACTCTCAAGGCATATGTCCCCGACAACAACACCGGTGACCTTATGGGCGAAATAAACAAGCGCCGCGGCCGCGTGCTCGGCATGAACCCGGCTGACGAGGGCCTGCAGCTGGTCGAAGCAGAGGTGCCGATGTCGGAAATGCACGACTTTACCACCTACATCCGCTCTTCCACACAAGGACGCGGACACTTCGATTTCGCCTTTACCCGCTACGAGCCGCTGCCCGCGCAGTACGAGCAAAAGGTAATAGACGAGGCAAAAGAACTGCGCGAAAAAGAGGAAGAATAAACAGTACCGTCGTAATGTTTGCCGCCCGCCGCATTTTTTGCGGCGGGCGGCGATATGTTTATAAAACATAATAATAACTCAGACAGGCGCGGCATATATATGAAACACACGAAAGTCAACAAGAGGTGTTTTAATATGTATGCGGTCTCTGTGAAAAAAACTCAGTTGCAAAAGACACTGGCCATTCTCGCCGCGGTTGCGGTGTTGGCCGGCATGGTGGTGTTTGCCGGTACTAAAATATTCAGCGGCGACAAAGCAGCGGCAATAAAGGGCGACTCTGCCGCCCAGCGCGAGGAATATCTCAGCGCGCTTGGGCTGGAGTTCGCGCCCTCCAGCTCGGTTGCCGAAGTCGCGGTGCCGGCCGAATTTGACGAGCGCTTTGCCCAGTACAACGAAATGCTCGCCACTATGGGCTTCGACCTTACGCCGCTCAAGGGTGAGACGGTAAAAAAATGCACCTACATAATCACGAACCGTCCAGACCTCGGCGCAAACATCAATGCGGTGCTGCTGGTGCACAACGGCGCGATAGTCGGCGGCCATCTGCTGTGCGTGGACGACGGCACTATGTACGCTTTGGACATTCCGCAGACCGACGCGTCGCAGACTATTCTGCCGCAGACAGCGCTGAGCGACGGCGTAGAGGAAGAAGAGAACGCGGCGCAGCAAACCCTGGAGAGCGCTTATCCGAGCGATTGAGCGCAAAGAAACAGCCGCCGGCGCCGAATTTCGGCGCCGGCGGCTGCATTTGTCTGCTGTTTAGTTGCCGGCCGAGTAGGTTTCAACACTTATGGAGATTATTTCGACCTCGCTGAGCGGGCGGTTTTGCGCGTCAGTGCGGACGGCGGCAATTTTTTGCACTACGTCCATGCCCTCGTATACCTGACCGAAAACCGTATAGTTGTAGTCGAGATGCGGCGCGCCGCCGGCGGTGCGGTAGGTCTCAATGACCTCGTCGGAATAACCGGCGGCTTGCATTTTGGCAATCATATCGTCGCTGACAGTGTCCTGCGCAATAATATAGAATTGGCTCTGGTTGCGGCCGAACGGGTCGTGGACCATGCCCAACGCGCCGCAGTAGTTGTGCAGCAGCTCGGAATACTCGTCGCCGAAACCGTAGCCGAAACTGCTGACGCCGCCGCTGCCGGTGGTGCCGGGGTCGCCGGACTGAATGAGAAAATCTTCAATAACGCGGTGGAAGGCCAACCCGTTATAGTAGCCGTCGCGGGCGAGCGAAATAAAATTTTCCACCGCTTGCGGCGCGTAGTCGGCAAAAAGCACCGCCTTAATGGTGCCTTTAGAGGTGTTGAAGACGATTACGGTGTCGCCCGGCTGCGGTCCGCTGAGCTGCATTGCGCTGCTCGTGAGCAGGTCGCTGCCGCCGGACGCAGACGGGTCGTCGGCGCCGCCGCTTTTTTTACAGCCCACACACGACAAAGCGCACGCCACAGCCAGAACGATACAGAGGATTTTTTTCATCCGCTGCCTCCTTCGTCATATTTCTACTTAATTATATTAATAAATAGTCGGAGCAAAAGCAACCTAAAGATTAAATTTACAAAGTTCGATTGACACTTACTGCTTGAGGATTGTACAATATGAATACAAAGCAGAACACAGGAGCAATAACTATGTCTGAAGATATTAACAACAATAACGGCGACGTCGTTGACGAAAGTGAATATGTCGATATTCTCTCGCTTATTGACGGCGACGGTGTGACACACGAGTTCGAAAAGCTCGACGAGATGGACCTGAACGACAGCCATTATGTTGCGCTTATTCCCGATATGGGCTCTGACGAAGACGCGCTTTCCGAAAGATTCCAGCTTGTCATTATGCGCGAGACTTTTGAAAACGGCGAGCCTTTTTATGAACTTCTGGAAGACGACGCCGAGTTTATTCAAGTCGGCGACATTTTCCGCGAGCGGTTGTCGGAAATGTTTGATTTCGACGACGACTGAGTAATTATCCCTGCGCTGTTCGACTTGTTGCCACCTTTTATAATCCAACAATTATTAATTAGGGATTGCCGCTAAGGCGGCGGATTGCAGACCTCCTCTTTTCAGAGACGATGGGAGCGCGAAACCGCATTGGGCAATTACCCGCCGTCGTACGACGGGTCCTAACTGGCGGCAGACGGCAGAGCGGGGTAATTTATTGATTTGGCCGGCGCGCTGAAAAGGCGGGCCGGCTTTTTTCGGAGAAAGCATATGCAGGATAATTCACAGGATTGGCAGCAGCGCAGCCGCGCGCTGCTCGCAGACGGCTCGCTTGAGCGACTTGCCGCGGCGCGCGTTGCCGTGGTGGGGCTCGGCGGCGTCGGCGCGGCGGCGGCGGAGGCGCTCGTCAGGGTTGGCGTCGGCACGCTGTTCATAATGGATTACGACACCGTCGCAAGTTCCAACCGCAACCGCCAGCTGATTGCGCTCAGTTCGACCCAAGGGCAGTTGAAAGCACAGGTCGCGGCCGCGCGCTACCGCGACATTAACCCGCAAATTGAGCTGACGGTCTGCGCCGAAAAGCTTGACGCCGACACCGTCGGTAAGCTGTTGGCGTTTGCGCCGCACTATGTTGTCGACGCCATAGATATGGTCAGCGCCAAGCTGTTGCTCATTGAGAGCTGCCGCGCCGCAGAAATTCCCATAGTCAGCTGCATGGGCACCGGAAACCGGCTGGATCCGCAGCGATTCAAGGTAGGTACTGCCGCGCAGACGGCGGGGTGCGGCTGCCCGCTGGCGCGGGTGATGCGCCGCGAACTGAAGCGGCGCGGCCTTGAGGATACCGAGGTGCTTTTCAGCACCGAACCGCCGGTAGCCTGCGCCCAGCGAGACATTATTGGCAGCGTCAGCTTTGTGCCGCCTTCGGCGGGATATGCGCTGGCGGCGCATGTTGTGGCAGCGCTGCTCAAATAACAGTCTACATAAAAAAGGGAGCTGCGCACAGAATAAGTGCGGAGCTCTTTTTTTGTGAGGTGTAGCTGTGGAAAAAAAGAAAGACCTGCGTCTCGCTGCTATCGGCGCGCTGTGCGGCGTGCTCAACGGGCTGTTCGGCAGCGGCGGCGGAGTGGTGGCGGTGCTGCTGCTGCGCCGAGAACTCGGCGACGACCGCGTAGTCCACGCCAGCACCACGCTTGCGGTGCTGATAATGAGCGCCGCAAGTCTTGCGCTTTATGCCGCGTTCGGCAAGCTGCAAACCGACGGTGTGCTGATGTTTATTCCCGGCGGAATAGCGGGCGCTGTGGGCGGCGCGCTGTGGCTGAAAAGTATTGACACTTCAAAACTGCGCAAGCTATTTGCGGCGGCTATGTGTGTGTCGGGGGCGGTGATGTTATTTTAGTAGAATACCTGTTGCCGCTGCTCGTCGGCGCCGGCGCCGGAATGCTGGCGGCCATGGGGCTCGGCGGCGGTTTTGTGCTGCTGGTCTATTTGATACTCAGCGGCGGGGAACAGCTGGGCGCACAGGGACAAAACCTGATTTTCTTTCTGCCGGTCATAGCCGTGTCGCTGGTGTTCCACTTTAAAAATAAACTTGTGGACGTGCGCGCGGCGCTAATCTGCGGCGTTGCCGGCGCGCTGAGCGCCGTGCTCGGCGTGCTTGTAGCCGTGTCGCTGGACGCCGGTATACTGAAAAAATGTTTTGCGGTGTTTATCATCGTCGCCGGAGCCAAAGATCTTTTTTCTTCCGGCAAAAAGACCGCGCCGCAAAAGCCGGCGCGGTAGGCACAGAAAAATGTTCCAGAGTCCGTGTGGGCGCACCGACAAACAGCGGCGCCGCAAATTTCCGCGAAAGACAAACTAAACCGCAACCGCGCAAATTGTCGAAGCCAACACTGCGTTGAGCGCCCGGCGGGTTTTAAACTCTCAGAATAAATATCGCCCGCCGAAAGGAAATCAAATGACGTTTTTTCGGCGGGCGATATTGTAAACAAAACAACTTGTACTGCCGCGCTGCGCGGCAGTTTTGCGCAAGGGGCAGCGGTGAAAAAAGCTAGCAGACCTGTTCTTTTTCCAACAGGCTGCGCACTGCGAAAAGGTCGTCGCAACAGCTCGCGACAAGCTGTTGCAGCTCCTCGCTGCACGGCAGCAGGTCGGGTACCATTATAGAGTCAATGTCGGCAGCGTGGGCGGCAAGTATGCCGTTGCGCGAATCCTCCAAAACCAGCGAGTCGGCCGGACTTTCGCCGGCGAGCTCACAGGTCTTCAAAAACAAGTCGGGAAAGGGCTTGGAGCGTTTTATCTCGTCGCCGTAGGTCACGGTGTCGAAGCGCTCAAACACGCCGGCCCGACGCAGAACGTGCTCGGCAAGCTCGTGGTGTGTCGACGTGGCGACGGCCTTTTTTACGCCGCGCGCGCTCAGCCAGTCAAGCAGTTCGCAAAGTCCGGCCTTCAGCGGCACGCCGTCGCGGTCAATAGTTTCGCGCACCATCTGCTCGCTGTGCGCGTAGACTTTGTCCGGGTCGACTTCGGGAAATGCGCGGCAGATGGTTTGCTTAAAAACATCGGTGGGCAGGCCAATACATTTTACATAGTCTGAAAGTGTCAGTTCGCGGCCGTACAGCTGCTTCAGGGAGTCGTGCCAGCCGCGGTAGCTGAGTGTTTCGGTGTCGAACATCAGCCCGTCCATGTCAAAAATTATCAGGGATTTATTTGTCATTTGCTTTACTGTTGCCGTCATCCTTCTTATCTTTTTCGTCGCCGGCTTCTTTGTCGGGGGTTTCTTCGTCGGCGGTTTTCTTGCCGGAAGATTTTTTGCCCCCGCTCTTTTTGGCGGGCTTTTTTGCGGGTGCAGCCGCGTCGGTTTTGTCGTCTTTTGCAGCCGCGGTTTTTTCAGCGGGTTCGTCTTCAACCTTTGCGGCGGCGTCCGGCTCGGAAGTTTCAGTCTTTTTTGCCGCGGACTTGGTCGTTTTTTTCGGCTGCGGGCGGTCGTCA
Source organism: uncultured Faecalibacterium sp. (assembly GCA_964478515.1). GTDB lineage: Bacteria > Bacillota > Clostridia > Oscillospirales > Ruminococcaceae > HGM13233. Next base: position 10,691 of record CAYZIL010000026.1, on the reverse strand, counting down.
ATTTCGGCGCTTTCGGGCTCACCGTCGTCAAGGTCAACGACGTCGGTGCCGGCGTCGGCCGGTTTTTCCTCTTCATTGTCGTCGCCGCCGCGGCGCTTGTCGCGCATTTTTTCAAGCTCGTCGCGCAGCGGCGCTTTGGCGCTTTCGGCAACGCGCTTGTCGTGCTTGTGGAAACCGGTGACGATAAAGCCCAGCAACACGGCGGCAGCGACGCACATCAAAAACTCCAGCAAGCCGTTTTTGAAGAAAACCTGGCGGGTCAGCTTGCCGATATTGTCGACGGTAACGCCGTTGGCAAGCGCAAACTCACGCGCATAAAAGCTCTTAATGCCAATTAGCACCAGTACGGTATTGCACATTGAGCCCGCCGCCGCGGCGATAACATACGGTACCATGCTCGAGCGGCTGAAAACGGCACGGAAAACTTTGAAAAGCAGCGCCGCCAAAAAGCCCATAAGTATGCGGGGAACAAAGCAGACGAACATTGAAGGGCCAAAGCTCGACTGCGTCAAAAACGGTGTGAACAAAAAGGCGTTGGCCACACCGCTGCCGAACTGAGCGGCAATAAAGGACGACAGGCCGAAAGCCAGCCCCAGCAACGAGCCGTAGCCGACCCCAAGCAGTATTGCGCCCAAGACGACGATTATCGGGATAAGCGACATGTCGATTATCTTGCTGCTGATGTAGGCGATTTCAAAGTACTGCATAACGAATATTGCCGCCGCGAACAGAATGAAGGCAATAAATCTGCCGATTTTTGCTCCGCTTTTTTTGTCCTGGATGTTTTCCTGATTGTTCTGTGTATTGCTCATTTCTACCTCCCTTTAGTGCAGTTTTGTCTTTTGTATATCGTAAATAACCCATAGGTGAGAATATCCTCGTCAAGAACGACCGGCAGGCGGCAAAACGGCACGACCAGGTGGGCGAGTCCGCCGGTGACGATAAAACGGCTTTTGCCCAAAAGCTGCTCGTAGCGCTCGCACATGCCGTCTATCATTGCGGCGCTGGCGGGCAGCGCGCCGACGTTTAGACATTCCGCCGTGTTTTTGCCTATTACTGAGCGCGGCGCGGAAAAATCAAAATCGCTCAGTTGGGCGGCGCTGTTTATCAGCGCCGAAAAGGCGGTGTTCAGTCCGGGCAGTATGGCGCCGCCGAGCAGCTCGCGCTGCGCCGAAACGGCGCAAAAGGTGGTGGCAGTGCCCATGTCTACAACCACACACGGCGCACCGTAGCGCTGCACAGCGCCGGCCGCGCCGGCTATGAGGTCGGCGCCCGTCTCGCGCGGGTCGTCTATTTTTATGGTAATACCGCTGTCGGTGCGCCAATTTACCGTAAGCGGCTCGCAGCCGCACAGCTTTGCCGCCGCGGCACACATCAGCGCGGTGAGCGACGGCACCACCGACGCAAGCACGCTGCCGCATAAAGTGTATTCGCCGCACAGCGCGCGCAGCCATTTGTAAAGCGAGGCGTCGGTGTGTTCGGCGCGGGTCTCGGCGCGCTGCTGAACCAACACGGCGCCGCTGTCGTCGCAGACCGACGCGACTATGTTGCTGTTGCCTATGTCAATACAAAGTAATTTCAATATTCAAAATTCCCCGCCAGAGTTTCGTCGCCCACCACCCAGTCGGCGTTGACGTCGACTACGGAAAACTCGTCGTCATTGCGGCGAATAATTACGGTGGTTATGCCGGCGTTGATTATCAGGCGCTTGCACATGGAGCAGGGCTCGGCGTTCTTGACGTATTCGCCGTCGCTGCACTCGCGGCCGACCAGATACAGCGTCGCGCCAATAAGGTCGCGGCGCGCGGCGCTGATGATGGCGTTGGCCTCGGCGTGGACAGAGCGGCATATCTCGTAGCGCTGACCGCGGGGGATGTTGAGCTTTTGGCGCATGCAGTAGCCGAGGTCGCTGCAGTTGCGGCGGCCGCGCGGCGCTCCGGTGTATCCGGTGGAAATGAGCTCGTCGTTGTTGACTACTATGGCGCCGAAATTGCGGCGCAGACAGGTGCCGCGCTTGAGAACGGTGTCGGCAATATCCAAATAATAGTTAATTTTATCTCTGCGGGGCATTTTCGGACCTCTTTTCGCTGTGCGCGGGCGCACATTCTTTATAGTAACAATAATATATTATTTCTTTCCTCAATTCAACGTTTTTTGGCTTTTTGAGCGTACTGTATGGTACAATGGTCTCACTTTTCATTAGGGAGGTCGGGGATAATGGCCGAATCGCTGTGCGAAATGAGCTATCTTCGGGCGCTTTTTGCCAAGCACAATATCAGTGCGCGCCGCTCGCTGGGGCAGAACTTTATTGTCAATCCCGGCGTTGCGCCCAAAATAGTCGAGTGCTCCGGCATTGACGGCGACTGCGGCGTAATAGAGATAGGCCCCGGCGCCGGTGTGTTGACCCAACAGCTGGCAGCGGCGGCAAAAAGGGTGGTGGCAGTGGAAATAGACGCGGCGCTGCTGCCGGTCCTGGCCGAAACGCTCGCTGCTTTTAACAATACCGAGGTGCTGTGCGCCGACGCAATGAAGACGGACTTGCGCCGCGTCATCACCGAAAAACTTGCCGACTGCGCGCGGGTGGCGGTGGTCGGCAATTTGCCCTACTATATTACCAGCCCGTTGGTGATGAAATTGCTTGAGGACCGCTTGCCGGTGGAATTTATTACGGCAATGGTGCAAAAGGAGGCGGCAGTGCGTTTTTGCGCCGCCCCGGGCGCGCGCGAATGCGGCGCAGTGACGTATGCCGTCAATTATTACAGCGAGCCGCGGCAGCTGTTCGACGTGTCGCCTGGCAGCTTTTACCCGCCGCCGCAGGTCACGAGCACGGTAATGAGGCTCGATTTGCGCCGCGAGCCGCCGGTTGCGCCGCGCGACGAAAAGCGCATGTTCGCGCTGATAAAAGCGGCGTTTGCCCAGCGGCGCAAAACGGCGCTAAATGCGCTCAGCGCCGGTCTGGGCCTTGAAAAGCCGGTTGTCGCGGCGGCGCTGGCCGCCGCCGGGTTGGACGCCGCTGTGCGCGGCGAGCGGCTGACGCTCGCGCAGTATGCAGCGCTCAGCGACCTTTTGGCGGTTTAATTGGCAATTTATACAAACGCGCCGGCGGCGCGTCGGCAGAAATACGAATAGTTTCTCGCCATTATTATTCTTTTGCACAGATGTTGGCAGGTAAATTTGTGCAAAACTGTTGCATTCCCTTAAATTTGTGTGTAAACTATACAATATCAACTGGAAGATTCCGATAATTTGCCAATGGTTATATTGACGAAAACAGTACGGAAGCGAAGGGGAACATAAATGGCTGACAAAGTTTTGCAGGGTGTAGTGGAACAGGTAAAGGCAGCTATCGACCGCACGGTCGGAATAATCGACGAAAACGGCGCGATACTCGTGTGCAGCGATCCGTCGTTGGTGGGCGAGACGCGTGCCGGAGCAGTGGAGGCCGCCGAGTTGCAGCAGGTGTACCATCACGAGGGCTATACATACCGGCGCATGGATTTTTCCGGCCGGCAGGACAACGCCGTGTTTGTTCAGGGTGTTGACGAGGAAGCAAACAAGTTTGCCGCCCTGCTCGCGGTCACTATTGAGAACGTGCAGCAGTATTACGACGAAAAATTTGACAAGAACAATTTTATCAAAAACGTCGTAATCGACAATATTATGCCCGGCGACATTTACGCAAAAGCGCGCGAGCTGCGCCTTGCTACCGACGTGAACCGCGTGGTGGTGCTTATTCGCGCCGTCACCGGCTACGATATTTCCATTGTCGACATCATCTCCGGGCTGTTCCCCGAAAAGAACAAGGACTTTGTTTTCAGCATCAGCGAGACCGACACGGTGCTCGTAAAAGAGCTGAAAGCCGGCGTCGAAATTAAGGACGTTGAAAACCTGGCCGGTTCCATAATCGACATGCTGCAAAGCGACCACTATGTCAAGGCCATTGCCGGCATAGGCACGCGCGTGGGCGGCATTCGCGAACTTGCCAATTCTTTTAAAGAGGCGCAGGTGGCGCTTGAAGTCGGCAAGGTCTTTTACACCGAAAATGCAATAATTAATTACGACAACCTCGGCATTGCCCGGCTGATATACCATCTGCCGACGACGCTGTGCGAGATGTACCTGCGAGAGGTTTTCAAAAAAGGCTCCATCGACTCGCTCGACCAGGAGACGCTGTTCACCATCCAGCACTTTTTCGAAAACAATCTGAATGTTTCCGAGACCTCGCGCGGCTTGTTTGTCCACCGCAACACGCTGGTGTACAGACTGGAAAAGATAAAAAAACTTACCGGCCTCGACTTGAGGGAATTTGAGGACGCGATAGTTTTCAAAGTGGCGCTGATGGTGAAAAAATATCTGGACGCCAACCCGACAAAGTATTAATTTTTCCCGGAAAGTAAAGGACTCTATGACAGAAGAAATGATAAAGCTCAGCGGCGTGACAATGGTCTACCCGACCGGAACAAAGGCGCTGGATGAGCTGGACCTGACAATAGAAAAGGGCGAGTTCGTTTTTGTGCTGGGACATTCCGGCGCCGGCAAAAGCACGCTGATTAAGCTTATGCTGCGCGAAGAGATACCCGGCAGCGGTGAAATTCGCGTCGGCGATTTTGACCTGGTGCGCATGCGCGAGCGGCAAGTGCCCTACTTGCGGCGCACGCTGGGCGTGGTGTTTCAGGATTTTCGCCTGATTCCGACCATGACGGCGTACGAAAACATCGCTTTCGCCATGCGCGTTACCAACATCCCAGAAAAAGAGATTAAGAAGCGCGTGCCCTATGTGCTCAAGCTCGTTGAGCTCGGCGACAAGACCGACATGTATCCCGACGAGCTTTCCGGCGGCGAGCAGCAGCGCGTAGCGCTCGCCCGCGCGCTGGTGCACAATCCCGACATCATAATCGCCGACGAGCCCACCGGCAACATTGACCCGGCGCTAAGCTACGAAATTATGGAGCTGCTGCTGGCGATAAACAAGCTCGGCACTACCGTCGTGGTGGTGACGCACGAGCAGGAGCTGGTGCGCAAGTTCCACCGGCGCACAATCACTCTCAGTCACGGCAAAATACTTGCCGACACGGGGAGGACAGCAAAATGACGTCGAGCAGTTTTCGCTATTTGGTAAAACACGGGTTACAGAGCATAAGGCTGAACAGCCTTATGTCTATTGCCTCTATCGGCATATTGACGGCCTGCTTGCTGCTCACCGGCGGCGCGGCCATGCTGACAGTAAGCGCGCGCTCTATATTTCGGGAGATAGAGGGCCAAAACGAGATGGTCATCTATATAAGCGAGGACGCCACCGAAGAGCAGATTACGGCGCTGGGCGACAGCATTGAAAACCTTGACCAGGTCGATTCCTATTATTTTGTCTCCAAAGAGGAGGCGTTTGCGGAGCAGCGCGAGTCGCTCGGCGACAACGGCAGCCTTTTGGACGGACTTGAGGACGACAATCCGTTTCCGGCGTCCTACCGCGTCTCGCTCAAAGACATGTCGATGATGGGCGAGGTCTCGAAGCTCTTTGAAAATGCCGAGGGCGTAGACAGCGTCTCGGCGCCGGTATACATTGCCGACACGCTTTCCGGTATTGAGCGCACAATAATTATTGTCGGCGGCATAATAGTCGCCATAATGCTCGTTGCCGCGGTGATGGTAATATCCAACACAATTAAACTTACGGTGTTTGCGCGCCGCAAAGAGATATATATTATGAAATTCGTCGGCGCTACCAATCGCTTTATTCGGCTGCCGTTCGTGGTAGAGGGTGTGTCGATAGGTATTATCTCCGCAGTGCTGGCATTCGGGGCGCTGTGGGGCGCCTATTACGGTATTTCCACAATGCTTGTGGAGTCTACAGTGCCGTGGATAAGCAGCATCTCCTCGTCGCTCGTAGATTTTTCGACCATCTGGTACTACGCTCTCGCCGCGTTTTTGGTGGCAGGAGCGTTCATAGGCGCCGTGAGCAGCGCGTCGTCTATTCGCAAGCATATACAGGTCTGACGCCATTTGTGAAAGGCGGTGTGAAACTAATGAATAAATCAGCAGGATTACTTAGGAAAATATTGCGCTCGCGCTCGCTGCGCCGTGTCGTCGCGGCGCTGATGTGCGCCGTGGCGCTGGCAAGCGTGCTGGGTACAGCCGCGCCCGACGCTTTTGCGTCGACGATACAGGAACTGCAAAGCCAGCGCAACCAACTGCAGTCGCAGCTCAACGCAATAAATGACGACATTGACGCCATCAAGGACGAACAGGCGAAAATAAAAGAACAGCAGGAAACGCTCAAAAGCCGCATAGCTTTAGTTCAAGAGCAAATAGATACATACGCCGCCAGCATTGCGCTGACAGAGCAAAAGCTGCAGGAGCTGCAAAGCGACCTGGACCAGAAGCTTATTGACATTGAGGAAACCTATGAGCTTTTCAAAGAGCGGGTGCGGGCAATGTACATGTCGGACAACGCCACGGTGCTGTCCACACTGCTCGCCGCCAACAGCTTTTCGGAATTTCTCGTCTCGGCCGAGGCGCTTGAGCGGGTGTCGGCACACGACACCGAGCTTATTGAACAGCTGACGCTGGAAAAGCAGGCAATTGAGGAAGCGCAAGCGCAGGTCCAGCAGCAGCTGGACGTGCTGAACGAAGAGAAGGCAGGGCAGGAGGCAAAATACGCCGAGCTCGCCCAGCTGTTAATAGAGGCGAACAGCGCGTTAAGCGCGCAGCAGGCGCTGCAAGAGGCAAAGCAGGACGAGCTGGACGCGGTCCAGGATCAGTTCGACGCCATTGACGACGAAATTCGCGAGCTTGCCGCTCAGAGCAACGGCAGTTTCATTGGCGGCAACTGGCGCTGGCCGCTGCCGGGATATTATTCCATTACCTCTCCTTACGGCTACCGCGTGCACCCAATTACCGGTGCGTACAAATTCCACAGCGGTGTTGATATTTCCGGATACAAGGTGTACGGCGCCCCGATAATCGCCTCCAACACCGGCACGGTCAGCGCGGTGCGCTACTACTCTACCGGCTACGGATATTATGTAATGATTAACCACGGCGGCGGCTGGTACACGCTTTACGCGCACATGAGCAGCATAATAGTGCGCGAAGGCCAAACCGTCACGCAGGGGCAGACCATAGGCTACGTCGGCAGTACCGGCGCGTCCACCGGAGCGCACCTGCATTTTGAAATAATCAAAAGCGGCAGCACTCAGAATCCGCTCGACTACGTTTCCAAATCGTGGTAAGCAACAGGAGAACTGAATGAACAAGCGTATCTCACTGGGCGTTTGCGCGGCGCTGGTACTAATCGCGGTGACCATCACCTTCACGGCGACGATGATTTTTTCGATGAAGCTTTTCGACCGCAAAATGCTCAGTCTAAAAGAGCGGGCCAGCATGTACGACAAAATATACGAAATTGACACGCTGGTGCGCGAAAACTACTACCTGGACTTTGAGAACAAGGACATTTACGCCGCCACAGTCTCCGGCTATATTGAGGGCCTCGGCGACCCGTACAGCAGCTACTTGACAGCTACACAGGTCGAGGATATAGCGAAAAAGGAGAAGGGCGTCGGCAGCACTATAGGCATTGAGGTGCAAAAGGACAGTTCGGGCTACATAGTTGTCAACCGGGTTTTGTCCGGTTCGTCGGCCGAAACTGCCGGCATTAAAGTCGGCGACGTAATAACCATGGTCGGCGACAGTCTGGTGAGCGAAATAGGCTACGACAACGCCGTGCTGATGCTCGAAGTAGCCGAAGGCGCCAGCGTCACCATTACAGCCAACCGCGACGGCCGCGAATTTGTCGTGGACCTGGAGTGCAAGACAATAGAACTGCCGACGGTAGACGCTTACTATTACGGCGAGATAGGCTATGTGCGCATTTCCGACTTCAACTCGCTGACAGCGCAGCAGTTTTCCAGCGTGATAACCAGTTACATCAGCAACAACGTGCGCGGCTTTATTTTTGACTTGCGCGGTACCAGCGGCGGCACAGATATTTCCGTCGTCGCCCAGATGCTCGACACGCTGCTGCCCTCCGGCACAATAATCAGCGGCCGCTATGCCGACAACAACGAGCAGGTTATGTACACGTCAGACAGCGAGAGTTCCGTCGACCTGCCTTTTGTGGTTATGGTCGACGCGAACACCGAGTACCTGGCCGAAATTTTTGCCGCGGTGCTGAAGGACTCGGCCGGTGCGGCAATTGTCGGCACGGCCAGCGCCGGGCACAACACTATCCAGTCCATAATGAAACTGACCGACGGTTCGGGCATACGCATTACAGTCGCGTCGACTATTCTTCCCAGCGGCGAGGAAATGTCGGCCGAGGGCATAACGCCCGATTATGTAGTCAACGCCGACGAGGGATTTGTGCTCAGCGGCAGAGACCCCTCAGCAGATACCGACGCTCAATTCAAAAAAGCTTTGGAAGTGGCCAATACTCTTATTTAAGACCGGAAAATCGTAAATTTCGAACAAGGCGGCGTTTCCAGGGGGAACGGCGCCTTGTTTTATAAATGTTTTGAGTTGTAATATCTGCTTGACAATCAATATATATTTACATATAATATTCTCAATTGTCCGGCGCCCAGTGCCGGAGCAACACGAAGGAAGGATCAGATGAATAAAGAAAGCGTCATGACCAAAGAGCGCATAGAAGAACTCGAGAAGGAACTTGAAGAGTTGAAAATTGTGCGCCGCAAGGATGTCGCCGAAAAAATAAAAGTCGCCCGCTCTTACGGCGATCTGTCCGAGAACAGCGAGTACGACGAGGCGATGAACGAGCAGGCATTTTTGGAAAGCCGTATCTCTCAGCTGGAAAAAATGCTAACCGACGTCAAGGTGCTCGACCACGACGACATAACTACCGACGTCGTCGGCATTTACAGTGTCGTCACGGTCAAAGATCTTGACAGCGGCAGCAAAGAAAAATTTACGATTGTGGGCTCGACCGAAGCCGACTACCTTGAGGGAAAAATATCCGACGAATCGCCCGTCGGCAGGTCTCTGCTGGGTAAAAAGAAGGGTGACAAGGTAGACATAACAGTTCCGTCCGGCGCGGTCATCCATTACCAGATTACAGCTATTGCCAAACCCGATTTTGTGAAATAAAAATCCATATCGATTGCTGCGTGCGGGTGTTGGAAAAAACGATACCCGCACGTTTTTTGGAGTGTATAAAATGAATAACAACGACCGAACTCAGGACCAGACACCACTCAGCGAGCTGGTGCGCATTCGCCGCGAAAAGCTCAGCGAGCTGCAAAGCAGCGGCCGCGACCCGTTCAAAATAACCAAATACGACGTCAGCACGCACACGCAGGACATAAAGGACGGCTTCGACTCGCTGGGCGAGAGCGAGGTCTCTATTGCCGGGCGAATGATGAGCAAGCGGGTAATGGGCAAGGCCTCTTTTTGCAACGTGCAGGACGTTAAGGGGAATATTCAGTGCTACGTTGCCCGCGACGAGCTTGGGGAACAGAGCTATGCCGAGTTCAAAAAGATGGACATTGGCGACGTTGTCGGTATTAAGGGCGCCGTTTTCAAGACTAAAACGGGCGAGATAACCGTGCGCGCGCGCGAGCTGACGCTGCTGAGCAAAAGTTTGCAGGTGCTGCCGGAAAAATTCCACGGACTGACCAATACCGACTTGCGCTATCGCCAGCGCTATGTCGACATGATAATGAACCCCGAGGTGCGGGACACTTTTATTAAGAGAACGCGGATAATCAGCTGCATTCGCCGTTTTTTGGACGAGCGCGACTTTTTTGAAGTTGAAACGCCGATACTCGTCGCCAATGCCGGCGGCGCCGCGGCGCGCCCGTTTACCACCCACCTGAACGCTCTTGACGAAGACCTTAATTTGCGCATTTCGCTGGAACTCTATTTAAAGCGGCTGATAGTCGGCGGCATGGAGCGCGTCTACGAGATAGGCCGCGTGTTCCGCAACGAGGGCATTGACACCCGCCACAACCCCGAGTTCACGCTGATGGAGCTCTACCAGTCCTACACCGACTACAACGGCATGATGGACTTGACCGAGGACCTGTTCCGCACGGTGGCGCAGCAGGTGCTGGGCACTACCACCATAACCTACAACGGCGTGGAGATGGACCTGTCGCAGCCTTTTGCGAGAATAACTATGCTCGACGCCGTGAAAAAGTACGCCGGCGTCGACTTTAACGAAATACCCGACTTGGCAGCGGCGCGCGCCGTTGCCAAAGAGCACAATATTGAGCTTGAGCCACAGCACAAGAAAGGCGACATCCTCAGTCTGTTCTTCGAGGAATATGCCGAGAAGCATTTGGTGCAGCCGACGTTTGTAACGGATCATCCTATTGAAATATCGCCGCTGACCAAAAAGAAGCCGGACAACCCCGACTACGTCGAGCGCTTTGAATTTTTCATGAACGGTTGGGAGATGGCCAACGCCTACTCCGAGCTCAACGACCCGCTTGACCAGCGCGAGCGTTTTAGAGCGCAGGAAGAGCTGTTCGCGCAGGGCGACGAGACTGCCAACCACACAGACGAGGATTTCCTCAACGCGCTGGAAATAGGCATGCCGCCTACAGGCGGTATCGGCTTCGGCATAGACCGGATGATAATGCTGATGACCGACTCCGCCGCCATCCGCGACGTGCTGCTGTTCCCGACGATGAAACCTTTGAATGATGTAAAATCAGAAGACGTAAAAAAAGAAA
>CAYZIL010000025.1:4853-37311 GCA_964478515.1 uncultured Faecalibacterium sp. | reverse complement strand
CAAACCGCGCTCAAGCGAGCAGTGGCGGTTTTCGCACCAGCTTTTGTCGGGACATTTGTCGGAGTTGCAGCCGGCGCAGCGGTTGTTTTCGGAACAAAGGCAGCAGGCCAGACCGCAGCGGGCAATACCGAGTTCTTTTTTCATATTGCGCCTCCGTTTTTTTGCCGCAAAAAGTGAAACGCGGCGCTATTCTATTACCAGGTGCTCGCCGTCGGCGGCGAGACTCGCCGTGCCGCTGACGACGTCGCCGCGCTTTACGCCGGCGCGGCGGATAAGTACTGGGACATATTCGTCGCAGTAGCCGCCGAGATTGCCGTCGGCGTCGGGCTGCTCGGAAATAGCGCGCACAGTGCGTCCGGCAAAAGAGGCGATTACGCGCCGGCGCGCCGGTTCGGCGGCGGCGATCATCTTTTCAGCGCGCTCTTTTTTTGCGCGGGTGCTCAGTTGGTCCGGCAGCGCGGCGGCGCGGGTGCCGGGGCGCACCGAGTAGGGAAAGACGTGACATTTTAGAAAACCGAACTCGCTGACGAACCGCAGCGAGTCGGCAAAATCCTCGTCACTCTCGCCTGGGAAACCGGTGATGACGTCGGTGGTCAAAGTAACGCTGCCGAAAGCGGCGCGCAGCTTTTGCGTCGTGAGCAGGAAATCCTTTGGCGTGTACAGTCTGCCCATACTTTTCAGCGTGCGCGCGCAGCCGCTTTGCAGCGAGACGTGAAAATGGGCGCACAACTTGGGTTCGGCGGCAAGGCGGGTTATCAGCTCGTCGTCGAGCAAGTCGGGTTCTACGGAACTTAGCCGCACGCGGACTATACCGGTGGGGGCGGCCGCCGCGTTTACGGCGTCGGCCAGCGTCAGTCCCAGTTCGCGGCCGTAACAGCAAAGGTTTATGCCGGCGAGCACTATTTCCCGGTAGCCGGCGTCGGCATAGCGCTGCGCTTGCGCCGCGAGCTCGGCAAGCGGCATTGAGCGCACCGGGCCGCGCGAAAAGGGGACGATGCAGTAGCTGCAAAAGCGCTCGCAGCCGTCCTCAATTTTCATAAAGGCACGGGTGTGGCGGCCGAAATCCGCAGTGACGAGATTTTCGAAAGCCTCGCCCTTTTCGTGCGGCGTGACGGCGACGATGCGCTCGCGCTCGGCCATAAAGCGGCGCACCAGCGCCGGCAGCGAACTGCGCGCGCGCGTGCCGGCAACGATGTCGGCTTGTTCCACCTGCGCGGCCCGCTCGCTGAAGGCCTGCGGAAAGCAGCCGCACAGTACGGTGACGCAAGCGGGGTTTTCGCGCCGTACGCGCCGCAGCCGCTGTAAGGATTTGGAGTCGCCCGCGGCCGTAACGGTGCAGGAGTTCACCACGCAGGCGTCGGCAGCAGCGGCGTCGTCGCAGCACTGCCAGCCGTCGCGCTCAAAAAGCTCGCGCAGAGCCTCGGTTTCAAACTGGTTGACCTTGCAGCCAAAGGTATAAAAGCAGACTTTCATTACAGCACCGTCCTGCCGCCGCGCGGCAATATGTTTTCGACTATTATATCTCAAATCCCCGCACTTGCAAAGGTCTATACAGGCGTCCGCCGCTCATATAGTAGGTTATGGAGGTAAGGTGATGAGACTGAAAATAAAAAAGATACTCTGCGCGGCGGCGGTGCTGGTGTTGGCGGCCGCAGGCGCGCAGACCAATGCCCAAATGTACGGCGCCGACGAATTTGCGGCGCTTACCGGCAGTTCCGCCGAGGTTGCGAATGTATTTGAAAACAGCACGACGCTGCCGCTGGATGCCGCTGCGGTGATACTTGTGGAGCGCTCGACCGGCGCCGTGCTTTACGAGCAAAATGCCGACGCGCAGCGCGCCATCGCCTCCATAACCAAGGTGATGACGCTTATTTTAGTGATGGATGCGGTGGAGAGCGGCGCCATAACCTTGCAGGACACCGTAACGTGCTCTGAGCACGCGTATTCTATGGGCGGCTCACAAATATGGCTTGAGCCGGGCGAGACGATGAGTGTGGACGAACTGCTGCGCGCCGTGGCGGTGGCGTCGGCCAACGACGCCGCGGTCGCGCTCGCGGAATATGTCAGCGGCAGCGAGACGGAATTTGTCGCCGCCATGAACCGCCGCGCCGCCGAATTGGGCATGAGCGAGACAACCTTTATGAACAGCAACGGGCTTGACGAGCCGGGACACGTTTCGTCGGCGCGCGACGTGTCAATAATGTCGCGCGAACTGCTGCGGCACGAGCTGGTGCGGCAGTATATCACCACCTGGACCGACGAGCTGCGCGGCGGCGAAACCCAGCTGACCAACACCAACAAGCTGCTGCGCCGTTACGAGGGTATCTCCGGCGTCAAAACAGGCACGACAAACGACGCCGGCGTGTGCATTTCGGCGTCGGCGCAGCGCGGCGACATGGAACTTATTGCGGTGGTGCTGGGGTCGTCGTGCTCGGCGGGGCGTTTTGAGGCGGCAGAAACGCTGCTGGACTACGGCTTTGCCAATTATGAGCTTGCGAGCGTCAATTTGCCGCAGCAGGCGCTTGCCCCTATTCGGGTGCGCCTGGGCTGCGCTGACTACTGCCAGGTAACGGTGGAAGTGCCGCAAGCAGTGGTAGTAAAAAAGGGCGCCGGCGACACGGTGCAGTGCGACTACACGGCGCCGGATGCGCTCGACGCACCGGTAACAGCGGGAGAAATAGTCGGTACAGTAACTGTATATTGCGGCGAGCAGGTGCTGAGCACGCACAACATAACTGTGTGCGAGACAGTCGACAAGCTGACGCTGCCCGACGCGCTGCGGCTGTTGCTGGACGCACTGTTCGAACTGTAACGCGCCGCGTTTGCAAAAAGTCAGCCGCCGCCGTCCTTTGACGGGGGCGGCTGTTCGCTGCAAGCCGGCGGCCCGCCGCATTTTTTAGCCGCTAAAGATAGCGCAACTCATTGACACGTTCCGCCCGTTATTATATTATTAATAACAGGAAAGGTCGGGTGAGATCGTTATGGCGGTTACGCTCAATGCGAAGTACATTGAAAACTTCGCGGATAAAAAGGAAATAGAATCACTCAGAACGGCGGCAGAGCAAGCGGACGCGGCGCTGCGCGGCAAGAATGGCGCGGGCGCGGATTTTTTGGGCTGGCTCAGGCTGCCGTTTGATTACGATAAAGCGGAATTTGCCCGCATAAAAGCGGCGGCGGCGAAAATACGCGCCGATTCCGACGCTCTGGTCGTTGTGGGCATCGGCGGGTCGTATCTCGGCGCGCGCGCAGTTATTGAATTTCTCGGCACACAGTTTTTTAACGAGAGCTCGCCGCTGAAGGTCTATTTTGTCGGCAACAACCTCAGCGGAGATTATTTAAACCGGGTAATAGACGCGCTGCAGGACAAGCGCTTTTCGGTGAACGTAATTTCGAAATCCGGAACGACCACCGAGTCGGCCGTTGCCTTTCGTGTTTTCAAAAAGCTGCTTGAGCAGCGCGTTGGCAAAAAAGAGGCTGCCGGCCGCATTTATGCCACTACTGACGCTGCTCGCGGCACGCTCAAACAACTCGCCGACGCCGAGGGTTACGAGACGTTCGTTATTCCCGACGACGTCGGCGGCCGCTATTCGGTGCTGAGCGCTGTCGGGTTGCTGCCGGTTGCGGCGGCCGGCTTCGACATTGACGCGCTGATGAGCGGCGCTGCCGCCGCCTGCGAGCGCTATTCCCACGGCGCCGACAACGACGCCGCTACCTACGCAATAATCCGCAACGTCATGCTGCGCAAGGGCAAGGCAATAGAATTGCTGTCGTGTTACGAACCCGCGTTCACAATGATGTGCGAGTGGTGGAAACAGCTTTACGGCGAGAGCGAGGGTAAGGACGGTAAGGGCCTTTTCCCGGCGTCGGTGTCTTTTACCGCCGACTTGCACTCAATGGGTCAGTTCATTCAGGACGGCACGCGCAACCTGTTCGAAACCGTTGTCCATTTTTCAAAAGCGCGCAGCGAGCTGTTTATTGAAAAGAGCGCCGACAATTTCGACGGACTCGACTTTCTCGCCGGACAAAATCTTTCGGCGGTCAACGAGCGCGCGTTTGAGGGCACGCTGCTCGCCCACACCGAGGGCGGCGTCCCCAACGTAATAATTGACGTTGACGGCTGCGGCGAGCGCGAGCTCGGCGAGCTTATCTATTTCTTTGAATATGCCTGCGGAATTTCGGGCTATATTCTCGGCGTTAACCCCTTTAACCAGCCCGGCGTCGAGGCCTACAAGAAGAACATGTTTGCGCTGCTGGGCAAACCCGGCTACGAACAGCAGGGCGAAGAGCTGCGCAAAAAACTAAAATGACGGCACGGTGACGCCAGTCACCTTTGCAAATACCCACTACGAAAGGAAAAAGAGAAATGATCCAGTTAATTATCGGCAACAAGGGCTCCGGCAAGACCAAAGCGATGATCGACATCATCAACGAGTCGGCCAAGACCTCCGCCGGCAATATCGTCTGTATCGAAAAATCAATGAAAATGACCTACAATATCAACCATGCAGTGCGCGTTATTGACGTTGACGACTACTGCATTCGCGGCTACGAAATGTTTTACGGCTTTGTCTGCGGCATACTCGCGCGCGACTACGACATTGTCGAAGTCTACATTGACGGCATACTCAAAATAGGCGATGGCGACGCCGAAGGTCTGGGCGCCATGCTCGGCAAGCTTGACGAAATGACCAAAGACATGCGCGTACTTGTCACCGTGTCCGAGGGCGAGGAAAACCTGCCCGAGTCGGTGCTGCATTTCCCGCGTGTCAACCACGACGAGGCAGAGTAAACAGCCGCGAAACAGCGCGAAATTCTCTTGACAAGCGTCGTTTTTATGGTATACTAATTTAGCGTGCAAATTTAATGTATTTTGCAATATTTAGGCCATTGGCTTCAATCTGCGAGGAGGTGCTAAGGTTGGCAGTACCGAAAAGAAGAGTTTCCAAGGCTCGTCGCGACAAACGGCGCTCCTCGGTCTGGAAGCTTTCAATGCCCGCGTTCGCTAAATGCCCCCAGTGCGGCGAGCTCAAAATCGCCCACAAAGTGTGCGGCAACTGCGGCTATTACAAGGGCAAAGAAGTAGTCAAAAAGGAAGCTTAACTGAACTGAAAAGAAGAGGAGTTCTCCTCTTCTTTTTTGATATGCGTTTTTAGCAAGCGCGGGGAGATCCATGCCATGTCAGTGGAGGTAACCGGTGTCAGCGCGGGAAGCGTCGCCGAAAGAGTCGGGATGACCGTTGGCGATCTCATCTCGATAAACGGACACTTTATCAACGACGTGCTCGACTACGAGTACTACTCCGCAGTCGAACGGCTGCAAGCTGTATTCATTTACGACGGCAGTGTAATAGAATACGAGCTGGTCAAGGACCAGTACGAGCCGCTGGGGCTGGAATTTGCCGGCTACCTGATGGACGGCCAGCACCACTGCCGCAACAACTGTATTTTTTGCTTTATTGACCAGTTGCCCAAGGGCCTGCGCCAATCGCTGTATTTTAAGGACGACGACGAGCGCTTGTCGTTCCTTTTCGGCAACTATATCACACTGACCAACCTTTCCGAGCATGAGGCGCAGCGGATAATCGACTTACATATTTCGCCGATAAACATCTCGGTACACACCACCGACCCGGAACTGCGCGTGCGCATGATGCGCAACAAGAATGCCGGGAGCTGTCTCGGACTTATTGACAGGTTCGCCGCTGCCGGAATCGAGATGAACTGCCAAATTGTGCTGTGCCGGGGTATAAACGACGGCGCGGCGCTGAAGAATACCATCAGCGACCTGGCGCGGCTGTGGCCGCACGTGGCGAGCGTCGCCGTGGTGCCGGTGGGGCTGACGGCGTACAGGCAGGACCTGTACGAGCTGCAGCCATGGGACGCCGAGTCCGCGGCCGCGACGCTCGACCTCATAGAGGGAGAAAGCTCAAAGCTGCTCGCGAGCTGCGGCAGCCGGATGGTTTACCCCTCGGACGAGTGGTTTTTGCTGGCCGGCAGGGAACTGCCACCGGAAGAGTATTACGGCGAGATGCGCCAGTTGGAAAACGGCGTCGGCATGCTCGCAAAGCTCACAGGCGAATTTCGCGACGCACTGGCGGCGCGCCGCGGCAGCCGCAAAAAGCACTGCTGCGACATAGCTACCGGCGCGCTCGCCGCGCCGACGCTGCGCGCGCTTGTGGCCGAGGCTGTTGCCAAGTTTCCCAACGCACAGTGCCGCGTCCACACCGTGCAGAACGATTTTTTTGGCCGCAGCATTACCGTTACGGGTCTGCTGACCGCGGCGGATATAAGCGCGCAGGTGACGCGCGAAAACATGCTCGGCGACACGCTTTACCTGTGCGAGGACGTGCTGCGCCGCGAGGGCGATATGCTGCTTGACAGCGTCACGCCGCAGCAGCTTGAGCAGCAAATGAACGTAAAAGTAGTTATCAGCGGCAACAGCGGCGACGCACTGCTCGCCGCGCTTACCGGAAGCGAGGAATAAAAAATGGCAAGACCCGTCGTGGCCGTTGTCGGCCGCCCGAACGTGGGTAAATCGACGCTTTTCAACAAACTTATCGGCCAACGTGTGGCGATTGTGGACGACACCCCCGGTGTCACCCGCGACCGCATATTCGGCGAGTGCAATTGGCAAAAATGGGATTTCACGCTTATTGACACTGGCGGCATTGAGCCCAAGACCGACGACGAGATGCTCAAACACATGCGCCACCAAGCGGCGCTGGCCATTGATATGGCCGACGTGATAATTTTCGTCACCGACTTGCGCGCCGGAGTTACCGCGAGCGACCGCGACGTGGCGACTATGATACAAAAAAGCGGCCGCCCGGCTGTGCTTTGCGTCAACAAGTGCGACAGCGTCGGCGAGCTGCCGGCGGAATTTTACGAATTCTATTCGCTGGGAATGGGCGACCCGATTGCGGTCTCCTCCGTTCACGGACACGGCACCGGCGACCTGCTGGACGCCGTCTGCGCGCTGCTGCCCGAACCCGACGGAAACGACGCCGACGCGGAGCGCGTAAAGGTCGCGGTAATCGGTAAACCCAACGCCGGCAAGTCGACGCTTATCAACCGCATTCTCGGCGAGGAGCGCATGATAGTATCCGACGTCCCCGGCACCACCCGCGACGCCATTGACGCCCGTGTCGACAATGCCTTCGGCAGTTTTCTGTTTATAGATACCGCGGGACTGCGCAAAAAGGGCCGCATATACGACGACATTGAGCGCTACAGCGCGGTGCGCGCGCTGGCCGCAGTCGACCGCGCCGACGTCTGCGTAATTATGGTGGACGCGAGCGTCGGCTATACCGAGCAGGACAGCAAGGTGGCCGGCTATGCCCACGAGCAGGGCAAGGGCTGCATTATTGCCGTAAACAAGTGGGATTTGGTCGAAAAAGACGGCAAGACCATGGACAAGCTGCGCAAGCAGTACATGAGCGACTTCAGCTTTATGGCCTATGCGCCGATAATTTTCATTTCCGCCAAGGACGGGCAGCGCATAGACCGCCTTTATGAGCTGATAAAATTCGTCGACACTCAAAACGCCATGCGTGTGACTACCGGCATGCTCAACGCGGTTCTCGCGCGCGCCACGGCGCGCGTGCAGCCGCCCACCGACAAGGGCCGCCGGCTGAAGATATTCTACATCACCCAGCCCACGACCCGGCCGCCGACGTTTGTGGTCTTTGTCAACCGCGCCGACCTGTTTCATTTTTCCTACCAGCGCTATATTGAAAACCAGCTGCGCGAGACCTTTGGGCTGGAGGGCACGCCGGTGCGCATAATTGTGCGCGAGCGCCGCGGATAGGCGGCTTTCATGAAGGAGTTTTTCTTCGGCAGTTCGCTGAGGGCTGCTGACGGCATAAAAAAACACCCGGCACTGTCGTGCCGGATGTTTTTTTATTGCTTGGTCAGACTGCGCGGGTCACCTTGCCGGAACGCAGACAGCGGGTGCAGGCGTTGATGTGCTTCGGGGAGCCATTCACTATCGCCTTGACACGCTTGACGTTCGGCTTAAAAGCGCGGTTGGAACGGCGGTGAGAGTGGGAAACTTTAATTCCGAAAACTACTCCCTTGCCGCAGATATCACATTTTGCCATCTTCTGCACCTCCTTACCTTAAAAGTCACGACTAATATAATATCAGATTGTGTCGGCGATTGCAATAGGTTATTTTCTTTTTTCGCCGCCGGCGGCAAGGTTGTGTTTTATTATAAAAAAATATATAATAACGATATGGATAAACAGTTGGTAATAACTACAATAGCGCGCGTGCTGGTGCTGTTCACCAGCATTCCCGTACACGAATTGGCCCACGGCTGGGTTGCGCTGCGCCTGGGCGACCCCACGGCCAAAAGGGCGGGTAGGCTGACACTCAACCCGCTCAAGCATTTCAACCTGATGGGGACTCTCTGCTTGCTGATAGCGGGCTTTGGCTGGGCCAACCCGGTGCCGATAGACCCGCGCTATTTCCGCAACCCCAAAAGCGGCATGGCGCTCACCGCGGCTGCTGGCCCCCTCTCAAACCTGGTAATGGCGGCACTGGCAATGGTTTTTTACAAAGCAATTGTTTTCAGCGTCGGCTATGTTTCGGGCGTGCTCGGCTTTGTCGAGACAGTGCTGATGTATATGGTCTACATCAACGTCGTGCTGTGCGTGTTCAACCTAATTCCAATACCGCCGATGGACGGCTCACGGATATTTACATTTTTTCTGCCCGAAAAAGTGTATTTTGGCATTATGAAATACGAGCGCTACATTTTTCTCGCGCTGGCGGTGCTTATATTTACCGGGGTGCTCAACCGGCCGATAAGCGCGGTGACCGGCGCTGTTGTCAGCGCGCTGGACGTATTGACCCGCTGGGTAGATTTGTTAGCCGCCGCGCTGTAGGGCGGGGCCAAAAAAGGATAATATGGAACAAGTCGTTTTTCATACGGCCGATTTTGAAGGGCCGCTGGATCTACTGCTTTATCTTATAAACAAGCACAAGATGAAGCTGTACGACATCAGAATAATGGAGCTCATTGACCAGTATCTTGCCGCGCTGGGCGAAATGGACTCGCAGGAATTAGAAAGCGCGTCCGAATTTATTGAGATGGCGGCGCGGCTGATATATTTGAAATCCGTAGCGTTGCTGCCGCGCAGCGAGGAGCGCGAACAGCTGGAGCGCGAACTGACCGGCGAGTTGGTTGAATATTCGCTGTGCAAGCAAGCGGCGCGCAAGCTGCGCGACATGCAGCAGGGACTTTTGCTGTTCGTGCGCGAGCAGCAAACCGCAGAACTGGACCCGACCTACACACGCCGCCACGAGGCGTGCGAACTTGCCGCGGCCTGCGAGGCGGCGGCGCTCAAAGGCGCGCGCCGTGCCGCACCCGACCCGCAGGGCATAATAGACAAAGTTATGACCGCTTCTGTTCCGGTTACGGCGCGGGTGATATATCTGCTGCGAGGGCTGCGCGCGCACACCATAAGCGGTATTCGCGACATGTTTATCGGCTCGCACAGCACCAGCGAGGCCGTGGCGACTTTTTTGGGCCTGTTGGAACTTATTCGCGCCGGCAGAGTGAAAATTGACGATGACGGCGGCGCGGTGCTGTGTGAAAAAGAGAGGAAATTGGCTGATGGATAAACAATCGAGCCGCGGCGCGGTAGAGGCGATACTGTTCGCGAGCGGTGAACCTATAGAGGCGACCAAGATAGCCGAGGCCGCCGAGCTCGACAAAAAGCAGGTGTTGGCGCTGCTGGATGAACTGCGCGACGACCTTGACGAGCGCGCCGCGGGAATATGTCTTTTGTGCTACGGCGACCGCTATCAGCTGGCCACCCGACCGGCCTACGGCGACGCCGTAAACCGCATGCTCGACAACCGGCGCAATACGCCGCTGTCGACGGCGGCAATGGAGGTGTTGGCGCTGGTCGCCTACAACCAGCCGGTATCGCGTTCATTTATCGACCAGGTGCGCGGCGTCGACAGCTCGTCGTCAATAAGCACGCTGCTGGAAAAAAACCTTATCTGCGAGGCCGGACGGCTGGACTTGCCCGGACGGCCGGTCAGCTTTGCGACAACCGACAACTTTCTGCGCTGTTTCGGCCTGAGCGAGCTTTCGGAGCTGCCTTCGGTGCATGGTTTTGAGGAAGAGCCGGCAATGGATTGAACCGACTCACCGCGGTCAATAATCTGACAAGGGGGGAGTGCGTATGGCGGTGTTTTTGCTGGTATTGAAAATAGTCGGCTACTGCTTGCTGGGCGCGGTGGCGCTGCTGGTCGCGGCGCTGTTTGTGCCGCTGCGCGCGGAATTTTCCTTTGGTGACGGCGGCAGCCGCTTCGCAGCGCGTTACGCGTGCTTTTCGCTGCGGCCGAAAAGCGGCGAAAAGCAGCCCGAGAAGAGCAAACGAGAAAAGAAGACCAAAAAACGCTCCGGCAAGAGCGCGGGCTCGCTGAAAAATACTTTTTCGGCGCTGCCGACAGCGGCGTGGTTACAGTTGCTGCGCCCGCTTAAAGAGGCACTTGCGCGCATACTGCGCAGCATTAAAATAAGGCACCTGCGGGTTCTTTTGCCGGTGAGCGGACCGGACGCTGCCGCTACGGCCATCGCCTTCGGTACGGCCAACGCCGCAGCCGGGGCAGTATTCGGCCGCCTGCAGCGGATATTTGACATTCAGGCCGATGAATTTCGCGTAGTGCCCGATTTTGCCGGCGCCGAAAAAGAGGGAGCGCGGGTTTCGGGCGAGCTGAGTGCGCGGCCGGCGGCGCTGCTGCTGGCGGCAGTGATATTGTTTATCAGATTCTTACAAATCAAAAACGAATATATTGAAAAGGAGCCCGACAATGGACAACAACAGCAAGATAAACGGCCTTGCGTCGACAACGCTTGAAAAGATTAAGGAACTTATAGACACCAACGCCGTAATGGGAAAACCGGTAAAGGTGGGCGACGACGTCACCGTAATCCCGGTCATAAAAGTCTCGTGGGGCTTCGCCTCCGGCGGCTCGGATTTCGGCGAAAAAGCGTCGAAAGACCTGTTCGGCGGCGGCTCGGGCGCCGGCGTGACGCTGACGCCGACAGCCTTTATGGTTGTGTCGCCGACGGGAGTGAAAATGCTGCAAATTAACACGGCGTCGGCGACGGTTGACAATATTGTGCAGCAGATGCCGGAAATGGTCGACAAGATTTCGGGAATAATCAAAAAGTAAAATGAATAATGCCGTAACCGCCGGTTACGGCATTATTTCGGGAAAGGCAATACAATATGGCGGAAAAAAGAATCCAAAAACTGCTTTCGGAGCAGGGCTACTGTTCGCGCCGCGCCGCGGAGCAGCTTATTAACGAGGGGCGCGTAAAGGTAAACGGGCACCCGGTCAAGCTCGGCGACAAGATGGACGAGCGCGACGCGGTCTCGGTTGACGGCATGACGCTCACACTGCAAAAGCAGCCGGAAAAACTGTATTATATGCTGCACAAGCCGCGCGGGTTTGTCACCACACTGGCCGACGAGCGCGGCCGGCGCTGTGTCAGCGACCTTGTCTCCGACATCGGCGAGCGGTTGGTACCGGTGGGGCGGTTGGACCTTGAGTCCGAAGGACTGCTGATAATGACGAACGACGGCGAATTTGTCAACGCGCTGACCCACCCGTCGCGCCGCGTGGCCAAGCTTTACCGCGTAACTACCCGCCCCGAGGCGAGCGAGGAACAGCTTATTGCGCTGGCTACCGGCGTAAAGCTTGACGACGGCACGCTCACCGCGCCGGCCAACGTGCGCGCGCTGAGCGTGGAGCCGGGCCGTTCGGTTTTGGAAATTACGCTGCGAGAGGGCAAAAACCGCGAGATTCGCCGCATGTGCGAGAGTGTGGGACTGCAGACCATTCGGCTGCGGCGCACGGCGCTCGGTCCGCTGAAGCTGGGTATGCTGCAGCCGGGCAAGTACCGCGAGCTGACCAAGCAGGAGGTGGCGTCGCTGAAAAAAGCCGCCGGGATGAAGTGATGTTTACGGTAAAAAGAGCTACGGAACAACAGCGGGCGCAGCTGCCGCGCGAGCTGCGGGGAAAACCGGCCTTTGTCTGTGTTGAGGACAACAGGGTTACGGGCTGGTGCGTCTACGAACTGGCAGACGACGCCGTGCTGCTGCGGCGGGCTTACTACGACGACCCAGCCGACGCCGACATGTTGGACGTCTGCGTCAACGCGGCGCTGGCGTCGCTGTCAAGCAGTGTGTCGCGGTGCGTTTTGGCCGCCGATTGCGGCGAGGAGCTGCGCGGGTATTCGCGCCGGCGCATGGGCAGTGCACAGAGTTCCGCGCTGGAGCAGGCGCTTGCCGGCGGCTGCGGCGGCTGCCGGTAACCGGCTTAACAAAGAGTTCAACAAGTTGACAATATATATAATAAAATATAAAATAAAATAATAATGTGAAGAAGCGATCGGGGTAATCAGATGGTAAAAAGCATGACAGGCTACGGCCGCTGCTGCGAGACGTTGAACGGCCGCGAAATATCGGTAGACGTAAAGAGCGTGAACCACCGCTTTTTCGAGCCGTCAGTGCGCGTGCCGCGCAGTTTCGCCTATTTAGAGGAGCGCATACGCGCGGAGCTTGCCGGGCGGCTTACCCGCGGCAAACTGGAACTTAACGTGAATATTGTCAACCGCGAGGCACAGCAGGAGCATATCACGCTCAACAGCGGCCTGGCGCAGGCATATTATGACGTCGTAAATTCAGTCTCGGCTCAACTCGGCGTCAGCGGCGATGTTTCGGCGCTGGGTATAGTCCGGCTGCCGGACGTCATCAGCGTGGAAAAGGCCGATGTGGATGAAGACGCGCTGTGGAACGACGTCAGCGACGCGCTGGAAAAAGCGCTGGGCGGCTTTTTGCATATGCGCTCGGTTGAGGGCGCGAAGCTTGCCGAGGACGTGGAAAACTGTCTGAAAAATATTGAGGCTTGCGTTGACGAAATAGAGCGCGGCAGCACCGAGCGCGTAAAGAAATACACCGAGCGGCTCAACGCCAAAATGGCCGAGGTGCTTGCGGCAACCGACATTGACGCCGCGCGGATATTGCAAGAGGCGGCGCTCTATGCCGACCGCACCGCGGTGGACGAGGAGACGGTGCGTCTGCGCAGTCACATCAGCCAGATGCGCGACTTTATTAAGAGCAACGAACCTGTCGGCCGCAAAATGGACTTTCTTATTCAGGAATTTAACCGCGAGGCCAACACCATCGGTTCAAAGTCCAACGACATTGCCGTGACGCGCACGGTGGTGGAACTGAAGTCGCAGATTGAGAAAATACGCGAACAGATACAGAATATAGAGTGACGGGTACGCAACAATGAAGCTTGTCAATGTCGGATTCGGAAACATGGTCAACGCCGAGCGCATAGTCGCGGCGGTAAGTCCCGACTCAGCGCCGGTAAAGCGACTGGTGCAGACCTCGCGCGAGCGCGGCCTGGTGGTGGACGCCTGCTACGGTCGGGCGGCCAAGACCGTACTGGTTGCGGACTCGGGGCACCTGATTCTCTCGTCGCTGCCCTCAGACAGACTGCAAGCAAGGATAAACGAAGAGGTAAACGCTGAGCAATGATAGATGAGCGATATCTGGTAGTCGTCTCCGGCCCTTCGGGCTGCGGCAAGGACACAGTGGTCACGCAGCTGATAAAACGCCGCCCCGGAGTGGAGCTTTCAGTCTCCTGCACGACGCGCGCAATGCGCGAGGGAGAACACGAGGGAGTCGACTACTACTACATAAGCGAGGACGAATTTCGCGCGCGGCTGCAAAAGGGACGAATGCTTGAATACACCGAATATGCCGGAAACCTTTACGGCACGCCGATGGACGAAATAGAGCAGCGCCTTGCCGAAAAAAAGACCGTCGTGCTGGTAATAGACGTGCGCGGCGGCGAGTCAGTAAAGGCAATTTATCCCGGCGCACTGCTGATTTTCATTATGCCCCCGTCGCGGCAGGAACTGGAGCGCCGGCTGCGCGCGCGCGGCACCGAGTGCGAGCAGGAAGTGCAAAACCGGTTGAAAATAGCCGACTATGAGATTACCCGCACCGGCTTTTACGACGAAGTAATTGAAAACGACGACCTTGCAAAATGCGTAGACGAGGTTGAAAAGAAGATAGAATCCTGGCAGCAGGACAAAGGAGAATAAAAGTATGATAAACCCCAGTATGTCGAAGCTGATGACTGATACCGACAGTGTGTACGCGCTGGTGGTGGCAGTCGCCAAGCGCTCGCGCGATTTGGCGCGCATGAACGGTGAGCGCGAAATAACGCTGACAGAGAAGCCGGTGACCGAGGCAATAGACGAGTTTGCCGCCGGCAAGCTGCGCGTTATGCTGCCGCGGCTGTAAAGTGCCGGAAACAGAAAAAACAGCGGCAGGCGTGCAGGTGGCGGTTGACAATGCCGCGCCGAGCTTTGACCGGCTTTACGACTATGCCGTGCCGCCGCAGCTTAAACAAAAGGCGGTAATTGGCGCGCGGGTCGTCGTTCCTTTCGGACGCGGCGCCGCGCGCGTCGGCATTATTATGGGCGTCGGCGCGGTGATGGACGCCGCAAAAGAGCTGCTGGCGGCCGAGGACGAGCCGGCGCTCGACAGCGACGCCGTCGACCTGATAAGGCTGCTCAAAGAGCAGACCTTCTGCACCTATTTCGACGCTATCCGCACTATTTTGCCGAAGTCCAGCCGCGCGGTAGCGCGCGCTGACGACGGCGGCTGGCGGCTGGCGGAATTGGCAGCCGGCCACCTGGAAACGGTGTACAGTGCCGGAGAAACGCCGCAGAAAGCGACGGCACGTCAGCAGCAGATAGTTGCCGCGCTCGGCGGCGACGAGCTGACATTCGAACAGCTGCGCGGCCGCACGGGACTTTCGCGTGAGACGGCGGCGCGGATGGTTAATAACGGCGCGCTGCGCAAAAGCGAGCGCAAGCGCGACGCGGCGCTCTACCGCCGCTACGAACCCGCCGCCGAATTTGAGCTGACACAGCCGCAGCAGCGCGCGTTCGAACAAATTGAAAACAACATTGCCGCCGGCAAGAAAACGACGCTGCTGCGCGGCGTCACCGGCAGCGGCAAGACGATGATATACATAAAGCTTATTGAGCGCGCGCTCGCGCAGGGGCGCGGAGTTATTGTTCTTGTGCCCGAAATAACAATAGCTACCCAGACTATTTACCGCCTTAAGGAGATATTCGGCGAGCGCGTAGGCGTTATTCACAGCTCTCTGTCCGACTCTGAAAGACAGCTGCAATGGCTGGCGGCGCGCAGCGGCGAGTGCGACATCATTGCCGGCACGCGCTCGGCGGTTTTTGCGCCGGTACGGGACCTGGGCCTGATAATTGTCGACGAGGAGCAAGAGCAGAGCTATTGCTCCGAGCACAGCCCGCGCTACAACGCGGTTGCCGTGGCCCGACACCGGGCGGCGCGCTGCGGCGCGCACGTGCTGCTCGCGTCGGCAACGCCGGCAGTCGAAAGCTATTACCGCGCCGAAAGCGGCACATACGGACTCGTCGAGGTAGAACAGCGCTACAACGACGTGCCGCTGCCGGCGGTGCATGTAGTGGACATGCGCACAGAACTTGCCGACGGCAACACGCACACGCTCAGCGACTATCTCTACCGACAGATGGCGCAGCGGCTTCAGGACCGCGAGCAGACCATTTTGCTGCTCAACCGTCGCGGCTACCGCACGGTGTCTATCTGCGAGGACTGCGGCACTGTTCTAAAGTGCAAAAACTGCGACGTGCCTATGGTGCTGCACCGCAGCGGCGCATACATTTGTCACTACTGCGGCGCCACCCTTGACGCCGGCGCTGCTTGCGCCCAGTGCGGCGGCGAACTGCGCCACCGCGGGGTCGGTACACAGCGTATAGAGGAAGAATTAAGCGAGCTTTTTCCCACGGCGCGGGTGTTGCGCATGGACGCCGACGCCGTCAGCCGCAAAGATTCCTATGAGCGCTGTCTTTTCGACTTTGCCCGTGGCGACTACGACATTCTCGTCGGCACGCAGATGATAGCCAAGGGACTAGATTTCAAGAACGTGACGCTAGTCGGCGTGCTGGGCATAGACTCACTGCTGTTTTTACCCAGTTACCGCGCTTACGAGCGCACCTTCGCCATGTTGACGCAGGTTGTCGGCCGCAGCGGCCGCGG
Source organism: uncultured Faecalibacterium sp. (assembly GCA_964478515.1). Lineage (GTDB taxonomy): Bacteria > Bacillota > Clostridia > Oscillospirales > Ruminococcaceae > HGM13233. The sequence goes on along the minus strand of CAYZIL010000025.1, from coordinate 21,167 downwards.
CAGCGCCGGCGAGGCGGTAATACAGACGCTTGACCCGACTAACCCCGTAATTTCCTACGCGAAAAGACAGGATTACCGCTCATTTTACCGCGACGAAATAGCGCTGCGACGCGCGAACCTCTACCCGCCGTTCTGCGCGCTGTGTCTGGTCGGATTTGTCGGGCCGGACGAGCCGAGTGTGTCGGCGGCAGCGGCGGCGTTTGCCGAGTGCATAAGCGTCGCCGCGCAAAATGATTTTGCCGACGTGCCGCTGCGGCTGCTGGGACCGGCGCCGCTGCGCGTGGCGCTTGTGGGCGGCATGTATCGCTGGCGCATAACCGTAAAATGCCGCGGCGACCGCCGCTTTCGCGATTTGCTGCGCCGGGCAATGGCGGACTACCAAAAACGAAAACCTTCCCGCGAAATTCGGATATTTGCAGATTTTGCGGCGGATGCTGACAGTTAGGAGAATAAAAAAATGGCACTTCGCGACATAATAACAAAGGAAGATCCGCTGCTGCGGAAGAAAAGCCGCCCGGTTACCGACTTCGGGCCGCGCACCGGCGCGCTTATTGAGGATATGTTCGAGACGGTGAAGGCCGCCGACGGCCTGGGCCTTGCCGCGCCGCAAGTCGGCATACTGCGCCGCGCAGTAGTGATATATGACGGCGAAAAATTTGTCGATCTGATTAACCCGGTAATTACCGCTCGACAGGGTGAGGTTCAGCGCGCCGAGGGCTGTTTGAGCTGTCCGGGCGAGCAGGGTTTGGTGCTGCGGCCGCAGCGAGTAACAGTAAAGGCCTTTGACCGCAACGGAGCGGCGCTCGAAAATACCTACGAGGATATGGCCGCGCGCGCCGTCTGTCACGAGTGCGACCATCTTGACGGCGTGCTGTTTATCGACATCGCCACCGAGATGAGCGACGATGACGACGAGGAAGAGTTTGAAAGGGAAGATGACGCCGAGTGAGAATAGTTTTCATGGGCACGCCGGAAATAGCCGTGCCGGCATTCACGGCGCTGCAGCAGCGGCATGAAGTGGTGTGCGCCGTTTGTCAAACAGACAAGCCGGTGGGCAGAAAACACACGCTGACGGCGCCGGCAATAAAACAGTGCTGCGCTGCAATGCAAAATACCCGGGTGTTTCAGCCGCAGACCCTGCGCGACCCGGCCGCGGTCGAGAGCTTGGCCGCTTGCCAAGCGGACGTTTTTGTGGTGATGGCTTACGGTAAGCTGCTGCCGCCCCAGGTGCTGGCGCTGCCGAGACTCGGCTGCGTCAACATTCACGCCTCTTTGCTGCCGCGCTACCGCGGCGCGGCGCCGATACAGCGCGTGCTGCTCGACGGCTGCGGCGAGAGCGGCGTCACCACCATGCTGATGGACGAGGGCCTTGATACCGGCGACATCCTAATGCAGCGCCGCTTTTCGATTGACGAAAATGACGGCTGCGCGGCGGTGTTTGCCAAAGTGGGCGAGATTGGCGCGCAGCTTATACTCGAGACGCTCGACGCGCTTGAGGCCGGCACCGCGGTGCCGACGCCGCAGGACGGCGCGGCGGCGAGCTGGGCACCGAGCATAAAAAAGGACGAGGGCGACTTTGACTTTACGCAAAGCGCCGCGAAAATACACGACCGGGTGCGCGCGTTTGAAACGTGGCCGGTCGCCTGCTTTGCGAGCGGCGGCCGCCGCGTAAAGACATACCGCACGCTGAAGACGCCGCAAAACGGCCGCGCTGGAGAGATTCTCGCTTTGCACCCGCTGACGGTTGCTTGCGGCGAGGGCGCGCTGCAATTACTTGAAGTGCAGCCGGAAAACAGCCGCCGCATGACCGGCACGCAATGGGCGGCCGGCGCAAGACTGCAAAAAGGAGATATTTTGTGATGAACATTTTGTACGCGAACAATTTCTATTACATGGATTTTTCTTATCTGCTGTTTATGCTGCCAGCAATAATAATTGCGCTGTGGGCACAGATAAAGGTAAAGACCACCTACGCGAAATATGCGCAGGTCTTTTCGACGCACGGACTGACCGGCGAGTCGGCCGCGCGCGCTATTCTTGACGCCAACGGTCTGCAGTCGGTCGAAGTAAGACCGGTTGCCGGTGAACTTACCGACAATTACGACCCGAGAAACGATGTGATTAACCTTTCGCAGTCTACCTACGCCAACACCTCGGTGGCGGCAATAGGCGTTGCGGCGCACGAGGCCGGTCATGCGCTGCAGTATGCCGAGTCCTATGCCCCAATAAAAATCCGCAGCGCGCTGGTACCGGTATGCAATTTCGGCGCCACGCTGTCGTGGCCGATGCTGTTGATTGGTTACTTTATGCAGTTTTACCCGCTGGTAATCGCCGGCATAATTCTTTTCAGCCTGACGGTTCTCTTCCAGCTGGTGACGCTGCCGGTCGAATTTAACGCCTCGAGCCGCGCCATGGAGGTGCTGTGCGGCAGCGGCATGCTCGTCGGTGACGAGCAAGTCGGCGCGCGCAAGGTGCTTTCCGCCGCCGCAATGACCTATGTAGCGGCGCTGCTGACGTCAATTATGAGCCTGCTGCGGCTGTTGATGGTTTTCGGCCGCAGAAGAAATTGAGGGACCCGGCAAGACACGCCGCCGTCAGCGCGCTGTGCGCCGTTGACGCCGGAGGGTATTCAAATTTAGTGCTGAAAAAGCTGCCGGCGGCGCTCAGCGCGCGCGACACGGCATTTTGCACAGTAATAGTGTACGGCACGCTCAGCCGTCGCCGCACACTGGATTATATTTTGGACGGCTGCTTAAAAAAGCCGATCGGCAAGCTGGACGCGGAGGTGCGCGCCATACTGCGCAGCGGACTTTACCAGGCGCTGTGGCTCGACTCCGTGCCGGCAGCAGCGGCGGTAGACGAGAGCGTGGCGCTGGCGCGCGAGTTTCGCAAAAGCTCGGCGGCGGGACTGGTAAACGCGGTGCTGCGCCGCGCGGTGCAAACCGACCTAAACGCCCTGGAAAACCAACCGGACGGCGTGCGCTGGTCGCTGAGCGACTCGCTCGCGGCGCTGGTGCGCCGGCAATACGGCGCAAGGGCCGACGAAATATTTCGCGCCTGGTCTGTGCCGGCGCGGCAATACCTGCGCGTCAATACGCTCAGGACCGACGTCACCGCGGCGCTTGCGGCGCTGGCCGCCGAGGGCGCGCAGTGCGCGCCCTGTGAGCCGGACGGCGCACTTATAGTGAAAAGCGGCTTTTCGCCGCGCGGCGTCGCCTTTACCACCGGACTTGTGCGCCCGCAAAGCCGCTGGTCACAAACAGCGGCGGCGGCGCTCGGCGCCACTGCCGGCCAGCGCATATTCGACATGTGCGCTGCGCCCGGCGGCAAGTCGCTGACGCTCGCCCAACTGATGGGCGACAGCGGCGAGGTGCTGGCGATGGACACGAACGAGAAGCGCCTGTCGCTCATTAGCGCGGCCGCACAGCGCGAGGGCGTGCGCTCGGTACGCGTGCGCGTCAACGACGCCGCGGTATACGACCCCGATCTCGGCGAGGCTGACGGCGTGCTGTGCGACGTGCCCTGTTCAGGGCTCGGCGTCGTCGCCGCAAAGCCCGAGCTGCGCTACCGCGATTTTGACTCGCTTGACGAATTGACGCGGCTGCAAAGCGCAATACTTGCGACGTCGGCAAGGTATGTGCGCCGCGGCGGCAGACTGGTTTACAGCACCTGCACTATAAACCGACAGGAAAACGAAGATATAACCGCCGGCTTTTTGGCGAGCAGTAAGGATTTTCGGGAATTGCCGGGCGGTTGCGTCCATTTTCCCGACGAAAGCGGCGAACAGGGCTTTTATATAGCATTGTTTGAAAGAGTGTGGTAAAATATATGGATAGTCATGCCGATGTACTGGCGATGGATATTGAGTCGCTGCGCCGCCTTTTTGCCGAAATAGGCGAGCCGTCTTACCGCGCCGCACAGCTGTTTGAGTGGCTGCACCGCAAGCAGGCGCGCAGCTTTGCCGACATGACTGTCTTTTCCCGCGAGCTGCGCGAAAAATTAGCCGCAGTCGCGTTTATTCCCGCCATTGAGCCGGTGCGCGAGCAGCGCTCGGCCGACGGCACTGTAAAGTATCTGTTTCGTTTTGGCGACGGCAACTGTGTCGAAAGCGTAGTGATGAGCTATCACCACGGGCTGAGCATATGTGTGTCGAGCCAGGTCGGCTGCCGGATGGGTTGCAGCTTTTGCTCGTCTGCCAAATACGGATTTGTGCGCAACTTGAGTGCGGCGGAGATACTCAGCGAGGTCTACGAGGCGACGCGGCTGACAGGGCAGCGCATGGACAGCGTCGTGCTTATGGGTACCGGCGAGCCGCTTGACAATTTTGACGCCGTACTGCGCTTTTACGAGCTCGTTACTGACGAGAACGGCTACGCGCTGAGCAACCGCTCGGTGTCGCTGTCCACCTGCGGCATAGTGCCGCGCATAGACGAACTGGCACAGCGAAAATTGCAGTTGACGCTGTCAATATCGCTGCACGCGACTGACGACGCCACGCGCAGGGAGCTAATGCCGATAGACAAAAAATACCCCCTGCCGCAGCTGATAGCCGCGGCAAAAAGATACGGCGAGACCACCAGACGGCGCATATCCTTTGAATATGCCGTTATCGCCGGCAAGAACGATGGCGAGGCCGACGCCGACAGGCTGGTAAAGCTGCTGGCCGGTATTCGCGCGCATGTCAACCTTATTCCGGTAAACGGCGGCGGCGCTTTCGAACAGTGCGGACCACTGCCGGCACACGAATTTTGCCGTCTGCTTACCGAGCGCGGTCTTACTGCCACGGTACGCCGCACGCTCGGCAGCGACATTGACGCCGCCTGCGGGCAGCTGCGCAACAGATATATAGCGGGAGGTGACGAGAATTGAATATTGCCGGCGCTACCGATATCGGGCTTTGCCGCAGTGAGAACCAGGACAATTTTCGCGCCGGGCGCGCGGACGAGCGCACCTACTGGCTCGTTATGTGCGACGGCATGGGCGGCATGTCTTTTGGCGGTGAGGCGAGCAGAATCGCCACTGAACATTTGGAAAAAGAGTTCATCGGCGGACTTGCCGACTGCGACGGCGAGGCCGAGCTGCGCGCGAAGCTGCTCAGCGGCTTGCAGCAGTGCAACGAGCTTATATGTCAAGCGGGAGAAAAGGCCCAGGTCAAGGTCGCCATGGGAACGACGGTTGTGGCCGTTGCAATTCGCAACAACTGCGCGCACATAGTCCACGCCGGCGACAGCCGCGCCTATCTCATTTCGCGCCGCGGCGCAATAAAGCAGATAACCAAGGATCACTCAATGGTTCAAGAGCTGGTTGACAACGGCTCTATTACCGCCGAGCAAGCGCAGGTACACCCGAGCAAAAATATTATCACCAGCGCTCTTGGCATAGAGCGCGACCCAGTGGTCGATTATAATGTGCTCAAGCTCTACAGGGGAGATACGCTGCTGGTGTGTTCCGACGGTCTGACCGACATGGTCGACGAACGCACGATACGCGACACTGTTAAAACCGAGCATTTTTTTGATATACCGAATAAACTCATTGAGCTTGCCAAGCTCAACGGCGGAGCAGACAACATAACAGTTGTGCTGGCCCGCGCCGAATGACCGGAGGCAGAAAATGAAAAATCTTATAGGAAAGAAGCTTGACGGCCGCTACGAGATACTTGAGCTCATCGGCTCCGGCGGAATGGCCAATGTCTACAGGGCCAAGGACGTCACCGACGACACGACGGTAGCGGTAAAGGTGCTGCGCGACGAGTTTATGGACAACGAGGAGCTGGTGCGCCGCTTCAAAAACGAGTCCAAGGCTATTTCGCTGCTCTCGCATCCCAATATCGTCAAGGTGTTCGACGTCAATTTTTCCGACACGGTGCAGTATATCGTTATGGAATACATTGACGGCATAACGCTTATGCAGTACCTTGACGACAAGGGAAAGCTGCCCTGGAAGGACGCGCTGTATTTCACCACTCAGGTGCTGCGCGCCTTGCAACACGCGCACGATCGTGGTATAATTCATCGTGATATCAAGCCGCAGAACATAATGCTGCTGCGGGATGGCACAATAAAGGTGATGGACTTCGGCATTGCCCGCTTTGCGCGCAGCCAGACACGCACTATCACCGACAGAGCAATCGGCTCGGTACATTACATCAGCCCCGAGCAGGCGCAGGGAGAGGATACCGACGCAAAGTCGGACATTTACAGCCTGGGCGTAATGCTTTACGAAATGCTCACCGGCCGGCTGCCGTTCGACTCGGACAGTGCCGTTTCGGTGGCGCTCAAGCAGATATCCGACACCGCCGTGCCGCCGCGCTCAATTGACCCGTCCATACCGGAAGGTCTTGAGGAAATAACTCTTAAGGCCATGGCTAAAGACCCGGCGCGCCGCTACCAGTCGGCGTCCGAAATGCTGCGCAGTATAGACGAGTTCAAAAAAAATCCCAGTATAAGGTTTGAGTACAAGTATATGAACAACGAGAATCCCACAAAATATTTTGATACAGTCGAAAAACTGCAAGCCGAGGATTACTCGGCGCCGCCCAAACGCCGCAACTGGGGTATCCCGGTGCTTATCGGCGTCACCTTCGCGTGTGTGCTGGGCGCGGCCATCCTTATTTACATGACCTTTGCTTACGGCGACAAGTCGATATTCAACCGCCAGGCCGACACCGATTTGCCCAACTTTATTGAGCAGCAGTGGGCGGACGTCAAGGCCAATTCCGATTACAATTACGATTTCCAGATAGTTGAGGAATATAATTCCGAATACGAAGCCGGCGTGATATTCGACCAGGACCCGCTGCCGCCGAAAACGGTCAAGGACAATTCGACGGTCTATCTCTACGTGAGCTTGGGAGTCGAGTATATCACCATGCCGGATGTTGTCGATTTCTCCTACACCGAAGTGTTTGAGGAAATGGACAATTACAACCTCGTCGTGCTTATTGAATCGGAAGAGAGCACGGCGGTCGAGGAGAACCACGTTATTCGCACCGACCCTGTGGCCGGAGAAGTGCTGCCGGCATGGTCGGTAGTCACAATATATGTGCGCACCCCGTCCAGCGGCCTTTCCTACTATGTGCCGACGCTTACGGGCATGTCGCTGCTCAACGCCAAAACGACAATAACTGTTAACGGCCTTGTGCTCGGCGGCGTATCACAGTCCTACAGCGACACGGTCGCCGCGGGCATAGTCATGAGCCAGAGCATTGCCCCGAACACTGTCGTAGGACAGGGCACCGCAATAAGCCTGGTTGTCAGCCAGGGACCGCAGCCCAAGACGCTGATAATTTCGGTTTCGGGTTGTCCGGCGGGATACTCGTATGTAATTAACTGCAACGGCGCTACGGCGACAGACGGGCCGCTGACTGCGAGCGGCAGCGGCGACGTGACGGTTTCTGTAACTGTAACCTCGCCCGCCAACAGTGTCGGTGAGACGGCGACAGCCAGCACCAGCATTGCCACGAACTTCGCCAACGGCGCGGCGACGGTGGACGTTAGCTCAATTCTGCCGGCAACTCCGGCGGAGCCGGTGCCGGGCACGCCCTGATGGGTGACGGATCGGAAAAGGGAATAATATTAAAAGGTATCGGCGGCTTTTACTACGTAAAGACCGCCGATGCCGTTTTAGAGTGCAAAGCCAAGGGAATATTTCGCAAGCGTCGGTTGTCGCCGCTGCCGGGTGACTCGGTAGAAGTGGAGCGCGCTGACACAAATTTGATTAGCGAAATACACGAGCGCCGCAATTTTTTTCTGCGCCCCAACGTCGCCAACGTCGACAGAGTTTATATTGTTGTGTCGGCGACCGACCCGACGCCAAACCAGTTGGTTATTGACCGCTTGACGGCGCTGTGCGCAGCCAAAGGGGCGGCGGTGTCAATAGTGCTGACCAAGACCGACCTCGCCGCTGCCGATGCGCTGGCGTCGGTCTACCGGCAGGCCGGCTTCGAGCTTTTTGAGTGCACACTCGGCAACGCAAACGGCCTGCAGGAGCTCAAAAATCGTCTCAGCGGCGGCATTTCGGTTTTTATGGGTAATTCCGGGGTCGGCAAGTCGACGCTGCTCAACGCCCTTGTGCCGGGTCTGAGCCAGAAGACCGGCGAGACCAGCAAAGCGCTCGGCCGCGGCCGGCACACAACGCGGGAAGTAGAGCTTTTTGATTTCGGCGGCGGTTATGTCGTCGATACCCCGGGCTTTTCCAGTATGGACGTCGACGCGGGCGAACAGATACCGACGGCCGAACTGCAGCGCTGCTTTACCGATTTTTATCCCTGGCGCGAGCGCTGCCGCTTTGCCGACTGCGCGCACATAAAAGAAAGCGGCTGTGCGGTGCGCGCGGCGGTGGCGTCGGGAGAAATAACCGCGCCGCGCTACGAGAGCTACTGCCAGCTGTATACGGCGGCGCGCGAGCGCGAAAAGAACCAATATTAAATAATCACAGCCGGTGCGAACAGCACCGGCTGTTACTTTTATTTTTTAAAAATTGGTCTGCACATTTTTGGTAAATTCAGCGTAATATACACCAGCACCGGGAAGGGAGAGCGCCATGCGCCGCACTGCCAGAGAAAAAGTAGGCTCAATATGCACGGCTGCGGCGGCAGGTTTAGTTTTGTCGCTGCTGCTGCCCTGGTTTGCGGTGTTGGCGCTTGCGGCAGGCTGTGCGGCAGCGGTCATATATACCCGGATGTGATTTAAGGAGGTTTGCGCAGTGCAGGTTGTGGTTTTGAAGAGTCCGAAGTTTCTTAGCAGTATACTCAGAGTGATATTTCGTGTAAAAAATACAGATTGACGGAAAAAACAGCATTGTGACCGGCAGCGCTCGACGCGCTGCCGGTCTTTTTATGGCAGCTACGGAATAATATTACTTAGAAAATTCTAAGGAGTGAGTTAATTGGCATTTGAGGTGGAATTCGGGCGTGTTCAGACGTGCAGGTGCGTGTACGACGGTGCACTCGAGCAGACGGTGCAGGGCGAATTTATCGTTCCCGACTATCAGCCTGAGATACAGCGCATTCTGCGCTGTATTGTGCAGCCGGTAATAATGCAAAAGATTGCCGCCGGAGCGCGTGCGACGGTGGAGGGGTATGTGCAGTGCGACGTCGTCTATTTGAGCGACGGCGGCGACAGACCGCACAGTGTCCAGTACCGGCTGCCCTTTTCCCGCTCGCTGGAGCTGGCGGGAGAGACCGACGGACTGTATTTAATTTCGGCGCGGATGAAAAAGCAGTATCTCAACTGCCGCGCCGTCAGCAACCGCAAGCTGGAGATGCGCGGCACATTTTCACTGACAGCGACAGTGTGGAGCTTCGGCGACGAGGAGTACATCAGCAACATAGACTCAGACGGCGCCAAACAGCTGCGGCGGAGCTTTACCGGCTTGCGGCTTGCCGCGCGCGAGGAGCGGCAGTTTACGCTGGAGGACCTGTTGGCGCTGGAGGGTGAGGGCGAGCTGAGCATTTTGCACACCGAGGCGATGCTCAGCGTCAGCAATGCCGCCGCGCAGGCAGACGGCATAAGCGTCAGCGGCGTTGCGGCGGTACGCGTGCTGGCGGCGCACGGCGAAAATATGCGCGAGTATACTTTCAGCATACCGTTTGACGAAAGGATAGACGCGGCTCTGGGCGAGGTGGAGGGAGCCCGACTCGTTACTCAAGCGCAGGTCCAGTCGCTCTCTTTGCAGCAGGACGCGGATGAGCCCAACGCCGCGGCGCTGACGCTCGCAGCAGTGGTGTGCGTTGCGGTATTTATGCCCTGTGACGGCGAGTATGTGGCCGATGTTTTTTCCACCAGCTGCGAGTGCACCGCCGCCACGGCGGCGATGGCAGTGGCGGCGCAGGCGGGCCAAAGCACGGCCGAGTTTCAAGCGGAAGGCAGCTTCGCGGCCGAGTCCGGCACCTGCCTCGGCTGCATTTTGGCCAACAGTACTTGCGCGGCAGAAAACGGGGTGGCGATATTGCGCGCAACCCTGGTCGCATTTTACAGCAGCGACGGCGAGCTGAGCGCTACCGAAACGCCGGCAGAATTTGCGCTCGGCGCGCTGCAGACGCAAGCGGGGTTTGAGGAGCTTGAGGCGGGTCTCAACCAGCTGAGCGCCACTGCCGCAGCCGGTGTGCTGACAGTGAAGATAAGCGGAACGCTTACCAGGGCAAGCGTCGGCACGCAGGCCGTTGAGCCCGTAGTCAGCGCCGCCAGCGAACCCGAAAAGGTGAAAGTGCGCCCCGACGCCGCAATGATAGTATACTATGCCGACGGCGGGGAGACGGTTTGGGAAATTGCCAAACACTACGAGACCGCACCGAACGCAATAGTTGCCGCCAACGCACTGGAAACCCAGACCATTACCGAGCGGCGCGCGCTGCTTATACCTATACTTGACTGAAAGGGGGCAATGTAATGAACAGCGCACAACAAATCTATACCAGCATAGCGGAGCGCACCGGCGGTGACATTTATATCGGCGTCGTCGGTCCGGTGCGGACGGGAAAATCGACCTTTATTCAAAAGTTTATGGACCTGGCGGTGCTGCCGAACATAGAAAAGGGCGCACTGTACGACCGCGCTGTCGACGAGCTGCCGCAGTCGAGCGACGGACGCACTATTATGACGACAGAGCCGAAATTTGTGCCCGAGCAGGCTGTCAGAATAGAGCTGCCCGACAAGACCACAATGCGGGTGCGGCTTATTGACTGCGTCGGATATATAGTCCCCGGCGCGCTGGGGTATATTGAAGAACAGCAGCCGCGGATGATAGTTTCGCCCTGGTTCGACGAGCCGGTGCCCTTTGAACTTGCCGCCGAGACCGGCACGCGCAAGGTAATAGCGGAGCATTCGACCATTGGCATTGTCGTAACGACCGACGGCAGCATAGCAGATATAGCCCGCGAAGACTATGTGCCCGCCGAGCAGCGCGTGGTAAGTGAGCTGCGGGAGCTCGGCAAGCCCTTTGCGGTACTGCTCAACTGCGCGCGGCCGCACAGTGCCGAAAGTAAGGCGCTGGCCGAAAAATTGCAGGGTGAGTACCGCGTGCCGGTTATTGCCGTCAATTGTCTTGAGCTCGGCGAAAACGAGCTGACGCAAATACTAGGCGCCGTCGCCTCGCAATTCCCGATAAAGGAAATACGCATTTCAATGCCCGGCTGGGTCTCGTCGCTGGAAAGCGGGCATTGGCTGCAAAACGCCCTATTTTCCGCTGTAAGCGAATTTGCCGGCGCGGTGGGAAAGATGAGCGACATTGGCGAAAACCTTCCCCTGCTAGAAAATTGCGAGTATGTCAGCACCGTAAGAAGAAAGCTTACCGACCTCGGCAGCGGCAGCGTCCACATAGAACTGGAGCTGCAGCCTGACCTCTTCTACAAAGTGCTGTCCGAACGCACCGGTCTGTGCGTAGCGGACGAAAGCTCGCTGATGCGCTGCATAGCCGAGCTGTGCGAGACGAAAAAGCGCTTTTCGAAAATTGAGGGGGCGCTGCAGCAAGCGCAGGCGACGGGGTACGGCATTGTCATGCCGGGCATAGACGAGCTGAAATTGCAGGAGCCGGAAATAGTTCGCCAGGGCGGGCGCTACGGCGTTAAGCTGCGCGCAAGTGCTCCGTCAATACACATTTGGCGCTCACAAAACAGGTTTAAGGACGACAAAACGGCTGCCACCGGTGTTAACCGGGCGACAGCCGTTTATTTTTTCTGCGCTAAAGATAAATGCGTTACAGCAGAAATATCAGCACAACTACGGCAACCAGTACGCCGATAAAAATGAGTGCGTAGGGCATGACAATGCTCATGACCGCAAGGTACATGGCGAAAATGTCCCGAAAGCCGACCTTTGGCTCAGCGGCGCGCTTTTTCTTTTGTGCCGCTTCGGCCTCAGCCTCAGCCGCCGCCTGTTCGGGCGGCAGATTTGCCTTGCGGATGCGCTCAAGGTCTTCGTCGACTCGTCTGTTGAAATTAAAAAACATTCTGGTTTCTCCGCCGGGCGGCTGTTAGATTTTGCCGCTTGCTTTGTGGCACTGGACAAAATGGCCGGGGCTGACCTCGGTGCGTTCGGGCACGACCTCTTTGCAGATGTCTTTGCAGAATTTGCAGCGGGTATGGAAACGGCAGCCACTGGGTGGGTTTGCGGGAGAGGGAATATCTCCCTCGAGCAGAATGCGCTTTTTGTTGTTGCGGTGCTCCGGGTCAAAGGAGGGAGCCGCCGACAGCAGCGCTTCGGTATACGGGTGGCAGGGATTGTCGAAAATGTCCTGCTTCGAGCCCGTTTCCACCAGCTGGCCGAGATACATGACGCCGACGTCGTCGCTGATAAACTTGACGACGGACAAGTCGTGCGAAATGAAAAGATAGGTCAGCTTCATGTCTTCCTGCAGGTCTTTGAGCAGGTTGATTATCTGCGACTGAATTGAGACGTCAAGAGCCGAGACGGCCTCGTCGCAGACGATAAACTCGGGTTCAACCGCCAGTGCGCGGGCAATACAGATGCGCTGGCGCTGACCGCCGGAGAACTGGTGCGGGTAACGCATTGCCTGCTCCGGGAACAAACCGCATTTGCCAATAACCTCGACAGCTTTGTCAATCATCTCGCTGTTGCTGCTGACAATCTTGTGCTGGCGCATGGCCTCGCCCACAATCTCGTAGACAGGCAGACGGGGGTTGAGCGAGCTGTACGGGTCCTGGAAGATTATTTGCATTTCGGTGCGCATGTGGTTCATTTCTTTGCGGGAAAGGGCAAACACGTCTTTGCCGTCGTAAAACACCTTGCCGTCGGTGGCTTTTAGCAGCCTGAGCATGGTGCGCCCGGTGGTGGTTTTGCCGCAGCCGGACTCGCCGACAAGACCCATGACCTTGCCGCGCTTGATGGTGAAAGAGACGTCGTCGACCGCCTTTACATAACCGGCGGTGCGCTGAAGAACACCTTTTTTAATGGGGAAATACTGCTTGAGGTTGCGCACTTCTATGAGGTTTTCTGTTTTGTTTTCACTCATTTTTCATACCTCCAGCAGCATACTTTGTGGTTGCCGCCCAGGTCAACTTCCGGCGGCATCACCTGCTTGCATTTTTCAGTGCAGTGCTCGCAGCGCGGGTGGAACGGGCAGCCGGACGGCACGTCAATAAGGTCCGGCACGCCGCCGGGAATAACGTGCAGCCGGTTGGCTGTAGTACCCATGTCGGGACGGGAATTTATCAAGCCGACCGTGTAGGGGTGGCTCGGGCGTTTGAAAATGTCCGCGGTATCGGCGACTTCAACAGCCTTGCCGGCGTACATGACCATTACGCGGTCGCTCATTTCGGCAATAACGCCGAGGTCGTGGGTGATAAAGATAATTGCGGTATTTACCTTCTGCTTAAGGTCGTTCATCAAGTCCAGCACCTGCGCTTGTATAGTGACGTCGAGCGCCGTGGTGGGCTCGTCCGCGACGAGCAGTTTGGGTGAGCAGGCAAGCGCCATGGCTATCATGGCGCGCTGGCGCATGCCGCCGGAAAGCGAGAAGGGGTAGTCGTTTGCGACGCGTTCCGGGTTAGGAATGCGCACCAAATCGAGCATCTTTACGGCTTGTTCCTTGGCCTCTTGCTTGCTCATATTGCTGTGCAGTGTCAGCACTTCGGATATCTGGTCGCCAATGCGGAACACCGGGTTTAGCGAGGTCATGGGCTCCTGAAATATATAGGAGATGTCGTTGCCGCGGATTTCGCGAATTTCGGCCTCGGATATTTTCAGCATATCCTGACCGTCAAAGAGAATTTCGCCGCCCTCGTATTTTCCCGGAGGCGTCTCTACAAGGCGGGCAATAGACATGCAGCTTACGCTCTTGCCGCAGCCGGACTCGCCGACTATACCGAGCGTTTCGCCCTCGTTTACATAGAAACTGACGTCGTCGACAGCCTTGACGGTACCGCGCTCACTGTGGAAATAGGTCTTTAGGTTCTTTACATCAAGTAGTTTGTTACTCATATTCATTCACCCGCCTATTTCTGCAGTTTGGGGTCGATTGCGTCGCGCAAACCGTCGCCCAAAAGGTTAAAGCACATAACGGACAGGAAGATACAGACTCCGGGCGGAATCCAGTACCACCACTTATCCTGCAAAACTATAAGGTCGCGGGCGGCCTGAATCATGTTGCCCCACGTCGGGGTGGGGGGCGAAACGCCAAGGCCCAGGAACGAAAGCGAGGTCTCGGTCAAAATGACCGACGCCATACCCAGTGTGCCGTAAACTATAACGTAGGCGAGCACGTTGGGCAGCAGGTGACGGAACATCTGCCTGAAGTCGCTGATGCCCAGCGCCCGGCAGGCCTCCATGTACTCGGTTTCGCGCAGAGTTAGAATCTGGCCGCGCACAATTCTTGCTATACTCGGCCACGACAGCGCAACGAGCACAATAATAAGAGTCGAAATACTGTTGCCAAAAACGGCCTGCAATGTGATGCAGATCATCAAAAATGGGAAGCACATGACCATTTCGGAAACACGCATGATTATTGAGTCGATGACGCCGCCGAAGTAGCCGGCTATTGTGCCGAGAATTACACCGACTATGCATTCAAGCACCGTAACGGCCAAAGCCACGCCCAGCGAAATACGCCCGCCGTAGAACAACCTGGTAAATAGGTCGCGGCCGACGTCGTCGGTACCCAGCGGATATTGGGCGCTGGGCGCCTGCTGGCGCATGCCCATATTGATGGTGTACATTTCGACTTCGGTAATTATCGGAACAAAGATACAAGCGAGCACGATAATAACGAGTACTATAAGACTCGCCATCGCCAACTTGTTTTGGCTCAAACGGTGAAAGACCTGCCCCCAATACGAATGGCGGCGCAGATCTTTGGTTTTCTTAACAGCTTCTTTCATAATCTGTCACCTTTCATTCGTATTTTATGCGCGGGTCTGCAACGGCGTAGAGCAAGTCGGCAATCAGCGTCGCGAGCAGGGTTACAACAGTCAAAATAGCGTTGATACCGAGAATAAGCGGATAGTTTCGAGTTTCCACCGCCTCAACACTGAGTTTGCCGACGCCGGGCAGAGAGAAAATATTTTCTGTCATGACCGCGCCGGAAATAAGTCCGGGGATGGAAAAACCGAGCAGCGTGATTATTGGTATCATTGCGTTGCGGAAAGCGTGGCGGTAAATAACAACCTTTTCCCGCAGACCTTTGGCGCGCGCCGTGCGAATATAGTCGCTGCGAATTACCTCCAGCATGCTAGAGCGGGTGTAGCGCATAAAAGTCGCCGCCTCGGCGCAGCCCAACACTATGGAAGGCAAAACCAGATGCCAGGCGTAATCGAATATTTTCAAAAAGTTGCCCGGCATATACAGCGGGTTTTGCAGGCCGAATATCGGGAACCAGTTGAGATCGACACTGAACACTTTAATTAGAATGAGCCCGAAAAAGAAGGTAGGCAAGCTCAACCCCACCAGTGCCAGAATCGTGAAAATGCCGTCAGCCACCGAATACTGTTTGGTGGCGCTAATAATACCTATTGGTATGCCAATGGCCATTGAAAGCACCAGCGCAATCAGGGACAGCGCCAGCGTAGGCCCAATATTACCGCCAATAACTTCCATTACCGGTTTATAGTGCTTGGTAGAGTAACCGAAATTGCCTTGCAGCGCCTGGCCGATCCAGTTAAAGAACTTGGTGTAGAACGGCAAGTCGGGGTCGAGTTTCGCCTCCAGCGCCGCTTTCAGTTCCGGGGTCATTCTCGGGTTCATCAAGTTGCTCACGGCGCCGCCGGGAGCCTTGTCTAAAATAAAAAACAGGATGAACAGGATGCCGAGAAAGACGGGGATTATCTGCAGCAAACGCCTTATGACATAGTTTTTCATAGCGTCGTCTTACCTCGTGGATTATTTTACATCTTTATTATATAATTCAACCGCCATATTAGCCGGCAGATTGTTTTCCGATTAACGAACTTTTGTTATGAACAAAATGCCCGACAATTTGCATCGGGCATTTTGTTCATTTGCATTGGTTTGGTAATTAAATCAGTTAGGCATCCAAAGTGATGTTGCGCAAGCAGACGACCCAGTCGGTATAAGTGTCAAGGTCCATGCCGTGTACGCGGTTGTTGATGCCCCAAATTTCGCTTCTGTAAGCGATAACAACGGTCGGTACGAGCTCGTTCTGAAGGGCGGCCCACTCTTTGTAGATGGCGGCGCGCTCTTCGGTGTCGAATGTTTTGCGGCCCTCGGCGATGAGTTCCTGAGAACGGGCATCGCGGAAGCCGGAGGCGTTGAAGCCGCCCTCGACATAGGCGTCGGCGTCAAACAGAGCGCCGGTCGGGTCGGGGTCAACAGAAAGGGAGAAGCCCATGGTGTAGAT
>CAYZIL010000025.1:0-4753 GCA_964478515.1 uncultured Faecalibacterium sp. | reverse complement strand
AGCTCGGCGGCTTTGTCGAGGTCATAGGAATAAGCGTTCAGTTCGCTCTCATCGGGGAACGCCCAGGAAGTCGGGCTCAACGGAGCCAGGCCGACGCGGGCGATGTCGGTGGAGCCATACTGAGCAAGAATGAAGGACTCGCGGTCCAGAGCATACAGCAGAGCCTGGCGCACGCGGACGTCGGCCAGTTTCGGCAGTGTGCAGTTGAAGCACATGAAGGTGTAGCCGTTGCCGAGGTAGCTGTCAAGGCTGACGTTGTCCATCGCGTTGATGGCGTCGACGTTGTCAACGCTGGCCGCGGGCTGGCCAAAGTCAATCTCGCCGGTCGAAAGGGCCGAAACGAGGGTCTCGTCGGCGACTTCAAGCATCATAACGCCATCGATCTTGGCGGCGTTGTCGGCGTCCCAGTAAGCTTCGTTGCGAACGAGCTTGATGTACTGCTTGGCAGCCCAGCTGTCAAGAGCCATGATGCCGGTGCCCATGGGCTTGTCGTTGAGAGCCAGGAACTCGTCCCAGTTTTCATACGCATAGTAGTCTTTGCTGAGAATGCCGTAGGAGAAAGACTCGATGTTGGCAGGAGAGGCGCTGACAAAGGTAAAGGAAACGGTCTGGTCATCAATTACCTTAATGCCCTCGAAAGTATCGGTCTCGCCGGCGACATAGGCGTCGTAACCGACCATGCCGGAAACCGCGTAGGAGCGCGGGCCGTTGTAGGCGGGATCGGCAATGGTGGTATAGGTGAACGCGACGTCCGCAGCGGTCATCGGGGTGCCGTCTGCGAAGGTGACGTTGGGATTGAGATGGAAGGTATAGGTGCAGTTCTCATCAGACAGGTCCCAATTGCCGTCGCAGATGTAGCCGGGCTCATATTCGCCCTCGCTGTTCATCTTGATAAGCGCTTCGAAAATGGTGTCGCAGACATAAGTGTCGTAGACGTTGTCGGTCATGATCGGGTTAAATGTTCCGTCATAGCCGGACAGGCCCATTTTCAGGAAATTGGCGTCGCCGCTGGCGCTGCCGCCGCCGCAAGCTACGAGAGTTACCGCCAGCGCAGCAATGAGCAGCAAAGAAACAAGCTTTTTCATTTCATTCCTCCTGAATATTCATATTTTATAGCACATTTATTCATTTATGCTATTTATGAGATGTTACAACATTATGAAAGTTTTGTCAACTTAAATTACAGCAATGTAAATAATTGTGGCAATCAGCACAAAGAAGTCAAATTTGCGGCCGCCCGCAATGGATAATGTTTTTACTTTATTGCGCTGAATCAGCACTCGCAGTGAGAGACTGCGCCGAACAGATGAATTTTGTGCGCGCCGCCGCATAGAGATTTTACGGGGGTGTAATAGTGAGCGAGATGGAAAAAGAGCTGCTGCTGTGGCTGGTAGGGCGCTTGGTAGACAGGGGCGAAATTGCCGCGGACACAGGGGAGTGCGCACGCGAGTTGGTACTTAAGGAGGCGGAAAAAGACGAACATTTTTGAGATGAGAACAAGGCTTGAAAGGGGTGAGAGCATTTATACGCTGCCGCTGCGCGTTGCCTTTTATGCGCGCGTGTCGACGGACAAGGACGAGCAGCTTCATTCGCTCGGTGCGCAGTTTGAATATTTCAGCAAGCTTATAGGCGAAAACCCTGTCTGGAGTGACCTTGGCGGTTACATAGACGAGGGCCTGAGCGGTACAAACGCCGAAAAAAGGCCGGATTTTATGCGGATGATAGCCGACGCCCGCGAGCACCGCTTTGACCTGCTGCTGACAAAGGAGATTAGCCGCTTTGCGCGAAACACGCTGGACAGTTTGCAGTATACCCGGCTGTTGCTCGGCTGCGGGGTGGGGGTGTATTTTTTGGCGGACAATATTAATACCCTGCTGCCGGACGCCGAGCTGCGGCTGACAATTATGGCGAGCATAGCGCAAGACGAGGTGCGCAAGCTTTCCGAGCGGGTGCGTTTCGGTTTTCGCCGCGCCGTGGAGAAGGGCGCTGTACTGGGAAGCGACAATATTTGGGGTTACACAAAAGCGCGTGGGCGACTGGTAGTAGACAAGTGTGAGGCCGACGTGGTGCGCAGAGTATTCACGTTGTACGCCGAGGGCGAGCTCGGCATGAGAGCGCTGGCGCGCCGCTTGGCGCAGGAAAACATTTACAACCGCAGCGGCGGCGAGTTTTCTGTAAGTACACTCAAGAATATTATCACCAACCCAAAATACAAAGGCTGGTATTGCGGCGGCAAATCCTGCAAGCGCGATTATAAGCTGCCGGACATAGAGCGGCTGCCGCCCAAGCGCTGGGTTTGCTACGCGTCGCCCCAAACAGTGCCGCCGCTGGTCAGCGCGCAGCTGTGGCAGCGCGCAAACGACGTGCTTGAGCGCCGCTCGCAGCGCCGGCTTGCCGACGGCGGCTATCACGAGCGCTACCGCTACAGCGGGCTTGTCAGGTGCGGCGAACACCAAGAGAATGCGCACCGCGCCGTATACCGCAGCGGCGAGAGTCAAAAGGAAGTCTGGCAGTGCCGGCGCTATGCCGCCGGCGGCGCGCAACAGTGCACCGCGCCGGTGATATATACCTCGGAGCTCGACGAGGCTGTGCGCTGGGCGATGCGCCTGGTGTACGAGCGCGGCCGGCTCGGTGAGCGCCTTGCGGCGTTGCTGCAAAGCGCCGCGGTACAGCGGCGCCGCCGCGAGTCAAAACGTACCGACCCGGTCGTGCTGAAACGCAAGCTTGCCGAGCTGTATCTGGCCGGCGTAATTGACGCGCAGGAGCTTGGCCGCCGGGCGGCGGTGCGGGAAGACGTACCGCCGCCGGCACAGCCGGAAAATCTGCCCGGTCCGGCGAGAGTCGACGCGCTGTTTGCCGCCGAGCTCGCCGAACGGGCCGAGCCGACCGCCGAGCTTATTCGCGCGTTTGTGTCGCATTTTGAAAGCGGCGGCAACCGCGCCGCGCCCGAGCTGCGCGCGTTTTTCTCGCTGCCGCTGGGCAGTGTGGTTTTCGCGCTGCACCGGCGGCGCGGCAAAACTTCACTTGTGAGCGTCAAATACACCTGCTGCGAGCAGAAATAAACACCGAAATAGCTCCGGTGGTCGGCAGCGAAAAGCAGTCGGAAGAGCTGGTTAAGTATTTGCTCAGCGAGTTTGAGTCCGACCCCGCTGAAATTTGGCAATCCAACATTTTCGGCAAATCTCTTAACGAGTTGGTCAACGAGGGGCTGCAAAACAAACTGTACCGCATGCCGGCAGAAGCGCGCGCAAAATTGCAGCAGACGCTTGAGCGCGTTATCAACGACGGCTGCAGCGGGTTGATATGCATTATTATTTAATGTAAGTAGCAACAGCTGTAAACACTATGGCCGCGCATGAGCTGTCTCATGCGCGGCCGCTTTTTTTGCCGGTTGTAAAACAAATTTTTCGCGTGATGCTGCCGTGCGAGCGCCGTTAGTTGTGTATTGCGGCGCCGAATGCTAAAATGGCGATAGAATCGTTAAGGAGAGATAACAAATGGATCTTGCCATTATGCACTGGCTGGCGACGTTTTCTTCCGACGCGTTGGACGCTGTTTTTCGGGTTGTTACCGCGCTCGGCAGCGAGACGGTGCAAATTGTTTTGCTTGCGGCTATCTATTGGTGCGTCGACCGCGACTTCGGTGAGCGCGCCGGTTTTATTGTGCTTTGCGGCGTGGGTGCCAACAATATTTTAAAAGATATTTTCCGCATTACCCGCCCCATAGGCGTCAGCGGCGTGCACACTAACGCGGCGGCGGCCCGGGAACTGCTGGTAAGCAATTCGCCTACCGGCTACGAATATTCCTTTTCTTTTCCCAGCGGCCACTCGCAGACCACGGCGTCGCTGATGACCACGCTGGCGCTGCGGGTGAAAAAACGCTGGATGACGGCGCTGGCGGCAGTGACGACACTGTTGGTAATGCTCAGCCGGCTCGTTCTCGGCGTCCACTGGCCAAGCGACGTGCTGTGCGGCTGCTTGCTGGGTGTGGGGCTTTCGCTGCTGCTGTGGCGGCTGCTCAGTGATGCGCGGATAAACAAGTATTATCTGTACGCGCTCGGCGCGATAATTTTGCTGGTTGCCGGCTTTATATTTGCCCGTACCGACGACACGCTGAAGTCCCTGGGCTCGCTGTGCGGCTTTGCGGCGGGTGTGGCGTTTGAAAACCGCTTTGTAAAGTTTTCCACCGACAGGGTAGTTTGGTGGAAATGCGCACTGCGGCTGGTTTTCGGCGTGGCGCTGTTATTTGCGGTGCGCCTCGGCTTAAAGGCCGTTTTCCCGACGACGCTGTTTTTTGCCTTTTTGCGCTATATGCTGATTATTTTTGTCGGCATGGGCGTCTGGCCGCTCATCTTTAAAAAGCTCAGGATTTAAAGAACCGAGACGGCGAAATAACTATAAATAATTTAACAGGTCGCGGTCAAACGCTCTGTCGCCGCAAGTGACGACAGGGAGTTGGCCGCGACCTTGTTGGTTCAGCGGAGTGTTACTCAGACAAAGTACGGGTTGGGCTTACAGAGAATAGTAATGAAATCCACCAGCCAACCGATGAAAAAAAGACCGCAGGTGAAGATGTACAGTATACCCATACCGGGTTTGCCCTCGTAAAACTTGTGCGCGCCGACAAAGCCAAGAAAGAAACACAGCAGTGCGGCTGTCAGCTTGTCGCAGCGGCGGCCGTAATTGTAATAGTTATTGACGACGCCTGGCTGCGGCGCGCCGTATTGTTGCTGCGGTTCGCTGTATTGCTGCTG
>CAYZIL010000024.1:1814-38616 GCA_964478515.1 uncultured Faecalibacterium sp. | reverse complement strand
GCTCTTTGACGAGATAGAGAAGGCGCACCCCGACGTGATGAACGTGCTGCTGCAGATACTTGACGAGGGCCGCGTTACCGACGCCCAGGGCCGCACGGTCAACTTTGAGAACACGGTCATTATTATGACCTCCAACGCCGGCTCAAGCGACAAAGTCGGCCTGACCGGCTTCGGCAAGAGCAGCGGCGACATCAGCCGCGAAAAAACGCTCAAGGCGCTCAACGAGTTTCTGCGTCCCGAGTTCATCAGCCGTGTCGACGAGGTGGTCGTGTTCAACGCGCTGTCGGAGGACTCGCTGAAAAAAATAGCGGCGCTTATGCTCGACGAGATGAGTGACCCGCTTTTGGAAAAGGGCATAGTCTTCAAATACGACGACGCGGCGCTGACACTGCTCGCACAGCTGTCCGACGGCGGCAAATTTGCCGCCCGCGACCTGCGCCACACCATCAGAAAACAGGTCGAGGACAAGATAGCCGCGCTGATAATCGAGCGCGCCGACGCGCTGCCTGCGCAGATAACCGTTTCGGCGGCGAGCGGAGAAATTGTGCTGCAAAGCTGACAAAAAGCTGGTATACTATAAAAAAGCGGGGTGAGAGAATGGCAAACAAGAAGAGAAAAAAGGGAAAGGGCGTGGCGGTAGTACTGCTGTGCCTGGTGCTGCTGCTCGGCGTGGCCGTCGGCGGCTACATAATACTTGAGCCGGAAATACTGCAAAGCAGCGACCCGGTCGGCGACGTGTTGTCCGGAATAGACATTAAGGGCTTTTTCTCCAACCTCTTTTCCCCGGCTGAGGAAGAGCAGGCCCCTATTACAGACAATGGCGGCACGCCGGTCGAAGTTGAACAGCGGGTCGTTCGCCTTGGGTTCAACACGCTTGGTTTACAAACCGGCGCCACCTACACCATTATTGCCAGGGTACTAAATACCGACGGCAGCGACCGCGCCGAGGGAATGGTTTACGAAAGCATGAACACGGCAATCGCTACAGTGGACGCAAACGGCGTAATAACCGGCGTTGCGCCCGGCAGTACCACCGTGCGCGTGAGCGCGGCGGCGGCGGAATGCTTTTTCAGCGAAATTGCCGTCACCGTTACTGACACGGCAAGCAGCGGCGCGCTGACTTATATTGACGGCACGCTTATTGTCAACAAGGAGTTCAGCATACCGGAGGATTACGGCGACGGGCTGAGCGCCGAAACGCAGGCGGCGTTTTCCAGCATGCAGGCGGCGGCGTCCGGCGCGGGGTATTACATCTGGATAGCCTCCGGATACCGTTCCTACTACACGCAGCAGGTCCTTTATAACCGCTATGTCGCCAATTACGGCCAGGCAGAGGCGGACACGTTTTCGGCGCAGCCCGGTCATTCCGAGCACCAGACCGGACTCGCAATAGACCTGAATTCAATTTCCGACGACTTCGGAGACACGCCCGAAGGGCAGTGGGTGGCGCAGAATTGCCATCTCTACGGCTTTATTATCCGTTATCCCGCCGGCAAGGACTCAATAACCGGCTACCAGTACGAGCCGTGGCACATCAGGTATGTCGGCGTGGAGCTTGCGAGTGCCGTATATGAGAGCGGCCTGACGCTTGAGGAGTACCTTGGGCTGACGTTTTGACGCCAGGGAACATATTTAACATTAAAACTGCCGTCGCCTTAAAAACAGGGCGACGGCGGTTTTGTTTCGGCGCTTACTTGAGCGGCAGCAGCGTTTCGGCCGCCGCAGTCTGGGCGGCGAAGTCGACACAGGGAGTGTATATTTTTTCTATATCGTCGTGAACGAGCTTTGCGTCCAGCAGCGACTCGCCGGCCTCGCTGACCAGTTCGCCGACAAGTTTTTTGGCAAAAACGCTGCGCACGCGCGTGCTGCCGGTGCGGGCGCTGTCGTAAAAGCGCGAACAGCTAATGTATTTTGCGCTGTCGCACGCGCAGTGGTTTATAAAGGTGTTGTGCGCAAAACAGAGCGACAGCTGCGGCACAACTACAAAATCCAGCAGCTTTTCCGGCAGCAGCGGCGAGCGGCCGGTAATGACGTCGTAACCGCAGCCGAGCGCCCACTCGCGCAGCTGCAACAAACCGGCGTTGCCGGCGGCAAGCAAACTGTCGCCCAAAATAAACACTTGTGAGTAGTGCGGCGCGTTTTGTGAAAACCAACTTTTTATGCCGCCGACGCTGACGGCGCTGTAAAAGACGTTCAGCTCGTGGCCGTGACCCGACGCGCGCGGAATGCAGCGCCGCGCCAGCCGGCCGAAGAAGGCGGCGGCTTTTTCCGCTGCCAGCGCGCGCTCACCGGCGCGCAAAATTTCCTCGCTCAGCTTGCCGGCGGCGGCAATAAAGCGTTTGGCGCTGTCGCGGTGCAGCGCCGCGGCGTGTTCCAACTGCCGCAGCTTGTGCTGTTGGCATTCCAAACGCGCGCAGTCAAGGTAGCGGTAAAGACTCAGCACGCGGTGAGCGCCGCCGGGATAAAGCGGCTCGAGAACGTGCGGCGCTGTGCCGTCAACGGCGGCAATGCCGGTGGCCGGGCAGACGACCGCGTCGAGCGAGTCGGGGTCGCCGGCGCAGTGCACGGCAATAGCGCCGCGCCCGCAGTCTTCAAAAGACGCCAACAACCGCCGCAGCAGCGTAGACTTGCCGCTGCCGGCAGAACCTTTGATAATGTACAGGACGCCGTCGGTGTGCAGCAGCTGCGCAAAACCGTTACCGCGGTCGTCAGGCAGCACCGCGCCGAGGAAAAGATGCTCCGTTGCCATAGAAATACCCCTTTTTTGTCGGATACCTTATGGTATGAGAGCGGTCCGGTTTTTGACACAAAGCCGTGCGGCAAAATGCATTCTGTCCCCGTGCGCGCACTGCGGCGCTGTGTAAAAGAGCTTTTGAGCGGCGGCGGAAATCCAAAAGCCGGTACTGAAAAAGCGGCGGCCGTTGCGGCCGCCGCTTGTGGGCATTAGGGCTTTTTTGCGCTTATTGCGGCGAACTTTCCGCAAGCGACTGCGCAATTGCTATTTTTATATCGGCAAAGGCCACCGGCTTGTTGGCTGGGTTGCGCAGCAGCGCCGCCGGGTGGAACGTTCCAATCATCGCCACTCCGCCTTTTTGCCACACCTTGCCGTGGTCGCGGGTGATGAGAAAATCCGGGTCAATCATTTTTTTGGCCGCAATGCGGCCGAGACAAACCACCACGCGCGGGTCGATGCAGCGGAACTGCGCGCGCAGCCAGTCAAGACAGGCGTCCTGCTCGGCGGGCAGCGGGTCGCGGTTTTGCGGCGGGCGGCATTTCAGAATGTTAGCTATGTACACCTGCGAGCGGTCCAGCCCGGCGGCGATCAGCAGCGTGTCCAGCAGTGCGCCGGCGCGGCCGACGAACGGCATGCCCTGTTCGTCCTCGGTGCGTCCGGGCGCCTCGCCGACGAACATTATGCGCGCGCGCGGGTCTCCGGCGCCGAACACCACGTTTTGCCGCGAGCCGCAAAGCTCGCAGCGGCGGCAATTTTCACACTGCAAATGGATATCATCAAGTGTCATTTCACTTACCCCCAGATTCGTTTTTCTTTGCGGCGCGCACGTAGCTTATTGCGGACGTTGCGGCAACGGCGCCGTCGGCGGCGGCTTTTACGACTTGCAGCAGTCCGCCGGTACAGTCGCCGGCTGCGAAAAAGCCGGCGACGTTCGTGGCCATATTTTCGTCGACAGCGATGTTGCCGTTGATAACGACGGCGCCTATCTTGCGCGCAAGGTCGCTGCTGCCGGCGCTGCCGAGCGCGATGAACAGCCCGTCTACGGCGAGTTCTCCGCCGTCGGCAAACGCCACCTTTTCCAACCGCCCGTCGCCGACGGCGGCGGCCAGCGGCCGCTCGTCAACCGTGTAGGAGCCGAGCTCGGCAGCGGCGCGCTCGCCGTTGGTGAGCACGCTTACCGACGCGGCGAGCTCGCGCAGCACTGCTGCCTCGGACGCGGCATACTCGCCGGCGCCGAGAACCGCGACATTTTTGCCGCGAAAGAAAAAGCCGTCGCAGACCGCGCAGTAGCTGACGCCGTGACCGCTCAAAGCCTCAATTCCGGGTATTTTCGGGGCGCGCCGTGCCCGCCCGCACGCGACAATTACCGACCACGCGCGCAGTTCGTCGGCAGCGGTGCGCACGGTGAACATTCCGTCGTATTCCACCGACACGACCTCGCCGTCGCGAAACTCGACGCCGAGACTCTGGGCGTGGGCGGCGCCGTTTTCGGCAAGCTCTATGCCCGGCACGGCGGTTTGAAGGCCGTAGTAATTTTCAATCGACTCCGCTTTTTCCAGCGCGCCGTAATCTTTGGCTATAATGCACACGGACAGACCGGAGCGAACGGCATACAAAGCAGCGGACACGCCGGCGGGTCCCTTGCCGATAATTATAATGTCGTACATTGTGGCGACTCCTTTCCTTTTATGTAAGTATACCATATGTGGCGGGGCAAAACCGCGCTCGCACAGCTTTATTTTTTGCAGTGATTGGTTTATAATTAATAAAATTGCATTGGCGGGGTGGCTTATGGCAAAGTGGCTCGGGAAAAAGCGCGACGACTATGTCGGTAAAAAGAAACTCAGCATTGGGCTTGATATCGCTATAGTGCTTTCGGCGGCGCTGTTTTTGACCAGCGGCTATCTTTTGCTGCGCGATCTTTTCGCCTACAAAGAGGGCAGCGACGATTACAGCGGCGTCTATGACAACACCGTCACGCAGCCCGACGAGACAGACCCGTGGCAGTATTTGCACATTGACGTCGGCGAGCTTGCGCAGATAAACAGCGATTTTGTCTGTTGGCTGGACATCCCCGATACTGACATCAGCTACCCGGTTGTACAGGGCAGTGACAACAGCTATTATTTACAAGTGACATTCACCGACAGCTGGAACGACGCCGGCACGCTGTTTATTGATTACCGCCAAAGCGCTGACATAGCCGCGCCCGGCCACAATATAATTTACGGCCACAAAATGCTCAACGGTTCTATGTTCGGAACGCTAAACAAATATAAGGACAGCGAATACTGGCAAGCGCACAAATATATTTACCTTTATAATGCCGACGGCGTCTATATTTTTGAAATATTTTCCACGCACACCGTCAGCGTAGACGACGTGACCTATACGCTGGATTTGTCCACTCCACAGCAGATATTGGCCTTCGGCGACAGCATGCGCGCGGCCGCCGATTACAGCACCGACTATATATTCAACGGTAGCGAGAGCATTATTACGCTGTCCACTTGTGTTGCCAACAACGACAACCTTCGCTATGTAGTCCAAGCGGCGCTGACGGAATTCGTCCCCTGGCTCGAAAGCGAGTAGCTTATGGCACAGTGGAATCCCTGGCACGGCTGCCACAAATTCAGCGAGGGCTGCGCCAACTGTTATGTTTACAGAATTGACGCGCAGCACGGCCGCGACAGTTCGAAAGTATTTCGCACCGCCGAGTTCGACCTGCCGCTGCGCCGCAGCCGCGGCGGTGAATATAAAATTGCGCCCGGCGAAATAGTATACACCTGCTTCAGCTCAGATTTCTTTGTCGAGGACGCCGACGACTGGCGCGCTCGGGCATGGGAGATGATGCGCCGCCGCAGCGACTTGCGCTTTCTGTTTATTACCAAGCGCATACAGCGCTTTTACGAGTGTGTACCGGACGACTGGGCGGCGGGCTACGACAATGTCAGCGTCTGCTGTACGACCGAAAACCAGAGGCGTGCCGACGAGCGGCTGCCTATTTACGTCAACGCCCCGATTAAGCACCGGCAAATAATCTGCGAGCCGCTGCTCGGGCCGGTGGACCTGAGCGCCTATCTCGGCAACGGTGTTGCCGGTGTGGTGGCGGGCGGCGAGTCGGGCGAGGGCGCAAGAGTATGCGACTACGACTGGGTATTGGCGCTGCGCGAGCAGTGCGCCGCAGCCGGAGTCGGATTTTATTTTAAGCAGACCGGCGCGCTCTTTCGCAAGGATGGGCGCGTGTGGCGGGTGCCGCGGCGCTTCCAGCACGAGCAGGCGTTTCGCGCCAATATCAATATAGATTACGGAGAATGAAAATGTCGGTGGAAAAAGTCAGGGAATATCTCAAACAGTACGGGCTGGATGGGCGCATACAGGAGTTTGACGTCTCCAGCGCGACTGTAGAATTAGCGGCTCAGGCGGTAGGCGTTGAGCCGGCGAGAATTGCAAAAACGCTGTCTTTTAAAGTGGGCGAGGGCGCGGTGTTAATACTGGCAGCCGGCGACGCGCGCGTCAGCAACCGCAAATTTAAGGATTTCTTTCACACCAAAGCAAAAATGCTCACCGCGCAGGAGGCGCAGACGCTCGTCGGCCACCCGCTCGGCGGAGTATGCCCGTTTGCGCTCAACGACGGCGTCAGCGCCGTCTACTGCGACGAGTCACTGCGCCGCTTCGACACCGTTTACCCGGCGGCGGGCAGCGCCAGCAGCGCGGTAAAGCTCAGCTGCGACGAACTGTTTGAGTGCGCGCGCGCCGCACAGTGGATTGACGTCTGCGAACTGCCTGCTGCACAGTAAACCGCTCGCGGTCCTTCAGTAGTATTATCGGCTGTGCTCCGTAATGCGGGGCGCAGCCGATTTTTGTCTGTAAATTTGCTAACCGTTGAGCACGAGCGACGGCTATATTATTAATAACATTGTACAGAGCGTATCTCAGACAAACATCTGCGGCTCGGCTTTAGGCAAAGCTCAGTAATTGTTCGCTTGCAGGTGAAAGAATCCCTGCGGGTGACGGCAGACCGGACACTGCTGCGGCGCGGCGGTGCCGGTGTGAATATGGCCGCAGTTGGCGCACACCCAAACAACATTGTTTTCCTTAACAAACACTTTGCCGTCCTCTAAATTTTTTAACAGGGTGTTGTAACGCTGCTCGTGCGCTTTTTCAATTTCGGCGACGCCGGCGAACACCGCAGCAATGTCCGCAAACCCCTCCTCGCGCGCTTGCTGCTCCATGCGCGCGTACATGTCGCTCCACTCGAAATTTTCGCCGGCCGCCGCGGCTTTGAGATTGGCGGCAGTGTCGCCGATGCCGTCCAAAAATTTCAGCCACAAGCGGGCGTGCTCGCGCTCGTTTTCAGCCGTCTTGAAAAAGATGTCGGCTATTTGTACATAACCGTCGGCGCGGGCGCGCTCGGCATAATAGCTGTATTTATTGCGCGCCTGACTCTCGCCGGCAAAAGCCTCCCAGAGATTGGACTCGGTTTTGGAACCTATAAATTCCATAGTTATCCTCCGAAAATTTAATTCTGCATTATTGTTTACGGATTGCGGCCGCATATGTGTCGGGAATGCGGGAAATAATAGCGCCAGCCCAACAAAAAGGAGATGTAAAAAAATGAACGATACGCATGAGAACCACTGCATACGCTGCAACGTCGCCAGCTGCCGCAACCACTGCGATTGTGCCGACTACTGCTCGCTGCGCAGTATTGAAGTCGGCACGCACGAGCCGCACCCGAGCATGGACGAGTGTACCGACTGCCAGTCTTTCGAGAAAATCTGAACCTGCCGCCGTCGAACCCGCTGCGTCGCAAAGACGCGGCGGGTTTAATTATGTCAGCGTCCGTGGTAAAATTGTCAAAACGGAGGATGAGCATGGTGAGGAAAACTCTGGCATTTTTTTTGGCGGCGCTGTTGGCGCTGGCGTTGAGCGCCTGCGCGCAGAACTCGCAGTCGATTACGATATTCGCTATGGATACGGTAATGACCTTTACAGTGTGCGGCGACAGCGCGACGTCTGCGGCGGCGCTGGCCGCGGCAGAGAAAGAAATATACGCGTTGGACGCCCTTTTTGACGTTGACGGCGACGACAGCGAAATTGCGCTGTTGAATGCGACCGGTAGCTTGCAGATGTCGGCGGATACCGCCGCGCTGCTGTCGGCGGCGCAGCTGGTGTCGCAGCGCAGCGGCGGCGCGCTGGACGTGACGATAGCGCCGGTGATTCAGCTTTGGGGCTTTGGTACCGACTCGCCCGCCGTGCCCGACGCGGACGCGCTGGCGGCGGCGCTGGCGCTCGTCGACTATACCCGCTTGGAGCTCAGCGGTGACACGGCGACGCTGCAGCCCGGTATGGCCGTCGACGTCGGTGCGCTCGGCAAGGGTTATGCGGCGCAGCGCGTTGCCGAAATTTGGCGGGATATGGGCGTCAGCAGCGGCATGATGTCGCTCGGCGGTAATGTGCAGTTGGTTGGCAGCCGGCCGGACGGCAGCAACTGGCGCGTGGGCGTCACCGACCCGCGGGACACGTCGGCAACACTGGGCACGCTGGCGCTCAGCGATTGTGCAGTTGTCACGTCGGGCGGATACAACCGCTTTTTTACCGAGGACGGCGTCACTTACCACCACATTATTGACCCGCACTGCGGCTATCCCGCCGACAGCGGGCTTTTGCAGGTGACGGTCGTCTGTGAGGACGGCGCGCTTGCCGACGCACTGTCAACAGCGTTGTTTGTGCTCGGCGCCGACGGGGCAGAGCAGTATTGGCGGCAATACGGCGGGTTTGAGATGATTTTGGTGCGCGACGACGGCAGTCTGCTGGTTACCGGCGGCCTTAGGGACTGCTTTGACGCCGGCGCGTCGCTCAGTGTGGTGTATTACAGCTGAAAAGTCTTGAGAGGCGGGAACAGAATAAAACAAAAATTATCGGCGTGCACAAATTTGCTTTTTTTATAGAGCGGCCGCTTATGCAAAAAGCTGCAAGAAAGCCGTTTTGGGAGCTGAATTTTGTTACCGAAATGTTACAAAAGGTGCTTATGACGAAAATATACCGTCTAATCGTACAAAATTGACACAAAAATGTTGTTGACATAATACAAAAACTGAATTACAATTGTAAAAATTTTATTAACGGAGGTTCCCAAATGAAAAAGCTCAAAGTTATCTCAATACTGATGGTAGCGTGTCTGCTTTTGGGCCTCCTTGCCGGCTGCGGCAATAACGACAGCGGTGAGGGTGCCGGTAGCAGCGACGTAATTAAGATCGGTTTCATCGGCCCGCTTACCGGCGATACCGCTCAGTACGGCGAAGCTGTTCGCAACGGTGTGCAAATGCGCATCGAGGAAATCAATGCCAACGGCGGCATCAACGGCGCCACTGTCGAGCTGATTGCAGAAGATTCCGCGGGCGACGCCACGCAGGCCACCAACGCTTACAGCCTGCTCGTTGACCAGGAAGGCGTAGTCGCCATTATCGGACCGGTACTGACCGGCGAGACCCTTGCGGTCGCCGAGCTTGCCGCTGAAGACGGCTTCCCGATGATCACCGCGTCCGCTACCGGCGACGCCATTACCGACATCGGCGATACCCTGTTCCGCACCTGCTTTAAGGATTCTTTCCAGGGCGGCAAAATGGGCGAGTATGCGGCCGCCGTTCTCGGCTTTACCAAGGTTGCCGTACTTACCAACAACGGTTCCGACTACAGCGTGGGCTTGAGCGCCGCTTTTGTTGAGGCTTGCGAGGCCAACGGCGTAGAGGTCGTGGCGCAGGAGAGCTATTCCAGCAACGACACCGATTTTAAAGCTCAGCTTACCAACATCGTCGCCAGCGGCTGCGAGGCCGTCTATGTTCCCGACTATTATGATGTAGTCGCGCTCGTAGCACAGCAGGCCAAAGACAGCGGTCTGAACGTTCCGTTCCTCGGCGGCGACGGCTACGACGGAGTTGTTGAACAGTCCGACGACGTTGCCAATGTTGAGGGCTTCTACTACACCACCCACTACTCGTCCGACGCCGGTTCCGTCGCCGCCGAGTTTGCCACAAAGTATGAGGATGCTTTCGGCGTGTCGCCGCTTTCGTTCTCCTACCTCGCTTACGACGCCATGCAGATTCTTGAGGCCGCTTTGGCCAACGCCGCGTCCTTTGACAGCGCCGACGTCGTCGCCGCTATCAGCGCGACCGATATGGACTGCCTGACCTCGCACTACACCTTTGACGCGGACAACAACCCCATCAAGGATTGCATGATCGTCACCATCGCCGACGGTGCTTACAAGTTCGTCGAGATGTATTAATTGGCGAAAAGCTAACCTTCAGTAATTTAGAAAACGGGGGCGGGCGTCGCCCGTCCCCGCTTTGGCTACTGAATAATGGAAAACAGCCCGCGTCGTTATGACAAAGGCTGTTGTCCGTTATTCAGTTGTTTCATACAATCGGATAAGGATGTGATGTAAAGTGACTTTTTTGTACCACCTGATAAACGGCATCCATGTAGGCAGTATTTACGCGCTGGTGGCGCTGGGATACAGCATGGTGTACGGCATAGTCCGGCTGATAAACTTCGCCCACGGTGATATTATTATGGTCGGCGCCTATGTTGCCTGGTTCTGCATCTCAATGAGCAGTCTGCCCGTATGGGCGGCAATTATTGCCTCGGTGATTTTTTGCACAGTACTGGGCATAGTGATAGAAAAAGTCGCTTACAAACCGCTGCGCGGTTCGGCGAGAATATCGCTGCTCATCACCGCCATTGGCATAAGCCTGCTGCTGGAAAACCTGGCGCAGCTGGTGTTCGGCTCCGATTCCAAAACCTTTCCCAATTTCATCACCGGCGGCATAATGCTCGGTGACAAAAAAATAAGTCTGACCACGCCGATAACCATCGTCGTGTCGGTGCTGCTGATGATAGCGCTCAGCTTCCTTGTCAACAAAACAAAGATGGGCAAGGCCATGCGCGCTGTGTCTGAGGATACCGACGCGTCGCGGCTGATGGGCATCAACGTGGACCGGACAATTTCGTTTACCTTTGCTATCGGCTCGTGTCTTGCGGCCTTCGCGGCGCTGCTTTATTGCTGCGCCTACCCGCAGGTGACGTCGACTATGGGTTACACGCTGGGCCTTAAGGCGTTCATCGCCGCCGTGCTCGGCGGCATCGGCTCCATTCCCGGCGCCGTAACCGGCGGCTTTGCCATAGGTATAGCAGAGGCGCTGACAAAAGGCTACATCAGCTCGTCGCTTGCCGACGCCATTGTTTACGGCATTCTTATTTTGACACTGATGATAAAGCCCACCGGAATTTTCGGCAAAAATGTTGCCGAAAAGGTCTAAGGGAGGGAGAAGAAAATGAAAAAAATGCGAACTCCCACATGGGTCAGGTATATTGTCAACGCTGTACTGATAGTGGCGCTGTTTTTGCTGATTAACACGCTCATCAACGCCGGCGTCATCAGCCGCTACTACTACAGAATTATCTACAAGGCGGCCATTTTCGTCATTGCCGCCGTCAGTCTGAACCTTACTTGCGGCTTTCTCGGCCAGCTGCCGTTGGGCCACGCCGGATTTATGGCCGTGGGCGCTTATACTTCGGCGATAATTACCACCTCGCTCGAACAGGCCGGTATAGTTATCGGCGGCAGCGAAAACCTGAATTTTTTCATTGCGCTGTTGGCGGGCGCGCTGTTGGCCGGCGTGTTCGGCATTGTAATAGGCCTGCCGGCGCTGCGGCTCAAGGGCGACTATCTCGCAATTATCACGCTCGCGTTCGGCGAAATGATCCGCGTAATTATTCTCAACGTCAAATTTACCGGCGGCGCGCTGGGTATCAAGAGCATTCCGCGCTACACAAACTTTGCCTGGGTCTACTGGTGCTGCGTCGTGACAATATTTGTCTGCTACACGCTGATAAACTCCAAAGCCGGCCGCGCAATTATTTCCATTCGTGAAAACGAAATTGCGGCCGAGAGCTGCGGCGTAAACACCACTTACTACAAGTCCATGACCTTTACGGCAGCGGCGTTTTTTGCCGGTCTCGCCGGCGGCCTTTTCGCCCACTACATTGCCACCATCGTCCCGGGCGATTTCGACTTTATGACCTCCATTGACGTGCTGGTTATGGTTGTGCTCGGCGGCATGGGCTCAATAATGGGCTCGGTCATCTCGGCCACCGCGCTTACGGCGCTGCCGGAAATACTGCGCGCGTTCAGCAGCTACCGCATGGTCGTCTACTCGCTGCTGCTGGTTGTGGTGATGATATTCAAACCCTCAGGACTTATGGGGCGCTACGAATTATCGCTCGGCAACACATTTGACGGCGTCGTCAACCGCCTGCGAGAGCGGGTGCTGAAAAAGAATAAGCGACAGGAGGGAGACAAATGAGCAGCAAGCGACTGAAACCCGCATCCCCTCTGGTCGAGGTTCCGAGCGACAGCTTTATTCCCAAAAGCGACCTCGGTATGCGGCCGATACTGGACGTGCGCCATCTCGGCATCGACTTCGGCGGGCTGAGCGCCGTCAACGATTTTAATCTGCTCATCGGCCGCACCGAAATAGCAGGGCTTATAGGACCGAACGGCTCGGGCAAGACGACAGTTTTCAACCTGCTGACCAATGTCTACTCGCCGACGCGCGGCAGCATTATGGTCGACGGCGTTGACACGAAGGGCATGAAGACCTGGCAGATAAACAAAATGGGCGTGGCGCGCACGTTCCAGAACATTCGCCTTTTCAAAACGGTGTCGGTCATAGACAACGTCAAAATAGGTTTGCACAACGAAATTAAATACCGCACGTTCGAGGGTGTGCTGCGCATGCCGCGCTACTGGCGCAGCGAGCGCGTCGCCAACGAGCGGGCGCTGGAGCTGCTGTCGGTATTCGATATGCAGGACTTGGCCGACGTGCAAGCGGGCTCGCTGCCCTACGGCGCGCAGCGCCGCTTGGAAATAGTGCGCGCGCTGGCCACCAACCCCTGCTTGCTGCTGCTCGACGAGCCGGCGGCCGGCATGAACCCCAGCGAGACCGCGGAGCTGATGGACAACATCCGCAAGATTCGCGACACTTTCAAAATAGCGATTATTCTCATAGAGCACGACATGAACCTTGTTATGGGTGTGTGCGACGGCATATGCGTGCTCAACCACGGCGAGGTGCTCGCCAAGGGCTCGCCGGAAAAAATCAAGAACAACCCCAAGGTAATAGAGGCCTATCTCGGAAAGCGGGGTGAAGAGAAATGCTGAAAGTAAACGACATAAACGTCTCTTACGGACAGATACAAGCGCTGTACGACATTTCGTTTGAGGTGAAAGACGGCGAGATTGTGACACTTATCGGCGCGAACGGCGCGGGCAAGTCGACCATACTCAAAACCATTTCCGGACTGCTGCGCTCGCGCACCGGCTCAATAGAGTTTCAGGACGAGAGTATCAGCAAAATGCCGCCGCACCGCATTGTTGAGCACGGGCTCGCGCACGTTCCCGAAGGCCGGCGTATATTCATGGGCATGACCGTGCGGGAAAATTTGGAGATGGGTGGCTTCACCAATAAGAATTTCGGCAAGAGCGACCTGGAACGCGCCTACGAGCAGTTTCCGCGTTTGTACGAGCGCCGCCGCCAAATTGCCGGAACGCTGTCCGGCGGCGAACAGCAAATGCTGGCTATCGGTCGCGCGCTGATGTCCAGCCCCGAAATGATAATGCTCGACGAACCCTCAATGGGACTCGCGCCGCTGCTGGTGGAGCAGATTTTCGAGATAATTAAGCAGCTAAACGACAGCGGCGTCACGGTGCTGCTGGTCGAACAAAACGCGCTGATGGCGCTGGGCATAGCCGACCGCGGCTATGTGCTGGAAAACGGCCACATTGCCTTTAATGACACCGCAGCGCACCTGTTGAAAAACGACCGCGTCAAAAAGGCCTATCTCGGCGGCTGAGACGAAAATATTGCTTTCCTGCCGCGCCGTCCCTTTGGGACGGCGCGGCTTTTTTGTTTTGCCGGTGCTATTAGCGCCGCCGAATATAAGTTGACAGCTTGCGCGCAATGACTTACAATAGTATGCAGGTATTTTTAGGTAGTATATTTTTATATTTATCTTTAATATTACTAATAGTTATAAGAAAGGACCTTAACAGTAATCATGCCGACAGGAATAACAA
The DNA here is from genome assembly GCA_964478515.1 of uncultured Faecalibacterium sp. GTDB lineage: Bacteria > Bacillota > Clostridia > Oscillospirales > Ruminococcaceae > HGM13233. The sequence goes on along the minus strand of CAYZIL010000024.1, from coordinate 24,739 downwards.
TCCTGCTTATTTTGGCGGCTGCTGTTGTTGCGGGTTCCTTATGCTTCTATTTGGGCATCAATTACCGGAAAAAAGTTGCCGAGGCCCGTATCGGCTCGGCCGAAGATGAAGCAAAAAGAATCGTTAACGACGCTATAAAAGACGCCGAGCAGAAGCACAAAGAGGTCATTTTAGAGGCCAAAGACGAAATATTCCGCATGCGCAACGAGTCCGAGCGCGAGCTGCGCGAGCGCCGTTCGGAAGTGACCCGCTCCGAGCGCCGCATTCAGCAAAAAGAGGAATCGCTGGACAAAAAATCTGAGCAGCAGGAGCGCGAACAGGAAAAACTTCGTCAGAGCGCCGAATCTCTGGACAAAAAGCTGGCCGAGGCCGAAGAGCTTAAGCAGAGCCAGTTTGAACAGCTAGAGCGCATTTCCGGGCTTTCCGCCGCGCAGGCAAAAGAGATTTTGCTCGGCCAGCTTGACAACGAGCTGACCCACGAAAAAGCTGTGCGCATAAACGCCTTTGAGCAGCAGTTAAGGGACGAGTCCGATACCTTATCGCGCAACATTCTCAGCACGGTCATAGCCCGCTGCGCGGCAGACACCGCCTCTGAGGCGACCGTTTCGGTCGTGGCGCTGCCCAACGACGAGATGAAAGGGCGCATAATCGGCCGCGAGGGCCGCAACATCCGCGCTATAGAGACAGTGACCGGCGTCGACCTAATTATAGACGACACGCCGGAGGCGATAACGGTTTCCTGCTTTGACCCGGTTCGCCGCGAGGTGGCGCGTCTGGCGCTGGAAAAGCTGATTTCTGACGGCCGCATTCACCCGGCCCGCATTGAGGAAATGGTCGAAAAATCCCGCCGCGAAGTCGACGCCATAATTAAAAAAGAGGGCGAGCGCGTAGTACTGGAGACAAGCGTGCACGGCATACACCCCGAACTTGTCAAATTGCTCGGGCGGCTGCATTACCGCACCAGCTACGGCCAAAATGTGCTGTCGCACTCGGTGGAAGTCTCGCTGCTTTCCGGCATGCTGGCAGGCGAGCTGGGACTTGACCCGACACTGGCGCGCCGCGCCGGACTGCTGCACGACATCGGCAAGGCGCTTGACCACGAGATGGAAGGCTCCCACATTCAGCTCGGCGTCGAAGTCGCCCGCAAGTATAAAGAGAACGACGTTGTTATTCACTCTATAGAGGCGCACCACGGTGACGTCGAAGCGCAGTCGCCGTACGCGTTTATAGTTATGGCGGCCGATGCAATTTCGGCGGCGCGACCCGGCGCTCGCAGCGAAAACCTGGAAAACTATATCAGAAGGCTTGAAAAGCTCGAGGAAATTGCAAATTCCTTCGAAGGCGTCGAAAACTCGTTTGCCATTCAGGCCGGACGCGAAATTCGCATAGTCGTCAAGCCCGAGGCTGTCAGCGACGACCAGTTGACGATAGTCGCGCACGATATTGTAAAGCGCATTGAGGACGAGCTGAATTACCCCGGCCAGATAAAAGTAAATGTTATTCGCGAGAGCCGTGCAATAGATTACGCAAAATAATTATTTCGAACAGCATCCGCGCCCCAAACGGGGCGCGGATATTTTTTTTCTAAGGTGAACGGCGCTGAAGATTTTCGCGGCGCGGCCGCGGCGCAGTAATTGCCACTTAGCCGTAAATGTGCTAATATTGACCCAGAGAATTACATGATCTGCGGAGAGACTGATGGAAGATATAAAGGCGATATTTGCCAGCAGCCTTATAGAGCTGCGCACCAACGCCGGAATGACACAAGCTCAATTGGCGGAGAAGATAAATTATTCCGACAAGTCGGTATCCAAGTGGGAGCGCGCCGAGGCGCTGCCGGACGTGCCGTGCTTAAAAAACATTGCCGATGTTCTCGGCGTGGATACAGACTATATGCTTACCGAGCACAACAAGTGGCGCCGGGTGAGCGGCGACGGCAAGGAGCGCACCTACAACACCCATATGGTGACAAGCGTGGCGCTTATCGGCGTTTGGACGGCGGCGATTTTTATTTTTGTTCTCCTCGGTATGCTCACGCAGCAAAACTATTGGCTGATATTCGTCGCCACGGTGCCGGTCTCGCTGACAGTGCTGCTGGTGCTCAATTCGGTTTGGAACAACGGCAGGTACAACAGCGTTATTGTCGACGCGATATTGGCCGGACTGTTCGGCGTCGTCTATTATCTTTTACGTGACATTCAGCCGTGGAGACTGGTGTTTGTGCTTTTGCCGGCGCTGGCTATAGTTGAGTGCAGTTTCAGAATAAAGAAGAAAAATAAAGACCGGTAATAAGCGAAAAATTACACATTCCCGCGGGAGTAGAGTCGGCGAAAAGACTCTACTCCCGCGTTTATTTGAGTAGAGCGAGCCGGCGCGGGAATAGGTTGAACGCAGCGCCGCCGGGCCTTAAAATATACATGATAATTAACCGAACAAGGAGAACACTTTGAATAAATATGTCCTCAGCTGCTGCTCCACGGCGGACCTTTCCCGAGAGCATTTTCAGCAGCGCGAAATAAGTTATGTCTGTTTCCACTACACGCTTGACGGCAAGGAGTATGCCGACGACCTCGGCGTGAGCATGTCTTTCGACGATTTTTACGAGCGGCTCAAACAGGGCGCGCAGGTGAGCACATCGCAAATAAACGTGACGGAGTTTCTCGAATACTTCTGCGGTCTGCTGTCCCAGGGCTACGACGTGCTGCACGTCAGCTTGTCGTCGGGCATTTCCGGCGCTGCCAATTCGGCACGCCGCGCCGCCGCCGTGGCGGCGGAAAAGTTCCCCCAAAGACGCATCTATGTCGTCGACTCGCTGGGCGCGTCGTCTGGCTACGGGCTTATAATGGACAAACTCGCCGACTTGCGCGACGCCGGCATGGACATAGACGAGCTGCACGAATGGGTGGAAGAAAACAAACTTAATATGCAGCACTGGTTCTTTTCCTCAGACCTCACTTTCTATGTAAAGGGCGGGCGCATCAGCAAGGCGGCAGGCGTATTCGGCGGTATGCTCAATATCTGCCCGCTGCTAAACATGGACCATATCGGCCGGCTGATACCGCGGCGCAAGACCCGCGGCGTCAACCGCGCTATTGAGGAGATTGTCAAAAGAATGACCGAAGACGCCCGCGACGGGCTTGACTATGACGGCAAGTGCTATATTTCCCAGTCGTATTGTCTTGACGAGGCACAGGCCGTTGCCGCGCTGATTGAGTCGCGCTTTTTGAAACTAGACGGCAAGGTCGAGATAAACAGCGTTGGCACCACCATAGGCAGCCACACGGGACCGGGCACAGTGGCGCTGTTTTTTTGGGGAAGGAAGAGAACCGAGTAAGCGAAAACCATCCCGCCGACCCAGCAGTCGGCGGGATTTGTTTATATATACATTGCGCGCTTTGCCGCAGCAAAGGGGCGAAAACCACCCGCGGTGCGGCCAAGCGGACACAAAAGCACCGGCAGCAAAAACGAGCCACGCGCGCAGCCGCGAAGCTCGAATCTGCTCAAGAGTGGCGTCTTTCGCCGGAATGGAAAATGCTCATTGACAAAAAGGGGAAGAATCAAAGTCCCTTCGGCGCCCCCAAAACGCCCTGCGTCTTTAGAACGCAGCGCTCTTTTTTTTAATTTATGCGCAGTTCGTTTGCAACGGCCAAAAGTGTATCAGACACCGGCTGTATTTTATTCTTACAGCCCCTGCCAAGAGCACACGTTTCGGCGCAATTGTATTTTTTTCGACAGCGCGAAAAAAGCGAGCGAAAATGATATAATAGTTATACAGTAGAATTTCTGGGAGGCGCTATGCGAATAATTGCGGTCGGAGATATAGTCGGCTCGGCGGGGGTCGAGTTTTTTTGCGCACATATCGGCGCGGTGCGGCGCACCTACGGCGCCGATGTGGTTATAGCGAACGGCGAAAATTCCGCCCACTCCGGCACCGGCGTCACTGCCAAGCTTGCCGCGCAGCTGCTGGGCGCCGGCGCCGACGTGGTGACTACCGGCAACCACGCCTTTCGCTCGCGCGATTACCGCGAGACTTTTGAGAGCGTGCCCGGGCTTATACGACCGCTGAATTTCAGCAGCGGCGTGGCCGGCAGCGGCATATATGTCTTTGAAAGCGGCCATGTCCGCGTCGGGGTGGTAAATCTCATCGGGCTGTCCTTTATGGAACCGCAGCGCAGCTATTTCGATTGTCTGGACGAGGCGCTCGCCCAGACGCCGGCTGACATATTCGTCGTCGACTTTCATGCGGAGGCGACGGCCGAAAAAAAGTCGCTTGCCTGGTATGCGGACGGCCGCGTTGCAGCGCTGTTCGGCACTCACACCCACGTTGCCACTGCGGACGAACAGATTTTGCCGCAGGGCACGGGCTACATCAGCGACGTGGGCATGACCGGGCCTTATCTTTCGGTGCTGGGCGTCAAAGCCGAGTGCGCCGTGACCAAGCAGCGGCTGCGCATACCGGTGGTGTTCGAGGTCGCAGACGGCCCGTGCGAAATGGATATGGCGGTGTTTGATATAGACGTAAAGAGCAAAAAATGCACCGCCGTGCAGCGGCTTTGCGTGCGCTGAGCGGCGCCGTATCACCTTGACATAAGCAGCCCATAATTGTATTATATAGTTTAGTCTGCGGCATTGTGTGCAGCAGTCTTGAGCGCAATTCGTAGGTAAGGAGAAATCTTTATGATAAAAATCGCAACCTCGCTGGGCATTGTGCGACTTACATCCGAATACTTTGCGAATCTGGTGGGCTCCGCCGCGTCGTCCTGCTACGGTGTGGTCGGCATGGTCTACAAAAACCCGGCAGAAAGCGCGCGCGCCGCGCTGTTCGGACCTGACTTTCCCGACAAGGGAGTCAAGGTGAGCGAGCGTTCCGGCAAACTAGAAATAGAACTTCATATAAGGGTACTGTACGGTGTTAATATTTCGGCAGTAGTGAAAAGCGTGTCTCAAAACGTGCGCTACACCGTAGAAAACGCCACCGGTTTGAGCGTGGCCTCGGTCGCCGTGTCGGTCGACGAGATGATGGCAGAATAATAGACAGTCCACGGAGGAGTAACGTCAGATGATAAACGGATCCACCCTGCGCGACTGTTTTATTTCAGCCGCACATGCAATAACCAACCAGCGCGAGGCTGTCAACGAGCTGAACGTTTTCCCGGTCCCCGACGGGGATACCGGTACAAATATGTCAATGACTATAAACAGTGCGGTAGAGGAGCTGGAAAAGCTGCCGGACAACTGCACGGTCGACGCGGTCGCTACGCTTACCGCCTCAGCTTTGCTGCGCGGCGCGCGCGGCAATTCCGGCGTGATACTCTCGCTGCTTTTTCGCGGCTTCGCGCGCGCGCTGGCCAACAAGCAGCAGGCCGAATCCGCAGATATTTCTTTTTCGCTGAGCAAGGGCGTGGAATATGCCTACCGCGCGGTGATGAAACCGACTGAAGGCACAATATTGACAGTTGCGCGCGTCGCCGCTCAGGCGGCCAAAGACAACTGCGAAAAGCTGGACACCACCGAGCTGTGGCAGTTGGTCACTACCACCGCGCAGCAGACGCTAAAGCAGACCCCGGAGCTGCTGCCGATACTTAAAAAAGCCGGCGTAGTCGACTCGGGCGGGCAGGGGCTGTGCTGCATCTACGAGGCAATGCTCACAGTGCTTAAGACCGGCAAGCGCGTTGAGCTGGAAACAATCGACGCCGCCGTCGCGCCGGCGAAGAAAACCGGGGTGTATGCCGACGACCTTGACCCCGACCTAAACAACAGCTATTGCACGGAATTTCTGGTTATAAAAAATGAAAACGCCAATTACGAGCGGCTAAGAGCTTATCTTGAGTCGGTCGGTGACAGCGTCGTTTGTGTGGACGACCGCGACATTATAAAGTGTCATGTGCACACAGCCACTCCCGGCAAGGTACTGGGGGAGGCGCTTAAGCACGGCAATATGTCGAAAATAAAAATAGAGAACATGGCCGAACAGTACGCCGCGCGCCAGTCCGAAGGCGAGCAGGCGCAGCCGAAGCAGAGCTTTGAATATGTCGAGCCCGGCTCGGACGAGGCCGGCTACGGTTTCGTCGCCGTTTGTGCCGGCGACGGCGTGCGCTCTATGTTTAACGACCTCGGCGTCGACCGCATTGTCAGCGGCGGCCAGACCATGAACCCGAGCTCCGAAGACATTGTCGAGGCCGTGCAGTCGCTCGGCACAAAAAACATAATTGTGCTGGCCAACAACAAGAACATAATTCTGGCGGCGCAGCAAGCAGCACTGCTGTGCGACCGCGACATCACCGTTTTGCCGACGCGCTCCATTCCCGAGGGGATAAGCGCCATGCTCGCCTTCGACGAGACTGTGCCGCTCGAACAAAACGTCGAGAGCATGACGGACGCGGCCAAGGCTGTGGCGACAGGTGAAGTTACCTTTGCGTCGCGCGACGCCGATATTGACAACCAGCACATTAAAAAAGGCGAGATACTCGCGCTGGTAAACGGCAAGCTTTCCTTTACGGCAAAGAGCGTTGCCAAGGCTGCCGAAAAACTCATTCGCGAGCTCGCGAGCGACGACAAGAGCTTTGTCACTATAATTTACGGTGACCAGAGCGACGAAAAGCAGGCCGACAAAATAGTCGCGGCGGTCAAAGGAAAAATAAGCAGCGATATTGAAATTTCGGTCGTAAACGGCGGTATGCCGGTGTACTATTATTACATTTCGGTAGAATGAGACCATGACCGCACAGCCGCAAAAGGATATACGTTATCTCAGGGGCGTCGGCGAGCGCCGCGCCGAGCTGTTTAAAAAGCTGGGCGTCGACAGTGTCGACGCCCTTTTGCGCTATTTTCCCCGCGATTATATTGACCAGCGTCACCCACTGGCGGTGGCGGACGCACCGCTCGACGCGCCCTGCATGCTGCAAGTGCGCGTCGAGCACAAGGGCGCGCTTATACACATAAGCGGCGGTCGGCAGATGTGCCGGGTCGATGCGGCCGACGACAGCGGTGCGCTGGTGCTGGTCTTCTTTAACAACCGTTTCACTCCGGCGGCGCTGGAAGTAGGCGGCGAATATTTGCTGTACGGCCGCGTCAGCGGCGGGCTGACAAAAAGAGAGATGATAAACCCGACGCTCGTCAAGCCGCAGCAGCAGGATACGCTCACGCCGGTCTATGCCCAGACGGCCGGATTGCCGTCGCGAACTATCGCCGCGGCTGTGAGTGCGGCGCTGAGTCTGGGAGCGCCGGACGAGACGCTGCCGTCTTCAGTACTGGCAGAATACGCGCTTGCGCCGCTGGCGCAGGCGATTCACGATATCCACTTTCCGCGCGACGCCGCGGCGCTGGCCGCGGCCCGGCGCCGCTTTGCCTTTGAGGAGCTGTTGGTGCTGCAACTGGGTTTCAGCCTGCTCAAGGCCCGCAACCGCGCCGGCGGCGCGCCGGCATTTCGCTGCCACGACCCGGCGGAGTTTTTGCGCTCGTTGCCCTACGAGCTGACAGCGGCGCAGCGTCGCTGTGTGGCTGAAATATGCGCCGACCTCGCTCGCAGCTCGCCGATGAACCGGCTGCTGCAGGGTGACGTCGGCAGCGGTAAGACAGTTGTCGCCGCCGCGGCGGCCTACTGCGCGGCCCGCAGCGGGCTGCAAAGCGCGTTTATGGCGCCGACCGAGATATTAGCTGCCCAGCACGCCGAAACGCTGCAAAAGCTGCTCGGCCCTTTCGGGGTGCGGGTGGGACTGCTGACGGCGGCGGTAAAGGGAAAAGCCCGCACGCTGCTTTTGCAAAAGATCGCCGCCGGCGAGGTAGATGTAGTCGCCGGCACACACGCAGTTATCCAAAGCGGGGTCGAATTTCGCAATCTCGGCTTTGCGCTGGCAGACGAACAGCACCGCTTCGGCGTCAACCAGCGCGGCGCGCTGCAGCAAAAAGGCAAGCGCCCCCACACGCTGGTAATGTCGGCAACGCCGATACCGCGCACGCTGGCGCTGATAATCTACGGCGAGTTGGATATTTCGACCATAGACGAACTGCCGGCCGGCCGCCGACCGGTCAAGACTCTGCTGGTTGAGCGCAGCTACCGCGAGCGCTATTTGAATTTTGTGCGCGAAAATGCCCGAAAGGGATTTTGTTCCTACATCGTTTGCCCGCTGGTAGAAGACAGCGAACTTTACGGCAGCGACGTTGAGTCGGCAAGCGACTACTACGCCGCGCTGTGCCGGCAGTTGGGCGACATCCCCTCCGCGCTGCTGCACGGGCGAATGAAACCGGCCGAAAAGAGTGCGGCAATAGAGCGCTTTCGCAGCGGTGAGGTAAAGGTGCTGGTCTCAACGACGGTAATAGAAGTCGGCGTCGACGTGCCGCAAGCGACAGTGATGATAATAGAAAACGCCGAGCGCTTCGGTCTGTCACAGCTGCACCAGTTGCGCGGGCGCATAGGCCGCAGCGGCAATGAGAGCTGGTGCGTACTCGTTTCCGACGCGAAAAACGGCGCGGCTGCCGAAAGGCTCAAGCTGATGTGCGAGACGAGCGACGGTTTCAAAATAGCGGCAGCTGACCTGAAACAGCGCGGTCCCGGCGACTTTTTCGGCAGCAGACAGCACGGCCTGCCGGCGCTGTCGCTGCCCGGAACGCTGGAAGACGAGCGGATAATCGCCGACAGCCGCGCGGCGGCAACCCGGATTATTGCCGCCGACGCGGGCTTGAGCGCGCCGCAGAACGCCGGGTTGCGCGGCAGCGTGGACGCTATGTTCGGTGCGGTTGCGGCATTTAACTAAACGGCGACAATTTAATTTGCTATAATAAATAAAGTGCCTGCCACGGCCGTAAAAGGGAAGGGGCGCGGGTCGACCCGCAAAACGAAATGACGAAGAAAATAATCAGTTGTCTGCTAATAGTGCTGCTGTTTGTGCCGGCCGCTGTTTGCGCTGCCGGCGCTTGCGAAGTTCCGAGCGACATTGCTGCGGCGGCGCGGGCAATTTACCTTGTCAACGACGAGAGCGGCACGGTGGTCTTTGAGCAGCAAGCGGACACACAGCTGCCAATGGCGTCGCTGACCAAGCTGATGACGGCGCTGATTGCAATAGAATACTGCGAGGACCTTACCGGAACCGTCGTGACGGTGCCCGGCAACCTGCAGAATTACTACGACTTGCCGGTGGCGGAACTGTCAATGGCCGACCTTGTGTCCGGCGAGCAGCTGTCGATGTACGATATGCTGCACTGCCTGCTGCTGCCGTCGGGCAACGACGCGGCTGTGGCAATAGCGGAATACTGGGGCTACGAGGTGTTCATCTCCATGATGAACCAGCGCGCCGAATCGCTGGGCTGCACAAACACCCATTTTGTAAACCCGCACGGGCTCGACGCCGACGGCCACTATTCATCCGCTCGCGACTTGTATGTAATAACCCAAAAGCTGCGCGAATATCCGGTCTTTACCGAAATAGCCGAAAAGAGCAGCTACGAACTGCCGGCGACAAATATGCAGCCGGCGCGCACAATTAATTCGTCAATATTATTACAGCGCACCGATTTGAGCGAATATTATGTCGACTATATAAAGGGGTACAAAACTGGGAATACCGACGCTGCCGGGCGCTGCTTTGTCACGCGCATAACCAAAGACGGCGTCAACTACACGCTGGTGCTGCTCGGTTGTGCCGACAAGAGCGACGGCAAGTATACACAGTTTCCCGGCAGCTTCAACGAGACGGTCGCCATTGCCGAGTGGTGCTTTGCCAATTTGACGTACGATAATATCATTGTTACCGGCCAACAAATGTGCGAGGTGCCGCTGCGCTTTTGCCGCGAGAGCGAAAGCGCGCTGCTGTATGCAGACGGCGATCTCGCAACGCTCGTCTATCTGTACGGCGACGACTCGCTGATAAGCTGTGAATTTGACGTGCCCGAGTCTGTTGACGCGCCGCTGAGTGCCGGCGAGGGTATAGGTACGGTTACGGTCAGTTACGACGGCCGCGTGGTTGGCACTCTGGCGCTGGTGACGCAGCAGGAATACCGGCAAAGTCTGGTGCTGGTCGCCTGGGACGCGATAGTGCGTTTCGCAAAGACCCCGGCAGCGCTGATAGTTGCCGCGGTGTTGGCGGCGGCGCTTGTTTGGTATATTGTCTACCGCTGTGTGATAGTGCGGCGAATGCGCAAAAAAAACGGCGGCCGCGGTACAAACCGCCGCACGCGCAAAAGATACCGCTGAAAAATAAGGGGGAAAACCAATTGGCCGACAGCAACAGAATAAGTGAATATGCGCAGCTGCTCGTCAGAGTGGGCATAAACCTGCAGCCGGGGCAGAGGCTGGTAATAAGCACTCCTGTCGAGTGCGCCGCCTTCGCGCGCCGCTGTGTATGTGCCGCCTACGACGCCGGAGCGGCTGACGTTGTGATGATTTGGCGCGACGATTACTGCACGCGGCAGCGCTTTTTGCGCGCGGACGACAGCAGTTTTGACAGTGCGTACGAATGGGACGTGCTGCGCAATATTTCGCTGGCGCGAAAGGGCGCCGGGTATATCTCCATCGACGCCGGCGACCCGCAGAACCTGCGCGGCGTCGACGCCGGCCGGCTGCAAAACTGGGAGCGGGCAAACGGCCGCGATAACCGCGAATTTTACGACAAAATGACCAACAACGAATTTCCCTGGTGCGTGGCGTCGCTGCCTGTGCTGTCATGGGCGCGACAGGTCTTTCCCGACGCCGACGACGAGCAGGCGATGGAGCAGCTTTGGCAGCAGATTTTCAGCGCCGTGCGCGTGGACGGCAGCGGCAACTCAGTCGCCGCCTGGCAGGAGCACTGCGAGCGTTTGGGGAGCACGGCCGCGCGGTTGACACAGCTGCAATTGACGCGGCTGCACTACCGATATTCGCTCGGTACCGACTTGTCCGTAGGCCTGCCGCAGGGGCATATCTGGCTCGGCGGCGCCGACACGCTCGCCGACGGCAGAAAAATTGTCGCCAATATGCCGACTGAGGAGGTGTTTACCGCGCCGCACCGCGAGCAAATAGACGGAGTGCTGTGCTCGTCGCGCCCGCTGGTGCTCAACGGAAATATTGTCGACGGTATTAGGCTGGGCTTTCGCAACGGCCGCATAGAGGAAATCAGCGCCGCACAGGGCGAGGACATTTTGCGCGCCGCAATAGATACCGACGCCGGTTCGCGCTACATCGGCGAAATAGCGCTTGTGCCAGCCAATACGCCCGTCTCGCGCAGCGGACTGCTTTTCTACAACGTTCTTTTTGACGAAAACGCCTCCTGCCACTTTGCTTTCGGCGAGGCCTACCCGGTATGTCTGCGCGGCGGCGAAAAGATGAGCGGCGAGGAACTGCTCGCTCACGGTGTAAACGCGGTAAGCGACACCCACGTCGACTTTATGGTCGGCAGCGAGGACCTGACAGTTACCGGCGAGACCGCCGGCGGGGAGCAGGTCACGGTCTATAAGGACGGGGATTTTGCCGTCTGAGCAAACTGCCGCACCGGCAAAATAACCCAGGCACAAAAGACGCATAAGCGGAAATAGCGGCCGTGCGGACGGGGAGGGAACAGCTATTTTTAAGAATCTGAAATTTATTGGCACGCTCAGGACCCCCTATACAAAAATAGAGGACTGCCCGCACAATATTGACCCGTGCGGACCGCTGTGCGAGATTGCAGTCGCCGCCGAGTACGCCCGCGGACTTTTCGGCCTTGCTGCGGGAGAGCGCATAGTGGTGCTGTATTGGCTTTATAACGAGCGCCGGCAGGCGGGTATAGAGCGCAGCGCCGCGAGCGGCATACAGGCCGGTACCTTTGCGCTGCGCACGCCGCACCGGCCCAACCCTATCGGAATGGCTGTAGTGACAATAGAAAAGATTGCCGGAAACAGCGTTTTTGTCAGGGGTATGGATTGCCTTAACGGGACGAGACTGCTGGACATTAAACCGGCGCTGAGCGGCGAGTGAGCGCGGCGAAAGCGTAAGAATGCTAAAAAGAGAAAAAACAGCGCAGCAGGGTTTCGACCCTGCGGCGCTGTTGGTTTTTGCGTAAAACACGCGCGGCAATCTGCACGCGGCGGTGTTGGCAAAAGTGTCGCGAAAGTTACTTGAGTTCGACGGTGGCGCCGGCCTCTTCGAGCTTGGCCTTGATGGCGTCGGCATCGACTTTGGAAGCGCCTTCTTTGATAGCCTTGGGAGCGTTGTCGACGACTTCTTTGGACTCTTTGAGTCCGAGGCCGGTAATTTCTTTGACGGCCTTGATGACGCCCATCTTGTTCTCGCCGATGTCGGCCAGAATGACGTCATATTCGTCCTTCTCTTCCTCAGCGGCAGCGGCGGGAGCACCGGCGACGGCCACGGCAGTGGCGGCGGCGGAAACACCGAACTCCTCTTCGATTGCTTTGACGAGCTCGGAGAGCTCGAGAACGGTCATGCCTTTAATCTCTTCGATGAACTTGCTGGTATCAGCCATTATCGTTATCCTCCGTATTTTTTATGTTGAAATTTTGTTGGGCTTAAAGCGGCACAGCGGCAGCCTTAGGCACTCTGTTTCTTTGCGACTTCGCTAAGAGCGCGCGCAAGACCGGAAATAGTTCCGTTGAGTGCGCCGCAGACCATCGCGATAAGGGTGTCGCGGTCGGGCAGGTTGGCGATCGCCTTGATTTCGTCGGCATTGATTATCTTGCCGTCGAGCAGGCCGATCTTGACGTTGAACTTGTCCTTGCCCTTGTCGGAATACTTCATAAGGATGCGCGCGGGAGCAAGCGCGTCGTCAGACGCTATTACGTACGCGGTCGTGCCGACAAGAGTCGGTTTGAAGTCCGCAAGTCCCGCTTTGTCGCAGGCGTGGTCGAGAATGGAGTTCTTTTCGACGTTGTATTCGACTCCGGCAGCGCGCAGTTCGGCGCGCAGCTTGGTGTCGTCGGCAACATTAATGCCCTTAAAGTCGACAAGAACTATTGAAGCAGCGTTCTTGAATTTCTCGGCTACATCGTTGACCTTTTGCTGTTTTTGCTGAAGTATCTTTTCACTCGCCATGTAGTTTCACCTCCGTTTGTTATTTTGCAGACGGAAAACAAAAAAGCCTTTCCCCGACGCTAAGACGGGGAAAGGCACAAACTTATCGCGCAAAACGCGTGACAAACGGCTTGTTTTCCTCGGCAGGCGGCTTGTGCCGTTACGCAATTGCTTGCACCTGCTGTCTTAGGCAACTATTTTATTATAAGTCATGCCGCACGGCATGTCAAATAATTTTACTGGTTGTTCTGCGCACCGACTGCAGCGGTCATATAGCGCTGGGTCGCCACCTTGATGCCGGGGCCCATGGTGGTGGAGATGACGCACGAACGGATGTACTGACCTTTGGCTGCCGCCGGCTTGGCTTTGGCAACGGCGTCAAGCAGAGTGTCAAGGTTGCCGCCGAGCTTTTCCGGGCCGAAAGAGGCTTTGCCTATCGGGCAGTGAATGATGTTGCTCTTGTCAAGACGGTACTCAATTTTGCCGGCCTTGGCCTCGGTGATGGCGCGAGCGACGTCGGGAGTGACGGTGCCGGCCTTGGGGTTGGGCATGAGGCCGCGCGGTCCGAGCACCTTGCCCAGACGGCCGACGACGCCCATCATGTCAGGGCTGGCGATGACGACGTCGAAGTCCATGAAGTTTTCTTTCTGGATGCGCTCGGCGAGTTCCTCGGCGCCAACGAAATCGGCACCGGCGGCCTCGGCAGCTTTGGCGGCGTCGTTTTTGGCAAAGACGCAAACGCGCACGTTTTTACCGGTGCCGTTGGGCAGAACGACTGCGCCGCGGACCTGCTGGTCGGCGTGGCGGGAGTCAACGCCCAGGCGAATGTGTATTTCGACAGTCTCGTCGAATTTGGCCTTGGCGGTCTTGCAGCAAAGTTCAAGAGCCTCGCTGGGGTCGTAGAGTTTGGCGCGGTCGACGAGCTCGGCACTGGCCTTGTAATTTTTACCGTGTTTCATGCTTATTCACCCTCCCCTACTACTATGCCCATACTGCGTGCGGTGCCGGCTATCATGCTCATTGCGGTCTCGACGCAAGAGGCGTTGAGGTCGGGCATTTTGGTTTCGGCTATTTTGCGCACGTCTGCTTTTGAAATAGTGGCGACCTTGGTCTTGTTGGGCTCGCCGGAGGCTGTTTCCAGGTTGCAGGCTTTCTTTATCAGGAATGACGCCGGCGGCGTCTTGGTGATGAAGGTGAAGCTGTTGTCGGCGTAAACGGTGATAACGACAGGAATGATGGTGCCGATGTCGTTTTTGGTGCGCTCGTTAAAGTCTTTGGTGAACTGCATGATGTTGACGCCGAACTGACCGAGAGCCGGTCCGACGGGGGGCGCCGGGGTTGCCTTGCCGGCAGGGATCTGGAGCTTGATGTAACCCTTAATTTTTTGAGCCATTTTATTCCTCCGAAATGTGGTTCGTTAAGCGGAACGGGTGAAGATTCCCGCTCCTCCCACAGCGGCGCGGTTTTTTATGCTGCGCCTTTTGCCGATTTGCGCCGGCTTAAAGCGGCGCTACTTGTGTCAATTCCAGTTCGGCGGATGTCTCGCGGCCGAACATGGAAACTTTGACCTTGACTTTTTGCTTTTCCTTGTCGATTTCCTCGACTATGCCGAGAAAACCGTTCAGCGGACCGTCCACGACCTTAACATTGTCGCCGACGGCGTAGCTGACATTGATCTCCTTGACGTCGACGCCCAAAGCGTCGACCTCTTTTTGGGTCAGGGGAATGGGCTTTGTAGTCGTACCAACAAAACCGGTAACGCCGCGGGTGTTGCGCACGATGTACCACGACTCGTCGGTCATGACCATTTTCACCAGTACATAACCGGGAAAGAGCTTGCGCTCGACCTCTTTTTTCTTGTTGTCCTTTACTTCCACGACTTTTTCCGTGGGTACGCGGACCTCGTGGATGTAATCGTGCAGACGGTTGTTCTCAACCATCTTCACGAGATTGTCGGCGACTTTGTTCTCGTAACCGGAGTAGGTGTGCACTACATACCAGCGCGCGTCTTCAGCCATATTTCGCCCCGCCTTATTTGGAGAAGGCCGAGATCATTAGATCGCGAGCCTCGGTAAGAACGAAGTCGAGTCCCCAAATGACCACAGCGAAGATCAGCACGGTGGCGAGGACGATGGCGACGTTCTTCCATGTCTGCGCCCAGGAAAGCCAGGTGACTTTCTTGGCCTCGTTCCAGGTGTCGCGGAAGTATTTGCCGATCGAGCTCATTGCGCGGGCAAAGCCGCGCTTTTTCTTTTCAGCCATAACTATACTGCCTTTCGCTTACTTAGTCTCGCGGTGAAGGGTGTGCTTGCGGCAGAAGCGGCAATACTTGTTCGCCTCCAACCGGTCGGGAGTGTTCTTCTTGTTCTTCATGGTGTCGTAATTGCGCTGTTTGCACTCAGTGCACGCGAGGGTGATTTTTACTCTCATAATTCGGCTCCTTTTCTTTTAGTGTGCCTCCCTCAAGCAGGTGTGCCGTACAAAAAATGAGCACAAAAAAAAGAACCTGCAAAAGAGGTAACATCAGTGTACCAGACCGCAGGCCCTGTGTCAATATTTTATTAACATATTATTTATCTTCTAAAGCCGCGCGCATTAGTTCGGCGTTCAGCTTTCGCATTTTTGCGGCGTCGGGCTTGACGACGGCGCGGGAAAAGTCGACTATACCGTTGAGTTCGCCGGCAACATCGCTGAGTTGAGTGTACACGCAGCCGCACAGCCCCAGCCGCGCCGCCGGAATAAGCTCATCCCGGTAAAGCTTTTCGAGCGCCGCGCTCAGCTGCGCGCGGTCGCTTATGCGCTTGTAGACGAATTTGGTGTTTGCGTACCCGGTGCCGCCGACGGCGCAGTAGTAGCCGCCGAATTCCGAAAGAACAACCGGACGGCCGCGCCGGTCGTGCCGGAAGCGATATTTGCGGAAGTAGACGTGCTCGCTTTTGAAGTCGCCGCAGCCCTGGTCAAACCAGCCGCTGGCGTGGTCGACAAGCCGCGTCGGGTCCAGAGCTTTGACAAGCTTATAAGCTGCCGCGGCGTCAAACTGCCCCCAGCCCTCGTTGAACGGCACCCAGGCGGCGACGCAGGGAGAATTGTAAAGCAGTGCCACCATGCCGCGCAGCTCGTCCGTGCAAAACTGCCGCCCCGCCGCGTCGGCTCGCCCCAGGCGGCGGTAATTGCGCGGCCCGTCGCCGATAGTGCCGAGATAGTGCCGCGCATAGATTGTAAAGGCGTCGTATTTGCCGCCGCCGCTGGGAAGGTCCTGCCACACGCACATGCCCAGCCGGTCACAGTGGTAGTACCAGCGCAGCGGCTCTATTTTTATGTGCTTGCGCAGCATATTGTAACCGAGTTCTTTAGCCGTGGTGATGTCGCTTATAATTGCGCTGTCGGCGGCGGCCGTGTACATGCCGCCCGGCCAGTAGCCCTGGTCAAGCAGCCCGTTAAAAAAGAATTTTTTGTTGTTCAGCCGCACCTCAGGGCCGCTGCCGGTGCTGACAACGTCCCACTTACGCATGGCGAAATAGCTGCGCACGCGGTCTTCGCCGGCGCTCAGCTCCAAATCATAAAGCGTCGGTTCGTCGGGCGTCCAGGCACAGAAGTCGGGCAGCGGCAAGCGCAGCGCGGCGCCGGCGGTGCTGCCGCTCGCCACAGCGACGCCGTCGCGCGCGACGCGCGCCGAAAAGCCGCCCGGCAGGGAGGAAAGGGCGGTAATTTCCACTGCCGCGTCGTCGAAAAGCGGCGTTATTTTCAAGTCGGTAATGTAGCGGCGCGGCACCTGCTCAAGCCAGACGCTCTGCCAGATGCCGGACTGACCGGCGTACCAGATACCGCTCGGCTCGGCGCACTGTTTGCCGCGCGACAGACCGCTGCGCTCGCCTTCGTCGCGCGCGCAGACGCACAGTTCGTTGTTGGCGCCGCGCAGCAGTTCGGTAATATCGAAACTGAACGGCAGGTAGCCGCCGCAGTGTGTGCCGGCGAGCGCGCCGTTGACGTAAACCGAGCAGCGCTGGTCAACAGCGCCGAAATGCAGCAGCAGCAGCCCGTCGCCGCCGGGCGCGGTAAAGCGGCGGCGGTACCACAGGCGGTCGTCGGCGCCGGGTTTGAGCGACAGCCCCGAAAGCGGGCATTCCGGCGAAAAGGGAACGGTAATTTGCAGCGGGAACTCGCCCGGCCCGGCGTCGCTGTCGGTAACGGCGAATTGCCAGCGGCCGTTTAGATTAATATAGCTGTCCCTTTGCAGCTGCGGCCGGGGGTATTCCGGCAGCGGCGCGGTTGTGGTTGCGGTTTCATTGCCAGACATTGACGGGCGGCCTCTCTTTCGTTCCAATAATTATATTTATTATATAGGTTACGGCGGCGGCACGCAAGGGCACTAAAGGTTAGAAAAAACAATAATTACCAATAAATCACATTTTATTGCAATGAACGCCGCTGTTATGCTATTATTGCAACAGCGCGGAGCATCGCGGCCCGGTACTGGGCAGCGCAAAGGCCGCGCTGATTTTATTTCGCGGTCAGCATAGCACCGCAAGGCAACGAAGGGGTCTAAAAGATGTGTGGAATAGTAGGCTATGTGGGCAGTCAGCAGGCGGCGCCGCTGCTGCTCAATGCTTTGGAAAAACTTGAATATCGCGGCTATGACTCGGCGGGAGTTGCGCTGGTCGACGACAGCGGCATAACCGTGCGCAAGGCGCACGGGCGACTGTCGGTGCTGCGCGAACTGACGCACGACGGCAAGGATTTTGACCAGACCGCGGGCATAGGTCACACGCGCTGGGCAACGCACGGCGAGCCCAGCGACCTCAACTCTCACCCGCACTTGTCGCACAGCGGCCGCGTAGTGCTGGTGCACAACGGCATTATTGAAAACTACGTCGAGCTCAAAGAATTTCTCACCGAGCGCGGCTACACGTTTGTCTCTGACACCGACACCGAAATAGCGGTGCAGCTGGTCGACTATTACTACCACGGCGACCCCGTGGGCGCCGTGCGCGAAGCACTCAACGTAATGGTCGGCGCCTACGCGCTGGGAATAATGTTTGCCGACTATCCGCGGCAGATAATTGCCGCGCGCAAGGACAGCCCGCTGGTTGTCGGCGTCGGCAAGGGCGAAAATTTTATCGCCTCCGACGTGCCGGCACTGCTGGCGCACACGCGCGACGTCATTCGTCTTAACGAAAACGAACTCGCCGTAATAACCCCGCAGAGCATCTCGGTATTTGACCGCTACGGCGAGCGCGTGCCGAAAACGCCCGAGCATATAACCTGGGACATCAGCAGCGCGGAAAAGGGCGGTTACGCCCATTTCATGCTTAAGGAAATAATGGAGCAGCCCCGCGTTATCAAAGAGACGGTCTCTCCGCGCGTCCACAAGGGCGTTATTGACCTTGAGCTGAAGAACATCAGCGACGATTTTTTGCGCGGCGTTGAGCGCATATATGTCGTCGCGTGCGGCTCGGCATACCATGTCGGCGTTATCAGCAAGACATATTTGGAAAAATACACCCGTATTCCGGTCAACGTTGAGCTTGCCTCGGAATTTCGCTACAGCGACCCGATAATAAACGACAAAACGCTCACTGTGGTCATCAGCCAGTCGGGCGAGACGATAGACACCCTTTTTGCGCTGCGCGAGGCCAAAGAAAAGGGAGCGCGGGTGCTGTCGGTTGTCAATGTTGTCGGCAGCAGCATTGCGTGCGAGAGCGAGGACGTTGTTTACACCTGGGCGGGGCCGGAAATAGCCGTCGCCACCACCAAGGCTTACAGCGCCCAGCTGACGGTAATGTACCTGCTGTCGCTGTATATCGCCAGGGTGCGCGGGTATAAGACCGACGCCGAAATAAGCGCGTATATTGACGAACTCTCCTGCTTGCCCGCCAAAGTGCAAAGCCTGCTGGACGACTGCGAGTATGTAAAATATCTGGCGTCCTTGTTTTACACCAGCCGCGACATATTCTTTATCGGCCGCAACCTGGACCACGCGCTGGCGCTGGAAGGGTCGCTGAAGCTGAAGGAAATATCCTACATCCATTCCGAGGCCTACGCGGCGGGCGAACTGAAGCACGGCACAATTTCCCTGATAGAAAAAGGCACGCTGGTAGTGGCGCTTTGCACCTACCGGCCGCTGTTGGAAAAGATGGTCAGCAATATTCGCGAGGTGAAGGCCCGCGGCGCCGTGGTAATTGCCATAACGACCGAGGACGCGCCGATGGTCGACGAGGTTGCCGACCACGTCATCCACATTCCCGAAGCGGGCGAAATATCGCTGCCGTCGCTGTCAATAATTCCGCTGCAGCTGTTTGCCTACTACACGGCGCTGCTCAAGGGCTGTGACATAGACAAGCCGCGCAACCTGGCAAAATCGGTAACGGTGGAATGACAGCGCTGCCGGTAGCCGTCGTAACCGGCGCGTCGCGCGGCATCGGCGCCGCGTGCGCCGCGGCTTTTGCCGCCGAGGGTTACGCAGTGGCAGTAAATTATTTGCGCAGCGCCGAAAAAGCGCGCGCAGTTGTCGCCGAAATAGTGAAAAACGGCGGTGAGGCATTTGCCGTTGCCGCCGACGTCGGCAGTGACGTCGGTGCGGGCTTGCTCGTCGAAACGGTGCGCGAGCACTACGGCCGCGTCGATGTGCTGGTCAACAACGCCGGCATAGACTTGGCCGCGCTGGTCACCGAGACGAGTGAGGACGATTACCGCCGCGTCACCGACGTGAATTTCGGCGGCGCGTTTCGCTGCACCAAATACGCGTCGCGGCTGATGGTGGCGCGTCACAGCGGCGCTATAGTCAATATCAGTTCGGTCTGGGGTGCCAACGGCGGCAGCGGCGAGACGGTCTATTCCGCCGCCAAGGCGGCGCTGATAGGCTTTACCAAAGCCTGCGCGAAAGAACTGGGGCCGAGTGGAATAACGGTCAACTGTGTCGCTCCTGGCGTAATAGATACCGACATGAACGCCGCTTATTCCAAAGCCGAAATGGACGAGCTGGCGGCGCAAACGCCGCTGGGGAGAATCGGCATGCCGGCCGAGGTGGCCGCGGCTGTGGTGGCGCTGGCAAAGAATCCGTTTGTTACCGGACAGGTGCTGGGCGTTGACGGCGGTTTCGAGTGAGTTATTTAGGCGGTTCAGCATATTTTTGCCCCGCCGCCGTGGCGTCGCCTTGACGCAAGAATGTGTTTTTTCTGTCTGCCGGATTACTGAATATTTTAATAACGCCGCCGCAAAACGAAAATATTTTGCGGCGGCGCTGGTTTATGTTTTGGCGCAGAATTCCCCACGAGGTGAGGGGCAAAAAACCGGCCGCCGTGCGGGTGTGTTTAATTGCCAAGCAGCACAGGTAACAAAACGAGCTTCGCGCCGCAGGCGCGAAGCTCGTTGGATTCATGGACTCTCTTTTTGCCGCAAGCGGTCAATGGGGCGTCGGGGAGCTTAAGGGGACGAATCGGAACGTTCCGTTTGCACCGACAAAAAATATTCTGTGTGCTTTGAACGCAGCGCTATATTGGTATTTCAGGCTAAATCGTTTGCCGTTGCCAGACGTGTCATTTGGCTCCGGCGCGAAAGACCGCGAAAAGGCTGCGCGACAGCGGGCTGAAAAACGGAGAAGGGCGGCGTGGGGGAGTTAATTTTTTGCCGGTATCCCGCCGCGCTGCCCAAGCGGCTTTTCGGCGAAATCGAAAGAGGCTGCAGCTTTTTGCAGCGCCGCGCGCAGCGGTTTGAACAGCAGCAGGCCGCTGCAGAAATTGCCGGCGCAGTGGGCGAGGTCAAAGGGGATGCCGGCGGCGACGTAGGCGACGGCCGAGGCAGGCCCGAACATTACAAGGTAGACGGCAGCGCACAGCGTGCCGAAAAACAGTCCGAAGCCGCCCAGCAGCGCCGCCCAAAAGACCGCGCCGTCACAGCGGCGCGCCAAAACAGCCGCGCCCCACAGCGCCAGCCAGACGTACAGGTAATTGACCCACCAAAGGCCAAAGCCGTAGATAAGTCCTTCAAGCAGCACAAAAATATAGAGCGCCGCGAGCGATTTGCGCGGCATGACCGCGGTGCAGGCGGCCAAAATTACGCTGACGAGCTCAATGTTGGGCAGCGGCGCGAGCGCCACTTGAACGGCAAGCAGCAGCGCCGCCATTACGGCGACGCAGGCGACGCCGCGGGCGCCGCGCCGGCTATCAGTCATCAATAGCCCTCGGTGAGCGTCAGCTCGTAGTGCTCGCCGTCGGCAATAACCGTGTCGTCGACGCCGGTCATCAGCGTCTCGCCGCCCTTGGTTATGCACCACCACTGCTCAAGAGAATCGTCAGCCGTTATGTCGTTTACGGTGGTGATAAACAGGCCGTAGTCGCTCTCGGAGCCCTCGACAAGGTTTATGCTTTCCAGAGCGCCGCGCAGGTTTTCGCTGTCGGTCTCAATAGTGAATTCCTCGCTGTCGCCCTGCAGCGGCACGACTTCGACGACGATGGTTTTCAGGCCGCTGTCTGCGGTGGGCTTGCTCACCTGCCAGATGACGAGCGCCGCGATGACCGCGACGACCAGCAGTGCCAGAGCGATAACTGTCTTTTTGTTTTTGAACATAAAAAAATCCTTTCCGCACCCACATTGCGCGAAAAGGCACGCTAAACCGCACAAAAATTGCGCGGCAGCACACCTTCCAGATCTCGTGGCGGGGTACTTGCGCGGGGGCTACCCGCTTGGCACAAGGGCCGGTCTTCTGGCTTCGGCAGACACGCCGCGCGCCTTCCCGGTGTTAACCAGTGGCATAATGCGCGGCGTCGCGCCGTTACAGCGACGAGCTCGCACGGGACTTTCACCCGTTTCCCGCGGGCGCACGCGCCCGCTTCCCCTGTGCTCTGTTTTATTCTTACGAATTGATTATATATTTGTGCGCGCCGAGCGTCAAGTGCGCAATTGACAAAAACGGCGGCGGTGATATAATTACAAACATAAACGCTGCGGCGCGGCAACGCGCCCGACGGGGACATGTACCGGCCGTTTTTTTACAGAGAGCGCCGCTTAAGTTGAGAAGGCGCACCGTGGCTCGGTATACCACCCCAGAGTTCGCCGGCGAACCGGCGACGCGCAGGGCGCGTTAAAGCCCTTACGAGCGGCGGCGCTGCGGCGCCGCAATTCGGGTGGAACCGTGGGGAATCTCCTCATCCCGTGTTTTCGGGGTGGGGTGTTTTTATTTGCCGCCGACGGGCGCGCAGAAAGGTGAAAAGATATGGAAATACTGCTTAAAGGTACGGAAAAAATGGAATTTGCCACCGGCGCCAGCGCCGCCGACGCCGCGCGCCAAATAGGCGCCGGACTTTACAAAAGCGCCTGCGCCGCCGTTGTAAACGGCGAAAACTGTGACCTGCGCGCCGAACTGCACGACGGCGACGCGCTGTGCGTGCTCACATTCAACGACGACTACGGCAAGAAGGCCTATTGGCACACCTGCTCGCACATTCTCGCCCAGGCCGTCAAGCGGCTTTATCCGCACAGCAAATTTGCTATCGGCCCCGCCATCGACGCCGGGTTTTATTACGACATTGACAGCGAGACCGTGTTTACGCCCGAGATACTTGAAAAACTCGAGGCGGAGATGGCAAAGATAATTAAGGAAGACATTGAAATAAAGCGCTTCACGCTGCCGCGCGAAAAGGCGCTGGAGCTGATGAAAAGCGAGCCCTACAAGCTGGAGCTGATAAGCGAGCTGCCCGCCGGCGAGGAGATAAGTTTTTACGAGCAGGGCGAATACTGCGACTTGTGCGCCGGGCCGCACTTGCTGAGCACCGGCCGCGTGGGCAGCGTCAAGCTGACCAGCGCCACGGGCGCCTACTGGCGCGGCGACGCCAAAAACAAGATGCTGCAGCGCATTTACGGCATAGCCTTCCCGAAAGCGGCGCAGCTCAAGGAATATCTCGACATGATAGAGGAAGCAAAGAAGCGCGACCACCGCAAGCTCGGCCGCGAG
>CAYZIL010000024.1:0-1804 GCA_964478515.1 uncultured Faecalibacterium sp. | reverse complement strand
CCATGCCCTTGGGCAGATAAAACGGGAAGCCGGGTGCTCGGCCGCGAGTTGGGTCTTTTCGCCTTCCGCGACGAGGCACCCGGCTTCCCGTTTTATCTGCCCAAGGGCATGGTGCTGAAAAACACGCTCATCGACTACTGGCGCGCGGTTCACAAAAAGTGGGACTACCTGGAAATTTCCACGCCCCAGATAATGAAGCGCTCGCTGTGGGAGACGTCGGGCCACTGGGAGCATTACAAGGACAACATGTACACCACCGTCATCGACGACGAGGATTTTGCCATCAAGCCGATGAACTGCCCCGGCAGCATTCTTGTTTACGAGCTTGAGCCGCACTCCTACCGCGACTTGCCGCTGCGCTACGGCGAGCTGGGACTGGTGCACCGCCACGAGCTGAAAGGCGCGTTGCACGGCATGTTCCGCGTGCGCTGCTTTACGCAGGACGACGCGCATATTCTGCTCGCCAAAGAGCAGATTAAGGACGAGGTCGTGCGCATAGCGCAGCTGTTCGACGAGGTCTACACCCTGTTCGGACTGCACTACACCATAGAGCTTTCCACTATGCCGGACGACCACATCGGCTCGGTTGAGGATTGGGACGTCGCCACGGCGGCACTGGCCGACGCCATTAGCAGCATCGGCAAGGAATATGTCGTCAACCCCGGCGACGGCGCCTTTTACGGTCCCAAACTCGACTTCCACATCAGCGACAGTCTCAACCGCACCTGGCAGTGCGGCACAATTCAACTGGACTACCAGCTGCCCAACCGTTTTGACCTTGAATATGTGGCCGAGGACGGCAGCAAAAAATGCCCGGTGATGATTCACCGCGTCGTGTTCGGCTCCATCGAAAGATTTATCGGCATTCTCACCGAGCACTTTGCCGGCGCATTCCCGCTGTGGCTCGCGCCGGTGCAAGCGACGGTCATACCCATTTCCGAGCATCACCACGCCTATGCGGACGAGCTGGCAGCGCAGCTGCAGGCGGCCGGTCTGCGCGTGGAGTGCGACAAACGCAACGAAAAGATGGGCTATAAAATCAGGGAAGCGCAGCTGCACAAGGTGCCGTACATGCTTGTTGTCGGCGACAAGGAGCAGCAGGAAAACACCGTCTCGCTGCGCTCGCGCCGCGGCGGTGACGAGGGAACGAAGACGATGGCGGAATTTATTGCCGCGGCCAAAGCGGAAATAGATTCCAAGGCCATCTGAGCGAGAGCCGCGATATTGCAAAAAAGCAGCTTGCCCCATGCGACGGCCAAATAAGCAAATATATGTTAGTGGGGAATTTGCGCTGTGCAAATTCCCCACTTGCTGTTGCGTAAGACTGCGGGTGGGATTATTAATTTTTTGCGACTAACTGACAAATCAAAAGCTGTGGAGGCGTAAGCGATGGAATTAATAAAAGAAAAATGGACTGAACAAGATATACCGGAGTTACAGCAAACGCTGACTACATTTGAAAATCCAGAAAAAAGAGAATGGACGAAAAGGCTTCTCAATACGCAGCTGCCGGTATTGTGTATTAAGACCGCAGATATGAAGGATATTACAAATCAAATCTACAAGGGCAACTATCTGTCATTTTTGGATTTAATGATATGGGAGTATTATGAAAACGCAGCTATAAACGGCATGTTGATTTCAAAAATCAAGGATTTTGATACCTTTAAAAAATACTTAGATGTATACAGTCAGAAAGCCGATAACTGGGCTACGTGCGATTTATTGACCTTTCATATAAAAGGAAATGAACAAAACTATTATGATTTGACATTGGAATATATAAAAAGCGAGCTGCCTTTCC
>CAYZIL010000023.1:0-40018 GCA_964478515.1 uncultured Faecalibacterium sp. | reverse complement strand
TCCCAGCAAAGTTCAGCGGGTAAGATGCCCCCCTCGCGGGGGCATGGCTTGAAACATATATGGGAGCAGAAAGCGCGGGGCGCGACTCCGGGATGCCCCCCTCGCGGGGGCATGGCTTGAAACCGTCCAGTCGTTTTTGACGATGTCGATGGCCTCGGATGCCCCCCTCGCGGGGGCATGGCTTGAAACACGAAAAAGAGCATAAGCGGCTTGAAAAAGAGAAGGAGGATGCCCCCCTCGCGGGGGCATGGCTTGAAACACCAGTGACATATTTTTTCTTCAAAAGCGTGACCGATGCCTCTCACGCAGAGGTATAGCTTGAAACGTGTGCGGCTATGCGGAGCGCTTTTTTCCGTGCAACAGTTTTTTTCTGCCGGCGCGCTGAGAGTCGGCGCAATGCCGTGCAGTATGCTGTAACTGACCCGGAAAAATGAGATCGCCGAAATGTATAAAATAACCTAAAGTATTAAGGCGCCGCTGCCGACAGACAGCGACGCCTATTTACCAACAATATATCATTTAGCTTTACGCCATTAAACTGCTCAAATTAATCCGCTGCTCATTCTACTTTTACAAAACCGGCAGCGGTAAGCGCACTGAGATATTCGCTCATGTTGTCGGCGCGCAGGCCGCTGATAAGAATTGGATCAATAATGCTGTCGTTCCAGGCGGTAGTGGCGGTGCTCTTGTACATCTGTCCGTTAACGTAGACTAAAAATGCATTCCAGCCGCCGTTGGCGCTGTTGCTTCTGCCGGCAAAAAAGACCGGCACACGGCTGCCGCCTATAATCGTGTCGTGGGCATACCAACTGAGACCTGCGCCGATGTTCTGCAAAGCGGCGCCGGCAAAAACTTCCGCAATGACATCGCTTTCCACTGCCGGCTTTTCACCCAAAGCGGCAGCTATTGCCGCGTTAAGTTCGGCGCCCGACATTGAGGAAGTGTCCAGCGCGGCGACAGCCGCAAGCGCTCGGCTTAACGATTGTCCCCAACGCGTGCCGTGCACAGAACAATTAAGGACAAAATTGGCGCTTGAGCCGGTGACGGTTATTGTGCCGCCGCTGGGGCAAACAGTTTGGCCTGCTTGCGAACTCAGCGTCGCTTGCAGCAGCGCGTCCATGTCGTCGCTCTGTTGATATATCGACTCGGCAAGCATGTCGCGCGCGAGCGCACTTAAGTTTGCCGCGCACACGCCGGCGCGGGATTTTTCAATATACTTTACGAATTGCGGTGTCAATATTGCAGCCAGCACGCCTAAAATGGCAATGACGACCACTAATTCGACAAGACTGAAGCCGCGCTTGTCTGTGCGACGCATGAAATAACCTCCCGGCAGTAGTTATGCTGTTATTATAATATAACAATTGCCAGCGTCCACCGCAAGTGTCAAGACGGTTAGCGGCGGCAAAGTATTGACAAATTCTACTGTAACTGATATTGTTACAATATCCGAGGAGGTTTACCATGGAAAAAACGATTTTGGCGCTGCTGCTGTGCGCGGTACTGCTTTTTGCCGGCTGTGCAAAGCAAAGCAGCGATAATCTGCCCGATAACGGCGACACCCAGTCTGCAAGCATAAACACTGTTACCGCGCAGCAGGCCCACGAGCGCTGGCAAAGCGGCGAGCCGGTCGTGTTCGTGGACGTGCGCACAGCGGCGGAATACGAGCAGACGCATATTCCCGGGGCTATTTTGCTCCCCGAGACGGAGATAGGCGACAGCGGCGTTGCCGAATTACCGGTACTGGACTCCGAAATATATCTTTACGGTACAAACGGCAGCAGCGCTGCCGCGGCGCAAAAGCTGCTGAAGTTGGGGTACACGCGCTTGAATGATATGGGCGACGCAGCCGACTGGGAATATGAATTGGACAGCGGCGCCTGGTCGAGCGCGGAAAAGGACGGCACATTTGCGTCCTTTACGGCATACGACCTGTTCGGCGTAAGGCATGACGAAAACATGTTTTCAAACAGCGCACTGACGATGCTCAACGTCTGGGCAACCTATTGCGGTCCGTGTCTGCGCGAGATGCCCGACCTCGCCCGACTCAGCGCGGATTACGCCGCGCGCGGCGTACAAGTCGTCGGTATTGTCAGCGACATAACGCGCAACGGGGACGGCGTTTTCGACTTAAATCAACTTGAATATACCCGCGGCCTGGTTGAGCAGACCGGCGCCGGGTACACGCACATTGTGCCCTCGCGGCAGATGTATGCGGCGGCGCTCAGCGACGTCAGCGTCGTGCCGACGACATTTTTTGTCGACTCGCAGGGCCGCGTGGTGGCAGAGGTTTACACCGGCTCGCGCAGTTATGACGAGTGGGCGCAGATAATTGAGGAACTGCTCTGATAATTACGAGCGCTGTCATAGCGAGGAGGAATTGACATGAAACAATTTTTGAGCGCGTATATGGACGCGCGGCGGCAATGAAAGAGCGCTGGCTGAGCGTACTGCTGCTGATTGCAGCTGTGGTGCTTATTGCCGTGGGCGTCGCGCGCGGCGAGGCGGCAGAGGTGCTGCAAAAGGCGATTAATGTCTGCCTTGAGTGCATAGGGGTGGGCTGATGAGACAGAGAAAACGCCATATCGTCCAGGCGCTGGCGACGCTGGCGCAAAACGCCAACCTCAGCGGCTTTGTCAGCGGCAGCATATACCGCGGCGCGGCCAAGAGCGTCTGCGTGCCCGGGCTCAACTGTTATTCCTGTCCGGGAGCGCTGGGGGCGTGCCCGCTCGGCTCGCTGCAGTCGGTAGCTGCCGGCAACCGCCACAACATTTCTTTTTATGTGCTCGGACTGCTGCTGCTGTTCGGAACTGTTTTCGGCCGGCTGATTTGCGGCTTTTTGTGCCCGTTCGGCTTTTTTCAGGAACTGCTGCACCGCATACCGCTGCGCAAGCGGCGGCTGCCGCGGCGTCTGGATAAAACTATGCGCTGGGGAAAGTACCTGGCGCTGCTGGCGGCGCTGTCGCTGCCGGCACTGCTGACGGACGCCTTCGGCCTGGGCGCGCCGGTGTTTTGCAAATATATCTGTCCGGCCGGCACGCTGGAGGGCGGTATACCGCTGCTGCTGGGAGACGCGAGCTTGTGCGAGACTGTCGGGCCGCTGTTTTTCTGGAAGCTGGCGGTACTGTTGGCCGTCGTTGCCGCGTCCATAGTGCTGTACCGGCCGTTCTGCAAATATTTGTGCCCGCTGGGCGCTTTTTACGGACTGCTCAACCGCGTCAGTCTTTACCGGATGAAATTGGACAGCGACAAATGTACGAACTGCGGTGCGTGCGAGCGGCGCTGCCCAATGGATATTGACGTCAGGCGCAGTATAAATTCCGCCGAGTGCATTCGCTGCGGGGCGTGCCGCGAGGCTTGTCCCAGCGGGGCGATAGGTGCGGGGTTTGTGGGCGACTACATTGCGCGGGCTAAAAACAAGCGTCCCGCCGGCAGCGGCGAGTAGGGCGCGACAAAAGCAACGGCAGTCCCGCCACCGACCCATAGCCGGCGGCGGGACTGCCGTTTTCAGAAAAAGAGTATTTACTCGACGGCGGCGGTCGCGACCAGGTCGGCGCCGCTGCCGCAGACGTCGGCGACAACCACGTCGCCGATATGCACCGGCGCGCTGACAACGACGCTTTGCGCGGCGGCGACACAGTCGAAGACAAGCGCCTTTGCCACTGGTGCGGAGGTTTTAACGCTCAGCGGCTCGCTGCGGCCGGCGACGCGCACGAGCGTGGTCACCGTGCGCGTCGGCGCGCTTACCTCGCTGCGGGCATAGGCGTCGCCGCGCGGGCAGCTGTTGCCGGTAACGGCGGTAATTTTGTCGCCGTCGAGCGTCACGTTCAAGCGGCAGCCCATTGGGCAGTTGATGCAGACAAGTTCCCGCTCGCTCATTGTGCCTCGCTCCTTTCCACACGCACACAGATATTTTGCGCGTTCGCCGGCAGAGTGCCGGCCTTTATTTTTATTTCGGCCATCTCGCCGGGCGTGAGCACGCGGCGCTTTTGCCGCACAACGCACTCGCCGTCGGCGTCCACGCAGACGAAGGCGTCGCGGCACACGGCGGTGGGACGGAACATTAAAGTCTGCTCGCACTGCGGCCGGCGCAGCAGCTGCGGCACGCAGCCCGACACGCCGTCGCCGCTGCTGACGGCCGCGGCCGCGGCGGCGACGTCAATATTGCCTTTTATATATGCTGCGGCGAATTCGCCGGCGCGGTGCGACTCGGCGCTGACGTTGTCGACAAGGTCGTGGACGTGCAGCACGTTGCCGCAGCTGAAAACGCCCGGCAGCGAGGTCATTAGGTTTTCGTCGACGACCGCGCCGCGGGTGGCACGGTCGAGCGCGATGCCGGCTTGTTTCGCAAGCTCGGTTTCGGGCAGCAGGCCGACGGAGAGCATAAGTGTGTCGCACTCGAAACGGCGCTCGCTGCCGGCTACCGGGCGGCGCTGGGCGTCGACCGCGGCGACGGTGACGGCGCGCACCCGCTTTTCGCCCTCAATATCTATAACGGTGTGGCTGTAAAACAGCGGGATGTCAAAATCTTCGACGCACTGCACTATATTGCGCGCAAGACCGCTCGAATAGGGCATAAGCTCGACGACGGCGTGGACCTTTGCGCCCTGCAGCGTCATGCGCCGCGCCATAATAAGACCGATGTCGCCGCTGCCGAGAATGACGATATCTCTGCCGGGCAGCACGCCCTTGCAGTTGACGAGCTTTTGCGCCGCTCCGGCAGTAATGACGCCGGCGGGACGGGTGCCGGGCATGACCAGCGCACCGCGCGGCCGCTCGCGGCAGCCCATGGCGAGAATGACGGCCCGGGGCTCGAAAACGAGCAGACCGGAACTGTTTATGGCGGTGACGCGGCGCTCACCGTCAAGCGAGAGCACCATGGTGCCGCACAAGCACTCAATGCCCATTTCGCGCACGCGCTCTACATAGCGCGCCGCGTATTCGGGTCCGGTCAGCTCCTGCTTAAAAGTGTGCAGACCGAAGCCGTTGTGTATGCACTGGTTCAGTATGCCGCCGAGCGCATTTTCGCGCTCCAGCACGACAATATCCTCTATGCCGCTTTCGCGGGCCGAAACGGCGGCGGCGAGTCCGGCGCTGCCGCCGCCGATAATAAGCAGGTCTGTTTTTCTGGCCATATTCATTTGTCCTCCGTAAAGACGGGCCCGACTGCTATTTCCGAGCCGGCGCCGTCCTTTGTCACGCCGCACAGCGTGGTGCCGAGTTCCTCGCAGAGTATTTCGGCGACGCGGCTTTGGCAAAAGCCGCTCTGGCAGCGCCCCATGCCGGCGCGGGTGCGGCGCTTGACGCCGTCAAGAGTGCGCGCGCCGGCCGGCGCGCGGATTGCGGCGTGCACCTCAGCCTCCGTCACCGTCTCGCAGCGGCAGACAATAACACCGTATTCGGGATTGCTCTTTATAGCGGCGGCGCGCTCGCGCTCGTCCATTTCACGGAAGGGCTTTGGCACGCGGCGCTCAGCGACAAAGTCGTCGCGGGGCTCGGCGCCCAGTTCGGCGCTGACGGCGGCGGCGATGTCGACGGCAATAGCCGGCGCCGAGGTAAGTCCCGGCGACTCTATGCCCAGGCAGTTAAAAAAGCCGGGCACGTCCGGCGCCTCGCCAACGACAAAATCGCCGGCGTCGCAGTGGGCACGGTTGCCGGCAAAGCAGCTGATGATGTCGCCGCGGGGAATGTCGTTCCAGCTCAGCGCGGCGCCCTTGAGCACGGCGTCGAAACCGGCGCCGGTGTTCGCGAGGTCGTCCTTACATTCAATATCGTCGGCGGTCGGGCCGAGCATGATGGTGCCGTCGACCGTCGGGGCAATAACAATGCCCTTGGTGTGGCCGGTTGCCAGTTTTTGCGGCACCTGAAAAATAGTGCGGGTAAAGTCGCCGCCGTGGGTCTTGTCAATTATCAGGTATTCGCCGCGCCGCGGCGTGATACGGTATTTTTTTTCGCTGAGCATGTTGTTGACGGCGTCGGCGTAAAGTCCGGCGCAGTTGACAAGCACCCGGCACTCGCAGTTGCCCGCAGCGGTGGTGACGGTAAAACCGCCGCCGGCGCGCCGGCTGATTGCGGTGACCTCGCGCTCGCAGAAAAATTCGGCGCCGTTGGCGGCGGCGTTTTCGGCCAGCGCCACCGTGAATCCGTAAGGACACACTATGCCGCCGCTCTCGGCAAAAAGCGCGCCTTTGGCGTCGCGGCCTATATTGGGTTCAAGCTCGCGCAGCTCGCGCTCGCCGACAATGCGGCAGTGCTCTATACCGTTTTGCTGCGCCTGTTTTAGCAGCGCGTCCAGCGCCGGCAGTTGGGCGTCGGAAAAGGCGACGACCAGGGTGCCGTTTTGCTTATAGGCGACGGACAATTCCCGGCAAAGTTCGGGATACATTGCCGCGCCCAGGCGGTTGTATTTTGCCTTTTGCGAGCCGGGCTCGGCGTCGTGGCCGGCGTGGACAATGCCGGTGTTGGCCTTGCTGGTGCCGTCGGCAATGTCGGCTTTGCGCTCCAGCACCGCTATGCTCAGCCGGCGGCGCGACAGTTCGCGCGCCACCGCGCAGCCGACCACTCCGGCGCCGATGACGATTACATCATACATTTATAACAGCTCCGATGCTTTTTATTGTTATTATTATAACATATCGGCCCGTGCGCCGCAGCAGTAATTATGCTATACTGGTGAGCATGGATAAAGAAATAATCGCCCGAATAAAAAATACCCGTCTGTTTGCGTTGGATATGGACGGCACCGTTTATCTCGGCCGCCGCTGGATACAGGGCGCCCGGGAATTTCTTGCGCGGGTGCGCGACAGCGGCCGCGAATATGTTTTTGTCACCAATAATTCCTCGCGTTCGGCGGCGCAGTATTTGGAAAAGCTGGCCGACATGGGACTTGCTGCCGAGCCGCGGCAGATAATGACCTCCGGCATGGCGACGGTAAGCTATCTTAATGAGCATTTTTTCAAGCAGCCGGTTTGCCTGTTGGGCACGCCGGCGCTCGCGGCGGAATTTGCCGCCGGCGGCATTAAGCTTGCCGACAACGGCGTCGCCGTTGCCGCGTTCGACACTTCGCTCGACTACGACAAACTGGCACACTTTTGCACGCTGGTGCGCGGCGGCGCGCCCTATATTGCCACCCACCCCGACATCAACTGCCCGACCGAGAGCGGCTACATTCCCGACTGCGGCGCCATAGCGGCGCTGGTGCGCGCGTCTACCGGCAGAGAGCCGGACTATATTGTCGGCAAACCGCACGGAGATATGTTTGCGGTGGCGGCGGCGCGTTTCGGCGTGCCCATTGCGCAGACGGCGGCTGTGGGCGACAGACTGTACACCGACATAGCCGCCGGCAACGACGCCGGCGCGCTTTCGCTGCTGGTTTTTTCCGGAGAGGCTCAGCCCGGCGACCTTGCCGGCAGCAGCATATTGCCCGACGCCTGTTTTGACTCAGTGGCGGAAATAACGCCGCTTTTATGAGCGTGTGCGGACAATAATACTTGCATATTACCGTCAGCGGTGATATACTAATTTCAATAGACTAGAGAAAGAGTGGGAGCGCCCCACTCTTTCGTTTGTCTTAGCTGATTTTTTGCCGTGCTTGCGCGGCGGGAGGAACAATGGCGGAACACAAAAAGACCGGCGTGGCGCAAACAGTTGCCGCGGCCGTCACCCCGGCAATAGAGTCGCTCGGGCTGGAAGTGTGGGACGTGCGCTATGTCAAGGAAGGCGCCGGAATGGTGCTGCGCATATTTATTGACAGGGACGGCGGCGTCGGTCTGAACGACTGCGAGGCGGCCAGTCGCGCCGCCGAACAGATAATCGACGAGCTCGACCCCATAGCCGAAAGCTATTGTCTTGAGGTCAGCTCGCCCGGTCTCGGCCGCAGGCTGACGCGCGCAGAGCACTTTGAGCGCTTTACAGGCGCCGAGGTAGAGCTGCGGATGTACCACGCGCGCGGCGGCAGTAATTGCGTGCGCGGCGTACTCGGCGGACTGCAGGACAAAGCGGTACTTGTCGACGGTGTGGCATACGAGCAAAGCAACATCAGCTTAGTAAAACTGTGCGACGATGAAGATCTTTTCAAATAAATAATTCCCGGTGCCCGCCGCAGGGCGGTACTGAAAAACATAACGGAGTGAACAATGAAACAAAACGACGATTTTTTTGAGGCTCTGGCTCAGCTGGAAAAAGAGAAGGGAATAAAGGCGGAGTATCTGCTGGAAAAAATCCGCAACGCTATGTTAATAGCGCTGAAAAAGGACTACGGCAGCGGCGACAATATAATTGTCGACATTGACCCCGACACCAATACCTTCAAGGTGACGATCCAAAAAGAGGTCGTCGAGGAAGTTGAGGACCCCGACACGCAAATTTCGCTGGAGGACGCCAAAAAACTGCGCGCCTCGGCAAAGGTCGGCTCTATAATTACCATCCCGCTCAAGACAAAGGACCTCGGCAGAATAGTGGCCCAGACGGCGAAGCACGTTTTTCGTCAGGGCCTGCGCGAGGCCGAGCGCACTCAAATATTCGAGGAAATGCAAAGCAAGGCCGGCGAGCTTATTACTGCCACCGTTACGCGCATTGACCCGAAACGCGGCGCTGCCGTGTTGGAAATAGGTAAGGGCGAGGCGCTGTTGCCCAAAAGCGAGCAGGTGCCCGACGAAGAGCTGCAAGAGGGCGACCTCGTCAAGGTCTATGTTGTCGACGTGGCCGTTACCGAGCGCGGCCCGAAGGTGCTTATTTCCCGCACCAACCCGGGTCTGGTCCGCCGCCTGTTCGAGACCGAGGTGCCGGAGATATTCGACGGCACTGTAGAAATAAAGGCCATTTCCCGCGAGGCTGGCATGCGCACCAAAATAGCGGTTAGCACCAACGACGAAAACGTCGACCCCCGCGGCGCCTGCATAGGTCCGCGCGGCAGCCGTGTCAACCGCATTGTAGAGGAGCTCGGCGGCGAAAAAATAGACGTCGTGCTTTACAACGACGACCCGGCCGTGTTTATAGCCGAGGCGCTGTCGCCGGCAAACGTCGTAAAAGTGGAAATAACCGACCCGGAGGCACGCGCCTGCCGCGTGACCGTACCCGACCAGCAGCTGTCGCTGGCTATCGGCAACAAGGGCCAAAACGCGCGGCTGACCGCGCGGCTGACCGGCTATAAAATAGACATCCGCCCCGAAAGCGGCTATTACGGCGAGGACGAGCCGGAAAAACCCGCGAACGAAGCGCAAGCGGACGAGACCCAGCCGGAACAGCAGACTGACAGCGAGGCCGAAACCGCGGCGCTGAACCAGCCGGAACAGCCGGAAAAGAGCGAGCCCGAAGCGCAAGCGCAGACCGAAACGGCGGAAGAACCCGCCGCACAAGAGGACTAAAACAAAGGAAAAATATGCCGCCGAAAAAAATCCCCCTGAGAATGTGTGTCGCCTGCCGCGAGTCAAAACCAAAGTTTGAACTCGCGCGCGTTGTCAAAAACCAGTCCGGCGAGGTGTCGCTGGACGTCACCGGCAAAATGCCGGGAAGAGGCGCATATATCTGTCGCAGCGTTGCCTGCTTAAAAAAAGCGCAGAAGTCCCGCGCGCTGGAAAGGGCGCTCGGCCCGCTGCCGCCGCAGCTGTACGAACAGCTGGCGCAGCAGCTTGAGGACGCGAGCGATGAGTGACCCGCGCCGCGTGCTGTTTGCGCTGGCACTGTGCCGCCGCAGCGGCGCGCTGAAGATGGGGTTTGACGAGGTGCTCAGAGCGGCCCGGGGACAGGCCGACTTGGTAGTCGTTGCGGCGGACGCCTCGCCGCGCACCAGCCGCGCCGTAGAGCGCGCGTGCGCCGACAGGGTGCCGCTGGTGAAATTGACTATTACAAAAGAAGAAATAGAAAAAGGCGTCGGAAAGGCGTTCGCAGTGGCAGCGGTGTGCGGCAAGAATCAGGCCGCGCTGGTAAGCGGCTCGCTGCAGGATAAGGAGGCTAACAATGCTGATTAAGTACAAACTCGGAGACCTGGCCAAGGATTTTGATATGACCAATAAGGAACTCATTACCCTTATGGGTCCATACGGCGCTGACAAAAAACACACCTCGGTGTTGAGCGACGAAGAACTCAACTATGTTTTTAACGCGGCAACTTTTAAGAACCAGTCCGACAGCCTGGAAAAGTACTTTGTCGAGTCGTCAGCCTCCGGCCGCACAAAGCACAGCGCCGCCATACCGCCGGCGCCCGGCAGTGTCGCTCAGCAGCAGCCCGCGCGGCCCAAGCAGCCCAAGCAAAGCGGCCCGCAGCCGAGCAAGGAACGGGTCAACCGCGTGGTAGATACCCACGCCACCGTTGTCGAAATTGACAAATTCAACAATAAGTACGACACCATAGCCGACAGCGCCCGCGCGCCCGGGTTTAATAAACGTCGCAGCAACCAGCCGACCGGCCGCAAGCAGAAAATTAACCAGCGCAGCGCCCAGCGCGGCCGCCAGCAGTACCAAAAGCGCGAGACTGAAGCGCAGCGCTTACAGCGCATTCAGCTGGAAAAAGCGCGCAAAGCGCAGCTGCACGTCTCAATTCCCGACGAGATTTCGGTCGGCGAACTCGCCGCGCGTCTCAAAGTTACGGCGGCACAGGTCATTAAAAGACTTATGGAAGTCAATGTCATGGCCTCTGTGAGCGACACGGTCGACTACGAGACCGCCGCGCTTGTTGCCGAGGAACTCGGCGCCAAAATAGAGCGCGAGGTCCATGTTGCCATAGAGGAGCGCCTGTTTGACGAGACCGAAGACACCAAGGACGACTTGGTAGCGCGGCCGCCGGTAGTTGTTGTTATGGGCCACGTTGACCACGGCAAAACGAGTCTGCTCGACTACATCCGCAACACCAAGGTCACTGCCGGTGAGGCCGGCGGTATAACCCAGCACATCGGCGCTTACCAGGTGATGGTGAACGACAAGCCGATAACCTTCCTTGACACCCCGGGCCACGAGGCGTTTACCGCCATGCGCGCCCGCGGCGCCATGGTGACCGACATCGCCGTGCTGGTAGTTGCGGCTGACGACGGCATAATGCCGCAGACAGTTGAGGCTATCAACCACGCCAAAGCGGCCAAGGTGCAAATAATTGTTGCCATCAACAAGATGGACAAACCGCACGCCAACCCGGAAAAGGTCATGGAAGGACTAACCGAGTACGAGCTGGTGCCCGAGGAATGGGGCGGCGACGTCATCTGTGTGCCGGTCTCTGCTGTTACCGGACAGGGCGTAGACAAACTGCTTGAGAGCATTATGCTCGTCAGTGAAGTGCAGGAATACAAGGCCAACCCTGAGCGCATGGCCAAGGGTACGGTCATTGAGGCGCGCCTTGACAAGGGGCGCGGCCCGATAGCCTCGCTGCTTATCCAAAACGGCACGCTGCACCAGGGGGACGCGCTCGTCGCCGGTACCGCGGTCGGCCGCGTGCGCGCTATGAGCGACGACACCGGCAAGCCGATAGACAGCGCCGGCCCGTCTGTGCCGGTAGAGATAACGGGTCTTGAAAGCGTGCCCAACGCCGGCGACGTTTTCAACGCCGTAGAGGACGAGCGACTCGCCCACGAACTGGTCTCCAAGCGCAAAGACGAACAGAAAGAGGAACAGTTCAAATCCTTTACTAAAGTCACGCTGGACACACTGTTCGACACTATGGCCGAAGGGGAGCTCAAAGAGCTGCCGATTATCGTCAAGGCCGACGTCCAGGGCTCGGCCGAGGCCGTAAAGCAGAGTTTGGAAAAGCTGTCAAACGCCGAGGTAAAAGTCCGGGTTATTCATACCGGCGTCGGCGGCATCAGCGGCAGCGACGTCAGCTTGGCGGAGGCGTCCAACGCCATAGTTGTCGGCTTCAACGTCCGTCCTGACCCGACCGCAAAAGACCAGGCGGCGCTCAGCGGCGTTGAGCTGCGCATGTACCGGGTAATTTACGACCTTATCGACGACGTCAAGCAGGCGATGAAGGGCATGCTGGCGCCCAAGATACGCGAGGTTGAGCAAGGGCGCATACAGGTGCGCGAGGTTTACAAAATCTCCTCTGTCGGCACTGTTGCCGGCTGCTACATCGAAAACGGCTTTGTCAACCGGCAAAGCAGCATTCGCGTAGTGCGCGACGGCGTTGTGGTCGCCGAGGATAAGATAGACAGCCTGCGCCGTTTCAAAGACGACGTCAAGGAAGTGAAAACCGGCTTTGAGTGCGGCATAGGTCTGGTCAAATTTGCCGACATAAAGCAGGGCGACATCTTCGAATCCTTTACGCTTGAGGAATACCGAGACTGAGATTAACCAGCGATGAGCGCCTGTAGTGGGCGCTTTTCGTCTGCCGGAGGAATAAAAAATGCCATCACATCGTGCCGAGCGCCTTTCCGGCGATATTCGCCGCGAACTTTCCGCGCTCATCAAAGAGCTGCGCGACCCGCGCATCAACGATTTTCTCGCCGTTACCCGCGTGGAGGCAACAGGAGACCTTTCCTATGCTAAGGTCTATATAAGCTCCATTGACGGCAGCGCCGCGGCCGCCGAGGCCTGCGCCGTGCTGAAAAAAGCCGGCAGCCATCTGCGCGCCGGGCTTTCCAAAAATATGCACATCCGCAAGGCGCCCGAACTGCAATTCTATCCCGACGACTCGTCGGAGTATTACGAGAAGATATCGCACATAATCGAGCGGGTGAACGGCGATGAATGAGCTGAGTGTCGCCGAGACCGCCGCGCGGCTGCGTGCTGCCGAAGATATTTTGCTGCTTTGCCACAAAAATCCCGACGGCGACACGCTCGGCAGTGCGTTCGGGCTTTGTTACGCGCTGCAAGCTGTCGGTAAACGGGTGCAAGTCAAGTGCAGCGACCCGGTGCCGAAGATGTACTCCTATATGACAGACGCCTACTTTGCGGCGGAAAAGGAATTTGCGCCGCGGTTCGTTGCGGCGCTGGACGCTGCCGACGACGGCCGGCTGGGAACGTTTTCCGGCACACCGGTCGACGTGTGCATAGACCACCACGGCACCAACAGCGGCTATGCCGCCGCCACGCTGCTGCGCGCCGACTATGCCTCCACCGCCGAAATAGTCAGCGAGGTAATTGCGGCGCTGGGCGTCGACGTCAGCCCGCTGATAGCAGATTGTCTCTATACCGGACTTTCCACCGATACCGGCTGCTTTCGCTTTCAAAATACGACGCCGAACACGCTGCGCCTGGCCGCGACGCTCGCCGAGCGCGGCGCCGACATGCATGTGCTCAATGTGCTGTTGTTTGACACAAAATCCCGCGCGCGCATAGCGCTCGAGCAATTGGCCATGGCGGGGCTGGAATACTACTGCGACGGTCAAGTAGCAATAATGACATTGACGCTGGATATGTTTGCGAAGTCCGGCGCCACGGTGGACGACACCGAGGGGCTCACGGCGCTGCCGCGCGCTATTGAGGGCGTAGAGGCCGGCGCCACCATTCGCGAATGCGAGGGCTTTTATAAAGTATCGCTGCGCACAAAAAAGACCGACTCAGCGCGTATTTGCGCCGCGTTCGGCGGTGGGGGACACCCGCGCGCCGCCGGCTTTGAGTGGCAGGGAAAACTAAGCGAGCTGAAAAAAGCGCTGCTGGAAAAAATCGGCGAGCAGCTTTGACGGGCATAATAGTTGTCGACAAGCCGGGCGGCTACACCTCGTTTGACGTGGTGGCCAAATTGCGCGGCATGTTGGGAACAAAAAAGATAGGCCACGGCGGCACGCTTGACCCGCTGGCGACCGGTGTGCTGCCGGTCTTTGTCGGCGCGGCGACGCGAGCCGTCGACCTTTCGCCGCGACAGGACAAGCGCTACATTGCGAAAGTCGCCACCGGCATGCAGACCGACAGCGGCGACGTCACCGGCGACATAACGCTGAGCGGCGCGCAGCCGACTCGCAGCGAAATACTGCGGGTGCTGCCGCAATTTGTCGGCCGGCAAAAACAAACGCCGCCGATGTATTCGGCGGTGCGCGTCAACGGCAAACATCTTTACGAGCTTGCCCGCAGCGGGCAGCAAGCCGCGCGCGAGGCGCGGGAAATAGAGATATACTCTATTGACCTGCTTGACTTTGACGACAACGGGTTTATTATAGACGTGCGCTGCCGCAAGGGCGCGTACATCCGCACCCTGGCGGAGGACATCTGCCGCGCTGCCGGCGGCTGCGGGACTATCAGCGCGCTGCGGCGCAGCGAGAGCGGCGGCTTTACGCTCGCCGACAGCCAGACGCTTGACGATTTGCAGCAACTTAAGAACGAGAATAAGCTCGAGTCGGCACTGCTGCCGACAGACACGGTCTTTGCCGACTGGCGCCGTGTCGACGCCGACGCGCACGCCGGCAGACTGCTTGACAACGGCGTGACGCTGCGCGCCGAGCAGCTCGCAGACGTGGCGCCGCAAGAAGGGGAAAAACTGCGCGCCTACCGCGACGGACGCTTTTTTGCAATTTTGCAGTGTGTGGACGGCACAGTGAAAAAAATAGCGACTTTTCGGGACGAGGGATAAAATGGAGTATTATTCACAGTATCAGCGACTTGAAAGCGGCAGCATTGCCGCGCTGGGCTATTTTGACGGGGTACACCGCGGTCACCGCCGGGTTATAGACGCGGCGGTGCAGCGCGCGCACAGCGAGGGACTGCCCTGCGCGGTATTTACCTTTTGCTTTGACGGCGACAGGCTGTCCGGCAAGGGAGAGCTGGACATACTCACCCGCGAGCAAAAACAAGCGCAACTCGCGCAGTGCGGCGTCGACGTCTGTGTCGAGCTGCCCTTTTCGCAGCTCAAGGACGTCGCGCCGGAAGCGTTCGTCAGCAAATACATAAGCGGCATGCTCGGTGCGCGCTGTGCTGTGTGCGGCGCCGACTATACCTTCGGGCGCTTTGCCACCGGCGCCGCGGCGGACCTCACTCATATGTGCTCGCGCCGGGGAATTGACACGCTCGTGGTCGACAAACTCGTCGACGGCGAGTGCGAAATAAGCTCCGGGCGGATAAAGAAACTGCTTACGGCCGGCGATGTGAGCGCGGCGGCAGAGCTGCTGGGCTACCGCTATTATTTAGACGGCGGGGTGTGCTCAGGCGCGGCGCGCGGGCGAAAACTGGGCTGGCCGACGCTCAACCAGCGCTGGCCGCAGGTGACGCCGCTGAAAAACGGCGTCTATGTTACCAGAGCGCTGGCGGGCGGCGAGTGGCGCGGCAGCGTTACCAACGTTGGGGTGCGGCCGACCTTTTATGCCAGCGGCGAGCGGGTGTGCGAAACTCATCTGCTCGGCTACACGGGCGGCGACATCCGGCTGGAGCGCGTTGAGTTCGTCGCTTTTCTCCGCGAGGAGCGGCGGTTTTCTTGCGAGGACGAGCTGATAGCGGCCATCAGCGCTGACGCCCGGGACGCAAACAAAGTATTGCAATCAATTTAAATGTTTGTTATAATAAACGTTGCGTGACCACGGGCGGCGGATATTAAACCCGCACTACAAGCGGGATTCACCAGCCCCGCACTGTGATTTGCGCGAATAAAAAACCAAAAAGGTGAAAAAATGTTAAAGGACAAAAAGTCGGTCATAGCCGACACCTGCTTGCACGAGGGCGACACCGGTTCTCCGGAAGTCCAAGTTGCACTGCTGACAAACCGCATTAACCATCTTACCGAGCACCTTAAAGAGCACAAGCACGATTTCCATTCGCGCCGCGGTCTTTACAAAATGATCGGTCAGCGCCGCAATATGCTCGCTTACTTGCAGCGCAAGGATGTTGAGCGTTACCGCGCCATCTGCGCCAAGCTTGGTCTGCGCAAATAATTACGGTATTATGAGAGCAGGCGTTTTCGCGTCTGCTCTCAGCAATATATGAACGGCCGCGGGAGCGCGGCGGAAAATTCGCTGCCTTTGGTTTTTAGCGGTAAATTGAGCGCCGCGGCACGGCGTCGGGACGCTGAATTTATTGCTAAACCCGAGGGCGGCTCCAAATTAATAAGGAGGCTACCCATGTTTGAAAATTATAAAGTTTTCGAGACCCGGCTTGCAGGACGCAAGCTGAGCATTGAGACCGGCAAAATGGCCGGACTCGCCAACGGCGCGTGTCTTGTTCACTACGGTGACACACAGGTGCTTTGCACCGCGACGATGAGCGCCAAACCCCGCGATGGCATCGACTTTTTCCCGCTTTCCGTCGATTTCGAGGAAAAGCTTTACGCCGTCGGCCGCATCCCCGGCTCATTTATGCGCCGCGAAGGTCGCCCGAGCGAACACGCAATTCTCACCTCTCGCGTCGTCGACCGCCCCATTCGCCCGCTGTTCCCCAAGGACATGCGCAACGACGTTTCGGTCGTTATGACGGTGCTGTCCGTCGACCGCGACTGCTCGCCCGAGATATGCGGTATGCTCGGCGCTTCCATAGCGCTTAGCATCTCTGACATCCCCTGGGCCGGCCCCATCGCCGGTGTGGCGGCGGGTCTTGTTGACGGCGAAATTGTTATTAACCCCACCAAAGAACAGCGCGCCAACAGCGACCTGGCGCTGACCGTTGCCGGCAACAAGAACAAGGTCGTAATGATTGAAGCCGGCGCCAACGAGGTCGACAACGAAACCATGCTCGCGGCTATCAAAAAATGCCACGCCGAAATAGTCGAACTTGTTAAGTTTATTGAAGACATCCAGAGTCAAATCGGCAAGAAAAAACTGCCGTTTGAGTCGCAGGAAGTCAGCCACGAGATGTACGAGGACGTCGAAAAGCTCGTTATCGACAAAGTCCGCGTCGCTATGGATACCGACGACAAGACGGTGCGCGACGCCGCGCTGCTGCCCATTTACGCCGAGGTTCACGAGACGCTCGACGAAAAATACCCCGACCACACTGACAAGCTTGACGAGTGCATGTACAAGCTGCAAAAATTCGTTGTGCGCCGCTGGCTGCTTGACGACGGCAAACGTGTCGACGGCCGCGGTATCGACGAGATTCGCCCGCTTGACGCCGAGGTCAACCTGGTAGCGCGCGCCCACGGCAGCGGCATGTTCACCCGCGGCCAGACCCAGGTGCTGACAGTGGCCACGCTCGCCATGTCCAGCGAGGCGCAGATGCTCGACGGCATTGACGACGAAGAGACCAAGCGCTATATGCACCACTACAACTTCCCCTCCTATTCTGTCGGCGAGACCCGTCCCAGCCGCGGCCCCGGCCGCCGCGAGATTGGCCACGGCGCGCTGGCCGAGCGCGCTTTGCTGCCGGTGCTGCCCAGCATAGACGAGTTCCCGTACACCATCCGCTGCGTGTCCGAGGTGCTGTCCTCCAACGGCTCCACTTCCCAGGGCTCGGTCTGCGGCTCTACGTTGGCACTTATGGACGCCGGCGTGCCCATTAAAGCGCCGGTCGCCGGTATTTCCTGCGGCCTTATTACCGAGGGCGAGCGCTGGATGACCATGGTCGACATTCAGGGTGTTGAGGACTTTTTCGGCGACATGGACTTTAAGGTTGCCGGCACTCACAACGGTATAACCGCCATCCAGATGGATATAAAAATAGACGGTCTGAGCTTCGACATTATCGAGCAGGCGCTGGAAAAAACCTACAAAGCCCGCGTCTATATTTTGGACGAGGTTATGGCCAAGGCCATAGAGAAGCCGCGCGAGCAGCTTAGTCCCTATGCGCCGAAGATGGAGATACTCACCATTGCCGTGGACAAAATAAGCGACGTTATCGGTAAGGGCGGCAAGGTCATTCAGAAAATCTGCGCCGAGTGCGAGGTCAAAATAGACGTCGAGGAGGACGGACACGTCTTCATTTCGGGCATTGACAACGAGAATGTCGAGCGCGCGAAGTCGATAATCGAGACCATCGTCACCGAACCCGAAATCGGCGCCATGTACTACGGCAAGGTCACCCGGCTGCTGCCTATCGGCGCCAAAGTCGAAATTGCTCCGGGTAAAGAGGGCTTTGTGCATATCAGCCGTCTGGAAGACCACCGCGTTGAAAAGGTTGAGGACGTGTTGTCCGTCGACGACATCATTCCGGTAATGGTCATTAAGATAGGCGAAAAGGGCATAGACCTTTCCCGCAAGGACGCCATTGCCGCGCTGGAGGCCAAGAACAAGGAAAAAACCGAGGAATAAGCCCCCGCGCAAGCAGATATAACAGCGCCCGCCGCAAGGTATTTTACCGAGCGGCGGGCGTTTTTTGTTGTGCTGCTGCGCGCCGCAAAGATTCGACAGTGCGCCGGTGTTTTGGTATAATTAAGTGCGGCAGCGAGTGTTCGCGCGGTAAAGGACGCGTCCGGAATTACCTTTTTGGCGTCTGCGACAAAGACGGCAACGAGCTGTTTACCTGCCCAAAGAGCACCGAGCTGAAGGCGTTGCAGGTCGCCGCGCCGGAGATTTATGCACAGGCGCTGCAGTCGCTCGGGTTGAGGAACAACTCGAAGGAAGCGCGAAATCTTGCTATTCAAACTGTGGGGGTGACTGCACACAGAAACGGCGACAGTGCAAATCCACACGAACTTATAGCATATTCATTAGAAAAAGAAATAGCAGGAAAGGGCAATGGATTGACCGCGGCAATCGTTGAATCGCTTAGGAGGTACATGTTGCAATGATAAGACGAAAAGCAGGCCAAGACCCGGATTACATTTATAAAGAGGGAGAAGCGCTTTTTAATGCTTTCTTTAATGATGGCACTCCGGATGATGGTATAAGCGATTACGGAGCTTTGTTTGACAAATACGTTCAAACGCACGCCTCCAAGCGCTACCTAGACTACGTCGACGAGCTGCGTCGCGAGCGCGCTGCGGAAGCGGCGAGGTACGACGTCTACCACGCGGGATAATTAAACACTCACCAATAAAGCACCCTGCAATGCAGGGTGCTTTAATATTGCCGAAAATGGAGAGAAAAAAGCGGCAGAGCACTGTTTGGCGCTGTCGGACGCTTTGCCGCTGCTTGCGGTCGCAATTCAGCGCTTTTTGTGCTTGCCGCGCGCGGCGCTCGGCAAGCTGCGCCGGTCAGCGCGCGGCGCTGCGGCGCGGCCGCCCGGTTTGGCGCGGGTCTTAACGTCCGCGGGTGCCTTTGCGTCGCCGGCGCGCGGGCGTATCAGGCACTGACTGCCGTAGCCTATCAGGTCGCTGCGCCCCTCGGCGAGCAGCGCGGCGCGCACAAGCTGGTAATTTTTCGGGTCGGAGAAGTTTATCAGTGCCCGCTGCGTCTGTTTTTCGCGCGGCGAGCGCGCCACGTAGACCGGCGTCATTGTGCGCGGGTCGAGCCCGGTATAGTACATGCAGGTGGCGAGAGTGGAGGGCGTCGGGTAAAAGTCCTGCACCTGCTCGGGCCGGTGGCCGCTGCTCTTGAGATATTCGGCCAGTGCGATAGCGTCCTTCATTGTGCAGCCGGGGTGCGACGACATTAAGTAGGGCACGACGTATTGTTTTAGCCCGTATTCGCTGTTGAGCTCGCGGTATTTTTTCAGGAACTTTTCGTAGACGCGGTGGGGTGGCTTGCCCATGCAGCGCAGCACATTGTCGGAAATATGCTCCGGCGCCACCTTTAGCTGACCGCTGATGTGATAGCGCACCAGTTCGCGGAAAAAGTCGTCGTTTTTGTCCTGCAGTAAATAGTCGAAACGGATGCCCGAGCGGATAAACACTTTTTTTACGTTGGGCAGTGCGCGCAGCTCGCGCAGCAGTGCCAGGTAGTCGCTGTGGTCGGCTATGAGCTCGGGACAGGGAGAGGGAAAAAGGCACTGCCGCTCGCTGCACGCGCCGCGCAGCGGTTGGTTGCGGCAGGCGGGCTGGCGAAAATTTGCCGTCGGGCCGCCGACGTCGTGAATGTACCCCTTGAAAAGCGGGTGACTGGTCAGCTGCTGCGCCTCGGCGACTATTGACTCGCGGCTGCGGGAGGTGACAATACGGCCCTGGTGGAACGTCAGCGCGCAAAAGCTACAGCTGCCGAAGCAGCCGCGGCAGCTTGTCAGGCTGAAGCGCACCTCGTCTATTGCCGGCACTCCGCCGGCGCTTTTGTACATCGGGTGCGACTCGCGCGCAAAGGGCAGCGCGTATACGCTGTCAAGCTCGGCGCGGCTCAGCGGCTTTGCCGCCGGGTTTTGCACT
Source organism: uncultured Faecalibacterium sp. (assembly GCA_964478515.1). Taxonomy (GTDB): domain Bacteria; phylum Bacillota; class Clostridia; order Oscillospirales; family Ruminococcaceae; genus HGM13233. Next base: position 19,944 of record CAYZIL010000023.1, on the reverse strand, counting down.
ACGTAGCGGCCAAGCTGCTTGTACTGTTCGCATAAGCGCCGGCCGCGAATCGGGTCGGTGTTGCGGTACTGTACGGCAAAGCTGCGGGCATATTCCTTTTTGTCGGCGGCCTGGTTTTCAAATGCGGGCAGCGCGATATAGTCGCGCAGGCCGGCGAGTGAGTCGCAGCCGAAAGCGGTGCCGGGTATGTCGCGAATGGCGCCGACACGCTCACCGGCGGCAAGGCGCTCGGCTATGGCGACAATAGCACGCTCGCCCATGCCGTAAACGGTAATGTCTATGTCGCCGCTCGCGAGCGTCGACTCGCGCAGCGCGTCGGACCAGTAGTCGTAGTGGGCAAGACGGCGCAAGCTGGCCTCAATGCCGCCGGCGACGACGGCGGCGGCGGGAAAACGCCGGCGAATCAGCGCGGTGTAGACGCTCAGCGCGTAGTCGGGCCGCAGTCCCGCTGTGCCGCCCGGCGAGTAGGAGTCGGTCGGCCGCGGCCTTTTTGCCACGGTATAGCGGTTGACCATCGAGTCCATGTTGCCGGAGGTGACGAGAAAGGCGAGCCGCGGCTCGCCGAGAGCGGCAATGCTGTCGGCGTCGCGCCAGTCTGGCTGCGCTATTATGCCCACAAGGTAGCCGCGCGCTTGCAGCACCCGGGCAATAATGGCGGGTCCAAAGGAGGGATGGTCGACATAGGCGTCGCCGGAAACGAGCACAAAATCCGGCTGAGCGTCCAATTCTGCGGCGGTAACGGGAAGAAAATCCATTTATGTCTCCAAATCGCGGCGCCGGCAGTTGCCGAAATGCGCCGCAGCGTGATAAAATGACGGTATGAAAAAAGCAGTTATTTTTGACTTTGACGGTACTATTTGCGAGACGGCGCTGTTTTCGGTGCCGGCAATAGGCGAGGCGCTTAAGGACATGGGCTACGCCGGGTTTAGCGACGCGCAAATACGCGCGCTGCTCGGCCACACCAGCGAGGACACCTGCCGCACTTTTTTCGGCGAGCGCGCCGGCGAACTGGCGGGCGAGTTTTGGCAGCGGGTGGACGATATTTGTCTCAACCGCTACAGCCACCTCTACCGGATGTTCGACGGCATGGGCGAGACCTTGCAGCAACTGCACGACGGCGGCTATTTGGTTGCGGTCTGCTCCAACGCGGACGACGACCACATTCGCTCCGCCAGCCGGTTGCTGGGTATTGAACAGCTGCTCGACGCCGTGCAGACCGCGCCGCCCAACACCAGCAAGCCGGAAAATCTGGCGGCGCTGCTGGCGTTGCTCAAAGCCGACGCGGCGGTGATGGTCGGCGACCGCGACCGCGACGTTGAGGCCGCGGCGGCGAATGCGCTGCCGTCAATAGGCTGTCTTTTCGGCTACGGTCAACCGGAAGAATTTGCCGAGGCCACGGCAACAGTCGCCGGCGCGGGCGATATTTTTGACGCCGTGCGCAATATAATCGGCTGAAGCACCGTATACCTAATTATAGAGTCAAAAACCGCTGTCGGCAAGTGCAAGCTGCGCCGGCGGCGGTTAATATATTGCGCTCGCCGCACGGATGTGGTAAAATACCATTTACTGCGCGCAAATATGGAAAAGGAGGACACGCCGGTGGAGCATAAACTTTGGACGCACGATTTTACCATAATCACCCTGGGAACAGTGGTATCTATGCTGGGCAACGCCATTTCCGGTTTTGCCATCGGCCTGCTGGTGCTCGACTACAGCGGTTCGGTCTTCCTCTATTCGCTTTTTATGGTCGCGTACAACGCGCCGAAAATAATTATGCCGCTTATAGCCGGCCCCTATCTCGACCGCTTTTCGCGCAAAAAAATGATTTACACGCTGGACTTTTTGTCGGCGGGTCTCTACCTGGTGCTGGCGGGGCTGATATTCTGGGGCGACTTGCGCTACGGGGCGCTGCTGTTTTTCTCGCTGTTTATAGGTATTATAGACAGCATATACGAAGTTGCTTACGACAGCTTGTACCCAAACCTAATCTCACCCGGCAACTACCGGCAGGCATATTCAATCTCCAGTCTAATTTTCCCGCTGGCGGCGGCGATGGTGCCCGTTTCGGCGTTCGTCTACAACACAGTCGGCATGGCGCCGCTGTTTTTGTTCAATTCAGTCAGCTTTCTCATTGCGGCGATTTTTGAGACAAAAATAGAGTATAAAGAGGAGTACGTCGCTGAAAAGCGCTCCTTTGACCTGCGGGAGTTCGGGCGCACCTTCAAAGAGGGCATAGACTACATTCGCGGCGAGCCTGGACTGCTGGTAATAACGGTCTATTTTTTCTTTTCCAACATCAACGGCGGCGCCACCAACCTGACGCTGCCCTACTTTAAAAGCGTGCCCTCGCTGGGCGTCTATGCCTACTGCATTGTTTTCGGCGCGTATGTCGTCGGCCGCTTTGCCGGCGGGCTAATTCAGTACCGCTTGCGTTACCCGCCGCACAAAAAATTTGCGATTGCCGTTTTTGTCTACACGGCTATATGCCTGCTTGACGGCAGTTATTTGTTTTTGCCGCTGGTAGCTATGACGGCGGTCTCGTTTGTCAGCGGCACGCTGAGCGTCAACAGCTACAACATCCGCGTGGCGGCGACGCAGAGCTATGTGCCGGACAGCTGTCGGGCGCGCTTCAACGGCACGTTTCAGATGGTCTGCTTTACGGGCAGCATAATCGGTCAGCTGACGGCCGGAGCGCTGGGCGACATTATGTCAATGCGCACGGTAATTGTAATGTTCAACGCCATGGCGCTGGTAGCGACGGCTGTGTTGATGCTGCCGGCACGCGCCAAAGTTGCGCCGATATATAACCGTGATATTTGACGGTTCAAACATTGTTAACGAATTTGTCAGTAAAATGTTATTTACATTTGCGGCCGGGGGGATATAATAAGAGTATGAAGTATATAGAAAATAAAAACGAATGCGGCAGCGGGGAGTTGTTCATTATGAAATTTTTCCGTGTGGTATTGGCCCTTTGCAGCGCGCTGGCCGTACTGGTCATGCTGGAGCGGACCATAATGTTCTGCCTTGAAAACACCCACCGCTATATTAAAAAAGAGACCTTCGACCTGTAAGCGAGTCGCTGCGTTTGCAGCTGCAAGCGCGCGTACCGAGGCAATTTTACACACAAACACCCGCCGGTGAGAGCCGGCGGGTGTTTTTATGTTGTGCGACGGGTGAATGAGTTTAAGCCAAATACCGCCGGCGTCAGGCGGCGCTTTAGTCCATAGTGTCAGACCAATCGGACCAGACACTGCCGACGCTGGTGACCATGCCGTCGGTGACGCGGCCGGTAAGAGTGTATTGGTACTGTGCTGTGTCCATATTGTATTTATAGACCTTAATGCGGTCTGCGGACGCGGTGCCGTAGTTTGTGTCCGTGAAATAGATGCGGTAGCCGAAGCTGGAACGCACTACCGACCACGACACGGTGCGCAAAAAGCTTTGCTGCTGCGCGCTGAGCTGGTGGAATATGGTATAGGCGAAAGTTCCGGCAGTTTCGGCGTTGACGCCGTCAATTTTTGTGGAAGCAAAGCCGCTGTTTGCAAAGGCCAGTGCAAGCGCGGCAAAGGCGTCGTTTGCCTGCTGCTGCTGGGTGCCGAGAGGAAGCGAGGCGTCAAGAGTGTACATCTGCGACATGCCGCACTCGCTGCAGCCGCCCTTATTGCAGTAGACCGCGGTGTGCTCGCCGTCGCTGTACATCAGGTGCGTTACCCGGAACTCGGAATTGTACAGCAACTGTACGACGTCGCCGTCAACATGTGCCAGTGCGGTTATTTCCGTGCTGGCGGGCGCGGTTACGTCTTGGGACGCGGCGTATTGTGTGTCCAGCAGCGACTGGGCGGCCGAGACGCAGTCTGCGCATTCGGCAAGTGTCTTTTTGCCGTTGGCAACGTCAATATATTTAGTCATGCCGGGAATTATTATGCCGGCTATCACCGCGAGTATTACGAGCACGACGATGATTTCGACAAGGGTAAATCCGCGCCGGTCGCGCATTTGAGCGCCTCCTTTGAGATTGTCTGTTTGCTAAATTATACTACCACAAAACAGCCGCCCGCTCAAGTGGGCGAAAAAACGGGGCGGCGCTCGGTTTGAGCGCCGCCCCGCGGGTAATTAAGAGTATGCTCAGATTTTGTCGTTGCTGCCGAGCACGTCGGTGATTTTGTGGGCCACCATCTGCTTGATTGCCTCGCGCGCGGGTTTAAGATACTGGCGCGGGTCAAAGTGAGAGGGGTTCTCGACCAGATATTTGCGGATAGTGCCGGTCATGGCAAGACGCAAGTCGGAGTCGATGTTTATTTTGCACACGGCCATTTGGGCGGCCTTGCGCAGCATGTCCTCGGGCACGCCGATGGCGTCGGGCATGTCTCCGCCGTAATCGTTTATCATTTTGACGAACTCGGGGATGACGGAGGAGGCGCCGTGCAGCACTATCGGGAAGCCGGGCAGACGCTTTTCAACCTCTTCAAGGATGTCGAAACGCAGCTGCGGCTTCTGGCCGGGCTTAAATTTGTAAGCGCCGTGGCTGGTGCCGATGGCGATGGCAAGAGAGTCGACGCCGGTCTTGGTGACAAATTCCTCGACTTCTTCCGGACGGGTGTAGGAGGAATCTTCAGCCGAGACGTTTACGGCGTCCTCGACGCCTGCCAGACGGCCGAGCTCGCCCTCTACGACCACGCCGTGGGCGTGCGCGTACTCAACGACCTGTTTGGTAAGCTCAATGTTGTCGGCAAAGGAGTGCTTGCTGCCGTCTATCATGACGGAGGTGAAGCCGCCGTCTATGCAGCTTTTGCAAAGCTCAAAGCTGTCGCCGTGGTCAAGGTGCAAGCAGATGGGCACGCCGGTTTCAATAACGGCGGCCTCTACGAGCTTCATAAGATAGGTGTGGTTGGCGTACTTGCGCGCGCCGGCAGATACCTGAAGAATCAGGGGCGAGCGCAGGTCCTTGGCGGCCTCGGTAATACCCTGAATAATCTCCATGTTGTTGACGTTGAAAGCGCCGATGGCGTAGCCGCCGGCATAGGCTTTCTTGAACATCTCGGTCGATGTGACTAATGGCATAATATAAAGGATCCTTTCTGTTATTTCAATGTTATTATAGCACGGCGGCGGACAAAATCAAGGCTGCGCGCGCGTTCAGTCTCCGGCGCTGAGTGCTTGAAGGTAACATGCGGCGCAGAACTCGCGCGGCAGTGCCGTGGCGGCCACAGCCAACAGCTTGCCGTCGGGGTCGTCGCACAGCGCGTCGGTCATGTAGCGCGCGGCGCTTTTGGCGCTGATACGGTGGATGTCGGTAAACTTGACGACCGGTTTGGTCTTTTCGGCGCGCTTGAGCAGCTGCGCGTTGAACTCTTTAATGTCGTAAATCTGCGTCGGCTCCAGCTCGAACGTTTCCCCGGCAGACTCCAGCAAGCCGAGCAAAAAGCGCTCGTCGTTGCGGTGAGCGTCGCAGTGGTTTATTAAATGCAGCATAGCCGTGCGGCGCGCGACGGGGATGCTTTCAAGCATTCGCCGCGCAGAACTTACCAGTGCGGCGTTTTCAGAAGTAAAGTCGGCAAGCTCGCCGCGCTCAAAAGAGTAGGCGTAGCCGTCAAGGTCGCGGTAGGCCTTGCGGGTGTCGAGGTAGCCCAGAGTGATGTTGCGCCGCGCGGTGTCGCTTTCAAATTTAAGAATATTGCCCAGCGGCCAGTAGCTGCGAATAAAGCGCACCGGCAGGCCGCCTTTATACGCGCGCTCAATGCCGACGGCCTCAAGGTCGACGGCGATTATTTCGTCCGCGCCCATATCCGCGGCAAGGGCTATGGGCAGGTTGTTGAACGAGCCGCCGTCAAAGTACTGCGTGCCGTCAATACTGCGCGGCGAAAAGCCGGGGTAAAAGGCCGCGGAGGCGAGAATGTAGTCAATAAGGTCGCCTTCGGGAATGCTGCCGAGCGTCAGCTCCAGCGGTGTCAGGTCGTTTTTGCGAATTGTAATAAGCCCGAAGTCCACGCCGCTGCGGCGCACCGCCTGTTCGCTGATATTTTCGTAGACAAGCTCGGCCAGCGGCGTGACGTCAAGACCGCCGTTTTTGATTATATCGGCGACGAAAGAGCCGATATGGGTTATGCCCTGCGGCTGCGCCACAACTTTGTCGTCGCTGATAGCGGAAAAGACGCGCTCGGACATCTCGTAGTCGCCCTGCGCTATGCTCGCGCCGGTCAGCGCCCCGACCGACGTACCGGTAACAATGTCGAAGCTGACGCCCAGCTCCCGCAGCGCCTTCCAGACGCCGATGTGGTATGAGCCGCGCGCGCCGCCGCCGGCAAGCACCAGACCGAGTCGGCGCGGTTTCGTGTTTTGCATTTTGTCCTCCCGGCAAATCAAAAGTGTGTATCTCCGATAAGCAGTATAACAAATTTGCCAAAAATTATAAACTGTCGTGCCGATATTGTTAAAAAAAAGATAATGTTGAAATCATTAAGCGGTAACTATACAATATTTATGAACGACTACCTTGTCAAAAAGGAGAAGATAAAATTGCCGAACCAGTATCCAAAAGCGGCAAAGATACGCGGGGTGCATGTGCCGCACCGCAAAAACACCCGCGATACCGACACTGTGGCGCTTTCCAGCAGCGTGGTGACGATACCGCTGAGCATGCATATAGGCGCGCCGGCAGAACCTGTGGTCGCCAAAGGCGACAGGGTCTTTGTCGGCACTCTTATAGGCCGCGCAACGAGTTTTATTTCCGCAAACATCCATTCCAGCGTCAGCGGTACGGTGAAGGACAGCGTCAAGATACTGTTTCCCGACGGACAGTATAAGGACGCGCTCGTTATCGAAAGCGACGGCACAGACACGCCAGATCCCGCGCTGCACGCGCCGAGCGTCAGTGACCGCGACAGCTTTATTGCCGCAGTCAAGGAATCCGGTCTGGTCGGGCTGGGCGGCGCCGGGTTTCCGACGCACGTCAAGCTGATGCCGCCGAAGAACAACGCCATCGACACGCTGGTAATAAACGTCGCCGAGTGTGAACCCTACATAACCAGCGACTTCCGCGAAATTATGGAATACCCCGACAACGTTATCGGCGGGCTGCGTTCGGTAATGAAATACCTTGACATTAACAACGTTGTTTTCGGCGTCGAGGACAACAAGCCCGAGGCAATAAAGATGCTGAGCGAGCGCACGGCCGACATTGCCGGCGTGCGCGTGCAGCCGCTGCCGAGCGTGTACCCGCAAGGCGCGGAAAAAACGCTTATTGCCAACACGGTGCACCGCGCTGTACCAATTGGCAAACTGCCGTCCGACGTCGGCTGCATAGTGCTCAACGTCGGCTCGCTGTCGTTTATGGACAAGTACTTGCACACCGGCATGCCGCTGGTGCGCCGGCGCATAACCGTTGACGGCGGCGCCGTAAAATCGCCCGGCAACTATATGATACCCATCGGCATGAAAATATCCGAAATAATCGCCGCGAGCGGCGGCTATGCCGACGAATGCCGCGAATTGCTGATGGGCGGACCGATGATGGGCACGTCGCTGTATACCGACGACTTTCCCGTTCTCAAAAACAACAACGCCATAATCGCGCTGACAAAAGACGAGATGTATGAGCTGCCCATAAACCCCTGCATTCACTGCGGGCGCTGCGCGCGCAACTGCCCTATGCGACTGTCGCCGGTGGAAATTGCCGCGGCTTACGACGCCGGCGATTTGGAGCTCGCGCAAAAAATGTCGGCCATGGCCTGCATAGAGTGCGGCAGCTGCACCTTTGTGTGCCCGGCCAAGCGCCCGGTAACACAGCGCATGAGAACGGTGAAAATAGCAATAAGAAAGGCGGGGAAGAAATGAGCGGAAACAAATTGCAAGTCTCGTCCTCGCCGCACATGCACAGCGAGATGAGCACGCAGCGAATAATGTTGGATGTGCTCATAGCGCTGCTGCCGGCAGCGGTGATGTCGGTGGTAATATTCGGCGCGCGCGCCGCCGCGGTAATCGGCGTGTGTGTCGGCTGCTGCGTACTGTTTGAGTATATCTGGTTCAAAATCTTCAAAGTTGAAAATGCCTCGGTGGGCGACTTGAGCGCCGCCGTCACCGGCGTGCTGCTGGCGTTCAACCTGCCGTCAACAATTCCGCTGTGGCAAGCAGCGGTGGGCAGTCTGGTGGCGGTAATAGTAGTAAAACAGCTTTTCGGCGGCCTTGGCCGCAACTTCGTAAACCCGGCGCTTATCGGCCGCGTGGTGATGAGTTTGAGTTTTACCGGCGCCATGACCAATTACGGTGTGCCGCGCTTGCTGACAAGCGACGTTGTCAGCTCGGCAACGCCGCTGCAGACCATTGCCGAAGGCGGCAGCGTCGGCATGAAATCGCTGCTGCTCGGCTTTCACTCCGGTGTGCTCGGAGAAACCTGCGCGCTGGCGCTTATAGCCGGCGGCGTCTACTTGGTAGCGCGCGGCGTCATTCGGCCGATAATCCCGCTGAGCTTTGTCGCCACGGTGTTTGTCGGCACGGCGCTGTTCGGCGCGCAGCCGCTTGAGAGCATACTCAGCGGCGGTTTGCTGCTGGGCGCAATATTTATGGCGACAGACTACGTCACCTCGCCCTATACCGGCCGCGGGCAGCTGATATTCGGCGTAGGCTGCGGCGTGCTTACGGTGCTCATTCGCCTGTGGGCCAACTCGGCAGAGGGAGTTTCCTATGCCATTTTGCTGATGAACCTGCTGGTGCCGTATATAAACGACCTTACCAGAAGAAAGCCTTTTGGAGGTGAAGCGTCCAATGGCTGACAAATACAAAGAGTATATAAAACCCATTATAGTCTTGACTGTAATATGTCTGATAGTATCGCTGGCGCTGGCGCTGACAAATTCCGTCACCGCGCCGGTAATTGAGGCGGCAGAGCTGGCGCAGGCCGAGGCCGACCGCCGCGAGATGCTGCCCAGCGCCGAGGATTTCGCGCTGTGCGAGTGCGACATAGACGGCGTCGAGTCGGTCTATGCCGATACGGCCGGCAGCGGCTATGTGATAGTCGCCGTCGGCAAGGGCTACGGCGGCAACGTGCCGGTAACGGTGGCGCTGGATGCCGACGGCACCGTGCTGGCCGTGCGCGTGGGCAGCAATTCCGAAACTGCCGGCGTCGGCTCGCGCGCTACCGAGCAGGATTACTTACAAATTTACCAGGGCGTCAGCGGCAGCGCCGACAACGTCGACGCGCTGAGCGGCGCGAGCATTACCAGCCGGGCGGTGCGCACCGCCGTCAACGCCGCGCTGGCGGCCTGCGAACAGGTGAAGGGGGGCGACGCGCAGTGAAGGAAAAATTAAAGCTGATAACCAACGGCATCTTTAACGAAAACCCGGTGCTGCGTCTGGTGCTGGGCACTTGTGCGACGCTGGCAATTTCCACGAGCGTCATAAACGGTCTGGGAATGGGCGCGGCGGCGACCTTTGTGCTGATTGGCTCCAATATGGTCATCTCCGCGCTGCGCAAGGTAATCCCCGACAAGGTGCGCATTCCGGCGTATATCACCATCATCGCCGGCTTTGTCACCGTTATTCAAATGTTGATACGCGCTTTCGTGCCCTCGCTGTACGATGCGCTGGGCATATTCCTGCCGCTGATAGTCGTCAATTGCATTATACTCGGCCGAGCCGAAATGTTTGCCAATAAAAACACGGTCATAGACAGCATGTGCGACGGCATCGGCATGGGCCTTGGCTTTACGCTGACGCTGTTTGTGATGGGCACTATTCGCGAGCTGCTGGGCAAGGGCACCTGGTGCGGGCTGCGCGTTATTCCCGAGCAGTACACTATTGGAATAATTACCCTGCCGCCGGGCGGATTCTTTGTCTTCGGCGTGGTCATAGCGCTGCTCACCGCGCTGCTGGCGCGCAAGCGGCCCGACAAAAAAGAACCGCTGAGCGAGTGCGGCAACTGCGGCAGCTGCGGACTTTGCGCCGGCGCGGGGAAGGAGCAGACTAAATGAAAGCAATGTTGATAATTCTTTTTACGATGATCCTTACCGAAAACTATGTGCTGGTCAAATTTCTCGGCATCTGTCCGTTTTTGGGAGTTTCCAAAAATCTCAAGTCCGCCGTCGGAATGAGTCTCGCGGTCATTTTTGTCATGGGAATAGCCTCTGCGGCGACCTGGTGCGTAAACGAGTGGCTGCTCAACAGGTTCTCGCTGGAATACATGCAGACCATAGTCTTTATACTCGTAATAGCGGCGCTGGTGCAGTTGGTCGAGACGGCGCTCAAAAAACTAATGCCGCCGCTTTACAAGGCGCTGGGCATATATCTGCCACTGATAACCACCAACTGCGCCGTGCTGGGCGTGACGCTGCTCAACGTGCAAAGTGAGTACAACCTGTTGGAGTCGGTCGTTTGCGGCGTCGGCGCCGGGCTCGGCTTTATGCTGGCGATGGTGCTGTTTGCCGGGGTGCGCCGCACGCTGCAGCGCGCCAACCCGCCCAAAGCTTTTGAGGGACTGCCGATAACGCTGGTGGCGGCGTCGCTCGTCTCGCTGTGTTTCATGGGGTTTTCCGGTATTGTGGAAAACCTGTTCGGTTAAAGGGGGCGGCAGAATGAGTGCTGTATTTATTGCTGTTGCGGTTTTGTGCGGCATAGCGCTTGTCGCCGCCGTAATGCTTGTCGTCGCCGCCAAATTGCTGGCCGTGCCCGACGACGAGCGGGTGAAAAAAATTGAGTCAGCTTTGCCGGGCGCCAACTGCGGCGGCTGCGGCTACGCCGGGTGCAGCGACTACGCGCGCGCCGTGTCGGCGGGGACGGCGGACGTCAACCGCTGTGTGCCGGGCGGAATGGACGCGGCGGCGCTTTTGGCCGAAATAATGGACGTCAGCGCCGGCGCGGTGACAAAGCAGGTGGCAATGGTTGCCTGCCACGGCAGCTACGAGGCGACGAGCGACAAGTTTGACTACCGCGGTATACCCAATTGCGAGGCCTGCGCGCAGCTCTACGCCGGGCGCAGCGAGTGCGCGTTTGGCTGTCTCGGCTACGGCGACTGCGTCAGCGTGTGCAAATTTGACGCGCTTTCGGTGAAAAACGGTCTCGCCCACGTTGACCCGGACAAATGCGCCGGCTGCGGTCAGTGCGTGAAAAAATGTCCCAAGGGTCTCATCCGCCTGGTGCCACTGTCGGAAAAATCGGTGGTGGTGTGCGCCAACCACAGCCGCGGCAATATAACGCACCGCAGCTGCGCGCGCGGGTGTATCGCCTGCGGCAAGTGCGTGCGCGCTTGCGCGCAGCAGGCAATAACAATTATCGACAACCTCGCGCAGATAGACCTTGACAAATGCAACGGCTGCGGCGAGTGCGTCAAGACCTGCCCGGTGCACGCTTGCATAATCATAAAAGAACTGTGAAAGAGTATAATCACCGCAATACCCAAAAGGCGCGGCTTGCACAAGACCTATAACGAAAAACATTGTCGGCGCCTAAAAACACTTGCTGTCGCAAAAGAATTGAGATAAAGCTGGTAAAAGGGTGCTGTGTTCTAAACACGAAGAGCATTCGAGCTTCGCGCCGGCGGCGCGAAGCTCGTTTTCGTTACTCTGTGTTTTTTCGTTAGAATAAAGTATTTTATGTTATATTGAGCGCTTAATCGCACCCGCGCAGCGGCCGGTTCCGGCGCTCTTTGCTGCGGCAAAGGGCGCGGCGCAAAGCACAATAAGAGCGGGCGGCTGTTCTTACAAACAGCCGCCCGCTCTTAATTTATTTTGCTCGTCTTAAAAGTCCATGCGCTTTTCGACATAGGCGGCGACGTCCTCAATTTTTATGCGCTCTTGCTGCATAGTGTCGCGGTCACGCACGGTGACGCAGCCGTCGTTTTCGCTGTCAAAATCGTAGGTGACGCAAAACGGAGTGCCTATTTCGTCGCAGCGGCGGTAGCGCTTGCCTATGGAGCCGGCGTCATCGTAGTCGGTCATAAAGCGGCGGCTGAGCTGCTCGCGGATTTTTGTCGCTTGCTCGCCGAGCTTTTTGCTCAGCGGCAGCACGCAGACCTTGTAGGGAGCCAGCGCCGGGTGCAGCCGCAGTACCACGCGACTATCGCCGCCGTCAAGCTGCTCCTCGTCGTAAGCGTCGCACAAAAACGCCAGCGCCACGCGGTCGGCGCCGAGCGACGGCTCAATTACGTGCGGCAAATAGTGCTCGCCGGTCTCGGGGTCAAAGTATTCCAGCGACTTGCCGCTGTGCTGCTGGTGCTGCGTAAGGTCGAAATTGGTGCGGTCGGCAATGCCCCAAAGCTCGCCCCAGCCGAACGGGAACATAAATTCTATGTCGGTAGTGGCGTTGCTGTAGTGGGACAGCTCCTTTTGCTCGTGGTCGCGCAGCTTGAGATTTTCTTCCTTCAAGCCCAGCGACAGCAGCCAGTTAAAGCAGAACTGACGCCAGAATTTGAACCATTCCATATTGGTGCCGGGTTTGATGAAAAATTCCAGTTCCATCTGTTCGAACTCGCGAATACGGAAAATGAAGTTGCCCGGGGTAATTTCGTTGCGGAAGCTCTTGCCCACTTGCGCCACGCCGAAGGGCAGCTTGCGCCGCGTGGTGCGCTGAATGTTGGCGAAGTTGACAAAAATGCCCTGCGCGGTTTCGGGGCGCAGATAGATTTCGTTTTTGGCGTCCTCGGTGACGCCGGCATACGTTTTGAACATCAGGTTGAACTTGCGTATTTCGGTAAAGTTGCATTCTCCGCAGTCGGGGCAGGGGATTTTGTTTTCGACGATGTAGTTGTACATCTGCTCGTTAGTCCAGCCGGCGGGGTTGTCCTTGCCGAAATTTTCTATAAGGTCGTCGGCGCGGTGGCGGGTGTGGCAGGACTTACAGTCCATAAGCGGGTCGGAAAAACCGCCCACATGGCCGCTGGCCACCCAGACGTCGGGGTTCATCAGAATAGCGCTGTCGAGGCCGACGTTATAGGGGCTTTCGCGCACAAACTTGCGCCGCCAGGCCTCTTTGACGTTGTTTTTGAACTCCACGCCGAGCGGGCCGTAGTCCCAGCTGTTTGACAGTCCGCCGTAAATTTCACTGCCGGCGTAGACGAAGCCGCGGTTCTTACACAGCGCGACTATTTTTTCCATTGTCTTTGCGGTATTATCCATTTTTATTCCTCTTAATCACGGTACTTATTTAGTCATTATATCGCATTTGTCACAGCGGGGCAAGGGCGATTTGCCGGACGTTGCCGGCGGCAGTGAAAGGCGGATTTTCCGTCGGTGCGCGCGCGGACGCCCGGGGAGAATTACGAAAACAGGGCGCAGCCGTGCCGGCCGCGCCCTGTTGAGAGTTTATTTGTGGATATACATCCGACTCATTTCCGGCTCGCCGTCGCCCTGAACCATACAGAGAAATTCCCAGCCGTATTTTTCGTAAAAACCGGTGTGGTCGGTCAACAGGTAGAGCGGCGCTATACCGCGCCGGCGGTTGTCTTCTACGGCAAAATTCAGCAGTTTTCCGGCAATACCCCGGCAGCGCCATTCCTTTTCGGTATACACGGCGCAGATGTTCGGCGTGAGGTCTTTCCTGTTGTGGAAGTCGTTAACTATTTCGCCAAGACCGGCAATTATTTTTTTTCCGTCAAGGCACAAATACCACTCCTGCACCGGGTCGTTTGCCAGCGAGGCGTCCATACTTTCAAGGTACGCCGCCACGGGCACGCCCCATTTTTCGTGGAACCAGTCGGCCGCCGCTTCTTTGAACTCGGGTTTCTCTTTTAGTTTAATAATTTTATATTCACTCGTATGTGTCAACTCCTATAAATTCGGTGTAGCCAGTATATAATAAACAGGCGCGGCTGTAAATAAATTTTACAGCCGCGCGTTTTTTTGTTGTCAGTCGCTGTGCCGCGCCAAAGGCAAACGGAAAGGCGAATTGACCGGGACTGCTTGCCGTCAGACGTTGGGGTCGACGTAGGGCGCGGAGGGAAAACCCATGCCGAATGCGCCGTTGTGCTGGCAGTTGCGCGTGGCGAACGCGGCGGCGGAGCTCATGGCATAGCGGGTAAGCGAGTCGAGAAACTCCTGCTCGTCAGCCGCAGCATAGCTGCCGACGCGTCCGGCGCATTCGTCAAAGAATTTCAGCCCGTCGACATAGGCGTAAAGGAAGCGGGCAATGTAGCTGTCGCCGGCGCCCAGAGTGTCGACGGTGTCGGCAAGATAGGCCTTTTGGCGGTAGAACTCGCCGCCGTCGAACAGCAGCGAACCGTCGGTGCCGCGGGTGCCGACGGCAAGACGCGCGCCGCACTTTACGGCGTGCCGCAGCATTTCCTCGGTCTGTGCCGGCGTCAGGTGCGAGCAGGACATGAAGGCGAAGTCCACAAACGGGCAGACCTTTTCAAGCATTGCGGCGTCCCACTCCAGCGAAAAATCGTAGGAGACATAGGGCCCGGCGGCGCGCAGCTTTTCCAGCGTCCCGTCGGCAAGCACGCTGTAAATGCTGCTGTGGATGACGTCATATTTCTTGATGTAGTCGATGTCGGTGCTGTCGAGCGCCAGTGGGTTTGCCTGCTGCATGCGCTCCTCGTAGTAGCCGAAAACCCGGTCGCCCTCCACCAGATCGCAGTTAGAGCCGGATGTCAGTCCCGGCGCCGTGCGCAGCCGACTGATGTCGACCCCGTAGGCGCGCAGGGCGTTTTGGAATATCAGCGCGTGCAAATCGCTGCCGATAACGCCGACGTAACCGGCCTCGCCGCCGTTCATGCGAATGTAGACCGGCACGTTTACGCAGTTGCCGCCGGCATAGGCTGTGCCGGTGTTGATGTAGACGGAGACGTCGTTGTCGCCGACGCCGACCAGTGAAGCCATATTATTGCTCTCCTCTCAGCCGTTCTCGCGGCAAAAGCGCGCGAATTTGGCGCTGCCCAGCCCGATGCGGTCGACGCCGACGGCAATAAGTTCGTCTATCATGGCGACGCTGGCAATGCCGCCGGCGGCCTTGACCTTAATGCGCTCGCCGACATGTTCCTTGACCAGTTTCACCTGCTCGACGGTTGTCGGCCCGAAAACGCCGGTTGAGGTCTTAACAAAGTCGGCGCCGGATTCAATGACAATGTCGCAGGCGGTTTTAATCAGCTTTTCGTCCTTGAGATAGGGAGTTTCTATTATTACTTTCATTATATTGGGCACGGCGGCGCGCACCGCCTTGAGATCGGCGAGCGCCTCGTCGTACATGCCCGAACGCAGATAGACGAGATTCATAATTAAGTCGACGTCGCCGCAGCCCATTTGCACATACTCGCGCGCCTCGGCAACTTTGAGAAAAGTTGGCTCAAAGCCGGTGTTGGAGCCGCCGAGTCCGCCGCAGGCCATAGTGTCGGTGCCGCGCAGCTCGTCAATAAGCCAGCCGGTAAAGCAGTTGAGGCCGAACACGCCGTAGGGGTGAAATTCCCTCGCCACGGCGACGAGCTGCTGCATGTCGGCAAAGGTCATGTCCTCGCCGATGGCCGCAAGGTCGGTCATGCGGGCAATGCGGTACATTTTGTCGGTCATGTGTTCCTCCTTAGGGCTGTTTGCCGGCACTATGCCGCTCGCAGACCAAAATAGTGCCGAGTGTCTGGTCCTTGGGGCCGATTACGTTCATGTGCGCGTCAATCAGCTGGCGAATATAGTTGAGCAGGTCGCGGTCTATGAGCTCGCCGGGGCACAGTATGGGTATTCCCGGGGGATACGCCATCACAAATTCGCCGGATATGCGCCCGACCGAATTTTCCAATGGCACGGGCGTCAGTTTGCCGAAGAAGGCAGAGGAGGGCGAAATTGCGGCAATCGGGCGCTTGGGCATGTCTATACTGACGTTTTTTTGCTGCGGCTGCGAGCGAGCTTTTGTGGCGATGTCGCGCAGCGCGTTGAGCAGCCTCTCGCAGCTTTCGGGCGTGTCGCCGGGCGTGCCGACGGCCAGAACATTATAGTAGTCGTCGAGCTCCATTTGGATGTGGTATTCGCTGGCAAGCCTGCTGCGCACCTCGTTGCCGGTCAGCCCCAGCTCGCGAAGGCACACGGTCAGCCGCGTCGGGTCGTGGCTGAGATAGTCGCCGGTCTTGCGCAGGTGCTCAATGTCAAAACTGAACAGGCCGGGTATTTTGTTGACACGGCGGCGGGTTTCGCGGTACAGTTCGACCGTGCGCGACCAAAGCTCCTGCCCGTGCAGGGCCATATTGCGGCGCGCCGTGTCGAGCGAACACATTAGTATATAGCTCGGCGAGGTCGTCTGCATCATGTCGAGCACGCGACCGACATGGTCGTAGTCGACAAGCTCGCCCTGAACGTGTAGCATTGAGCTTTGCGACAGCGAGCCGAGAATTTTGTGGGTGCTCTGGCAGACCATGTCGGCGCCGCAGGAAATGCTGTCGTCCGGCAGTTGGTCGCAAAAGCGGAAGTGACCGCCGTGCGCTTCGTCTACCAGCAGCGGAATGCCGTGGCGGTGGACTATTTCGGCAATTGCGCGCACGTCGGTGGCCACACCGTAGTAAGTGGGGTTAAGTATCAGCACCGCCTTGGCGTCGGGGTTTTCCTCAAGTGTGCGCTCGACTACCTGCGGCGAAATTCCGTGGCTTATGCCAAGCACGGGGTCAATTATCGGGTCCATATATACAGGAACGGCGTCGACCATAATAATGCCGGCCATCACCGATTTGTGGACGTTGCGCGGAATAATTATTTTGTCGCCCTGCTCAAGTACCGACATCGTCATTACCTGGATGGCGCCGGAAGTGCCCTGCACGCAGAAGAAACATCGCTGTGAGCCCCAAAGGTCGGCCGCGAGCTCCAGCGATCTTTTCATAAAAGTTTGCGGGTGCTGCGGACCGTCGACAAAGGGCATCATTGCCAGGTCGAGACCGACGACCTGCCGACCGATATAGTCGACGAAGTCTTTATCCATATAAGCGCCGCCGCGGTGGCCCGGGACATAAAGCTGCAGCCAGTCTGTCTTGAGGTAATCTTTCAAGCCGTCGAAAAGCGGCGCCTGGGACTGGTCGAGGTATAAGTTGGACACAGTGATATCACTCTCCTTTGTATGGCAAATTAATTTCGCATTAATGATACACAACCACCTCGCTTTTAACAATACCAAAAATATTTTTTGTGCAATATAAAGATTCCCGGCACGAAATAATAGTCAATATGACAACAGTATTGCGGGCGAAAAGACACAATCATCATAATAGCCGCAAAAAAGCGGAATTTAGCAGTGCCGCAGCGCCGCAGCGCTCGACGCACCGGACGTGCGGCTGTCCGCCTTTGCCGGCGTCCGCAATGCCGCAGGTCTGTAAATTTTCGCGTTGCGCTCAGAATTTTTAAAGCGCGCCGGGGAAAATTTCACGCAGGAATGCGCGAGTGCCAAGCGGTTAGAAATCTGCGACAAAAAACCGGTCGACGCCGTTTGTAACGGCGGCGACCGGGACTCGGGTTGCAACAAAAATGAGCAGGAGGCTTGCTAAAACTCAACGCAAAATACGGTGGAGCCGCTTTGGCTGCTCACGGAGATGTGCGCGCCGTGACGCTCGGCAATGCTTTTGGCAATAGCAAGGCCAAGGCCGTAGCCGCCCTGTTCGCGCGAGCGCGAGGAGTCGACGCGGTAAAAGCGGTCGAACAGGTGGGGAATATCCTGCGCGGGAATAGTGGCGCCGCTGTTGCTGACTTTAAGTGTGGCACCGTCGTTTGCCTGCAGCGTGACCATGGCGCGACCCTGCTCGCCGCAATACTTCAGCGCGTTGTCAATAAGAATGGTCGCCAACTGGCGAAATTGACTCTCGTCGCCGCACAAATACACGTCGGGCGCAATATCGGACTCCAATGTGACGCCCTTTTCAAACGCCAGCGACTCAAACGGCAACAGAGCGTCCCAAAGCGCGTCGGAGCAATTAAATTCGGCGGCAACAAACGGCGATTGCTGCGCGTCGGATTTGGCGAGATAGAGAAGGTCGTCAACCAGCTTTTTCATCTGCACCGCCTCGTCGTGAGTGCTGTCGAGCCACTTTTGCTGGCTGGCGACGCTCTTGCTGCGGTGGGAGGACAGAATACTCAGGTTTGCCAAAATTACGGTGAGCGGCGTTTTCAGCTCGTGAGAGGCGTCGGCAACGAACTGCTGCTGTTGCTGCCAGGAACGCTCCACCGGTTTTACGGCGAGGCCGGCAAGCAGCTCGCTTATAAGGAAAATTGCCAATATGCTCAGCGCGCCTATAAGTACGGAGGAAAACAGAAAACTGCGAATGCGCTGCTGTTGATTGGTGATGTCGACAAAAGCTATTTTCAGACCGAGTTCGGTTTGGCGCGTGTCGTAGGAAAGCGCCAGCGACTTTATTGTTCCGCTGGACTCGCCGCTGTCCGCGACGGTTTGCACCGCCTCGGCAATTATCTCGTCAGAGACGTTTACGCCGCTGGAGATAATTGTGAGCACGTCGCCGTTTTCGTTAAGCTGAACGCAAAAGACGGGCAAAAAGCCGTTGCGCTCGCTGTGTGCCGAACCTATTTCGGGGCGCAGGTCGTTTTCAAAGCCGCGCTCGTCCAGCACCCGCGTCAGAGTTCTTACCGCCTCGCTGCGGGAACTTCGCCAGGTCGAGACGAACAGCGCCGCGAATACTATCAGCAGCACGGCAGTGACCAGACACATATTGATGAGAACGAATTTGCGCTTGAGTTTTTTAATCATTTGCGTCACCGCTTTTCAGCAAGTAGCCCATTTTGCGCAGGGTGCTGATGTTTACCGCGGAGCCGAGATGGGAGATTTTCTTGCGCAGGAAGGATATATAAGCCTCTACGTTGTTATCCTCCGCCTCGGAGTCAAGGCCCCAGACCTTGGCGATTAGTTCATCTTTTGACACCACCGCTTTCGGTGACGACATGAGTATTTTCATCACCTCAAATTCCTTGAAACCGAGGTGCATGGACTTGCCGTTGCGCGATAAACTGCAATCGGAAAGGTTCAGCGTCAGGTCGTCGAGCTTCAGCTCGTTGATTATCACCTCGCCCTGGCGGCGCGACAGGCTGCGAATGCGCGCCAGCAGCTCTTCGGGTGAAAAGGGCTTGGTCATATAATCGTCGGCGCCGGAGTCAAGTCCCGTGACTTTGCTGGAGATTTCGTCGCGCGCCGTGAGCATGAGCACGGGCGTGGTTATTTTTGCCTCGCGCAGTTTTTTTACTACCTCAAAGCCGTTGAGCTGCGGCAGCATTACATCCAGCACAATGACGTCGTAAATACCCGACAGGGCATAGTCGAGTCCGTCGCGGCCGTTGTATACGACGTCGGCAAGGTATTTTTGCTCGCGAACTATCTGGCAAAGCGCGTCGGCAAGTCGGCGTTCATCCTCAACAATTAAAACCTGCATCTGTAAAACGTCCTTTCGACGATATTATAATATATTAATAACCTTTAGTACATTTATTTTATTATCATTCACTTAAAGAAAGCTGAAAGGAGACTTTCAGAACAATTTAAGAGACGCAGACTATTCTATACTCACAATCCTCCATAATATTTATTTCAAACGGACAAAAGCAAAAGAACTTAACGCCGTCGCGGAATGGTCACCGCGGCGGCGTTAAGCTCTTTTATGGCGTAGTTTGCGTTTGTGTTTCGCGCTCATAGCCGCGTCACCGCCAAAAGGTGCGGTGCGGCTGTGAGCTTTTTTTTACCAACGCGGTGATAGACTCTATCTACTGTACATGAAACCACAAACAGCAAACTGCCTTGAGCGTGTGAAAAGCGCATTTTGCGCAAAGCCGGAGCAAAGCGGACTTTGCCCTGACAGTGAACAGACAAATAAAGAAGGAGTCGTCCCGCGCCGGCAGGCGCAACCACGAAAAAAACCAAAGCAAGCGAGGCGTCGCGAGGGCGCTTGCAACCGAGCAGCCGCAGCGCAGCGAGCGGCATTTTTTTCGTAAAGGCTACGCCCGCAGGCGTGTGCGAGAGCGCAACCGCCGCAAAGCGGCGGCACTTAGCGCG
>CAYZIL010000022.1:0-40648 GCA_964478515.1 uncultured Faecalibacterium sp. | reverse complement strand
AGACGATCTGGGCAGAATAGTCATTCCCAAGGAGCTGCGCCGCACGCTGCGCATTCGCGAGGGCGACCCGCTGGAGATATTCACCGGCGACGGCGGCGAGGTCATCTTCAAAAAATATTCGCGTCTGGGCGAACTCAGCGAGCACGCCGCCGCCGGCACGGCGGCGCTGTGGCGCAGCGCCGGTATTCCCGCCGCGGTGTGCGACCGCGAGCACTTTATTGTCGCGGCGCCGGCAAGGCGGGAATTTTCCGACCTGGCCGTTCCCGACGGGCTGCTGGCGCTCATTGACAGCCGCAAGGCGAGCATTCCGGAGTCGCCCATTTCGCTCAGTTCAGACAGCGCCGTCGTCGCCGTTGCTCCCGTAGTCGTGAACAGCGACGTTGTCGGCGCCGTTGTCGCCTTGAACGGCGGCGAGCTCCGCTGTGCCGGCGACCAACTGCTGCGCGCGCTGAATATTACCGCGGAGCTGCTCGCCGCCATTGCCGAATAGGCCGGGGCAGCAAAGGCCGCAATGACCGTGCTCACCGGGTCTTGCAAACAAAATCAGCGCGGCGGCACCGAAAATTCGGTGCTGCCGCGCTGTCGGTTATTATCTGCGCTTATTGCGCAGCGGTTTCCAGTTCGGGAATAAGCGTGACTGTGGCGTTGTCGTACTTTTTGCCCAGCGCGCGCGTCAACTCGTCCTCAAGCCGCCTCATCTCGTCCAGCCGCCAAACTTCGCTGCCGCCGAGCGTAAAATCTATCCACACCTGCCGGCCGGTCTCGACAAAGTCGATAAAGTCAATATCAAAGCCGTAATTGTCGCAGATGGGTTGGGCAATCTCTTTGACCTGCGCGAGCGTGTCGGCCGTGGCAAACAACAGCAGACTGCGGAAGGACCGCACCAGCATGCGAATGGGCGTCGGCAGCATCAACAGCGAAATGAGTATCGACACCGCCGGGTCAAAATACCGGCACCACGGCTCAAACACTGTGCCGCGCAACAGTGCCGGCACGATGAAAACAGCCGCCACGGCAAAACTGAAAACAGTATCCACCTTCCAGGTGTAAAGCTCTGTCTCTATTGTGGGAGAGTGAAATTTTTTCGAGTAGCGCTTGAGCGTCAAGTAGACCGTCAAGCAAATGGCCGCCAGTCCGAGTTCAAAAGCCGCTACCAACGTGGAGTCTATCTGGTTGCCGCCGGCAACTATCAGCTGCACGTTGACGACGACCATACTCAGCGTCACCGCCAGCAGCATAAACCCGCGCACAATTATGAACAGCGACTCCAGCTGCGAGTAACCAAAGGGGTGTTTCTCACTCACCGGCCGGTAGAGCAGCGGCGTTATCAGCAGCGACGCCAGTATGACAACCAGTTCTGCCATGTCGTAAAGCGTGTCGGCAATGACGGACTGGGACTTACTTATCATTGCCATAGCCAGTTCTATAAGCGCAAACAGCGCGCTGCCGAACAGCGATATGCGCAGCAGGCGCTTTTCTGTATTCTCTTTTTTGGACATAAATATCAACCCTTCGTAATGTCACACGCCCGGGCGTCCGTTTCGGGCGCGGTTAATGTATATCAATGTTCGTATTTTCTGTTTAATCGGCACTGTGCCGCGCTAGGTGATCCCCTTGGTCAACCCGCATTCGTAAACCATTATTACCGTCCTTTCCACTGCCGGTCCCGTCCGGCTCCCGTCGCCTTGGCGCGGCGGGCGGCGGCCGCTGCGGGCCGCCGGTAATTATTCTTGTTATTGTCCGGTTTGATAAGGGGCGCTGCCGAACCGGCAGCGCCCCCCAATTCGAAATGTGCCGTCTTACTTCTCGGCGCGTTTTTCTAGCTGCTCGTACTTCTGCTTGGCCACATCCTCGGCCTCGGCAAACAGCGTTTTGGCGCGGTCCGGGAAGGTACGGGTCAGCGCGCTGTAACGCACTTCATTCATAATGAAGTCGCCGTAGCCGGCGCTGGGCGCCTTGCTGTCGAGCACGAACGGGTTTTTGCCCTCGGCTGCCGTACGCGGGTCAAAGCGGAAGTTGAACCAATAGCCGGCCGCAACCGCCTTTTTGATTTCGGTCTGGGCATTGACCAGGCCGCCCTTGATGCCGTGGTTGATACACGGCGCATAGGCGATTATCAGCGACGGGCCGTGATAGCTTTCGGCCTCGCGAATAGCCTTAAGACACTGGTTGTAATCTGCGCCCATGGCGATTTGCGCCACATAGACGTAGCCATAGCTCATGGCAATAGCGGCCAGGTCTTTTTTCTTGGTCTCTTTGCCGGCGGCGGCGAACTGCGCCACAGCGCCGACCGGGGTGGACTTGGAGGACTGTCCGCCGGTGTTGGAATAGACCTCGGTGTCGAAGACCATGATGTTGATATCTTTGCCGGAGGCGAGAACGTGGTCAACGCCGCCGAAGCCGATGTCATAGGCCCAACCGTCGCCGCCGAAGCACCAGACGGATTTTTTGGCCAGCATGTCCTTCTCTTTGAGAATGGCCTTGCCCTCGTCGCAGCCGCATTTTTCCAGCGCGGCGACCAGCTTTTCGGTGGCGGGGCCGTTGGCGGCGCCGTCCTCAAGCGTTGCAAGATAGCCGTCTATGGCCTGCTTGGCGTCGCCGTCGGCCTTTTCGGCCAGAGCCTTAACCTGCTCAACAATGTGAGCGCGGCGAACGTCCTGAGCCATGAACATGCCCAGGCCATACTCGGCGTTGTCTTCAAACAGCGAGTTGGCCCAGCTGGGTCCGTGGCCCTTTTTGTTTACGGTGTACGGAGTTGCCGGCGCACTGCCGCCCCAAATTGAGGAGCAGCCGGTGGCGTTGGCAATATACATGCGATCGCCGTACAACTGGGTAATAAGCTTGGCATACGGCGTCTCGCCGCAACCGCCGCAGGCGCCCGAGAACTCAAGCAGCGGCTGGCGGAACTGCGAGCCCTTAACGGTAGCCTCGGTGAACTTGGCGCCGACCTCGGCTTTTTCGGGCAGTTCGTGAGCGTAGTCGAAGGTCTTTTGCTGAGTTTCCTCTTCCTCGAGCGGCTTCATGCTCAGCGCCTTGTTGCCCTGTTTGCCCGGGCAGACGTTGACGCAGCTGCCGCAGCCGGTGCAGTCGAGTACCGACGCGGTCATGACGAAGTTAAAGCCGTCAAGTCCGGTCATTTTCGCGCTCTTGGTGCCGGCGGGCGCCGCTTTGAGTTCGGCGTCGGTCATCGCCACCGGGCGCAGCACAGCGTGCGGGCAGACATAGGCGCAGAAGTTGCACTGAATACAATTTTCGGGGTTCCAACTGGGCACGTTGACGGCGATACCGCGTTTTTCGAACGCCGCAAGGCCCTGCGGGAAGTGACCGTCCTCGCGGCCCTTGAATGTGGAGACCGGCAGCGCCTCGCCGCGCTTGTGAGCGGTCGGCACGAGAATGTCGTTGGCGTAGTCGACAAGCTCTTTGTTCTTGCCGGTAAAGACGGTCTTTTGCTGCTCGCCTTCGGCGTTTGCCCAGTCGGCGGGAATGTCAATTTTGACAATTCCGGTCATGCCGCGGTCAATTGCCTCGTGGTTCATGCGCACAATGTCCTCGCCCTTTTTGCCGTAGGACTTGGTCGCGGCGTCCTTCATGAACTTGAGCGCTTCGTCGGGCTCTATGACCTTCGCGAGCTTGAAGAATGCGGACTGGAGAATGGTATTAATGCGTCCGCCAAGACCGATGTCAGCGGCAATGGAGACGCCGTCGATGGTGTAGACGGAAATGTTGTTCTTGGCAATATAGCGCTTGTCCTTGGCGGGCAGGTTGGCCGCGAGCTCGTCCTTGTCCCACTGGCAGTTAATCAGGAACGTGCCGCCGGGCTTAAGGTCCTCGACCATGTCGTAACGGCCGATGTACGCCGGTTTGTGGCAGGCGACGAAGTCAGCCTTGTTGATAAGGTAGGTGGAGCGGATGGGCGACTTGCCGAAGCGCAGGTGCGACACGGTGACGCCGCCGGACTTCTTCGAGTCATAGTCGAAGTAGGCCTGAACGTACATGTCGGTGTGGTCGCCGATAATTTTGATGGAGTTCTTGTTGGCGCCGACGGTGCCGTCGGAACCGAGACCCCAGAATTTGCAGCTGGTGGTGCCGGCCGCGGCGGTGTCGGGGTTCTCGTCAATGTCGAGCGACAGATGGGTGACGTCGTCGTTAATGCCGATGGTGAACTGCTTTTTGCCGTTGGCGTCGGCAAGGTCTTTGTACACGGCAATAATCTGTGCCGGCGTCGTGTCCTTGGAGCCCAGGCCGTAACGGCCGGTACGGATCTCCACAGAGTCAAATTCGCTGCCCTTAAGAGCGGCGACGATGTCGAGATAGAGCGGCTCGCCCAAAGCGCCGGGCTCTTTGGTGCGGTCGAGCACCGCAATGCGCTTGACGCTCTTGGGCAGCACTGCCATAAGGTGCTTGAGCGAGAACGGGCGATAGAGGTGGACCTTGACGGCGCCGACCTTCTCGCCCTTGGCAAGCAGGTAGTCGACGGTCTCGTCAATAGTCTCGCAGACCGAGCCCATGGCGACGATAACGCGCTCGGCGTCGGGGACGCCGACATAGTTGAACGGCTTGTAGTCGGTACCGATGCGGCGGTTGACCTCGTCCATATAGGCAACTACGGTTTCGGGCAGCGCGTCGTAGAAGCCGTTTGACGCCTCACGCGCCTGGAAGAAGATGTCGGGGTTTTGGGCGGTGCCGCGGGTAACGGGGTGTTCGGGGTTCAGCGCGTTGGCGCGGAATTCATCAACAGCGTCGAAGTCGAGCATCTCGGCCAGGTCCTTGTAATCCCAGACCGCGACTTTCTGTATCTCGTGCGAGGTGCGGAAGCCGTCAAAGAAGTTGAGGAACGGAACTCTGCCCTTAATGGCGCTCAGATGCGCGACCGCGGTCAGGTCCATGACCTCCTGCACGCTGCCGCTCGCGAGCATCGCGAAACCGGTCTGACGGCAGGCATAGACGTCGGAATGGTCGCCGAATATCGACAGCGCGTGGCTGGCGAGAGCGCGGGCCGAAACGTCGATAACGCAGGGCAGCAGCTCGCCGGCGATCTTGTACATGTTCGGGATCATCAGCAGCAGGCCCTGGGAGGCGGTGAACGTGGTGGTCAGCGCACCGGCGGCGAGCGAGCCGTGTACAGCGCCGGCGGCGCCGCCTTCGGACTGCATCTCTACCAGTTTAACCTCGTGGCCGAATATATTCTTCAGCCCGGCCGCCGAGCGCTCGTCGACGACCTCGGCCATCACCGAAGACGGGGTGATGGGGTAGATTGCGGCAACGTCGGTAAACGCATAGGAAACGTGCGCAGCCGCATTGTTGCCGTCCATGGTTTTCATTTGTCTTGCCATGAAAGCACCTCTTTTTCGTATTAAGCATATTCTCAGCCCGGTACGTCGGGCCTTAAAGACACTTAATTAAGTTTATCACTTATATAAAATTAAGTAAAGGGGATTTGCGACACAAAACCGCTTCATGACCGGGCGCCGCAGTACCACTTTTGCCGTCAATATGCTATAATTTACACATATTTTCACACACAAGGAGCCGCTTTTGGAAGAGATTTCCCGCCTGCGGGCGGCGACAGTGCGGCTGGGCAGTGCGCTGCTCATCTACATTTTCGCGTCCAACATCTCGTATTATTTAATTCAATATGTTCTGCACCTGCTGCCGGAGTCCGGCGCGGCGGACCTGCGCGAGGGGCTTTTCGGCTGCGTGCAATACATGCTGTCCATGCTGCCGCCGCTCTATTACCTTTGCCGGCGCAATTCCCTGCGCTGCGAGCTGCGGCTGCCGCAGGGCCCTGTCTGGCGCTGCAGCGTGAGTCTTTTTTTTACAGTGCTCGTCGGCGTCACCTACGTCAACCGCTTTATGACCTACGTCTTTGAGCGCGTCGGCTTTGGCTGGCCTGCGCTCGACTTGTCTCAGAGCGGTGACAGCGTTGTGGTGCTGGTGCTGGCGCTGCTGCGCTACGCGCTGCTGCCGGCTGTGCTCGAAGAACTTTTTTTCCGCGCCGCTGTTATAGACACGCTCGCACCCTACGGCCTGCGCGCGGCAATTCCGGTGAGCGCGGCGCTGTTTATGATGTTCCACACCGACCTTTCCGCCTGGCCGGGCATATTTATACTCGGAGCGTTTTTCGCCTGGCTCTACGTTAAAACCGGCTCGGTCATACCGGGCATGCTCTGCCACTTTATCAATAACGGCACCGCCGTTCTGGTCGTCTGGCTGGAGCTGCGCGGCGCCGCGCAGCTGCTTTCGGCAGTCTATTTCGTTATCTACACCATGTGCTTTTTCGGCGCCGGCCTGTTCGCGGCCGAATTCATTGTTCGCCGCCGCGGCGGCGGTCTGAGCGTACCTGCCGGCGGCGTGCGGGCAATGCCCGCGCTGGTCTTCTCCTCCCCGGCCGTATTGCTGGCGCTGTGTTACTGTCTGTTCAACATTATTGTCCAGGCGGTGCGGCTGTGAGCGCGCGCGACGAGATGTTTATGCGCGCGGCGCTTGACGAGGCGCGGCTCGCTTTCGCCTCCGGTGAAACGCCCGTCGGCGCAGTGATAGTGCGCGGCGATACCGTTGTCGCCCATGCGCACAACACCCGCGAGAGCGACAAAAACGCCCTTGCCCACGCCGAACTCGCGGCCATAAACAGCGCTTGCCTAACACTGGGCGGCTGGCGGCTGTGGCAGTGCGAAATGTATGTCACGCTTGAGCCCTGCCCCATGTGCGCCGGCGCGCTTATTCAAAGCCGGGTGCGCCGCGTCTGTTTCGGCGCGCGCGACGCCAAAGCCGGCTGCGTCGGCAGCGTTGTCGACTTGTTCTCTTTGCCCTTCAACCACCGTCCCGCCGTCTGCGGCGGAATTTTGGAAAAAGAATGCGCGGCGTTGCTGGCGCAATTTTTCGCCGAGCTGCGGCGCAAAAAGGAGAACGGAGATGCTTTTTAACGAGAGCGGCGGCGCTGCGGTGCCGGTAGTAATTATTCTTCACGGCGGCGGCCTGTCCGACTGGTCGGTGCGGCCGCTGGCACAGCTACTGACGGAGTACCGCGTCGTCACGCCCGTTACGGACGGGCACGGCGCCGACGCCGAAAACACCTTCGTCAGTATAGCCGACTCGGCACAACGGCTGCTGCGCTTTATTGACGAAAAATGCGGCGGCCATGTGGCGGCGCTGTGCGGCCTTTCTCTGGGCGCGCAAATAGCTGTCGAGACACTCTGCCGCCGCCCCGACGTTGCCGGCTGCGCGCTGATAGAAAGCGCCCTGCTTGAGCCCATGCCGCTGGCCGCGGCGCTGGCTAAACCGACCTACGCGTGCTGTTACGGGTTAATAAAGTCACCGCGCTTTGCGCGCGCGCAGGCGCGTTCAATGGCGCTGCCGGACGAGATGTTTGCCGACTACTACGCCGACAGCTGCCGCATGAGCCGCGAGTCGCTCGTCAACCTCAGCGTCAGCAACGCCCGCTATCAGCTTGACGCCGCCGCTGCCGCCCGGTGCCGGGCGCGCGTTGCGGCCTTGTACGGCGCGCGCGAATTGGCCGCCATACAGCGTTCGGCGCGCGCGCTGTGCGACGCTGTACCCGGCGCACAGCTCAATATTGCCGCCGGCGCAAAGCACGGAGAGTTCAGTCTGTGCCGCCCGAACGAGTACGTCGCTTTACTGCGCCGGCTGCTCGGCGCGGCCGGCGAGCGCTGAAAAATAAACGCTGCCACGCCCGAAAGGCGTGGTGTACACAGGGCCATTAGACCAACATCTGCCGGGGACTTAATCTCACCCGCACTGCAAAGGGTTCTGCGCGAAAGCAGAATAAAAGCGCGGAACCCGCCATCTGCAACGGCCACATTTGGAAATATAGAAAATACCCACCGGAAAGTAATTCTTCTCGGTGGGTATTGCTTTATTCAGGAATATGCTCACTTTGTGCGCTGCCATTCTTCTTTAAGAATGGCATATTCATATGAATCTTTCCATATGGGTTCATCATTCTCATCTTTAAAAAAGTAAATGTTTTTTAGCAGGTGTCCCTCCCTGCGCATATTCATTCGCTCAAGAAGCTTCCAAGACGCCGTATTAAGCGGATCGCAGAATGCAACAATTCGCCGCGCCTTGTTATTCGCAAAAAGACTCTCTACCAAAGCCGTTGCCGCTTCGGTAGCACATCCCTTCCCCTGATAATTGCGGTTAAAGACGAAGCCCAATTCCCATGTTTCAAATTCTTGCTCGGATAAATAGATATTACCAATGAGTTTGCCGGTATCTTTTAAACAAACCGCCCAAAAATCCGGTTCCTCGGAACGGTTAATCGCCTCTTGCTTTGCTTGTTCTCTTGTGAAAACACGGTATAGTTCAAATTTTACTACCTCTTCTTGTGATAAATACTCAAAAAATCTTGCCCATCCTCGGGTAGGAACTTCCTTATTTTTAATCGCGCCGTTTCCATATTGAACCTCCTGTGCCCACAATCTCACTTTGCAAAGAAATCTTTGCTTATTGAAACAAATTCATCTTGATTTGACATCATCGCAGGATGACTGCCTGTTTCAAACAAGTGCATCGTTCCATGCCCGATTTTGAACAGCATTTCCCCGTAAATTTTTTCAAAATAATTGGGTGAAATACTCCCGACAAATTCGTCTTGTTTGCTGCCCGTCAAAAGAATGTCCGGCTTAAGAGCAGCTAAATCCTGATGAGAAAACTTTCCAATCTCTTTTTCGTGACGGACAATCGCTTGGGTATCGTTGTCTACTACTTTTTCCCAACCGGCCCCTTGCATATACTGGTAAAACATTTTCGCATTTTCGTTATGCTTTGAAAGTTCTCTGTTTGCGACAATGTTCGCCGTAAACTCTTTCAGCGGTGTTTCACCCTCAAAGCTGTCTGCAACAACTTTTGCTATAAGCTCGGGAGCTTCTAAGGCTGCATTGATAGCTGCTAATGCACCACCGCTACTGCCGATAACATTTACGTTTTTATAATCCTTCTCATTAAGAAAAGCAATAACCTGCTGTGCTTCGTCAAACCATAAGTCAGCAGGGAATTCTGCAAGCCTGTCTGATTTACCATGTCCCAGAAAATCAATTAGAATCACTTTGAAGCTATCACTGTATTTCGCAGCAATTCCGGAAAACATAACAGACGACGCAGTATTTCCATGCAGCATTAAAAGCGGTGTACCGGTTCCGATTTCCTCATAATAAATATTGTGAGATTTATAATTAAAGTAAGCCATAATAGCCCCTCTGTTTATAGAAGTTATTATTTTTATATATATGCAGCAGGGCCGATTTTGCTGTAACGCTCTTGCCTTACGCCCAAATTCCTATCGTTAAGACCTGCTTGCGTTTTTCAAGCTAATTTATATTCGCTTACGGCAGTTACACCGCTTGCCACCGGCTGGCAGTCTGCTCGTTTTGCGCAGGATGAAAAGTATCTTTTTCCCATTTTAACGGGTTCTCGTCAATGTATTGCCAGATTTCCTCGTAACAAGGTTGTGAAATGACCGCTGCCATAATTTATTGCCCGGTGTGCCGCTCAACAAGCTGACCTGTTTTGTGGTTTGATATTTGAACCATCAATTATGTTTCCCACCGTAGGGGACGGGTTTCCCGGCCCGTGACTTCCCGTTTTGCAAATTAACAACAATGGATAATTGAATATATCAGTGTTTCGCAAAAAACAAACTATCACGCCCGCGGGGTGTTCTATTCGCGTGAGCACAGTTCGCACCAGCTCTTTACGTACGCGGCATTTCCAGCCCGGCAACGCTCAATCTCTGTGCGCCCAGCGGCGCTTTTTCGCCGCCGCGCAGCAAATATACGCCGGCACCGTCCCGCGCCGACAGGCCGTAAATTTCGCCGTTTTCGCTGACGACGGCGGCGCAGTCGTCGACCGCCACGCCGACAAGGCCGCTTTTTGCAGCCGCCGCGTCAAAGCCGGAGCGGTCGGGATGGTTGTAGTGCGGACAAAAGTACCCGGGCAGCAGCCCGAGACAATCGACGTCCTCAAACTGCCACTCGCCGCCGTTGGCGGCATAAGCGGCGCTGTCTGTATAGCCGCGCCGGTACCAGCACATTGCCCCGGCGCTGACGCCGCTCATCACCGCGCCGCGCGCCGCGGCGGCGGCAAGCAGTTGCGGCAGCCCCTTTTCACGCCACTTGTCCAGCATTTTTACGGTATTGCCGCCGCCGACGTAAATAATGTCCGCGGCGGCGATTTTATCCCTGAGCGTCTGTTCGTCTGGGTCGTCCAGGTAAAAAAGCAGCGTCGAAAAGGCGCAGCCCAGCTCGCGGTGAAACACCCGTTTCACCGCGTTTATATAACCGCCGGCGTCGCCGCTGGCGGTGGGTACGAACAGCAGCAGCGGCGTGTCCTTGCCGCTGAGCTCAACTATTTTTCTGTCGGCAGCGCGCGTCTCGCCGCTTTTTATCTCGCCGCCGCCCACTGCTACGGTAATGGCCAATCAATCACATCTCCAAACCTCTGTTTGTGTCAAATCATAACACAAACCGCCTGCGAAGTGAACCGCAACGTTTTTTTGCCTGTCTGCGCACTAACAGGTGCATTCAGCGCCGTTTTATGGTAGTATAGAGTAACGATTTTTATGTGTGCAGGAGCAATATAAATGGAAAAAAAGACATTCTATATCACCACGCCTATCTACTACCCCTCTGACAAGCTGCACATCGGCCACGGCTATACCACCGTCGCCGCCGACTCCATTGCCCGCTTTCGCCGCATGCAGGGCTACGACGTGTTGTTTCTCACCGGTACCGACGAGCACGGCCAAAAAATAGAGGACAAGGCTAAAGCCGCCGGCGTTACGCCCAAGGAATATGTCGACAATATTGTCGCCGGCATAAAAGACCTGTGGCAGCTTATGGAGATAAGCTACGACCGCTTTATTCGCACCACCGACGACTACCACGAACACAGCGTGCAGAAGATATTCCGCACCCTTTACGACAAGGGCGACATTTACAAGGGCGCCTACAAGGGCATGTACTGCAAGAGCTGCGAGGCTTTTTGGACCGAGACGCAGGTAGTCGACGGCTGCTGCCCCGACTGCGGCAAGCCGGTTGTCGAGGCCAGCGAGGAGGCCTACTTTTTCCGGCTGAGCAACTACGCCGAGCGCCTGCTCAAGCTCTACGACGAGCAGCCCGATTTTCTGCAGCCGCAAAGCCGCCTGAACGAAATGCGCGCCTTTATCAACCAGGGGCTCGAGGACCTTTGTGTTTCGCGCACCTCCTTCACCTGGGGCGTTCCGGTCGACTTCGACCCCGGCCATATCGTGTACGTCTGGGTCGACGCGCTGTCCAACTACATCACGGCGCTGGGCTTCGACAACGACAAATACCACGATTACGAAAAATACTGGCCGGCTGACTTGCACCTTATGGCCAAAGAAATAGTCCGCTTTCACTCAATTATTTGGCCGGCGCTGCTGATGGCGCTTGACCAGCCGCTGCCGAAAAAGGTCTTCGGTCACGGCTGGCTGTTGATGGACGGCGGCAAAATGAGCAAATCGGTCGGCAACGTCGTCGACCCGGTCGTGCTGTGTCAGCGCTACGGCGTCGACGCCATCCGCTACTACCTAATGCGCGAAATTCCCTTCGGCCACGACGGCGTTTTCTCCAACGAAAACCTAATCAACCGCATCAACGCCGACCTCGCCAAC
The DNA here is from genome assembly GCA_964478515.1 of uncultured Faecalibacterium sp. Taxonomy (GTDB): domain Bacteria; phylum Bacillota; class Clostridia; order Oscillospirales; family Ruminococcaceae; genus HGM13233. Next base: position 28,998 of record CAYZIL010000022.1, on the reverse strand, counting down.
GACCTCGGCAACCTGGTAAGCCGCACGGTGTCGATGGTAAACAAATACTTTGACGGTAAGCTGCCGCGCGAGCGCAGCGCCGCCGCCCCCGACGACGAGCTTATTGCCATGTGCGACGCGCTGCCGGGACTCGTCGCCAAGGCTTTTGACGACATTATGCTGCCGGGCGCCCTTACAGAGATATTCAAGGTCATTGCCCGCGCCAACAAATACATTGACGAGACAATGCCCTGGAAACTCGCCAAAAACGAGAGCGACCGCCCCCGGCTGGCGAGCGTGCTTTACAACCTTTGCGAGACGCTGCGCATCTGCGCTATAATGCTCTCGCCCTTTATGCCCGGCACCGCGCCGAAAATACAAAAAGCCGTCGGCGCGCCCGACGAGCTGTTTACGCTTGAGTCCGCGAGCTTCGGCCGCTTTGAACCCGACACTACCGTGTGCGAGTGCGGCGCGCTGTTCCCGCGCATAGACGTCGAAAAGGAACTCGCCGAGCTGGCCGAAAAGCACGGCTCTGCCGCCGCGCCCGAAAAGCCGGCCATAGAGCACTGCGCGGCGATAGCCTACGACGACTTTATGAAAGCAGAGCTGCGCGTAGTCAAAATACTCAGCTGCGAAAAGGTGGAAAAAGCCGACAAGCTGCTTAAATTTACTGTTTTCGACGGCGAGCGCGAGCGCAGCGTCGTGTCCGGCATCGCCCAGTACTACCGGCCCGAACAGTTAATCGGCCGCAAGGTCGCGATGGTTCTCAACCTCGAGCCGCGCAAAATCCGCGGCCTGCTTTCGGAGGGCATGATACTCAGCAGCGACAACGGCGAAGACGGCGCCTCGGTCGTATTTATTAACGACACAGTCGCCCCCGGCTCGCGGATAAGATGACCGGCATTTTCGACACCCACGCCCACTACACCTCACACCGCTTCGACGCCGACCGCGACGCGGTCGTGGCCGCGCTGCCGCAAGGCGGCGTCGCCGCCGTAGTCGAGTGCGGCGACACTCTGACAAGTTCGGCCGCCGCCGTCGCGCTGGCGCACAAATACCCCTTTGTGCACGCCGCCGTCGGCGTGCACCCGCAGGAATGCGCCGCCGCGCCCGGCGACTGGCTGGAGCGGGTGCGCACGCTTGCCGCAGACGAGCGCGTTGTCGCTATTGGCGAAATCGGTCTCGACTACCACTACGACGAGCCGGCGCGCGAATTGCAAAAGGAATTCTTTCGCCGGCAGACAGCGCTCGCCAACGAGCTGGCGCTGCCGGTAATTGTCCACGACCGCGACGCCCACGGCGACGTTTTCGACATTCTCTCGCAGCTGCGGCCGCGCGCCGTAATCCACTGCTTCAGCGGCAGCGCCGAGTCGGCGCGCCAGCTGTGCGAGCTGGGGTTTTATATCGGCTTCGGCGGCGCCGTCACCTTTGCCAACAACAAGAAAGCCGCGGCGGCCTGCGCTGCCGTGCCCGACGAAAAGCTGCTGCTTGAGACCGACTGCCCCTATATGGCGCCCGTGCCGCACCGCGGCGAGCGCTGCACTTCCGAGCTAATTGCTTTTACTGCGGCGCGCGTCGGCGAACTGCGCGGCTGCAGCGCCGCGCAAATAATTGCCATGTGCGCCGCCAACGCGCAGCGGTTTTTCGGCCTTGCGGCGCAAGAATAACAGACAGTCTATCGCGCGTGAATACAACTGTACTTAAAAGGAGATCAAAATGAAAAGAGAAAAGGCTCAGGTCGTCGGCGGTTCCGGTGGGCGCTTTGTCAAGAAGACCGGCGTCAATCTGCTCGTCACTGCCGTTTTCGGCATCGTCTACTTTTACTTCCGTCTGCCCGCTATTAATTTGCAGGACGAGAGTTTTTATTTCTTCTTTTTCTCGCTGTCGGCCTGCTACTGCGTGGTGGCGACAATCACCTCGGGATTGTGGCGCTCCAAGGAAAAGGGCGAATTTTTCAGCTCGGTGAAAAACCACTGCAAGGTACCGCTTTACATCTGCGCGGCGCTGCTTATATTGATTGCCGTCGGCAGCCTGCTGTCGAGCGTGCTTTTCCGCGCGCGCGCCTACAGCGAGCTTATTACTGTTGAGGACGGCGACTTTCAGCGGGACGTCGAGGAGCTGTCCTTTGACCAGATACCCATGCTTGACCGCGACTCGGCCGAAAAACTCGGCGACCGCAAGCTCGGCGAGCTGTCGGACATGGTCAGCCAGTTCGAGGTCTCGGAGGATTACACCCAAATAAATTACAACGACCGGCCGGTACGCGTTACCCCGCTGCGCTACGGCGACTTTATAAAATGGCTGAACAACCGCAGCGAGGGACTGCCGGCCTATATACTTATTGACATGGTAACCCAAAACGTCGAGGTGGTGCGCTTGGACGAGGGCATGAAGTATTCCGAAGACGAATACTTTTTCCGCAACCTTGAGCGTCACTTGCGCTTTAACTACCCGACTTTTATTTTTGACACCCCCACGTTTGAAATAGACGAAAACGGAAATCCCTATTGGATATGCCCGCGCATCGTCAAAACCATCGGCCTTTTCGGCGGCAGCGACATTCGCGGCGCGGTGCTTGTCGACGCCGTAACCGGCGAGACGCAGTATTACGAGGAGGTGCCCTCCTGGGTCGACCGCGTCTACAGTGCCGAGCTGATAATAGAACAGTACGACTACCACGGCAAATATCTCAACGGCTTTTTTAACGCCATGTTCGGCCAGCGCGGCGTCACCGTAACTACTGCCGGCTACAACTACATTGCCATAAACGACGACGTGTATATGTACACCGGCATCACCTCCGCCGGCGGCGACCAGTCTAACGTCGGTTTCATCCTGTCTAACCAGCGCACTAAAGAGACCTACTATTACCCGATTGCCGGCGCTGAAGAATTTTCAGCAATGTCGTCGGCCGAGGGCGTAGTGCAGCATCTCGGCTACACCGCAACCTTCCCGCTGCTGCTGAACATCAGCGACCAGCCGACATATTTCATGGCGCTCAAGGACGCCGCGGAACTGGTCAAGATGTACGCTATGGTCAATGTCAGCCAGTACCAGATAGTCGCCACCGGCACCAGCGTCGCCGAGTGCGAGAGCAATTATATTCAGCTGCTGGCACAGAATAACATTGAAGTCGGCGGCGGCAACACGACGGGTACCGGCAGCGGTTCTGCCAGCGGCACTGCAAGCGGGGTCATTGAGGAGATCCGCAGCGCCGTAATAGACGGCAACACCTACTTCTATTTCCGATTGAGCGGCTACGACGGTTACTTCTCGGTAAGCGCCGCCGACAGCGAGCTTTGCGTCATTGCGAGCGTGGGCGACACGGTCTCGCTTAACTTTGTCGGCAGCACCGCGGCTGGAGATATTGCCGCTGCGAGCTCATTCACTCTTGAGTCGGTCTCGGGTCAATCAGCAAGCGACGGCGCCGACAGCACCGGAAGCACCGACAGCGGCGGGAACGATGAGTCGCAGGACACCGGTAACGACAGTGGCGAATAGCGCGTTTTAGTGTGCTGCTTGCAGTAATTATCTTTTTACCGAAAGCGTCCCCGACCGCATTGCGGTCGGGGACGCTTTTTAGCTGCTTTCGGCAGTTTCGTGTTATATCTTTTTGTACTCTTCCTCGTTGTCGAGGCGGGTGCGGTCGTATTTCTCTATCTTCATGTCGATAAAGCGCTGTATTTCGCGGTTGGACTGCTGCTCCAGCTCGTACTCGGCGGCGCGCGGCTGAACTTCTATGCCCTTGCGAGCGGCGGCCTCGCGCACGAACGCCTCGGCAAACCAGGGGTTCTTCACAAACACCGGCCCGAGCAAATTAGTGTGCACATAACCGTGCTGCACGCAGCCCTCAAACTCGGCCTTACAATTGCCGTAGCCGTAGACGTTGCGCCCGAGCGGTTTTGCCGCGTCGCCGAGATGGATTTTCACCATCTGAATAACGCCGCCGACCACCTTCACCGGCTCGCCGAAAAGCGCGCTGTCAAGCACGGCGTCGTTGGAATAGCAGGTGCGCAGTTCGTCGCAGCTGTAATCGGCAAGGCCGACGCCGAAAAAGTTTTCGCCGTTGCGGCGGCGCACCTCGCCGCCGAATATCGTCCCGGCGTTGCCCACGGCTATCAGCCGCCGGCCGCTTTCGACGTAGGCGTCCAATTCGTCGCGAACTTTGCTCAGCTGCGCGGCGACGCGCGCGGCCACTTTCAACTCGCAGGGCGAGACAAGAATGATGTCGGCGGCCGCAAAATCTATTGCCTGGTCGTAGGTATCGACGCGACTGACACTCAGCGGCACGCCGATATTTTTTGCCGCCTTTTCAAAAGCCAGCACGTTGCCGCGGTCGCCGTAAAGCGAACAGATGTCCGGGTACAGGTAAATCAGGTTTACACTCTCACCCATTTCATCTCACCGCCTTTCCGCCGTTTTGAATCAGCACCTTTTTAATTTTCTCCATACCGCCCATCAGCGTAATTAAAAATACCTCGTCGCAGTCGCTTTTCTCAATGGCGTCCAGCAGCTGCTGGGGCGCGTCGGAATTGATAATTTCCATTTTTTCAGAGTCGGCGCCGTCGTAGATTAGCCGGTTGGCGATGTCGTAGCAGACGTATTCGGAAAAAGCTATTATGTGCTCTACGTCCGTTGCCAGCAGGTCGCAAAAATCGCAATCAAACGCGTAATATGTGTTGGTGTAGTGCGGCACCCACTGTGGGCGGCGCTCGTCGAGCGTGCAAAGCCCAATGGCGAAAAGCTTTTTGCCGCTGTGCTGGGTCACGACGTCAATGGACCCCTGCAGCGTCTCCGGGTTTTCCTGCTTCATTTTCAGATAGTGTATTTTCTTGCCGCGGTACTCGTAGTCGTCCATGCGCCCTTCCATGTTGACAAAGCTCGCGTAGCTCGCCGCAATGTCAGCGTAGGAGACGCCGGCCGCGGTGTTGGCGGCGCAGGCCGCCGCCGCGTAGTTGTAGACCATCACCGGCGCAATATAGGGCATACGGCACTCGTCGCCCGCTATTTTGAACGTCGCGTTGTGAAAGTCAACGTCGCTTATTGCCGTCAGCGGCGCGCACTGCGACGAAAAGCCGCAGTCGTGGCAGACGAACGGGCCGCAGTTGGCAAGGTTTTCGTATTCAAACTCAATTTTGCCGCCGCACTGCGGGCAGGCCATAGTTACGTCAAAGCGGCTCGTGCGCTTTTTGAAAAAGCCGTCGCCGTCGGCGCTGAAATAGCGGCACTCGCAGCCTTCAATATCCTCAAACGATTTTGAGCGCGGCTCGTGCGCACACAGCAACAGCGTCATGCCCGGGCGCAGCGCGCTGCGAATAAGCTGCAAGACGTAGTCCGGGTAGCCGTTGCGGTGTACCTGGTCCTGCATCAGGTTGTTTATCAGCACGTAACCGGGGTTGAGATATTTCGTTATCAGCGGCATTGAGCGCTCGTCCGCTTCCACTACGAAATAATCCACCTTCGGCTCGCCGCGAAAATTGACGTTCTGAATGAAAATTGTGGTTATGCCCGGCAGCATGTTGGTTCCCTTTTTGCTGTAACCGACCTTGAAGCCATTGCTGAGCAAAATGTGGTGCAGCAGCGCCGAGGTAGTCGACTTGCCGTTGCTGCCGGTTACAACTATAACTTTTTGGGGGTCGATGTCGCCGAAGCAGCCGGGGAAATCGCGCCACAGGTGCAGCGCCACCTCGCCGGCAAAAGCCGTGCCGCCGTGCGGGCGCAGCGCCGACACCACGGCGGCGACTGTTTTCGCTACGGCAAGCACCAGTAAAAACCGCAGCGACTTTTTCTTTTTTGCCATTTACACTTTCCCTCGCATATCGTTGTCTGTCAAAAAATATATATCCGCAGCCGACAGCCGGCCGCAGAAGACAATAAAAAATCGCCTGCTTCCGGCGGGCGTCCCGCTGTAACACGCGGCGCCGCCGAAAGTGGCGAATAATTCAGGATTTGTTTTTTACGGGTATCGTCATACTTCTCCCGAGTCCACAGCAGCGCGTCAATCAGCACCGAAAGCGCGCTTAATGCGCTCGGAAAAGCTTTTGCGCTCGCTAAAGTTTTTGTCGACGGACAAAGTCTCCTCAAACCGGCGCAGCGTATCCTTTTGCTCGCGGCTGAGTTTTTTGGGCACCTCGACATTGACTGTCACATATTGGTCCCCGCGGCTGCGGCCGTTGAGCGCCAAAATGCCCTTGTCTTTTAGCCGGAACGTTGTGCCCGACTGGGTGCCGTCCGGCACGGAAAATTTTATCTTGCCGTCGACTGTAGGTACTATTATATCACAACCGAGCGCCGCTTGCGCATATGAAATCGGAACTTTGGCGTATACGTCGTATTTTTGTCTTTCGAGCAGCGGGTCGGGACGCACCGTTACCACCACAATTACGTCGCCCTTGGCGCCGCCGTTTTCACCCTCGTCACCGCGGCCGCGCACTGCCAGCGTCTGGTCGTCGTCGATACCGGCGGGGATGTTGATTTCCATTTTGCGCTTGACGCGCACTTTGCCGTTACCGCTGCACTTGCGGCAGGGATGCTCTATTATTTTGCCCTTACCGTTGCAGTGCGAACACGGAACGGTGTTTTGAATAACGCCGAACGGCGTGCGTTGCGCCACGCGCACAAAACCGCTGCCGCCGCACTCCGTACAGGTAGCAGCGCTGGTACCAGCCGCCGCGCCGCTGCCGCCGCACTCGCTGCAATGCTCAAGCACGCTGACGTTTATGCTCTTTGTACAGCCGTGCGCCGCCTCCATAAAGGACAGTGCCACACCGGCGTGGACGTCGCCGCCGCGCCGCGGCGCATTAGCTCGGGAAGACGAACGCCGGCCGGAAGCCGTGCGCCCGCCCATGTCGCCAAAGCCGCCGAAGAAGCTGTTGAATATGTCGCCGAGGTCCATGTCAAAGCCGCCGCCGGCGCCGTTGAAGCCGGCGCCATAGGACGGGTCGACGCCGGCACGGCCGAACTGGTCGTACTTGGCGCGCTTGTCCTTGTCGGACAAGACCTCGTAAGCCTCGTTAATTTCTTTAAATTTTGCCTCGGCCGCCTTGTCGTCGGGGTTGAGATCGGGATGGTACTTTTTCGCCTTTTTGCGAAATTCGCTTTTGATTTCTTCCTGGGTGGCGTTTCTGTCGACGCCGAGCACTTCGTAATAGTCTTTATCAGCCAAATTGCCTCACCTTGCCTTATAAAGGGATCGGCCGGGCGGCCTAAGCGCCGCATTTGCCGGTTAATCAGCGTTTTCCCCTGCTGTTCGGCAGGGGAAAACGCGGTGATCCTGTTTTTATGCCGTGCGCGGCACTTTAGTTGTCGTCCACTTCGGTGTACTCGGCGTCTATGGGTCCGTCGTCCTTGGGCGGCTGAGTCTCGCCGCTTTCGGGTGCGGCAGTGTTGGGCGCCTGCTGCGAATAGACCTTTTGGGTCACTTCATACAGTTTGGTCTCCAACTGCTCGCGCTTGGTCTTAATATCCTCGGCGCTGCCGCCGGCTATGGCGCTGCGCAGCGCGCCGATTTTGTCGGTCAATTCGTTGCGGTCGGCCTCCGGTATTTTGTCGCCGAGATCCTTTACGGTCTTCTCGGCCTGGTAGGCAATGCTGTCGGCGGCGTTTTTGTTTTCGATGTCCTCGCGCGCCTTCTTGTCGCTGTCGGCAAACTGCTCGGCCTCTTTGACCGCCTTTTCAATGTCGTCTTTCGACATATTGCTGGACGCGGTGATGGTAATAGTCTGTTCCTTGCCGGTGCCCAGATCTTTGGCCGAAACGTGAACGATGCCGTTGGCGTCAATGTCGAACGTCACTTCTATTTGCGGCACGCCGCGCGGTGCGGGCGGAATACCGTCAAGACGGAACATACCCAGCGTCTTGTTGTCGCGGGCGAAGTCGCGCTCGCCTTGCAGCACGTGAACCTCGACAGAGGTCTGCGAGTCGGCAGCGGTTGAGAACACCTGGCTCTTTTTGGTCGGGATAGTGGTGTTGCGCTCAATTATGTGGGTGTTGATGCCACCCTCGGTCTCAATGCCCAGCGACAGCGGGGTGACGTCGAGCAACAGCAGGCCCTTGACGTCGCCGCCGAGAACGCCGGCCTGAATGGCCGCGCCGACTGCCACGCACTCGTCAGGGTTAATGCCCTTAAAGCCCTCTTTGCCCATAAAGCCCTTGACGGCTTCCTGAACTGCCGGGATGCGGCTGGAGCCGCCTACGAGCAGCACCTTGTCTATGTCGGCCGGTTTGAGCTTGGCGTCGGCAAGCGCCTGGCGCGTCGGTCCCATTGTCTTCTCGACAAGGTCGGCGGTAAGATCGTCGAATTTTGCGCGGGTAAGCGTCATATCAAGATGCTTCGGTCCGTTGGCGTCCGCCGTAATAAAGGGCAGGTTTATTTGTGTGGAGGTGACGCCGGAAAGCTCTATCTTGGCTTTTTCGGCCGCCTCTTTAAGGCGCTGCAGCGCCATCTTGTCGCTGCGCAGGTCGACGCCGTTTTCTTTTTGGAAGGTGTCGGCAAGGTAGTCTATCACCTTCTGGTCAAAGTCGTCGCCGCCCAGGCGGTTGTTGCCGGCGGTGGCGAGCACTTCCTGCACGCCGTCGCCCATTTCAATAATGGAAACATCGAACGTGCCGCCGCCCAGGTCGTAGACCATTACCTTTTGGCCCTGCTCTTTGTCTATACCGTAAGCAAGCGCCGCGGCGGTCGGCTCGTTGATTATGCGCTTGACGTCAAGTCCGGCAATAGTGCCGGCGTCCTTAGTCGCCTGGCGCTGGGCGTCGTTAAAATAGGCAGGCACGGTTATAACGGCCTCGCCGACCTTTTCGCCCAGATAGGCCTCGGCGTCGGATTTGAGCTTTTGCAGGATCATTGCCGAAATCTCCTGCGGGGTGTACTTTTTAGCGTCAATATCTATTTTGCGCTCGGAACCCATATCGCGCTTAATGGAACTGATAGTGCGCTCCGGGTTAGTTATTGCCTGACGCTTTGCGACCTGGCCGACCATGCGCTCGCCGGTCTTGGAAAAGGCGACGACGGACGGTGTGGTGCGGTTGCCCTCTGCGTTGGGGATAACGACTGCCTCGCCGCCTTCCATAACGGCTACGCACGAGTTTGTAGTACCAAGGTCAATACCGATTATTTTAGACATATAGCATTTCTCCCTTACTTATCTGAATACTGGATTATCAATAAAATTTATATGGAACCGCGCGCCTTACGGCGCGACGGCGACCATAGCGTGTCGGACGACCCGCTCGTGCAGCCGGTAGCCCTTTTGCATTACGGCGGTAACGGTGCCGCTCGCGGCGCCCTCTCCCTCAATCTGAGCCACTGCGGAATGCACATTGGGGTCAAACGCCTCACCCAATGCCGGTATTTCGCTGCAGCCAAGCGACTCAAGCGTGTCGCGGAAATTTTTCAGTGTCATTTCGACGCCCTTTTTGTATTCGGCGTCGGCGCATTCGGCGTCGGCGGCGCGCTCCAGATTGTCGAGCACCGGCAACATTTTTTCTATCACCGCTGTCATGCCGTACTCTACAGACGAGTTCTTTTCCTTGTCGGTGCGCTTGCGGTAATTGTCGTATTCGGCAGCTGTGCGCAGCAGCAGGTTTTGCTTTTCCTCCAACTGACTTTGCAGCTGCGCTATTTTTTTCTCGCTGTCGTCTGTCGTATCCTGTGCCGCTTGCGGCGCGCTGTCTGCGGTCGCTGCGTTTATTTCCTGTTCCTTTGCGTTGTGGCGGCGCGTCCTCTTCTCGGCCGCGGTTTCGGCTGCGGTTCCGCCGCCGGTATTTTTCTTTTCCTGTTCGTTGTGCATTTATATCACTCCGTTTTCGGTTATTCTTATGCTCATCTTGCCGCAGTCAGCGTCTCGCTTATCTTCTTGCAGAAATAGGACAGACGCGGCACGACGAACTGGTAATCCATGCGCACCGGTCCGGCCACGCCGAGTCCGCCGCGCAGTCCGCCGCTGGCGCGGTAGTGCGCTACAACAAGGCTCATCTCGGACAATCCGCCGCCGAGCTCGTCACCGACAAAAACCGCTACCGGCTCGGATGTCTGCTCAAAGCGCGCGCGCATTTCGTCTGTGCGGGAAAACAGCTCCAAAATATCTTTCATGCAGCTGTCGAGTTCGGGATAACTGAGCAAATACTGCTGCCCGACTGTGTACACGGAAACCTCCGTCAGACCTTTTAGAATTTCCACCGCGGCGTCGACTATCGGCGTAGCTGCGCCGCCCAGCTCCTGCGCAAGCTCCACCGCGCTCTCACGGCTCATCACGCCGTCCGACACGAACACCAGCTTGCGGTTGAGTGAGTTTTCTGTGTTCTCAAGCTCGCTGTTGCTCATTTCTGCCGCAGTGCGGCAAACACGGCTGCGCACGCCGCCGGCGCTGGTAACGGCCAGCACCGCAATGCTGTAGCGCCCCACACGCACCAGTTCGTAATGAACTATATGCATGTCGCGCCCTTTCGGCGTAGTGGCAATACTTACAAGCCCCGTCATTTTTGACAGCGCCCGCGCGGCTTCCTGCGCCGCTTTGTCGGGGTCGGTGTCCATCTCGCTTATCTGTTTGTTGATGGAGTCTCTTTCGGCCTCGCTGAGTTTGCGCGCCGGCATTAAGTTGTCAATAAAATAGCGATAGCCCTCAACCGTCGGCACGCGGCCGGCGGAGGTGTGGGGCTGTTCAAGCAGACCCATGTCGGTCAGCTGCGCCATTTCGTTGCGCAGCGTTGCCGAAGAGACCGAGAAGGCGTCAATAAACGACATCAGGTTTTTTGAGCCTACCGGCTCGCCTAAGCGGGTGTGCAGTGAAATTACTGCGGCAAGCACAACGCGCTTGCGCTCGCTGATGTCCAACTTCCTCGCCCCCTTCGTTTTAGCACTCGCGCCGTTAGAGTGCTAACTGTGTATATAATACTTCTCATTTTGGCTTTTGTCAATAGGATTTTTTTAATATTTCGCCCCACCGGCCCATATTTAATATATTGTTTACTTATAGGTTCGATACATACACATTAACTAACAGCCCGCAGTCAAATGACTGCGGGCTGTTAGTTTTATTATTGCCGCGCGGGCCTCACGAGCCCGCTATGTCCTGCGCCTTCCGGCTGCGGTCACTGCGGAAAATAACGCATTTGCCGAGCGTGAAATTTATTACGACCGCCACTACCGTGACAATCACCTTGGCGCCGAAAGCCTTTACCCCGCAAAGCGTGCTGCCGAGAAAACCTATTTCCGCCAGCAGCGGCTGCAACACTGTCTCCTCCACTCCGGCCAGTCCCCGGCTGACAAAAAAAGCAACTAATTGCACCAGCGCGACGTTCGCGCTCCAGTCGCGGTCGCGAAATACTATCTGTTTGTTGGTAAAATACGCCGCCAGCGTTTCCAGCAGCCAGGCCACGGCGTTGCACAGCCACAGTGCCACTGCGCAGTCGGCCAGCAGCGCGTACACAAGCCAGTTGAGCCCCATTGTAAATACGCCGCAAATACCGTAGGTAATAATATCGCGGTACTTTCGCAGCAGGCGCTGCAGCACAGGCACTTCCAATTCATCACTTCTCAAACTTTTTTCAAAATATAACACTTTGCGCCGCAGAATGCAAATTCCGGTACGGAAATCCTCATTGAATATAATTGTATTTATGTTATACTAAATAATAATTCGGTGCGTCTGTATACACATTGTTTAGTCGTTAAGATATATTACAATTTGTTGTTGCAAGGAGTGCTGCATATGTCAACATTGATTAAGGGCGGCCTGGTGGTCAGTTCTCAGGAATCCCACATTGCCGATGTGCTGCTTGACGGCGAGCACATAGCGGCAGTCGGCACAGATATAGCGGCCGACGGCTGCGATGTTGTCGACGCTACCGGCTGTCTGGTAATGCCCGGCTTCATAGACGCCGATGTTAAATTCTACTCCGCCGTGCCACCGGCTCCGGCGGACGATTTCTATTCCGGCTCGCGCGCCGCACTGGCCGGCGGCACCACCACCGTTATCGCCACCGCCGTGCAGCAGTGCGAGCAGGCGCTTGCCGCCGCGCTCGAAACCTCGCGGCGCAGCGCCGAAGGGCACAGCTGCTGCGACTACGCCTTTCACGCGCAGATAAGCGATTGGAACGAGCAGACGCGGCTGGAATTGCCCGAGCTGTTGGCAAGCGGCGTCAGCTCTTTTACCGTGTCGCTTGCCGAGGACGGCCTGAGCGACACTCAACTCTACCGCTTGCTGTGCGAGGCGTCGCGTCTAGGCATTTTCGTCAGCGCGCACTGTGAAAACGGCGAACTGGTAAAACTGCTCGGCAGCGACTTGCGCGCCGCGCACAAGCTTTCGGTTGACAATTGGCCGCTCAGCCGCCCGTCCTGGTGCGAGACCGAGTCGATAGACCGCTTTATCAGCATCGCCCAGCTCGCCGGCGGCGTACCCGTAAACGTGCTGCGCGTCAGCTGTGAAAAGTCGCTGCGGGTCATTCGCCGCGCGCGGCGCGAGGGATTGAAAATCTACTCGCAGAGCTGCACGCCCTACTTCCTGCTCAATGACTCTCTGTACTCGCAAGGCGGCTTTGCCGCGGCAAAATATGTCTGCGTGCCGCCGCTGCGGCGCAGCAGCGACCAGAAAGCACTTTACGACGCCGTGAACAACAGCGAGCTCGACACCGTGGACAGCGGCCACGCCGGTTATAATTTCGGCACCCAGAAAATATTCGGCGTCAACGACTTTGCCAAAATACCCACCGGCATTCCCGGCGTGGAGGACCGCGCCGGACTAATATACAGCAGCGCGCTGCTGGAGGGAATTATAACCGAAAACCAATTCGTGCGGCTGATGAGCGAAAACGCCGCCAAGCTCTACGGTCTCTATCCGCGCAAGGGCGCCATTGCCGTGGGCAGCGACGCCGACGTCGTCGTCTGGGACCGCTACTGCGAGCGCACGCTCGCCGCCGAGCGGCAGAACCTTAAGGTCGACTACAACGCCTACGAGGGACAGAAACTGCAAGGCCAGGCTAAGGCCGTTTTCCTGCGCGGCGAACTGGCGGCGCAGTACGGCGTGCTGATGGCCGATACCGTCGGTCAATATCTGCCGCGCGAAAAATCAAAATTTTACCGCTGAAGTTAACCAAAGGAGACCCCAAATGCCGAATATATATACCGGCGTCGAGCAGCTTGTCGGCAACACGCCGCTGCTGGAACTGCGCCGGCTTGAGGCCGAGCACGAACTCCCCGCGCGACTGCTGGCAAAGCTCGAATATCTCAACCCGGCCGGCAGCGTCAAGGACCGCGTCGCGCTGAATATGCTCGACGACGCCGAGCGCCGCGGCGCTCTGCAAGCGGGCGGCGTCATAATTGAGCCCACTTCTGGCAACACCGGAATAGGCCTTGCCTGTATAGCGGCGGCGCGCGGCTACGACCTTATAATCGTCATGCCCGACTCTATGAGTGCCGAGCGCCGCACGCTGATGAGCGCCTACGGCGCCCGTCTGGAGCTTACGCCCGGCAGTGAGGGCATGCGCGGCGCCATAGCGCGCGCCGAACAGCTGGCCAAAGAGATACCCGGCAGCTTTATTGCCGGACAGTTTACCAACCCTGCCAACCCGCAAGCGCACACGCTTACCACCGGGCCGGAGCTGTGGCGCGACTGTGACGGCGAAATAGACTTCTTTGTCGCCGGCGTCGGCACCGGCGGTACCATTACCGGCGTCGGCGGTTACTTGAAAAGCCGCCGTCCCGAAATAGGCGTCGTCGCTGTTGAGCCGAGCGGCTCGGCCGTTCTTTCCGGCCGCGAGCCCGGCCCCCACGGGCTGCAGGGCATCGGCGCCGGTTTTGTGCCGGACGTGCTGGACGCCGGCCTTATTGACGAAATCATCACCGTCAGCGACAGCGAGGCTTTTGCCGCGGCGCGGCTGCTGGCACGCCGCGAGGGCGTGCTGTGCGGCATTTCCTCCGGCGCGGCGCTGCACGCGGCGCTGCAAGTGGCGGCCCGGCCGCAAAACGCCGGCCGCACCGTTGCGGTGCTGCTGCCCGACTCGGGCGACCGTTACCTTTCAAGCGCGCTTTATGGCGAATGAGAAACTTGGGAGAGACAGTAAATGAATATAAGTGAATGGACGCGCAGCGACTCGCCGCGCGTTGCCGACGAGCTGCTGCAGCTCAACGGCGAGCACATTTCCGGCGGCGGCATCAGCGGTTTCGGTATGCGCGGCCGCGTGGAGGAAATGACCTCTGAACTGAAAGCGGCGCTTTTCCCGACTCTTTACGAGAGGACCGCTGACGCGAAGGAACATCTTGATATAGAAGTCGCCAACCGCCTTGGCAACGCGGCGCTGCTGCTGTGCGGCATTGTTCAAGACGTGCTCTACAACAAATGCCAGCGGCAAAAGGACAAGGATTGCGACCGGTGCGCCGAAAATGCCGAGCGCATCAGCGTCGATTTTATGCGCAGCTTGTCCGACATTCGCCGCACGCTGACCACTGACATAGAGGCCGCCTATGACGGTGACCCGGCGGCGCGCTATATGGACGAGATTCTGCTCGGCTACCCGTCAATAGAGGCCGTGACCACCTACCGGCTCGCCCACCGCCTGTACGAGCTGGACGTGCCGCTTATCCCCCGCATTATGACCGAGTGCGCCCACCAGCGCACCGGCATAGATATTCACCCCGGCGCCGCCATCGGCAGCTATTTCTTTATAGACCACGGCACCGGCGTCGTCATTGGCGAAACCTGCATTATCGGCGACCATGTCAAGCTCTACCAGGGCGTGACGCTCGGCGCAAAAAGCTTTGAGCTCGACGCCGACGGCAACCCGGTAAAGGGCGTAAAGCGCCACCCGAATATTGAGGACGACGTCATTATCTATGCCGGCGCCACCATTCTCGGCGGCGACACTACAGTCGGCCGCGGCAGCATAATCGGCGGCAACGTCTGGTTAATAGAGTCAGTGCCGCCGCGCTCAAAGGTATATAACGCCACCCCGTCGCCGAATATTCGCACCGCCGCCGACTGAACCGACGGCCGCAACCAGCGACAAAATAATTCACCCGCCGCAGTATTGCGGCGGGTGTTGTTGTATGTCGTTCCAATTGTGCCCGCGCTTTTTCGCGCGGCTCACTGCGGCGAGACGTTTTCAACCCGCAGCGTCTCGTTGTTGCCCTCGCACAGCTGCGTGAGCACATTGTAGGCGTCGTAGACGTCGCTGAGCGAGCGCACCACAAGCTTTTGCGGCTGGGCGTCAACGTCGTTGTGAAAATCCTTGACACTGACGATTAAATCCCCGCTGGGGTGCGCGCCGCGGCTGTCGAATATTGTGCCCCTAACCTGAACAGTGCCGACGTTTTTCAGCGAGTAGTGAACCAAATGGTTGCCGAACGCGCCGCCGCGGCTGATGGCGCGCTGGTCGGTTATGCAAAACGCCGTATTTTCGGCGTTGAGCAGTGCGCCGATTATCACCGCCAGAATGACCGCGCCGTATGCGACGGCGTAGTAGGGCCAGCAGCGCGCCAGCGCGCGGCCGACACTGCCGTTTCCTACCAGAAATATTACCGGAAACATCGTCATAATCGTCGGCATTATCAAAATTATTAGCGCAGTTCGCACAGCGCGCAGAATATGGGCCGCCACGTTAGCAGCGCCGCACCAACACACCTGCTCGTCGTCCTTTAGGACCATGGCGAATCTTTCTTCCACTGTTTTTTCTCCCCCGGTTTTTATATTTCAGCGCTCAAACTGCATTTCGTAAAGCTCTTTGTACAGTCCGCCCTGCGCCATCAGTTCGGCGTGACTGCCCTTGGCCTCAATTCCTTTGTCGGTAATTACCACTATCTCGTCGGCATTGCGCACTGTGGACAAACGGTGGGCCACGACAATGGCGGTGCGGCCGCGGCACATCTCGTCGAGAGATTGCTGCAGCTGTGCCTCGGTAACGTTGTCCAGCGCCGAGGTTGCCTCGTCAAGCACAATTATCGGCGGGTTTTTGATAAAAATGCGGGCAATGGAGATGCGCTGCTTCTGACCGCCCGAAAGCATGACGCCGCGCTCGCCGATATAGGTATCGTAGCCGTCGGGCAGCGACATGATAAAGTCGTGAATGTTCGCCTTGCGCGCCGCCGACTCAATTTCGGCGCGGCTCGCCGGCCGGCCGACGTAACCGATATTGTCGGCGACGGTGCCGGTAAAGAGAAACACCTCCTGCTGTACAATGCCGATATTGCGCCGCAGACTGCCGATAGTTATGTCCTCGATGTCCGTGCCGCCGATAGTGATTTGCCCGCCGCTGAGCTTATAAAAGCGCGGCAGCAGATGGCACAGTGTGGTTTTACCGCCGCCGGACGGGCCGACAAGCGCCACTTTTTCGCCCTGTTTCACTGTAAGCTCAATGTGGTCGAGCACTTTTTTGTCGTCGCCGTAAGTAAAACTGACGTCGTTGAAGACGATGTCACCGTCAACAGTGTCGACGTCGCGGGCGTCGGGCTTGTCCTTTTCGGGCTCAACGTCCATTATTTCGCAAAAGCGGGTAAACCCGGATTTGCCGTCCTCGAACATCTCGCAAAACTGCATAAATTTGCGCACAGGCGTGATGAAAAAGGTAATAAACAGCAAGTAGGTCGTGAAATCGCCGAAATTTATTGCGCCTTTGTAAAAGAATATCCCGCCGGCCGTTATGACGGCAATGTACATGACGTCGATGTAAAATGTCATTCCCGAAAAGAAATAGGCCATTGTTTTGTAGGCATTCTTGCGCGCCTCGCCGTAAGCGACGTTGGCGTCGTCAAAGCGGCGCATTTCCTCGTCGTAGTTGTCAAACGCCTTGCTGACGCGAATGCCGGTCAGCGAATTTTGCAAATTCGCGTTGATGGCGCTGATTTTCTCGCGCGCGGCGCCAAATTTTTCACCCATGCGGCGATTCTGCTTGACGGTAAAGAACACCAGTATCGGCAAAAACGCGAATATTATCAGCGTCAGCGGCACATTGATAGTGCAAAGTATCACGAACGAGCCGGCTATCATGCCCAGCGACAGCAGCAAATTTTCCGGACCGTGGTGGGCAAGCTCGGAAACATCCTGCAAGTCGTTGACGACGCGCGACATCAGCGCGCCGGACTTGTGCTGGTCAAAATAGGAAAACGGCAGCGTTTCCAGGTGGGAAAATATCTCGCTGCGCATATCCATTTGCATGCGCACGCCGAGCATATGCCCGTAAAAGGAAACATAATAGTTGAGCAGCCTTTTAGCTATGTAAATAAGCAGCACAAGCCCGCAAAGTATCAACAGCCTGCTAAACAGTTTGTTGGGCACCACGTTGTTGATAATGTCGCGGGTTATCAGCGGATAACACAAGTCGCAGGCGCTGACAAAAAAAGTCGCGACCACATCGGCGGTAAGCTGCTTTTTATAGGGCCGGTAATAGCTGCAAAAGCGTTTGAAAAGATTTTTGGGTTTTATTTCCGGTTCACTCCAGTTCTGTGTCGTTTGGCGCTGCGGTGCGGCGCTGCTTATACTTTAATTACTTTTAGCTGCCGCGTCAAGTACCGGCAACGCGCCGCGCGCCGGCAGAGGAGAAACGTCCCCTGCCGGCGCGCGGCGCGTTGCATATCTGTGTCTCTGAAGGAGAGTAACCGTTATTTAAGCGCAGCTTCTATTTCTGCCACTGCGTCTGCCGCCGTCAATTTGAAGACCTTCTTCAGCTCGTCTACTGTGCCGACTTGACCGAAGACGTCGTGCGCGCCGATTTTGTGCAGCGGCACACCGATAGCGTTTTCGGCCAGCACATCGGCAACCGCCGAGCCGACGCCGTTGATAACGCCGTGGTTTTCGTATGTGACGACCAGCTTTTTGCCCTTGGCGTCGTTTTTAATGCGCTCGGCGTCAAACGGCTTGAGCGTGACCATGTCGACAACTTCGACCGACACGCCGCGCTCGGCAAGCATTTCGGCCGCGTCAAGCGCGTCGTTTAGCAAATAGCCGCTGCTGACAAGCAGCACGTCGCTGCCCTCGCGCAGCACCTCGGCCTTACCGACAGTGAACTGCGTTCCCGGCGCGTATATCTGCGACGCCGTCTTGCGGAAGGCGCGAATGTACTGCACGCCCTTTAATCCGGCCGCAGTCTTGGCCGCCCAGCGCATCTGGGTCTGGTCGGCGGGCTCAAAAATAGTCACGCCGGGGATAGAACGCATTATGCCTATGTCCTCAAAAGTTGTGTGGGTACCGCCGTCAAAGCCGACGCAAAAGCCGGGGTCGGAGGCATAGATGTTGACCGGCAATTTGTTGTAAGCGCAGGAGATATACAGCTGGTCAAGTGCGCGGCGGGTAACGAACGCCGCCATTGTGTGCACGAACGGGATGTAGCCGCGCAGCGACAGTCCCGCGGCCACGCCGAACATGTTAGCCTCGCAAATACCGACGTCTATAAATCTGTCGGGATTTGATTCCTTAAAGTTGATAAAGAAGGAGGCTCCGCCAAGGTCGGCGTCGAGCGCCACAATACGCTCATCTTCTTTCATCATTTCCTGAAGCGTTTCCACCAGCCCGACTCTGTACTCGCCGCCGGCGGTTTTGTCTCTTTGCATTATAGACATTTTACTTGTCCTCCCCGGCAATTTTCTCCAACTGAGCTACTGCCTTGTCGATTTCGGCCGCTCCCTCTTCAAATATCTTCGGCGCGTGGTTGCTTTCCATCTTCTCGAAATATTCCACGCCCTGGCCCTTAACGGTGTCGAGAATTATGCACACCGCCTTATCGTCTATCTTTTTGACGGCGTCAATGGCGTCGGAGATCGCGGCCTCGTCGTCGCCCTTTACGGTGCGCGCGTCAAAACCGAAAGCGCGCATCTTCTCCTCGTAGTTAAAGGGGTCGAGCACCTCGGTGCAGTAGCCGTCGTGCTGGCGCTTGTTGTTGTCAATAATGACAATGCAGTTGTTTAGCTTTTCGTGCGCCATAAACTCGAAGGCCTCCCAGTTCTGGCCCTCGTTTAGCTCGCCGTCGCCGATAACGACATAGACGTACTGGTCGTTGCGTCCTTGCTTTTTCAGCCCCAGCGCTATGCCGGCGGCAACAGACGCGCCCTGTCCGAGCGAGCCGCAAGTTACGTCGACGCCCGGCGTCAACAGGCGGTCGACGTGCGAGGTTATGCGCGTGCCGACGTTGTCCATGGTGTACAGCCAGCTCTTGTCAAAAAAGCCCTTGAAAGCCAGCGCGCAGCACAGTGTCGGCGCCGCGTGGCCCTTGGACATTACCAGATAGTCGCGCCCTTCCCACTGCGGGTTTTTTGGGTCGTACTTCATCTGTTTGCCGTACAGCACTGAAATAAGCTCGACGACGGAAAGACAGCCGCCGATGTGTCCCTGGCCGCGCCATTTGAACATCTTGAGCGATTCCATCCTGATTTGTGCGGAAAACTTTTTCAGCTGCCGCAATTCATTGTGTTCCATTGGTATATCTTCTCCTTATTTTGGATTTACCGGTCGTTTAAGTTCCGTCTATTCAAGGCCGTCCGGCACCTTACCTACGCAATTGTAGGCGCGGTAGGTGTCCGACTTGCCGAACAGTACGGATCTAAAGTCCTCCATCAACGGGTGTACCCGCCAACTTACAAGCGTTTCCGCCGCGTAACAAGCTATCATCTGCACAAAGGCGAGCGCGTAAAGCGGCGATATTTCCTGCGGCGTCAGCACCGGCACGCGCATAACTCCGCTGCCGCTGACACTGTCACTGTTGGACAGCATGAAGACGCGCTCGGTAATGCGGCTTGCAGCCTCGTAGCATTTGCAGGCCATCTCGCTGCTGTCGTCGTTGGGGTCAATAATAATAAAGGTATAATTCGGCGTCAGCTGTATCTGCGGGCCGTGTATCGACTCTTCCAGCTCGTAGCCGATGGCAGGCACATGGACAGTCTCGCCTATTTTCACCGCGCCTTCCAACGCCGTGCCGTAGTTGGCGCCGGCGCCGAGCACATAAGCCACGTTCATCGACAGCAGGTTCTTGCGGTTGCGCTCGGCAAACTTTGCGAAATTGTCGAGAATATAACTGTAATTCCCAATTGCCGCGCGCAGCAGGTCTTTTTGCTGCGCAAGCTCGCTGTCGTTTATGCGCCCCAGCCGCGCGGCCGCGTGCAGCGAAAACAACATAAGAAACAGCGCCAGGGTAACAACACCCTTGGTGACGAAGTCGAGTTTCTCGCTTTTCAGACCGCAGTCTACAACGGTGGAAACATTTTTGAAATCGCTGTCGGGGTTGCCGGTAAGGCCGATTGCGTCTATTCCCCGGCTGCGGCAGATGCGCAGCGACGTCAGCGTGTTGGTGCTGCAGCCGCTTTGCGATATGCAAACGACAAAATCGTCGGGCTGCGCGTCGTTCTCGTAATGGTTAAAGGTAAAGGGAGTAACTATCTTCACCTCAACACCGAGATATTTTTTCATGTAGTACCGCGCACAATAGGCGGCGTTACAGCTGGAACCGCAGGCCACCAGCCAAACGGATTTGTATTCGCGGCGCAAAAACAGCTCAACGAGCGAACGGGTCAGACTCTCGCTGTTTACTATGTTATCAAGAGCTGTTGCCGGCGTTTCGGCAATGTAATTACGCATGGATATTTCTTTTTCCATATCAAGCACCCTATTTAATTTATTGTCACACGGTCACGGTGGTTTTGCTGACGCCTACGGGCGCGTCGGGGTTGTACCCGCGTGACAGCGAGCACAAGCAGGCAAACATCTGCGAAAAAACCGCGCAGGGAAACACGGCGCGCAGCCCGTCGTACTCTGCGGGAATCATCACGCAAGTGTCGCCCATTTCGGCCAGCTTCGGGTCGTTGGTAACGACCGTGCTCCAGACCTGATACTCTTTTTGCAGCCGCTCAAGCAGCGCTTGCACGCTGTAATTGGTGGCCTTGTCGGCCATAAAATATATTCCGGGAACAAAGCGCTCGGCTGTAGCTATTGGTCCGTGGATATAGTCGGCGCCGCCGTAGCTGCGCGCGTCAAGATAGCTCGTCTCCTGTATTTTCAGCTCGGTCTCGGCGGCAAGCGCGCCCAAATAGCCGCGGCCGAAAACCATAAGCTTTGCGGTATTGCGGTACCAGCGCACGACGTCGCGCACCTGCGTTTCCAGCGCGAGACTTTTTTGCAGTATTTCCGGCAACTCGTCGAGAATGCTCAGCAGCTCGCTGCTTTCACTTATATACGCGGCTATGCCGAGGTTGACCACCAGCTGCGTCATGTATGATTTCGCCGCGGTAATGCTCTTTTCCGGACCGCAGGCATTATTGATTTTGTATTTACCGGCCTCGGTCATCAGCGAGCCGGGCACGTTTGTGACACTGACGCACAATCCGCCGTCCGCGTCGCACTTTTTCATCACTTCATATATATCCCTGCCGCCGCCGGACTGGGAGACCGCTATCATCAGGCAGTCGGAATAGTCAATATCGCTCTTGTAGGCGGTAACGACGCAGGGCGCGGCAATACTTGCCGTCATGCGGCAGTGGTTTTCAAAAACATACCGCGCCACCAGGTTGGCGTGGTCGCTTGAACCACGGCCGACGAACACAACGTGTCTTAGCCCCCGTTCGCGCACTTCTTTGCCGATTTGGGCAAATATTTCTCGGTTGGTCTCAATGCATTTTTTTACGGCTTGCGGCTGTTCAAATATCTCCTGCCACAGCACAGATTTTTCGGTGTTAATCATTCATGTCTCCTTAAGATATTGCTTATTGATTTCAATTAAAGTAGCGCTGTTCAAGCTCTATCAACTGTTCCGGCTCGCTCACGCGCTGTATTTCTTCCAGCAACTGCTCGTCGCTGAGCGCACGGAACAGCTGCCGCATGTTTTTCAAGTGCTCGTCTTCGTTGAGAGCGGCAAGTGTGAAAAATACCGACGCCGGTTTGTCCTCGTCGCTGTCGCTGTCGTGAAACACGACCGGCTCGGCAAATTTGGCAAAGCCGACTGTCGTTTTCAGCACGCCCTGCGCTCCCTTTACGGAATGCGGTATAGCAACGTTTGGCACAATAACTATATACGGGCCCAGTTCTTCGACGCAGCGGATTATACTTCCCGCGTATTCGTCGGTAATAAAACCGCCTGCCACCAGCGGCCGGCAAGCCATGGTGATGGCCGTGCGCCAGTCGGGAGCCCTGTCGTAAAATGCAAATCTCTTTTGCTCTACTATCTCGCTGAATAACATAAAAGCTCCCATGATTGTCATATTTTGCAACATTCTTCTCACAAATTATAATATCACGCTGCTCAGACAAAATAAACCCCGAATGTTGCACAATTATGCCACTCTTGATTTGTGTTATTTGCACGATTCTGTCTATTTTTGCAATCTTTTCGTTGACAGCTCCAGTTTCCGCGCTTATAATTTGGATTGAAATATGAAGTAGGGTCATTTGCGTCAAATACACTTCATCTTTTTTCCTAATTGTGGAATATTTTGCAACTGTTCTCTGTGTCTTGTGAAAATAAATGAAGGAGTAATGTAAAATGCTGTCTATTTTAATGGTATGCGGCAACGGCTGCGGCAGCAGTCTTGTCTGCCAAATGGCGGTAGAATCCGCACTCAAGCAGCTCGGTGTTACCGGCGCGCACGTTGACCACAGCGATATGCTGTCAGCGGGCTCGAAAAAAGCTGATATCCTTATCGCCGGGTTGAATTTCAAGCCCAAGTTCGATACTTTTACAGGTTTCCCGCACAAAATCTATTTGAAATCTCTGGTCAGCACGACCGAGATAAAGGAGAAGTTGGAGCCCGTCCTTCGCGAGAACGGCTGGCTTTGATTTATAGGTTATACCCGGGGGAATAACACAAAGAAACGGTAAAAAAAGAAGGAGTAAATTATGGCTGTTCTTAGTTTTATTGCCAACAACATCCTTATTAAGGCGCCGATGATTCTCGGTATTTTCGCCCTTATCGGACTGTTGCTGCAGCGCAAGTCGGCCGGCGAATGTTTTGCCGGCACATTCAAGACCATGATGGGCATGATGATTCTGTCCGCCGGCGCCAACGTCATATGCGGTTCTCTGGAATACTTCGGCGTCTGGTTCGCGGCCGGCCTTGGCATTCAGGGCTCTGTCGCGTCGATTGAGGCGGTTCTCGCCATTGCAATGCAGGACTCCCTGCTTGCTCGCGACATCGCTTTCACCTACGCCGGCATTTTCGTGTGCAACATTCTCTTCGCGCGCATCTCCAAATGGAAATACATATTCCTCAACGGTGAGGCGCCCATCTACATGGCGATGATAAGCATACTGTTCGGCATTGGCCTTTGCGGGTTCGGCCACACGGCCTCCATTATCATCGGCTCCGTTCTCGGCGGCGTTGCGACCATTTTCTTCCCGGCTATCGGCCAGAAATATGTCCGCCAGATAACCGGCAGCGACGACATCGCTATCGGCCACTTCTGCACGCTGGGTTATGTTCTTTCCGCCTTTATTTCCAAGCTTGTCGGCAAGAAAGAAAACTCGACTGAAGACACCACCCTCAACTCCAACAAGTTGGCCTTCATGCAGGATACCTACATTGCCGTCGGCATAGTCATGGTACCGCTGTACATTATTATGGCAATCCTGGCCGGGCCGAGCGTCGTCGGCGAGGCCTCTGGTGACCTCAACTACATCGTGTTCGCAATGTTGGAAGGCATTACATTCTGCGTCGGTCTGTTTATACTGCTGACCGGTGTTCGTCTGTTGATTGCCGAGTTGGTTCCGGCGTTCAAGGGCATTGCCGACAAAGTCGTTCCCGGCGCCATTCCGGCTTTCGACTGCCCGGTGCTTTTCCCCTACGCCCCCAACGCGATAGTCTACGGCTTTATCTTCACCACTGTCGGCACCGTTATCGGCATGTTCCTCTGGCCGCTGTTCGGTCTGCCGATGGTTATTCCCGGAATCATGAGCAACTTCTTTGCCGGCGGCACGGCTGCAATATTTGCCAACGCCACCGGCGGCAAACGCGGCGCCATTATAGCGAGCATTATTCACGGCCTGTTTATCTCGCTGCTGCCCGCGCTTATCGCCCCGTACCTTGCACAAGTCGTAGTTGCCGGCGTGCCCTCGCTCGCCGCCTACACAATGACCGATGTGGACTGCGTCTCCATGGGTCTTTTCTACGCCTGGTTGCTCAGACCTCTCGCCGGATTCTTCGGCATTGCAATCTAAATTATTACAAGCTGTGTTATTCCACAAAAAAAGAGAGGGCGCTGTGCTCGGCACAGCGCCCTCATTATTTTTACTTTTTATATATTACAAACGATAAAATTGTCCGGGTAGCTCGGCAGCTGCTTGGCAGAGTCGGTAATAATGCACTCGTAATCGTTTATGTCGCTCATTCTGCAGTAGGAGGTAATGTTCAGCTTGCTGGAGTCTGCCAGCAAAAAACAGTGGTCGGCCATTGTGCGCGCAATGTCCTTTATGGATATTGTGTCAATATCGTCGTCATAGATTGCGTTTTGCGTCAGCTCAACGCCGGAACAGCCGAAAAACGCGTGGTCAAAATGGAACATTTTTATCATTCTCTCGGCATAGGGGCCAACTGTACTGGCGTGCAGCGAGCGATAATAGCCGCCGAGAAAATAAAATTCTGCCACTGTCTGTCGGTATCCCGGCATTACCAAAACATTCGGGGTGACAATTTTGATGTTCTTGTTCTCAATAAATTCGGCCATCTGGGCCACAGTCGTGCCGCCGTCCAAAAAGACGCACTCGCCGTCGCTGACATAGGCCGCGGCGCGGCGGGCTATCTCTTTTTTGGCAAGCACATTCAATTTTGCCTTCGCGCTGGTTATTAGCGGCTGCGGCTCGTTCATGGCGTTTTCCAAACCCGTGCGCGTGGCGCCGCTGCGCACCCGCACCAGCAGACCCTTCTTTTCCAACAGCTCTATATCCCGGCGGACTGTTGCCACTGAAACGCGCAGTTCCTCTGCTACTTCCTTAAAAGTAACGGCCCGCTTGTTCTTTAATTGGTCGAGTATATATATTTCCCGCTCAGATGCAAGCATAATTTCTCCTCCGTTTCTTTTATATTTCTATAATACATAACCTCAGCAGATTTTGCAATGTTTTGTAATATTTTGTCTGCATCGGGGCCAATAAACCGCTGTTATGGGGCGTAAAGCTGTTTTGCGGCCTTATTGACAGGTAAAGGCTGCAATGTTTACATTGTTTTGTTTCCATTTTATCTCAATCGTTTTTGCGCGTCAACACCGCTTGGCGGTTTTGAACCGCGGGAAACTCACCATGTTCTTTTTTCGTCGCTGCCGCCGCAATAATTAAGTCCTCTCAGCGCTTTTGCTTTCGCCGGCAGCGGCGTCGCAAAAAAAGAGCGCCGTCCTATTGGCGACAGCACTCATTTTGCTTTTCCGTGTCGGACGCGAACCACGGCCTGCGGTTGACAGCCGCATCCAGGCCAGGTGAGCTGACGGGGAATATAGCCGCCGGCGCCTGCACTGCCGTATTATCCTCTGTTTACTGTTTCTACTCAGACGACAGCTGTAAAAGGTCGCTCAAGAGTCCAATTCTATTCGGGTGTGTATTGAGACGCCTGAGAGCCAGGCTGGTACATATAGGCGGGGCTTGTATTGATTTCGGAACCCGCGTTTCTCTGCTCGGGCTGCGTGTTCATTGCTATTATTGCCGTGTTCTCAATAAGTTCGCCGTAGCCGATAAGCATAAAGCTGCCAACCCACGAGAGCAGCGCCAACAGGCATCCGCCCAGAATAGAGCCGATTATAATACCTACGACATACCCAACATTTCCGCTGTATCTTACCGCGGCAACGCCCGCAATTATCCCTGCTATTGCTGCGAGTATCGCAATTACAATGCCTATCCAGCAAAATACTTTTCCGACTGTCCTAATCTTGCGTCCCATATTATTAAACATTTTATCGCTCCTTTTTTGTGTTTTCAGTGTAAGAATAGCATAATAATTGCGGATGCGCAATACAAATTTTGTCTGTATTTGCCAGATAATGTTTCAGGCATGAACACAGCCGCAATACTTTCAAATTCGCTGCCAATGCCGTGCTTGCTTGTGCCGCGTAAACTTGAAATTGCGCAATTTCGGGATAAATTGCAGCGACGGCTTTTTATTTTCTGCCGTTATGTGTATAATCGAATTACAACCGCGAAATTCTGCGAAGGGTAACGGCGATTTGCCTTTTTGCGTTATGTTGAAAAAGAACGGAAGAAATAGGACCAAAATACTCCGCGCAATGACGAACAAGGATTTGATATATGCGGTGTTCGGCGGCCTTATCACCTTAGCAATAGTAATAATATATTGCGCTGTCGGCAGCAAAATAGTTTTTTCCGATTTATTCAAGCCCAATATGTTTATTTCCATACTTCTCGCCTTCGTGTTAAATTCGCTGGTGCTGCTGATAACCGGCGCCGTCAGAAGAAAGACGGAAGACGAAGACAAGCTGGATGTTAATTACGACCGCATGGTAAAGAATTACAGCCGGTGCGGCAGCTTCATTACGCTGGACAACACGGCTGCCTTAGCGCAGAATGTAAAAATCGGTAAGGCGTTTTCCGATTGCAAACCGACGCGCAAAGACAGCGCGGAGTATACCATTCCGGTATTCGACGCCGTTTATCTCGCGAACAAAGCCACGCTGATAGACGATTGTGAGAAAATGTATGACAACCCGTACTGCGCCGAAAATATGAAAGCGCTGGGTGAAATATATAAATACTCAAAGATATACAACCAAACCAATATCAGACTCGACAGCATTGATGTCGGCAGTAAAACAGTACTGCACACTTCCAGAACCAAGTATTATTATTCGCTTATTACAAACCGCTGTATTGATTATAAAATTAACGGCATTTCCTACCGCGAGCGCTTTGAGGAAGGGCCGTTTGTCCGCAGCCTTTCCGAGTCAACATTGTCCAACCATCTCGGCTATAACGGCTATGTCGAGACGAGCGACGGATATTTTGTCTTTATATACCGCCACGGCAAGGTCTCTATAGGAAAAAGAACGTTGCAGAACAGTGTGGGGGCCTCGCTGAAGGCAAAATACTGCCTGGACGAGAGTCGCCGGCTGACGCTCAAGGGTCTGGAAAATGCCATTACTCACGAAATAGCAGACGAGCTTCATTTGTCGAAGCTCCCTGCGTTCGACTTTGGCAAAATGTTTGCGGACTTCTCCTTTCGCGACAACGTATTGTTTTTCTACCGCGACCTCGTTGAAGGCGGAAAGCCGCAGCTGATGTTTATGTAAAGCTCAACGTCAATTCCCGGCAGCTAAGTGACGTGTTCGGTTCGGGCTCAAGAGCGGCAAAAAAACCGAATGCAGGCATACAGTATATCTGTAATTCTGACGGATATAAAATGATACTTGTGAAAAAAGACGAGCTGTCCGACATTTTTCTCGCGCCAGACTGCTTCGTAATAAACGGAAAAGCCTATAAGGCAACGCCCTCGGCCGTTGCTACTCACAAAATGCTGACCGATTATCTGAACGGGACGGGATTATGCAAATAACAGAGCAGTTTACGCAATCAAAGAGCGGGCGGGCGGAAGACTGTGAGGATATAATTATTGCCGACCGCGATTTCGTCGCGGTTATTGACGGTACTACCAGCAAAAAGGACGAGGTGATTGCGGGCAAACGCTCCGGTGGTTTTGCGGCCGCATGCATAGCCGAGTCTGTCACTGCTGTTGATTTATCGCTGTGCGCATACGACATAATATGCAAAATAAGCAGCGCTTTGCGAAAGAAAGCCGCCGCCGCCGGCTATACGGATACCCCCTGCGGCTCGCTTGTGATGTACAACGCGCGCAGCGCAAAGCTAATAAGCTACGGCGACTGTCCGTTTATGATAAACGGCAGGCTTTATTCAAACGAAAAGAAAATAGATGTCCGACTTGCCGCAAAACGCGCAGACTGCATAAAGCGCCTGATTAAATCAGGAGTGAGCGAGCGAGAAATAATGACGGCCGACCCCGGTCGTGACTATATAATGAGCGACCTTGTCGAACAGTATAAATATGCCAACCGGCGCGGTGAGTTCGGCTACCCGGTGGTAAACGGCGACGTACCTGTCGCGGATTTTGTCAAAATACACGCTATTGCGCCCGGCAGCGAAATTGTGCTGGCAAGCGACGGCTACCCGTTTGTCAAGAGCACACTTGCAGCGAGCGAAAGCAAGCTTGCCTACCTATTAAAACACGACCCGCTGCTGATTGACCTTTACAAGTCGACAAAAGGACTGACAGCGGGTAACATCAGCTACGATGACCGAAGCTACATCAGGTTTACCGTTTAGCCTGCTGCGTTTTTATATTCATCATCTATTAAATATGCCGGAAATACCATTCAGCGCTGGCAAAACAGACGCCAATAGCCGCCTTAATTACCTATTACAAA
Organism: uncultured Faecalibacterium sp.; assembly: GCA_964478515.1. GTDB lineage: Bacteria > Bacillota > Clostridia > Oscillospirales > Ruminococcaceae > HGM13233. The sequence continues at coordinate 673 of CAYZIL010000022.1, read as the reverse complement.
CGCAAAGGACGCATAGAGTTGCAACCTATGCGTCCTTTTTTTCGTATTAAAACAAAAAAGCCTTTGTCTGACAGACAAAGGCTTTTTAAGTGTGGCTCCCCGTGTTGGACTCGAACCAACGACCCTGCGGTTAACAGCCGCATGCTCTACCAACTGAGCTAACGAGGAATATAAAAGCCGGCACCTACCTATTTTCCCGGGGCGTCGCCACCCAAGTATCTTCGGCACAACTCAGCTTAACTTCCGTGTTCGAGATGGGAACGGGTGGGACCTGAGCGTCATCGGCACCGGCATGGTATTAAAAGCCGTTTCCGGCATTTTAATCTGCACTTGTATACTATTCTGTTTTAAGTCTCGGGCCCTTAAAACCGAACGAGAGAAGAAGGAGAACAAAAGATTTAAAACATAGGAATTGAAACGAGGTCAAGCCCTCGACCTATTAGTACACGCAAGCTACACGCATTACTGCGCTTACACATTGTGCCTATCGCCTTGTAGTCTTCAAGGGGTCTTACCTGATTAACTCAGTGGCATATCTTATCTCAGGGTCTGCTTCACGCTTAGATGCTTTCAGCGTTTATCAATACCGCACATAGCTGCCCAGCTGTGCCATTGGCATGACAACTGGTGCACCAGAGGTGCGTCCATCCCGGTCCTCTCGTACTAGGGACAG
>CAYZIL010000021.1:0-41710 GCA_964478515.1 uncultured Faecalibacterium sp. | reverse complement strand
GCAACCGGCTCATAACCGGTCGGTCCGGGGTTCGAGTCCCTGAAGGCCCACCAAAATTCCGAAAGACCAAAACGGTCTAAACGGAAAATAGGGGCATAGCTCAGTTGGTAGAGCAGCGGTCTCCAAAACCGCGTGCCGAGGGTTCGAATCCTTCTGCCCCTGCCAATGGCCCGGTAGTTCAGTTGGTTAGAACGCTAGCCTGTCACGCTAGAGGTCGTGAGTTCGAGTCTCATCCGGGTCGCCAAAATTGCTGTTGTAGCTCAGTCGGCAGAGCACATCCTTGGTAAGGATGAGGTCGTCAGTTCGAATCTGATCAACAGCTCCACGGCGCTGCAAGTTCTGCTTGCAGCGCCGTAATTATTTATAACAAAAATACCAACATTTTCCGATATAAAATTGACAAGGCTATTTGCAGTATTTATAATTGTAAAAGAAATATTTATATAAGGAAAATGAGAATATGAAGAAAGCTGTCGTTGTTGTAATTGCGGTTCTGTGTGTGTTATCGCTTTGCAGCTGTGAGCTTTTTGATAGGATAGAAAAAAACGACGGTGATCAATCTCCGACTCAGGATGCCGCGCCGTCGCAGGCGTCTGATTCCCAGCCGGAACAATCATCAAACACGGAGTACTATTCCACGCTTCAGCCGGGATACAGCTATTACAACGATACCGCAACGTTTGACGCAAACGCGTCCTCTACGCTCAGCGATATCGGAGATAATACCTATTCTGTCTGGAACGCGGTGGACGGAAATTTTAGTACCGCATGGGTTGAGGGTGTAGAAGGCGACGGCATAGGCGAGTCGGTGTCGTTCACAATGGAGGGCACTCGCGTTGACGCGCTCGGATTTCTGAACGGGTATACAAAAAGCGCTCAGACTTTTGCTAACAACGGTAGAGTTACCTCGCTGGCGATGTATGTGAACGGCGAGTTCTATGCAAATATATATCTGCAGAATACCGACCAGTGGCAGTATGTAGATTTTTCCGAGTCGATTGCGGTTAACGGGAATTGTACAATAACCTTTAGGATAACCGGCGCGACGCCCGGTCCCGGCGACGACGAACATGACACGGCAATAACCGAAATTGTTTTTTACGCAAGACAGAATGCGAGCAATTAACAACTGAAATTGCCAAAAGCAGAGAAGAAAAAAAGCTTTCGTACGGCGTAGCGATAGTGGTGCTGTTCATTTGCAGTAACTGACACATTTATCTTATGTAGAAAAAATGCTATGACACGGCGAATGGATTAACCCGGAGTCGCTTCCGGGTTCAATTTTTATGAATGAAAAACTAATTAAAATCGAGCCTGCCGAGCACAATGCGGAGTTGTTTCGCGCTTTAATAAACAACTACTTTGGCGAAATCAGCGCTTTCAACCATTTTATTCAAATTTCTGTCGACGGAATATACGAGCCGGAGCTGGTAGACAGTTATTTTTCCGCTCCAGATATATTCCCATACATAATATACTATTCGGGACGCGACGCGGGCATCGTAATTATTTCTCAAAAACCATGCGCGCCTGCAGGCTGTGACTGGTGCGTTAATGAACTGTATATTAGGCCCGAGCTGCGCCGAAAGGGAATTGCGGCGGCAAGCTGCGCGCTGGTCTGTTCGCACTTGCGCGGCAAAATTGGACTGCATGTACTGAAGACCAACGGCGGCGCCAATCGGTATTGGTCAAATTGGCTCAGCTCAAGAAAAAATTTGCGCAAACAGCACAGTGGAAAGAATCTATTGCTGTACGAATTTGACAGTTGATTGCTGTAAAGCTTAAATACATTACACAGAGAAAGGCAGTAAGAATGGAGAAATTTTCACAAATCAAGTATGTCAGACCCGATACCGAAGCGGTAAAGTCGGGTATGCTCGCAGCGCTCAAAAAGATGAAGAACGCGGCGGATTATGCCGAGGCAAAAGCGGCGTTTTTTGAGCGTCAGGAAATAATTAACGATTTCCAAACAGCAAATGTCATTGCCAGCATTCGCAACACCATGAACACTACCGACGAGTTTTACGCTGACGAAATAAAGTATTTTAATGCAACTGCGCCGCAGCTTGCCGTTATAGAAAAACAATTCAACGAAGCACTGCTGGTCTCAAAATTCAAGGCTGATTTCGACAGTGAGTTCGGTCCTCAGCTCATTAAGCTCGTTGGGGCGGAGATAAAAACCCAGGACGAGAGCATTGTGAATGAACTTGTTCGCGAGGCCGACCTCGGCACTGAGTATTCCAAGACCGCCGCCTCCTGCAAGACTATGTTCAACGGCGAGGAGTGCAACTTCTACGGTCTGCTCAAGCACATGCTCGCCACCGACCGCGACACTCGCAAAGCGGCGCTCAAAGCCTGGGCCGACCTTTACGAGGGCGTCGCGCCGCAATTGGACGCCCAGTATAATGAACTCGTAAAGCTGCGCTGCGCCATGGCGCAAAAGCTGGGATTCAACAGTTACATAGATTATATTTACCTTGCACGTCATCGCTTTGATTATACCGCTAAAGACATTGCCGACTTCCGCGAAAATGTCCGCAAATATATTGTTCCGGCGGCGCAGAAACTCTACGACAAGCAGGCAAAGCGTCTGGGCATAGACAAGGTAAAGTATTACGACGAGCAGCTGGTTTTCCCCGAGGGCAACGCCGACCCGATAGGCGACAAGGATTACCTTGTCAAGAGCGCCCAGCAGATGTACCGCGAGCTGTCGCCGCAGACCGGCGAGTTCTTCGACTTTATGGTCAAGCACGAACTGTTTGACCTTGAGACCCGCCCCGGCAAGCACCTTGGCGGCTACTGCACCTCGCTTACTAAATACAAAGCGCCCTTCATCTTTTCAAACTTCAACGGCACCAGTGCCGACGTCGACGTGCTCACTCACGAGGCCGGCCATGCGTTTATGGACTACACCTCTGCAAAGACTCAGCAGATAGACGAGTACATGTGGTCGACGAGCGAGGTAAACGAGATTCACTCCATGTCTATGGAATTCTTTGCCTACCCGTGGATGAACAAATTCTTCGGCGAAAACGAGGACAAATATCTCTACGCCCACCTTGCCGACTGTCTGACAGTTGTGCCCTATCTCGTCAGCGTCGACGAATTTCAGCACCGTGTCTTTGAAAAGCCGGATATGACGGCGATGGAGCGCCGCGGCGTCTGGAAAGAGATAGAGCAAAAATATCTGCCCTGGCGCGACTACGACGGCAATGAGTTCCTGGACGGCGGCGGATTCTGGATGCAAAAACAGCACGTTTTCCTCTATCCGTTCTATTATGTCGACTACGCGCTGGCGCAGCTGTGCGCCTTCCAGTTCCTGATAAAAATGCGCGCTGACCGCGGCGCGGCGTGGAACGATTATTATCGTCTTTGCCAGGCCGGCGGCAGTCTCGGTTATTTTGACCTGCTCAAGTATGCTAACCTCGACAATCCCTTTGAAGAAAAGACTGTAAAAGAGGTCACCGAGGGCGTCGAAAAAATACTTGACGGCATGGATTTCTAAAAGTGTTTTGCGCGCTGTTGTTTTTGGCGGCGTCAAAAAAAGATCGGCGCGTTTTGTGCGCGCCGGTCTTTTACAATATGTGATTATTTAATAAGTGAGGGTGCGCATTGAACAGTTTTTACGAGTATGCACTGCCAATAGAGGCAAGCCTTGGCGACTTCGAGGGGAAAATGTCGCTGACGGCGCTGTTTGCCGCGTTTATGGACGCCGCCGCGCGCCATGCCAACGACCTTGGGCTCGGCGCCAGCGCTTTGGCCGCGCGGAATATGCAATGGGTCGCAGTCGGCACAAAGGCGCGCATATATCGCCGTCCGCGAATGATGAGCGAGACTGTTATGCGCACTTGGCCGAACACGCCCGGGCACGTGCGCTGCGAGCGCTGTTACCGGCTCAGCGACGCCGCAGGCGTACTTGCGGAAGGGCGCACGGAGTGGGCGATAGTCAAAATGGACAGCGGCAGCTGTGCCGCTCAGACGAAATATATCCGCAGGAAATGGAATTTTTGAGCGAGACGGTTTGCGACGGCCGTTTTTGCGCGCCGCGTGTCCCGACAGCGGCGTTGACAAAGACTATTTTGAATACACTGTGCACAGCGGCGACATAGACGTCGGTCGGCACATGAATAATGTCGCCTATGTGCGCATGATGCTTGACCGTTTTACGACCGCACAGTTGTCACAGTTTGCCGTGTCGGAATACGAAATTGTTTACAAGAACCCCTGCTACGAGGGCGAGAAGCTGCGCATTTGCACGCGCGACAGCGGCGCGCAGGTGCTGCAGACCGTGCTCAAAGCAAACGGCAGCGTCGCCGCGGCGGCAAGCATGACCAAAAAGGCGGCGACTGTGTAGCGAACGAATCAATTATTATCGCTGAATGACGCCCACACTGCAACTGAGTACAAAAAAGCGCCGGCTACGACAGCCGGCGCCTTTTTTTTAAAAAGTTTTATTTGTTGACAACGTTTATCGGCGAGCCGGCAATAAAGTGCTCAATGTTGTCGGCGGTAATGTCAAGCAGGCGTGCCCGCGCCTCGGTAGCCGTCCAGGAAATGTGCGGTGTGATGATGCAGTTTTTGGCGCTCAGCAGCGGGCTGTCGGCATTAATGGGCTCGTGACAGGCAACGTCTACGGCGGCGGCAGACAACTTGCCGCTGTTAAGCGCGTCGGCGACGTCCTGCTCAACGATGACCGGCCCGCGCGAATTGTTTATAAGAATAGCGCCGTCCTTCATTTTCGCGATGTTGGCGGCATTGATAATTCCATTTGTCTGTTCGGTAAGCGGGCAGTGCAGGGAAACGACGTCAGAGCTTGTCAAGAGCTCGTCCAGCGTCACGTAGCGCGCCAGCGCGCGGCCCTCGTCGTTTTCGCTGCGGCTGAAAGCGACAATATTCATGCCCAGCGCGCGCAGTATGCGCGCAACCTGCTTGCCTATGCGGCCGAAGCCGATAATGCCGGCAGTTTTGCCGTCAAGTTCTATGCAGGGAAAATCCCAAAACGAAAAGTCGGCGCAATTCTGCCAGCGTCCGGCGTGGACGGCGTCGGAATGGTGACCTATGTGCAGGCATATTTCCAGCAGCAGGCCGACGGCAAACTGTGCGGTTGCGGCGGTGCTGTAACTGGGGATATTGGTTACGGTTATGCCGCGCTTCTTGGCGGCGGCAATGTCAACAACGTTGTAACCGGTTGCCAGTACGCCGATGTAGCGCAGCTTTTCGCAGCGTGCCATGACCGCGGCGCCGAGCGGCGTCTTGTTGGTGAGCACAATTTCGCTGTCGCCGATGCGGCTGACTATTTCGTCCTCGTCGAACGCAGTGCGGTCGTACACGGTGAGCTCACCCGAATTTTTCAGCCTGTCCCAGGACAGGTCGCCGGGGTTGGCGCAATAGGCGTCAAGAATGACAATTTTCATTTCACATGTCCTTTAAAAACGATTTTGGTTTTATCTGTCGCAAATATATACCGTAAAGCAGAGCTATTATCAGCGCTTGCACAATACCGACAGCGACTTCCTCGACGGCACGCGGCGCCCACAGCAACAAAAACGGCACTGACTGCCAGGAGGCAAATATCATCTCGCGCAGAATGACGGTGTTCAAAGTAGTCTGCACCAGTCCGGCGAAACAGACGGTGAGGGCGATGCAAAAGCCGTCGCCGCCGCGTTTGCCGTAGCGCTGAACGAGCGCGTCGGCTGCCATTATCAGCAGTCCGAGCGCGGCAAAACCGATAATGCCGGCGGTAAAGTAATTGATATATTTCGGCAGATTTGCGGCGCTGTTCGAAGTGGCGGCAGCGCGGGCTATTACCAGGCGCGAGGGCAACGAGTAGCCGGAAATGTCGACGACAAGCGCGTCCTCTTCGTCAAACAGCGCCGCCGGGTCGAGCGCGTCGCGGTTTATGGCGAAAGCGCTGTATGCTCCCAATGCCAATATTAATATCAGCAGAACGGCCAAAATGCGCCGCAGTGTTTTGCCGTCGGTTTTTTTGACGGCCAGCCAGACGCAGCCTTTTAGGAAGCCGCCGATAAATGCGGTGAGGGTGAAAAGGGGATTGTAGGCGCCGGTGGGCGCTATTAAACTGCCGAACAGGTCGCACAGTCCTTGAACAGCGCCGCCGTACAGCGGACCGAAAAGCAGGGAGGGGAACGTCGTGAATATGCCGGCAAAACCGACCTTTAGACCGCTTTCGCCCAACAGAGGGATGCTGATGCTGGAGAACACGCGCATGACAACTGCCAGCGCGAGAAAGATGGCGCTGAGCGTAATTTTGCGTACTACAAATTCGCGCTCGGCAGGGGTTTTGGTTGCGGACATAACAATGCCTCCTTTACGGCATTGCTGCGCGCTAAAGGAGAGCATCGTTCTAATATAATGCTCTGAAAAACGCGACAGCGGGATGCGAGCACGGCACCGCAGCAAATTTGCCTTCGTCTTTGCGGCAACTCCCCGTCCGCAAAGCACTTTACGCGCCGTTTCTACTCTGTCATTTTTCGCCCCAAAGGGCGGGGAATTACTTGTTCAGCTTGGCCCAGGTATCTTTCAAATTGACAATATTGTTGAACACTCCGGGATTTTTGGAGTCGAGAATAAAATACCCGTTGCGCACAAACTGAAAGCGCTCGTTTGCGCCGGCAGCGGCAAGCGAACTTTCCAGCTTGCAGCCGCGGAACTCTTTGACGGAATCGGGGTTGAGATAGTCGCTGTAACTTTTGTCCTCGGGCATGTCAGCGACGTTTTCCAAAGTGAACAGGCGGTCGTAAAGCCGCACGTTGGCCTCAAAACAGTCGGCAGCGGCGACCCAGTGGATAGTGCCCTTAATTTTGCGGCCGTCGGGAGGATTTTTGCCGCCGGTTTCGGGGTCAACTGAGCAGTAAATCTTGCTGACCTTGCCGTCGCCGTCCACGTCAAAACGCTCGCAGCGAATGATATATGCGCCCATCAGCCGCACCTCGCGTCCCGGTGCCAGACGGAAAAATTTCGGCGGCGGGTCGGCGGCAAAGTCGCTGCGCTCTATATATAGATGTTTTCCGAACGTCAGTTCGCGGCTGCCGGCAGACTCGTCGTTGGGGTTGTTGACGACGGAAAACTTTTCATTTTTGTCGTCGGGATAGTTGGTCAGTTCGACCTCTACGGGGTCCAACACGGCCATGCGCCGCTGGGCGTTGGCATTAAGCTCGTCGCGAATGCAGTGCTCAAGCAGGCCGACGTCGACGTTGCTGAACGCCTTGGAAACGCCGGCGGTCTTGACGAATTCAATAATAGATTCCGGGGTGTAGCCGCGCCGGCGCAGACCGCTGAGCGTCGGCATGCGCGGGTCGTCCCAACCGTCAACAATGCCGGTTTCGACCAGCTGGCGCAAATAGCGCTTGCTCATAACAGTGTAGGTGACGTTAAGACGGGCAAACTCGTACTGGTGGGGCTTTTTCTCAAAGCCGATATTATCGACCACCCAGTCGTACAGCGGGCGGTGGTTTTCGAATTCTATTGAGCACATTGAGTGGGTTATGCCCTCAAGCGCGTCCTGAATCGGGTGGGCAAAATCGTACAGCGGGTAGATGCACCACTTGTCGCCCTGGCGGTGGTGAGCGGTGTGCAGAATGCGGTAGATTGCCGGGTCGCGCATATTCATGTTCGGGCTGCTCATGTCTATTTTTGCCCGCAGCGTGTGCGCGCCGTTTTCGAATTCGCCGTTTTTCATCCGCTCGAAAAGGTCAAGGTTTTCCGCTACGGAGCGCTCGCGGTAGGGGCTGTTGCGGCCGGGTTCGGTGAGTGAGCCGCGGTATTCCTTCATCTGCTCCGGCGACAAGGAGCAGACGTAGGCCTTGCCGTCCTTAATAAGCTTGACAGCGCATTCATAGCATTTGTCGAAATAGTCCGAACCGTAAAAAATGCCGCCGGTGGGCTCGGCGCCGAGCCACTTCAGGTCTTCAAGTATCGACTTGACAAAGTCGTCGTTTTCTTTTGTAGGGTTAGTGTCGTCGTAGCGCAAATTGAAAAGGCCGCCGTACTTTTTGGCCATGGACGAGTTAATCCATATTGCCTTGGCGCTGCCGATATGCAAACAGCCGTTAGGCTCGGGCGGAAAACGGGTATGTATTTTTTCAACGCGTCCCGCGCTGAGGTCGGACTCAATTATTTCGTCGAGAAAATTGTTGTTGTCGCTCATAAGTCACCCCGCAAAATATACTTATAAAAATATAGCACAATACCGGCGGCATTTCAACAAACAATGCCGCCGGTACAAGCAGAGAAAAATATTTATTTTCGGCGTCGCGAAGGGCAAAAACGGCGTCAGTCCAGCTGTTTTTCAATAATGCCGCCGCCGACAACGGTGTCGCCGCTGTAAAACACCGCCGACTGTCCGGGGGTTACGGCGCGCTGCGGCTCGTCAAAATAAACTTCAGCATTTTTGCCGTCGACACTCAAGCGACATTCGGCGCCGCGCGCGGCCGAGCGGATTTTGCAGGAATATCGGCCATCGGCGCAAGTTTCGGCGCTGAAAAAGTCGTAAAGCGCTGCACCTTTACAGTACTCGTCACCCGAAAAACCGAGTAAGACGTCGCCGCTTTTTGCAATACTGCGCACGAACAGCGGCCTTGAGTAACTTATACCCAGTCCGCGCCGCTGGCCGACAGTATAGTACTCACTGCCGCGGTGGGCGCCCAGAACGCTGCCGTCGGGCGCAATGAAGTTGCCGCTTTTGCCGAAAAAGCCGCGGCGGTGCATATAGCCGGCGTAGTCGCCGTCGGGAATAAAGCAGATTTCCTGTGAGTCGGGCGTCTCGCTGCAATCGAGACTCGCGGCGCGCGCTATTTCCCGCACGCGGTCCTTGTCTTCAATATTGCCCAGCGGCAACAGCAAGCGTGACAGTGTGTGCCGTTCCAGTCGGTACAGCATATAACTTTGGTCGCGAGCAAGACAGCGGGCTTTTTTCAGCCGGTACAGCGCGCCGTCGGTTTCCACGCGGGCGTAGTGACCGGTGGCGATGTACTCGCAGCCGAGCCGGTCGGCCTGTTCGCACATCACGCGGAATTTCACGCCCGGGTTGCAGACCACGCAGGGATTGGGCGTAGAGCCGGCAGCATAGCTGCGGCAAAAGTAGTCGCAGACGGTTTTCTCAAAAAGCTCCTGCGCTTCTATTACGCTCAGCTCTATGCCGAGCTGTTCGGCACTGCGGCGCGCCGCCGCCACGGCACCGTTGTGAGCGGGGCTGAAGCGAATTACCGCGCCGCCGACATCGTAGCCCTGTTTTTGCAAAAGTCGTGCGCAGACGGCCGAGTCGACGCCGCCGCTGAGCGCGACGAGTACTTTACTGGCCATCGTGCATATGGCAAGCGTCGCACTCGCTAATCTCGCCGACTATCGGCAGCGGGTCTATACCGCGGCGGCGGTAGTAGTCAGACAGCGCCGACTTGACAGCCTGCTCGGCAAGTACCGAGCAGTGAACCTTGACGGGCGGTAAACCGTCCAGCGCGTCCATAACGGCCTTGTTGGTCAGTGTCAGCGCCTCGGCAATGGTCTTGCCCTTAATCAGTTCCGTAGCCATGGAGCTGGTGGCGATGGCGGCGCCGCAACCAAAAGTCTTGAACTTTACGTCGGTAATAACGTCGCCGTCAGTTTTCAGGTACATTTTCATTATGTCGCCGCACACCGGGTTGCCGACTTCGCCGACGCCGTCGGCGTCAGCTATTTCGCCGACGTTGCGCGGATTGCTGAAATGATCCATAACTTTTTCACTGTACATTTTACTTCTCCTTCTTTGCATTGTCGGCGGCGACAATTTTTTCCCACACCGGCGACATGTCGCGCAGTTTTGCGACTATTTTGGTGACATTCTCTACAATACAGTTTACGTCCTGCTGCGTGTTTTGCGCGCCGTAGGTGATTCGCAGCGAGCCGTGTGCGACTTCCGCCGGCAGACCGATTGCCAGCAAAACGTGGCTGGGGTCGAGCGAACCGGACGCGCACGCAGAACCGGAACTGGCGGCAATACCGGCCATGTTCAGCAGCAGCAGCATAGACTCGCCCTCAATGCCCTCGAAAGAGACGTTGACATTGCCGGGCAGCCGCTTGTCGCGCGCGCCGTTAAGCCGTGAATGGCTTATTTTCAACAGTCCGTCTATTGTTGCGTCGCGCAAGCGGCGCTCTAAAGCCGTTTTTTCTTCCATTACAGCGACGGCGTGCTGCGCAGCGGCGCCCATGGCGACAATATAGGGCACGTTTTCCGTGCCGGCGCGGCGCTGTTGTTCCTGCGCGCCGCCGTCCATAAAGTTTTCAAGCTTATTTCCGCGGCGGATATAAAGCGCGCCGACGCCCTTCGGCGCGTTGAACTTGTGGCCGGACAGCGAGAGCATATCGATGTTTTGAGCGCCGATGTCTATGGGCACGTTGCCGAAAGCCTGAACTGCATCGGTGTGAAAGGGAACACCCAGTTCGCGGCAGACGGCGCCTATTTCGGCAATTGGTTCAATTGTGCCTATTTCGTTGTTCGCGTACATAATGCTGACCAGCGCCGTCTTGTCGGTTACGGCGCGGCGCACGTCGTCGGGGTTCACCAGTCCGCAGCTGTCGACCGGCAGGTATGTAACGGAAAAACCCTGTTTTTCCAGCGCCGCACAGCTGTGCAGCACGGCGTGGTGCTCAATAGCGCTGGTAATTATATGGTTTTTGCCCCGGGCAAGCCCGCGCCGCGCCGCGCCTTTTATGGCCCAGTTGTCGGATTCGGTGCCGCAGGAGGTAAAATATATTTCGCCGGGCTCGCAATTGAGTGCCGCGGCAATCTGGCCGCGCGCTTGCTCGAGTGCCTGCTTAGCCTCGCTGCCCAGGGAATACATTGCGCTGGGGTTGCCGAAGCGCTCGGTGAAATAGGGCAGCATTGCCATAACGGCGGTTTCGCTCACCGGGGTAGTGGCGGCGTTGTCCGCATATATTTTGTCGCTCATTTTCTAAATTGCTCCTTTTGGCCGAAAGTTTCGGCCAAAATCATAATATACCAAAATGGTATAGTTTGTAACATGCAGAGCGTTTATTTTGAATATTTTTTTGATTGCTCCACGGCAAGTTTGTCGCAGCGCTCGTTTTGCGGGTGCTCATTGTGACCTTTTATCCACTCAAAACGCACCTTGTGGTAGTCGGCAAGCTCCAGCAAGCGCTGCCAGAGATCGGCGTTCAGCGCCGGCTTTTTGTCCGACTTTATCCAGTCGTGCTGGCGCCACGAGCGCGCCCAACCTTTTTCTACGGCGTCTACGACATATTTTGAGTCGCTGTAAACGACAACGCTGCAGCGCTCGTTTAGCGCCGCAAGCGCCTCAATAACAGCGGTAAGCTCCATGCGGTTGTTGGTAGTGGGCGCGTCGCCGCCGCACAAGACCTTTTCGTGCCCCATGTAGTCCAAAACGGCAGCCCAACCGCCGCCGCCGGGGTTGCCGCTGCAAGCACCGTCGGTGTAAATGTTGACAAGTTTAAGCATAATCCACCTCTCGCAGCAAATTATACTATAATCGCGGCGGAAAATAAACCGCCCGTGGGAGCGGTAAGTTAGTCCTTGACTTTGTAATAATATAAAAGTACAATCTTATAAAGATGTTGAACGTGAAAAATTTACCATCAGTTTAGCTTGTCGGCAACGACAGGCTGGACTTTATATTACTTTCGGAGGATTTATGTCAAACAACAACAGTTTTCCGGACAGCGCCAAGCTGTACGCGAAAATAACCCAAAATGCGCCGGCGACCAAACCGGCGGCGGCGGAAAAAAGCGCCGCAGCCGGCAAAACAGCCGGCAAAACCCGTCAGACCAAGTCTGACAACAAGGGCGCCGCTCAAAAGAGCGATAACCGCCGCAGCCGCGGAATAAAAAAGAAACCCGCGGCCAAAAAAGCAACTCAGGGCGCGCAAAATACCAATTTTCACAGCGACGCACGCGCAAACGCGGCGGTCGCTAAAGTTGCAACCAACAAGAAAAAGAATGCCAAGGCGCCGGCAGGCGAAACGCTGCGCATAATACCGCTCGGCGGTCTGGGCGAGGTCGGCAAAAACATGACGGTGTACGAGTACGCCGGCGACATTATTATTGTCGACTGCGGCTTGAAGTTCCCCGACGACGAACTGCTGGGTGTCGATATTGTCATACCAGACTTCACCTATCTGCTCAACAACCGCAGCCGCATTCGCGGTATGGTAATAACGCACGGCCACGAGGACCACATCGGCGCGTTGCCGTATTTTCTGCGCGACATCAGCATACCCGTTTATGCCACAAAGCTGACCATCGGTCTTATCAAAGCAAAATTCAAAGAGTTTCCGGAGATAACCGGTCTCAACCTCAATGTTATCTCCTTCGGCCAGACCATCAAACTCGGCGCCTTCTCGCTGGAGTCAATCAATGTCAACCATTCCATCCCCGACGCCACAGCCTTTGCAATTACCTGCGGTGCTGGTACGGTAATCCACACCGGCGACTTCAAAATTGACTATACGCCCATTTCCGACAGGGTCATAAACCTGCCGCGTTTCGGCGAGTACGGCGAAAAGGGAGTGCTGGCGCTGCTTACCGACTCTACCAACGCCGAACGGCCCGGCTATACCCACACAGAGCGCACGGTCGGCAACACTTTCGACATGCTCGTCAACAAGGCGCAGCGGCAGCGCATAATAATTGCCTCGTTCGCGTCAAACATTCAGCGCATCCAGCAGATATTCAACGTGGCTAGCCGCAACGGCCGCAAGGTGGCGCTGTCCGGCCGCAGCGTAATTAACTACACCGAAATTGCCGCCGAGCTCGGCTACTTGAAAATCAACGAGGGTGTGCTGATTGACATCAGCGAAATCAACAAGTACCGCGACGACCAGCTGATAATCATTACGACCGGCAGCCAGGGCGAGCCGCTCTCGGCGCTCTCACGCATGGCGGCTGGCACGCACCGCCAGGTGTCTATTACACCCAACGACATTATTATTATTTCGGCGACACCGATACCGGGCAACGAGACCTCGGTAAACAAGACCATAAATTCGCTGCTAAAGCTTGGCAGCGAGGTCATCTACGAGTCCATGTACGACGTCCACGTCTCCGGCCATGCCTGTCAGGAGGAGATAAAGACGATGATCGACCTGGTCCACCCGAAATACTATATCCCCATCCACGGCGAGTATAAGCATTTGATGAAGAATGCGCGCCTTGCCGAGGACATGGGAATAGACAAAAACAATATAATTATTCCCGAAATCGGCAACGTTATTTCGCTGTCTGCGGCAGGTTGCGCCAGCGGCGCGGAAACGGTGCCCTCAGGGCGAGTGCTTGTCGACGGCATAGGCGTCGGTGATGTCGGCAGCATTGTGCTGCGCGACCGCAAGCATCTTGCTCAGGACGGCCTTATTGTCGCCGTGGTTTCGCTTGACAGCAAGACCGGCGAGCTTATTTCCGGCCCCGATATTATTTCGCGCGGGTTTGTTTATGTGCGTGAGGCCGAACAGCTAATGGAAGAGGCACGGCGCACTATTGTTGAGCTGCTCGGCCGCAGCAGCGTTACCTCGGTGCGCGATTGGCCGGAAATAAAAATTAAAATCCGAGAGGCTCTCAGCGAACTGATGTATCAGCGCACCAAGCGCTCGCCGATGATTCTGCCGGTAATCATGGAGGTCTGACGCCCAAGCGGAGGTGAGCTATAAAATGGGAAAGCATCGCGATATTTCGCAAAAAGTTATTCTTGTCGCCGCGCTGCTCGTGAATGTGGTTCTTTGTGTCGTCTTGGCGTTTGTCGACCTGAGACTGTTTTTTGTGGCGCTGGGCAGTGTGCTTGTAATAATGCTTACACTGATTTTTGACGCTTTTTCGCTGCGCTCTCGCGTCCAAAACCTGTTTGTCGGCAGCGACTCCAGCGTCAGCGCCGCGCAGCGTTCTTCGCTCGGGCAGCTGCAAATGCCAATTCTTATTACCGACACCGGCGGCAACGTGCTGTGGTACAACGACTGTTTTCGCGACGAGCTGCTCAGCGGAGATAAGGTCTATTTTGAGCGCATCGACACGATAATCCCCAACTTCAGCGCCGAAAGCTGCTGCAACGGATTCGGGCAGGGGTTTGAGATAGCCAAGCGCCACTATATAGTGCGCTCCAGCTTCTATTCCAGCGGCAAAGAACAGGTCTATATGTCGGTTTTCAGCGAGGACACTGAACTAAACCGCACCGCGACAGAATACGTAAATACCCGCCCGTGTGTGCTCTTGTTCGCGCTGGATAATTACGACGAGGTTATGGCCGGCGCGCGCGACAGCGACAAGTCGGCGATTCTGGCCAGTGCCGACCGCGTGCTGGAAGACTTTATAAATGCCACCAACGGCGTGCTAAAAAAACTGTCGCCCACAACGTATTTTGCCGTTATTGAAGAGCAGCATTTCCACAAAATAGCGGAAAACCGCTTTGAGGTTTTAGACAAAATACGCCAGATAAATTCTGCCGGGGTGTCGCTGACGCTGTCTATCGGCGCCGGCAAGGGGGCGCGCTCGCTGTATGAAAACCAGCTTTATGCGCGCGCGGCGCTCGACATGGCGCTGGGCCGCGGCGGCGACCAAGCAGCAGTAAAAGTCGGCAAGGAGTTTACGTTTTTCGGCGGCGTCAACCGCGAAGTAGAGCGGCGCACCCGCGTCAAGGCGCGCACTATCGCCTCGGCATTGGCCAATGTCATATGCGAGGCCGGAAATGTGCTGATAATGGGCCACCGCATGTCTGATCTTGACTCTATCGGCGCGGCTGTCGGTCTGACAAGGGCGTGCACGGCCTGCGGGGTAAAGTCGCGCATTATCTGCGACGAGAAGACCACGCTGGCAATGCCGCTAATAAACCTTATGCGCGAACACGGCGCCGGCGAACTTTTCGTGTCGCCGCACGAGGCTAAGTCGCTTGTCAACGAGGGCACGCTGCTGATATTGCTGGACACCCAGATGGAAAAGCGCCTGGAAGTGCCGGAAATAATGCAGATGGTCGACGAGATAGTACTCATAGACCACCACCGCAAGATGGTCGGTCATATTGACCGCGCCGTGCTCTTTTACCACGAGCCCTACGCGTCCAGCTGCTGCGAGATGGTCACCGAGCTGCTGCAATATATTGCCGTCGACAGCGAACAGATAAATAAATTCGAGGCTGTGGCGCTGTTAGCCGGCATAATGCTGGACACAAAACAGCTTTCGGTGCGCACAAATGTGCGCACGTTTGAGGCCTGTGCCTACCTGCGCCGCCGCGGCGCCGAACCGACCGAGGCGAAAATGATGTTCGCGTCGGACCTGGAGACTTACACAATTAAATCCCAATTGGTCTCGCGAGCGTCGGTTTACCGCGGCTGCGCCATAGTTATTGCCGACGACCTGCCGCCGCTGCACCTTATTGCGGCGCCGCAAGCAGCAGACGATCTGCTGTGCATTGAGGGCGTGCACGCCTCTATTGTTTCTTACATAAAGGACGGGGTGGCTTTTGTGTCGGCGCGCTCGCTGGGCGTTTACAACGTGCAGCTTATAATGGAAAACATGGGCGGCGGCGGCCACCAGACTATGGCCGGCGCACAGCTGCGCGACGTCACGCTCGCTGAGCTGGAGCCGGTAATTATCGCCGCAATAGACAAATACCTTGACAGCAATGTTCGCGCTGTCGCCGAATAGGAGGAGAGTCATGAAAGTAGTTTTGAATGAAGATATTAAGGGTACCGGCAAGAAGGGCGACATTGTCAACGTTTCCGACGGTTACGCGCGCAACTTTTTGCTGCCGCGCGGCAAGGTTCGCGAGGCCAACGCCTCAGCGGTGAACGAGGTCGAATCGCAGCGCAGCGCCCGCGATTACCACGCCGCGCAGGATCTGCAATCCGCCAAGGAAACCGCCGCGGCCATAGACGGCAAAACGGTGACGATTACCGCGCGCAGCGGCGAGTCCGGGAAACTGTTCGGCGCCGTGACTGCCAAGGAGATTGCGACTGCTATAAAAGAGCAGCTGGGACAAACGGTTGACCGCCGCAAAATTAATCTCGACGGCGACATAAAAACCGTAGGCGACTACCACGTAGAGCTCAAAGTGCACACCGACGTCACCGCCACGGTGACAGTTAAGATAAACGACTAAGGGGAGCCGATATGGCGCAGCAAATGCCGGCACAAATCGCGGCTATGGGCGTAAACCCGCCGTGTAATATTGAAGCGGAGCAGGCGGTGCTGGGCGCGGCAATTGTCGACTCGGCAACGCTTTACGACGTAGCACCCATTCTCAGTGCGGAACACTTTTATTCCGAGCAAAACGCGGCTATTTACCGCGTTATTTTGCTGCTGTTCAGCGGCGGCAAACCAATAGATTTTGTCACTGTTCTCAACGAGGTCGCGCAGGCGGGAATATTTGAAAACGAGGCCGCCGCCAAGGTGTACCTCTACGACATTTCCCAAACTGTGCCGACACTTGCCAACGTCGCGTCCTACGCGCGCATTGTATACGACAAATACCTGCTGCGCTCGCTGCTTGCGGCGGCGGGTGAAATAATCGCGGCCGGCTCGCAGAGCTCGGACAGCGCGGAATCGCTGTTGGATCTCGCCGAGCAAAAGATATATTCCATTCGTCAAGGACGGGATAACGGCGAACTGAAAAAACTCGACGAGGTCATTATCTCGGCGCTTGACCATCTCAATAAGCTCTCAGGACCTGACAGGGAAAAATATCTCGGTATCCGCACCGGATTTGAGCGGCTCGACTCGCTTTTGACCGGCCTTAACCGTTCGGATTTGATAATTCTCGCGGCGCGCCCCGGCGTTGGCAAAACGAGTTTTGCACTGAATATTGCCAGCAACGTCGTAAAAGCCTACGATATTTCCGTAGCGGTTTTTTCGCTGGAAATGAGCAAGCGGCAGCTGGCGGAGCGCATTCTCAGCAGCGAGGGCGGTATTAGTTCCGAATCGCTGCGAATGGGAAATTTGAGCGACTCCGACTGGAAAAGCATCGTCACGTCGGCCAACGACCTTGCCGGCGCCAACCTGTTTATCGACGACACTTCCAGCGTCTCCGTTACCGAAATTAAGGCAAAATCGCGCCGGCTCAAAAATTTGGGGTTGATAGTAGTCGACTATTTGCAGCTGATGGGCGGCAACCGCCGCAGCGAGTCGCGCGTGCAGGAAATCTCAGACATCACCCGCGCGTTCAAAATAATGGCGAAGGAACTGGACGTGCCTATATTGCTGCTCTCACAGCTGAGCCGCGGCAACGAAAAGGAAAAAAGGCGGCCGGTGCTGTCAGACTTGCGCGACTCGGGCTCAATAGAGCAGGACGCCGACATCGTTATGCTGCTGCACAAAAATGTGACGGAAGAAAATCCCTATCCCGACGAGTGCGACTGCATTGTCGCCAAAAACCGCCACGGCAGCGTCGACACAGTCCACCTGCATTGGGACGGCGCCCACACCCGCTTTACAACATTGGATATGCGTCAGGATGACTATGAATAGCGCATTTGCGGCTATAGAAAAATACAAGATGTTTGCGCCGGGCGACAGCGTACTGGTGTGCGTGTCAGGCGGCGCCGACTCAATGGCTCTGCTGCATTTTATCTGGCATAACCGCGACAGATTTTCGCTGCGTTCGGTGCGCGCTTTCCACCTCAACCACGGTCTGCGCGGCGCCGAGTCTGACGGCGACGAGAATTTCGTACGCTCATATTGCCGCAAAGAGGGGATTCCGCTTTGTGTTGAGCAAGCGCGAATGAGCGAGCGGCAAAAGCCACAGGGCAAAACGCTGGAGCAGTGGGCGCGGGAGCTGCGCTATGCCGCGTTCGCGCGCGCTGCTGGCGACGATTTGGTTTTGACCGCGCATACCGCCAACGACGCGGCCGAAACAATATTGTTCAATCTCTTTCGCGGTTCGGGGCTCGGCGGCGCCGCCGGAATACCGCCGGTGCGCGGCCGAATTGTCCGGCCGCTTATTTCTACCACGCGCGCCGAAGTGGAGCGATATTGCCGGGAAAACGGCCTTGAATACGTGACAGACAGCTCAAATGCCGACGACAGCTTTTCGCGCAACGACATTAGGCACAACATAATTCCCGCGGCGCAGCGCATAAACAGCGCGGCGGTGCACAATCTTTGCTCGTTTGCCGACATTTCGCGCACAGCGCGAGACTATATAGACGAACAGGCGCAGGAGCTTATTGCCGGTGCTGCAACCGGCGACGGCTGGCAGGCACAGATGCTCTGTCAGGCGCACCCGGCGCTCAAAGCGGCGGCCCTGCTGGCAATAACCGGCGGCGCGGCCGACGCAAAAACGCTGGTGCTGTGTGAAAAAGTGGCCGCCGGTTCGCTGAACGCCGTGCAGCTTGCAAGCGGGGTCTATTTTGTCCGCGACGGCGCGCTTGTAAAATTGAGAAAAAGCGAAAAATGCAGTTTAGCTGCCGCACCTTTCGAGCAACCTTTGTGCGCGGGGCGCAATTTGCTGCCTGGCGGTCAAATCGTGTCGGCAGAATATATACATTTCGACAAAAAATCCACTTTTAACAAATTATTATTAAATAATTGTGCCGATTGTGATAAAATAAGCGGAAAGATTGTTTTTCGCTCACGCCGGTCCGGCGATGTTTTCAAAAGCGCGCGCCGCGTGGTAAGCAAACCGCTGAAAAAACTGTTTTGCGAATTAAAGATACCGCCGAAGAACAGAGACCGTGTCCCGCTTGCGGCAGACACGCAGGGCGTTATCTGGTTAGCAGGCCAGGGCGTGGCACAGCGCGTTGCCGCCGACGAACGAACGAAAGACGCTGTATTATTTAATTTTGCGGGGGAAATAAATATGAGCGGTAACATGCACGACGACATTGCGCGCGTCCTAATAACGGAAGAACAGATAAAAGCGAGAATCAAAGAGATAGGCGAGCAGGTCTCGGCCGATTACGCCGACAAGAACCTCATCTGCATTAGTATTCTAAAAGGTGCCGTCGTATTTGTCGCCGATTTTATCCGTGCTTTGTCCATCCACACCGAAATAGATTTTATGGGCGTTTCCAGTTTCAAGGGCGGCGTTGTCAGCAGCGGCGCGGTAAAAATAGTTAAGGACCTGGACATTAGCCTTGAGGGCAGGGACCTGCTGATAGTCGAAGATATTCTCGACAGCGGCAAGACGCTCGAATATATTACCGAAATTTTGCTTTCCCGCCACCCCGCCAGTTTGAAGATATGCACGCTGTTAGACAAACCCAGCCGCAGACAATCGAGCATAGTTGCCGACTATTCCGGTTTCGAAATCCCCGACGAATTCGTTGTCGGCTACGGGCTTGACTATGCGGAAAAATATCGCAATCTCCCCTACATCGGCGTGCTTAAGCCGTCGGTGTATTCCCAAAAAGACGCCGAAATATTAGGAGTGTAATATGGTCCAAAAGAACCGCGGTCGCGGATTTTCCATTCTGGTATTACTGGTACTGATAATGGCTATCTGGTTTATGTTCGACAGCATGAACCGGACCGACACCAAGTACTCCGAGATTGTCGAACTGTTTACGACCGACCAGGTCGCCGAATTTTCGCTGAATCTCGGCAGCGGAAAATTGCTTTACAGACTCAAAAGCGAGTCCGGTACCGCAATGACGCACAGCTATACCGTTCCGGATGTCGACTTGTTTTACAACGACGTCAGCCAGGCGGTAAAAGACAGCGGCATCTCGTACGATTACGAGCCGCCGTCCAACTTTCTGTCGCTGATAGTCAGCTTTTTGCCGATAATAATCATGCTGGGCGCAATGGTATTCTTCTTCGTCTATATGAACCAGCAAGGCGGAGGTAAAATAGGCGCTTTCGGCAAGGCAAAAGTGCGCGAGCATAACCCCAACGACAAGCGCACGACTTTTGCCGACGTTGCCGGCGCCGAAGAGGAAAAAGAGGAATTGGTCGAAATAGTCGAATTCCTCAAAAATCCTTCCAAATACAATGCTCTGGGCGCCAAGATACCCAAAGGCGTGCTGCTTGTCGGCCCTCCGGGCACCGGCAAAACGCTGCTGGCGCGCGCAGTAGCTGGCGAGGCAAAGGTGCCTTTCTTCTCCATTTCCGGTTCCGACTTTGTCGAAATGTATGTCGGCGTCGGCGCGTCGCGTGTGCGCGACCTGTTTGAAAAGGCAAAGAAGCAGAGCCCG
The DNA here is from genome assembly GCA_964478515.1 of uncultured Faecalibacterium sp. GTDB lineage: Bacteria > Bacillota > Clostridia > Oscillospirales > Ruminococcaceae > HGM13233. Next base: position 21,572 of record CAYZIL010000021.1, on the reverse strand, counting down.
AGTATCATCTTTATCGACGAGATTGACGCCGTCGGCCGTCAGCGCGGCGCCGGTTTGGGCGGCGGCCACGACGAGCGCGAGCAGACGCTAAACCAATTGCTCGTTGAGATGGACGGCTTCGAGGAAAATATCGGCGTTATCATCATGGCCGCGACCAACAGAGCGGATATTCTTGACCGCGCCTTGCTGCGGCCCGGCCGCTTCGACCGCCAGATATATGTAAATTATCCCGACGTAAAGGGCCGCGAGGAGATACTGAAAGTCCACGCGCGCAACAAACCGCTCGGCCCCGACGTAGACTTGAGCGTCATTGCCAAATCGACGCCCGGCTTTACCGGCGCGGATTTGGAAAACCTGCTCAATGAAGCGGCGCTGCTGGCGGCCCGTCAGGGACGCAAGGCAATAACAGAGGCTGACGTCGAGGAGGCCACGACCAAAGTTATGGTCGGACCCGAAAAGAAGTCAAAGGTCATTACCCCGCGCGAGCGCAAGCTCACCGCCTATCACGAGGCCGGTCACGCTATTGTTACTCACTATGCGCAGCCCGACCACCCTGTGCACCAAATATCTATTATTCCGCGCGGCGCCGCCGGCGGCTTTACAATCTCGCTGCCCAACGAAGACGTCAGCTTCCACACCAAGAACGAGATGCAGTCGCAAATAACCACTCTGCTCGGCGGCAGGGTCGCAGAGCAGTTGATGCTCGACGACATTTCCACCGGCGCATCCAACGACCTTGAGCGCGCCACAACATTGGCGCGCGACATGGTTACAAAATACGGCTTTTCCGAAAAGCTCGGGCCGGTAGTTTACAGCTCGTCTCACGAGGAGGTCTTCCTCGGCCGTGACTTTACCCAGTCGCGCAATTACTCCGAGCAGGTGGCTAACGACATTGACACCGAGGTCAGAACTACAATCGAACAGTCGTACAACACGGCGCGCAAATTGCTTAAGGAACACGTTGACCAGTTAAACGCAATCACTGACGCGCTGCTCAAGTACGAAAAAATTGACGGCGAGACTTTTAGAAAGATCATTGAAAACGGTGTAAAACCGGCAGAGAGTGAGCCCGCCGAATAAAGACCGCACAGAAATACAATAAAAGGAAACGCGACAGCGTTTCCTTTTATTTTTCTACCATATATGGTATAATAAATATATTATGGAAGAAGTGCGCAATAAAAATAAACAACCGGTTATTCCGGCCGAGAGGTCATAGATGGCAGCAGCGAGCAAAAGTTATTCCAACACAAGTATAGAGGTGCTCAAGGGAGCCGACCGCGTGCGCAAGCGCCCGGCGGTAATTTTCGGTTCCGACGGAATTGAGGGCTGCGAGCACTCGGTATTTGAAATAATCGCCAACTCTGTCGATGAGGCGCGCGAGGGTTACGGCAAGCAGATTAACGTGACGTATTATAAAGATCTCTCTGTCGAGGTCGAGGACTTCGGCCGCGGCATACCGATGGATTACAATGAGCGCGAAAAGGCATACAACTGGAAACTGCTTTTTTGCGAAATGTATGCCGGCGGCAAATACAATAACAGCGACAACACCAGCTACGGTTACAGTCTCGGTACCAACGGACTGGGCCTTTGTGCCACGCAGTACTCCTCGCAATATATGGATGTGGAGGTCTGCCGCGACGGCTGTATATTCAACATGAGCTTCAAAGCCGGCAAGCCGGTAGGCGAGCTTATTAAAGCGCCGCTGAGCAAACGCCGCACCGGCAGCCGAATAAAATGGCGCCCGGACATTAAGGTCTTTACTGATATTTCCATACCGGACGAATATTTTCTTACCGTGCTCAAGCAGCAATCGGTAGTCAACGCCGGGGTAACGTTCAATATGCGCTTTGAGCGCGACGGCGGCCGTTTTGAGGAGTACAACTATTTTTACGCAGACGGCATTGCGGACTATATGCGCGAATGCTGCGACAACGAAAACTTTACCGAACCGCAGCAGCTGTCGGCCGAGCGCGTCGGCCGCGACCGCGAGGACAAAAGCGACTACCGCTTAAAAATGAATTTTGTCTTTTGCTTCAGCCGCACGAAACAGATGCTTGAATACTACCACAACGGCAGTTTTCTTGAGCACGGCGGCTCGCCCGACCGCGCCGTAAAATCAGCGTTCGTGGCGCAAATAGACGCGCTGATAAAAGACCGCAAGCTGTACAAAAAAGACGAGAGCAAAATATCCTTTGTCGACGTGCAGGAATGCTTGATGTTGGTTTCGTCTTCTTTTTCCACCGAGACCAGCTACGAGAACCAAACCAAAAAAGCTATCACCAACCGCTTTATTGCGACGGCGATGGCCGAATTTCTCAAGCACAGTCTGGAAATATATTTTATTGAAAACCGCGCCGAGGCCGACAAAATAGCCGAGCAGGTGCTGATTAACAAGCGCAGCCGCGAAAACGCCGAGCACACCCGGCAGACAATGAAAAAAATTATGCAGAACAGCGCCGACATGTCGGTGCGCGTGCAAAAATTCGTCGACTGCCGCTCAAAGGATCTCAGCCGCCGCGAGGTATATATTGTCGAGGGCGACTCGGCTTTGGGCGCGTGCAAACAGGGACGCGACGCCGAATTTCAGGCAATAATTCCGGTGCGCGGCAAAATTCTCAACTGTCTCAAGGCCGACTACGGCAAAATATTCAAAAACGAAATCATCACCGACCTAATTAAGGTGCTCGGCTGCGGCGTTGCCGTGCAAAGCAAGGCCAACAAAGACCTGTCGACGTTCGATATTGACAATCTGCGCTGGAACAAGGTCATAATTTGTACCGACGCCGACGTCGACGGTTACCAGATACGCGTGCTGATTCTCACCATGCTGTACAGGCTGACGCCGCTGCTTATTGAGCAGGGCTACGTCTACATTGCCGAGTCGCCGCTGTTCGAAATAAACAGCCGCGAGAAGACGTATTTTGCATATGATGAACAGGAAAAAATTGAAATACTCAAAAAGCTTGAGGGCAAAAAGTTCACGATTCAGCGCTCCAAGGGTCTCGGCGAAAACGAGCCGGAGATGATGTGGATGACAACGATGAATCCGAAAACGCGCCGGCTAATTCGCGTGTCGCCAACCGACGCGCGCGAAACGGCCGAGATGTTTGAGCTGCTGCAGGGCGACAATCTTGCCGGACGCAAAGAGTATATTGCCAGGTATGGCGCCGACTATCTCGACGATTTGGACGTGAGCTGAACTTTTCGGCTAATAATATTTTATTAAATAAGGAGTCACGGTTGTGGCAAAAAAGAAGACCGAAAATATAAACCACGATGAGAACCCGGAAAACATCGAGATCACCGGCGGCGGCATAACCGTTGACGAGCAAATAACCTATACGCTGCGGGAAAACTATATGCCTTACGCTATGAGCGTTATAGTCTCGCGCGCGCTTCCGGAAATAGACGGCTTCAAGCCCTCCCACCGCAAACTGCTGTACACTATGTACAACATGGGGCTGCTCAGCGGCGCGCGGATGAAGTCCGCCAACGTCGTCGGCCAAACAATGAAACTCAACCCCCACGGCGACGCCGCAATTTACGACACTATGGTGCGTCTGTCGCGCGGCAACGAGACGCTGCTGCACCCTTATGTCGACAGCAAGGGCAACTTCGGCAAGAGTTACAGCCGCGATATGATGTATGCCGCGTCGCGCTATACCGAGGTGAAGCTCGCCGCAATTTGCGAGGAGCTTTTTGCCGACATCGGCAAGGAAACAGTTGATTTTGTCGACAACTACGACAGCACGATGAAGGAGCCGACGCTGTTTCCGACGCGCTTTCCCAGCATACTCGTCAACTCCAATATCGGCATAGCCGTCGGCATGGCAAGTGCAATTTGTCCGTTCAACCTCGCCGAGGTTTGCGAGACTACGGCGCGGCTGGTAAAGGACCCGCAGCACGACGTCATCTCAACGCTGAAAGCGCCCGACTTTCGCACCGGCGGCTACCTTATATACGATGAAAAGACGACGCGGCAGATTTACGAGACCGGACGCGGCTCTTTTCGGGTACGCAGCAAATACGACTATGACGACGGCGACCACTGTTTGGAAATAACCGAAATACCTCCGTCCACAACGGTCGAGGCGATAATAGACAAAATAGTTGAACTGATGAAAGTGGGCAAGCTGCGCGAAATTTCCGCCGTGCGCGACGAGTCCGACAAAAAAGGTCTGCGGCTGGCAATTGACGTAAAGCGCGGCAACGACCCCGAAAAGCTTATGACCAAACTTTTCCGCCTGACGCCACTGGAAGATAATTTTGCCTGCAACTTTACTTTGCTTGTCCACGGCACGCCGCGCCTTATGGGCGTGCGCGACATTTTGCTTGAATGGATAGAATTTCGCCGCGACTGCATAATAAGGCGCACGAAATTCGACCTCAGCGGCAAACAGCAGCGACTGCATCTGCTTGAGGCGCTGGCTAAAATATTGCTTGACATTGACAAGGCGATAAAGATTGTCCGCGACACCGAACAGGAGCGCGACGTGGTGCCGAATTTGATGATAGGCTTCGGCATTGACGAGACCCAGGCCAATTATATTGCCGAAATAAAGCTGCGCCACCTAAACAGGGAATACATTCTCAACCGGCTTGCTGAAAAAGACCAGCTCAACGCCGACATAGACGAGTTGAATTCTGTTCTCGGCTCAAAAACAGCGGTCGACAAAATAATTATTCACGAGCAGGCGGACGTTGCGAAAAAATACGCGCAAGCGCGACTGACAAAAATAATATACGACAAGCCGGAGGAATTTTCCGCCGAGCCGGAAAAGCTCAGCGATTACCCGGTGACTGTCTTCTTTACCCGCGACGGATACTTCAAAAAGATTACGCCGGCCTCGCTGCGCATGAGCGGGGAACAAAAGCTGAAGGACGGCGACGAAATAATTGAAACTATTGAGTGCAAGAACGACGCAAATTTGCTTTTCTTTACAAATCAGCACCAGGCATATAAGTGCCATGTCGCAGATTTTGCCGACAGCAAGGCCAGTGTTATCGGCGACTATGTTGCCGCGCAGCTGGGCATGGACGAGGGCGAAACGGCAATAGCGTTGGTTGTCAGTGCGGACTATGCCGGACATGTAGTAATGTTTTACGAAAACGGCAAGGCTGCAAGGGTACCACTGAGCACTTTTGAGACCAAACTGAACCGCCGCAAACTCAGCAATGCCTACAGCCGAAAGCAGGCGCTGGTGGCAATAAAGGCGGCGCCGCAGCCGACAGAATTTGCAGTTTTCTCGTCCGGCGGCCGGCTTTTGATGCTCAACAGCGACTTTATTTCCGAAAAGCAGGCCAAGGACGCGCTGGGCGTTGCCGTAATGACGCTGAAAAAGGGCGCTGTTGTCACAAAGGTAGCGCTTGCCGACACGCTGCCGCTGGAAAATATCCATCGCTTCCGGGCGCGCAATTTGCCGGCCAGCGGCGGAATATTGCGCGAGGACGACTTGAGCGAGCAACTTCGCCTGTAAGGAAAATAACTGTTGCATTCTTGCAAACAATAAGATATAATTTAATAGTTGTAAATTTGGAGGGTACTGTAATGAGCACTTTTGAAATAATCGCCGGCTCGGTTCTGGCGCTTTGCTGTATTTTTATTATCATCCTGGTTATTAAACAGGACAACAAGGGCAGCGGTCTTTCCGGTGCCATTTCCGGCGGCGATGCCGGCTATTTGGGCAAGATAAAAAATACGGCCGATGAAAAAATGGCGAGCCTGACAAAATATCTTGCCATCGCGCTGTTTTTAATCACACTGACGGTCGACATTGTCGCGTTGGCGTCGGGCAACAAATAATCTGCTTACTAAAAAGCACCGCTTCGAGGCGGTGCTTTTTTGTGCTCTTTTTTTGCGGCGGGGCATATCATTTGGCAGGGGTGAAAAAATGATTTATTTTTTGGTGCTGTTCGCTTTGACACTGGTAATTACCATTCGCTTTCTGGCCAAAACCCAGCACCCGCTGCGGAATGCCGCCGGCGGGGCGCTGTCGGGTGTCGTGGCGCTGGCCGCCGTAAACGCGCTGTCGTCATACAGCGCAGTAACACTGTCCTTCAACGCCGTTAGTCTGGCACTGGCCGCTGTGCTGGGTATACCCGGCGTGGTAATGATGCTGGTCATGAAACTTGTGTTTATTAAGACATAAAAAAACCCGCAGTGAGCACTGCGGGTAATTTGTTTATGCGACCGGGTCTGTAAGCCGAGTTCTGTCTTGAATGACGATCTATCTTGGCCGCGCGTCGCCGCAGCGGCTCCAGCCACACTTAAAGGCACGTCGGGCAGACGTATGCGCCTTATGTCGGTGTTGCTCCGGATAGGGTTTACATGGCAAACACAGTCGCCTGTGTCTCGGTGAGCTCTTACCTCGCCTTTCCATCCTTACTCGCCAAAAGCGAGCGGTCTATTTCTGTTGCACTGTCCCTGAGGTCGCCCTCGGCTGCCGTTAGCAGCTATCCTGCCCTGTGGAGCTCGGACTTTCCTCACGCCAAATGGCGCGCCGCCATCCGGCCCGGTCAAAATATATTATAGCACGCCGGCTTGCCAATGTAAACATGCGGAAGTTGCGATGGAGTGAATAATGACAGCGCAGGTAATAAATAATACAAATTCAGCACTGTTTCACCGATAATATCGGGTGAAAGTGCAAAAATATGAAATTTAATGTTGCAAATTAGTCATCGCAGTATATAATGTAAATAATGTAAAAGTGGGGGATAAAAATGGAATTAAAGAATGAATATCTGCGCGGCGTTTACGAACAGCTGTCCGCGCGTAATCCGGGTCAAAAAGAGTTTTTGCAAGCGACGGCAGAGGTGCTTATGAGCATAGCGCCGCTCATTGAGTCTGACAGCGTTTACGAGCGCAACGGCGTTGTGGAAAGAATAACCGAACCCGAGCGCTTTATTCAGTTTCGTGTGCCGTGGGTCGACGACAGCGGCAAAGTGCGCGTTAACCGCGGCTACCGTGTCCAGTTCAATTCGGCAATAGGCCCCTATAAGGGCGGCTTGCGCTTTCATCCCAGTGTCAGCGAGTCGGTCATTCGCTTTTTGGGCTTTGAGCAGGTATTTAAGAACGCGCTGACTACGCTGCCGATGGGCGGCGGTAAGGGCGGCGCCGACTTCGACCCCAAGGGTAAAACCGACGGCGAAATAATGCGGTTTTGCCAGAGCTTTATGAACGAGCTGTACCGCCATATCGGCGCGGATACAGACGTGCCCGCCGGTGATATCGGCGTCGGCAAGCGCGAAATAGGCTATCTGTTCGGACAGTACAAGCGTCTTGCCAACGAGTGGAGCGGGGTACTTACCGGAAAAGCGCTGGAATTCGGCGGCTCGCTGGCGCGCACCGAGGCGACGGGCTTCGGCCTTTGCTACTTTACTGCAGAGGTGCTTGCTGCTGCCGGCGAAAGCTTTAAGGGAAAAACTGTCGTGGTGTCAGGTTCCGGAAACGTGGCGGTTTACGCCGCGCAAAAGGCGACCGAACTCGGTGCAAACGTGGTTGCCATGTCCGACTCCGGCGGCTACATCTTTGACGAGCAGGGAATAGACCTCGCCATTGTCAAACAAATTAAAGAGGTCGAGCGCGGCCGCATCAGCGAGTATGCCAAGCGCCGCAGCGGCGCGCAGTATACAGCCGTCAGCAGCGGCATTTGGGGCGTAAAGTGCGACGTGGCGCTGCCGTGCGCCACCCAAAACGAGCTTGACGGCGACGCTGCCGAAAAATTGACGGCGAACGGCGTCACCGCAGTGTGCGAGGGTGCAAACATGCCCTGCACGCCGCAGGCAATAGATAAGTTCATTGCCGCCGGCGTCCTTTACGGACCGGCCAAAGCTGCCAATGCCGGCGGCGTGGCGGTATCCGGTTTGGAGATGAGCCAGAACTCTTTGCGACTGTCGTGGACCTTTGACGAGGTTGACGGCAGACTGCACGACATAATGAAAGAAATATATCGCAATTGCAGCGAGCAGGCCGCGGCGTACGGTGCGGCCGGCAATTTGATGGTCGGCGCCAATATCGCCGGATTCAAAAAGGTGGCAAACGCCATGATTATTCAGGGCATTTGCTGAAAACATCTTTGGGAGAATAAATCGGCGCGCGGCTGAACCCGCGCGCCGATTTGTCGTTGTTTGGCGGAAAATACCAGCAAACAGTAGCGCGACCGCAAATTAGGTGATACAATACCAATAATTGCACGCACTGCTTGCAGAGAAAGAATAAGCGCCGAATGCAGGCGGCGCTGTTTTTGTGTCTGCGGCACAGAATAATGTGAGCATTAGTCCGCAACACAAAGCAACGGCACAGCTGCGTTCAGGGCGAAAAATCCAGGCGTGAAACAAACGATGACATCGGTGAAAGACTATGGAAGAAAAAACATACAAAGGCGCGCTGCAGCTGCTGAAAGACTGTTTTTCGCGCAATAGGGGAAATCTGCTGCTTGGGGTGCTTTCGGCAATAGGCGCGGTGATAGCCGCCTTTTTTACGCCGCTTATTACCGGCTTTACGGTCGACTATGTGCTTTTGGGCAACGGCACTTCGCTGAGCGGGTTCTTTGTGGACTTTGCGAAGCGCATAGGGGACAGACAGTTTTATCTCGACAATCTGTGGCTTTTAGCGGTGGCGCTGCTGGCAGTAACGCTGTTCAACAGCCTGTGCCAATTTGTTCGCTCGCGCTCAATGAACGCGCTGGCGGAGCACACTGCGCGCGAATTGCGCTGCCGACTGTACTCCCATTTGCAGGATGTGCCCGGCGAATACCACAAGCATTCGCTGTCCGGCAACCTGATACAGCGCTGTACTTCGGACGTTGAGACCACCCGCCGTTTCGTTGCGGTACAGATGATAGAGCTGGTTCGAAGCGTGGCGCTCGTAGTGGTGGCGCTAAGCGTCATGTTGACCATGAACGTTACGCTTACGCTCGCAAGCGTTGCCGTAATGCCGGTGGTACTGTTGTTTTCCTATTTCTATTTCAAAAAAGTTATTGCCGCCTTCCAGCTTTCCGACGAGTCGGAAGGCCAGATGTCGGAAATTCTTACCGAAAACCTTGCCGGGGTGCGCGTGGTGCGCGCTTTCGGACAGCAGGCGGCAGAGGTGAACCGCTTTGACGAGCGCAACCGCGACTACCGCGACGTCACAATTAAGCTTAACCGTCTGCTGGGCGATTATTGGGGAATGTCCGACGTCTTGTGCTTTGCACAGGTGGGAATGTCACTTATAGCCGGCGTGGTGCTGGCCGTAAAGGGACAAGTCAGCGTCGGCACGGCGATAGTGTTTTTCAGTTATACAGACATGATGATATGGCCGATAAGACAGCTCGGCCGCGTGCTTTCGGACATGGGCAAGACAAAGGTCGCGCTGCAAAGGCTGTGCGAGGTACTAAACGTTCCGCTCGAAACCGAGCCAGGCAGAGCTCTTGAGCCGGAAATACGCGGCAATATAGAGTTCAGTCATGTCTGTTTCGGCTACGACAACGAGCCCGACGTGCTCAAGGATGTGAGCTTTACCGCCCGTTGCGGACAGACTGTGGCAATACTCGGCTCAACCGGTTCGGGAAAATCTTCGCTCGTGCAGTTGCTGCAGCGGCTCTATGTGCGCCGCAGCGGCGCCATTACCCTGGACGGTACCGATATTAACGACATTGAGCGGCATTACCTTCGCAAAAACGTCGCTATCGTCATGCAGGAGCCGTTTTTGTATTCGCGCACGATAATTGAGAACATCCGCATGGCGGCGCCGCAAGCCAGCGACGACGAGGTTTTTGCGGCCGCGTCGGCCGCCGCTGTTCACAAGACGATAATGTCGTTCAAAGACGGTTACGACACGGTTGTCGGTGAGCGCGGCGTAACGCTGTCCGGCGGCGAAAAACAGCGCGTGGCAATTGCGCGCATGCTGCTGCAAAATGCGCCGATAATTATTTTTGACGACTCTATGAGCGCGGTCGACACCGAAACCGACGCTATGATACGCGACTCGCTGCGGCGGCGGCGCGGCGACGCGACTACGTTTATAATTTCCCACCGCATCGCCACTTTGTGCGAGGCGGACACCATATTGGTGCTTGAAAACGGGCGAATAACCCAGCGCGGCACCCACGCACAGCTGATGGCCGAGCAAGGGCTATATCGGCGCATCGCGCAGATACAGTCGGCGGGGATGTGAGATGATGAAAAACAAACCAACGGAAAACAAAACCGAGGAAAACAAAATACCCATTAAAGTATACGGCAGAATAATTGAGTTTGCCAAAATGCACCCGAAAATGCTAGTGGGGATGATAGCGTCCATGACGCTCGTCGCGCTCATTGACGTGATGTTTCCGTTGCTCACCAGCTACGCCATAGACAACTTTATTACGCCGGCGAGCGCGGCGGGACTTGAATATTTTGTCGCGCTTTTTTCCGTGCTGGTCGTGACGATGGGGCTAATGACCCGCTCCTTTATAATTTGGGCGGGCAAGCTGGAAATGTCGATTAGTTACGACATTCGCAAACAGGCTTTCAGCAAATTGCAGCGGCTTTCCTTTTCCTACTATGACAACACCTCGGTCGGCTATTTGATGGCGCGGATGATAAGCGACATTACGCGCTTGTCCGAAATGGTTGCCTGGAGCATTGTCGATATTCTCTGGTCTGTGGTATTCATAGCCGGCGCCGTCACCACAATGTTAATTTTGCAGCCGGTTTTGGCGCTGCAGGTGCTCAGCGTGGCACTGCCGCTGGCGGTCGTTTCTGTTGTATTTGAGCGGGCGATACTGCGTCGGCAGCGCACGGTGCGCAAACTGAACTCCGCAATAACCGCTTCGTTCAACGAGTGCATAGCCGGCGCGCTGACGACGAAAACGCTGACTCGGGAAAGCGACAATTACCGCGAGTTCGACGAACTGACGCTGAAAATGCGCCGCGCTTCCATGCACAGCGCCACGCTGTCGGCGGTATTTATCCCGCTGGTCGTTTTTATCGGCACGGTGGGCACTGCTATTGCTATTAGCCGCGGCGGCGCAATGGTTTACAGCGGCGCCATAGCGCTTGGCACATTGGCGGCGTTTATTTCCTATTCCATGCAGATGTTCGACCCCATCCAGAGCATTGCCAGAGTGGTGTCGGAATTCCAAAGCGCCAAAGCCTCTGCTGAACGGGTAATAACACTGCTCGACGAGCCGGAAACAATTCGCGACAGCGCCGCGGTGGAAGCGCAGTTCGGCACGGTGTTCGAGCCCAAGACGGAAAACTGGCCCGCCATTCACGGCGATGTGGAATTCAAAAACGTCAGTTTCTGGTACAAACCGGACGAGCCGATACTCACCGATTTTTATCTTAAAGTCTCGACCGGACAAAATATCGCCATTGTCGGCGAGACCGGCGCCGGCAAGAGCACTATCGTCAATCTAATTTGCCGCTTCTACGAGCCCACTGCGGGCTCAATACTTATAGACGGCACCGACTACCGGCAACGCTCGCAGCTGTGGCTGGAACGGCAAATAGGCTATGTGCTGCAAACGCCCCACCTGTTTTCCGGCACCGTCGCCGAGAATATCGCCTATGCGGCGCCCGACGCTGACGCCGGACGCATAGAAAAAGCGGCGCGCACTGTCGGCGCGCACGAATTTATTTCCGGGCTGGAAAAGGGCTACGACACTCAGGTGGGCGAGGGCGGCGGTCTGCTGTCTACCGGGCAAAAGCAGCTGATATCATTTGCCCGCGCAATTATTGCCGACCCGCGCATTTTTGTGCTCGACGAGGCCACGGCGTCAATAGACACCGAGACCGAGCGAATTATCCAAACTGCAATAACAAAAGTGCTTGAAAACCGCACCAGCTTCATTATTGCTCACCGCCTGTCCACAATTGAAAACGCCGACCGCATTTTGGTAATAGACGGCGGCCGAATAGTGGAGCAGGGCACGCACAGCGAACTGCTGGCGCTGAAAGGGCGTTACTACGAACTGTACACCGCCCAACTGCGCGACATGCGTCAGCGCACACTTCTTGACAGCGAAACAGAATAAAACACGCACCTCGGACAATAATTATTATTATCGCTCCGAGGTGTATTTTATGAGTAAGCAGACCTTTTGGCGCTTGCTGGTTTTAGTGGCGCTGGCCGCGGTGATTTGGGCGGCGCTCAACAATCTTGAAAAATTGTATGCGCTGCTATGCGGCGCGGTAGCGGTATTGGCGCCGGTGCTTGCAGGCGCGGCAATTGCTTTTGTGCTCAATTTGCCGCTGCGTTTTTTTGAGCGAACGTTGCTTTTTCGACTGAGTTCGCAAAAACTGCGCCGCATACTGGCAATGGTACTCAGTTACGGCATTGTGCTCGCGGCAACGGCGCTATGTATTGTCGTAATTATTCCGCAACTGACAAAGAGTATTGCCGCGCTTATGGGGAATTTGCCGGAATATTCGCGGCGCTTGACAGCTGCCGCACAGACGCTGTCGAAAAAAAGCGCAATAGCCCGGCGGCTGTTTGCTCTGCTCAGCGAGCAGGGCGGGCTAATTGACGAGAGCGTTACCGCTTACCTTTCCCAGCTTGGGCTCAAGGCGGTTAACCTGACGCTGCTGACTGCCAAGGGAATATTCGAATTTGTGCTCAGTGTCTTTTTCTCCGCCTACATTCTTGCCCAAAAAGAAAAGCTGCGCAGTCTCGCCGGCCGACTGCTGTGCGCGGCGGTAAAACGCGAGCAGTGCGAAAAAATTAAAGAGATAGCCGACGTCACCGGAAATATTTTCTCGAAATTCGTCACCGGCCAGCTGCTGGAGGCGGTACTGCTCGGTGTGCTGTGCGCCGCCGGAATGCTGCTTATCGGTTTGCCGTACGCCGCGCTTGTGGGCATGATAATCGGCCTGACGGCGTTGGTCCCTATTGTCGGCGCCTGGGTAGGCACGCTTGTCAGCGCGCTGCTGATTTTTCTCGAAAGCCCGCTGCAAGCGCTGATATTCGCCATCTACGAGATACTGCTTCAGCAAATTGAAAATAACGTCATATATCCGAAGGTCGTCGGTGACGCTGTCGGGATAAGCGGTTTGTGGGTGCTTTTTTCCGTGACGGTCGGCGGCGCGCTGTTCGGCGTGGTCGGCATGATATTTGCCGTGCCGGTGTTCGCGTCGCTGTCTTATTTCGTCAGCCGCACAATCGAGCTGAAAAACGACCGCTCACACAGCGCGCCGGCAAGCGGTGACAATAAAAAACGCGGTAAAAGCACCAACAATTAATAATAATTTTATAGTAAATTAAGATAGTCTATGCTATAATATTCTGGTTAACAATAACAGTACGCGGAGGAAATGATGTCTCTTACAAGTCAAACCACAAACGAAAAGGGCGAATATGTCCTGAATGTCACTATCAGCGCCGAAGATTTTAAGAAGGCGTTAGACACTGCCTACCACAAAAACAACAAAAAAATCTCCGTCCCCGGTTTCCGCAAGGGCAAAACCCCCCGCGCGGTAATTGAGCAGATGTACGGTTCTGATTTTTTCTTTGACGATGCGCTCAACGATATTTTGCCCGATGCGTACGCAGACGCAATAGAGGCCGCCGACGCCGACGTCATTGACCGTCCGAATGTCGACGTAAAAAGCACGGACACCGAAAAAGGCGTAGAGGTTGTATTTACCGTTGCGGTAAAGCCGCAGCTTATGGTAAAGAAATACAAGGGCCTTGAAGCGGTGCGCGAGCAGAGCTCTGTAAGCGACGAAGACGTCGACAAAGAAATTGAGTCCATGCAGTACAAGGCCTCGCGCCTGGTAAACGTAGAGGACCGCGCGGCGCAAAAAGACGACACTGCGGTTATTGATTTTGAGGGCTTTGTCGACGGCAAGGCTTTTGAGGGCGGCAAGGGCGAAAACTTCAGTCTGGTGCTTGGCTCCGACCAGTTTATTGACAACTTTGAAGACCAGGTTATCGCTCATAAGCCCGGCGACGAATTTGACGTCAACGTGAAGTTCCCCGAGGAGTACGGCGCCAAAGAGCTCGCAGGCAAGGACGCCACGTTCAAGGTGAAAATTAACGAGTTGCGCTGCCGCGAAATGCCGGAGCTTGACGACGAATTCGCCAAAGACGTCAGCGAGTTCGAAACCTTTGCAGAACTGAAAAAAGATGCCCGCGAAAAGCTGGAAAAGGCGGCCGCCGAGCGTGCCGACGCCGATTTCGAAAACCAACTGGGCGACGCTTTGGCCGAGCAGCTGGAAGGCAACGTCCCCGCGGTGATGATATCCAACCGCGTCGACGAAATGGTGCGTGATTTTGAAATGCGTTTGCAGTCGCAGGGACTCAAGCTTGCCGACTACATAAAATACACCGGCGCAGACATGGATACTTTCCGCAAATCGTTTGCCGAACAGGCCGAGAAGCAGGTAAAGACGCGGCTCGCGCTGGACGCTGTGGCGCTCAGCGAAAAAATAGAAATTACGGCCGAGGACATAGAAAAAGAGTTTAAGGAAATGGCCGAAAAATATGAGCTCGATGTTGAAAAAATCAAAGAGCTCGTCAGCGCCAAAGACATAAAGGGCGACCTTGCCGCCAATAAGGCGCTGGACATAGTTAAAAACGGCGCTAAGGTCATAGCAGCTAAGGCCAAGGTAAAGAAAGAAAAGACAGTCAAAAAAGAAGCGGCGGCGGATGACAAGAGCGCTGCGGCTGAGAAATAAACCCACTGTCAGAACTCAGGAGGCAAAAATGAGCAATCTGGTACCGATGGTAATTGAACAGAGCAGCCGCGGCGAGCGCTCGTACGACATTTTTTCGCGGCTTCTCAACGACCGCATTGTTATGCTGTGCGACGAGGTCAACGACGTCACCGCAAGCCTGGTAGTCGCGCAGCTGCTGTATCTTGAAGGGCAGGACCCGACAAAAGATATCAGCCTGTATATCAACAGCCCCGGCGGCTCAATCACGGCGGGAATGGCCATCTATGACACTATGAACTACATCAAGTGCGACGTGTCGACGATATGCATCGGTATGGCCGCCTCAATGGGTTCGTTTCTGCTTTGCAGCGGCGCCAAAGGCAAGCGTCTGGCGCTGCCCAACAGCGAAATACTGATTCACCAGCCGCTCGGCCGTGTCGAGGGACAAGCGGCCGACATGAAAATTCACACCGACCACATTATTTACATTCGCAAAAAGCTCAACGAGATATTGTCCAAAAATACCGGCCAGCCGCTGGAAGTCATTGAGCGCGACACGGACCGCGACAACTATATGACCGCCCAGCAGGCCGCCGAATACGGACTGGTAGACAAGGTAATAGACAAACGCTGACGGGGTATATGCATGGCTAACGACAAAAAAACGGCAAAATGCGCTTTTTGCGGCCTGTCCGAGTCTCAGGTCGACAGAATGATTATCGGTCCCAATGTGAACATCTGCAACGAGTGCGTGATGTTGTGCTACTCGCTGCTGGAAGACCACGACGACATTGAGCCGGAAATGCATCCTTCCGGTCGTGCCGCCGGCAAAGGCGAAAAAACGCCGCTGAAAATACCCAAACCGCGCGAGATAAAGCAGGTGCTTGACCAGTATGTAATCGGTCAGGACGCGGCCAAAGTCGTGCTTTCGGTGGCGGTCTACAACCACTACAAGCGCATTAGTCAGCTTGACGAAAAAAGCAACGACGTCGAGCTGCAAAAGAGCAACATTTTGCTCGTCGGCCCGTCCGGCGTAGGCAAGACCTACCTTGCCCAGACTCTGGCAAAAACGCTTAACGTGCCCTTTGCAATAGCCGACGCAACTACGCTTACCGAGGCCGGCTATGTTGGCGAGGACGTGGAAAATATTTTGCTGAAGTTGCTGCAGGCGGCGGATTTTGACGTAGAGCGCGCCCAGATGGGCATTATATACATCGACGAGCTCGACAAAATTACCCGCAAGAGCGAAAACCCCTCCATTACCCGCGACGTCGGTGGCGAGGGCGTGCAGCAAGCGCTGCTGAAGATACTGGAAGGCACCGTTTCCAACGTGCCGCCGGGAGGCGGCCGCAAGCATCCCCAGCAGCAATTCATTCAAATTGACACTACAAACATCCTGTTTATCTGCGGCGGCGCGTTCGACGGCGTCGACAAGATAATAGAACAGCGCGTCGGCAATTCCTCGCTCGGCTTCGGCGCGGTAATTAAGGACGACAGCAGCAAAGCCAAAAGCAATATGCTCAAAAAAATAACCAATCACGACCTGGTCAAATTCGGTATTATCCCCGAACTGGTCGGCCGTATCCCGGTTATTTCGGTGCTGGACCCGCTTGACGAAGATGCGCTGGTGCGCATTCTG
Source organism: uncultured Faecalibacterium sp. (assembly GCA_964478515.1). Classification (GTDB taxonomy): domain Bacteria; phylum Bacillota; class Clostridia; order Oscillospirales; family Ruminococcaceae; genus HGM13233. Next base: position 5,302 of record CAYZIL010000021.1, on the reverse strand, counting down.
GTCGAACCCAAGAACGCTCTGGTCAAGCAATACCAGCGCTTGATGGCGATGGACGGCATCGGGCTTGAGTTTACCGACGGCGCACTGCACGAAATTGCCAAAAAAACCATTGACCACAAGGGCGGCGCGCGGGCGCTGCGCTCAATTATTGAGGAACTGCTAATACCGATAATGTACGACGTGTCCTCACGCGACGACGTGCAAAAAGTCGTCGTCGACAAAGAGGCGGTGCTCAACAAGAATCCGCGCCTGATAAAAAAAGCGGGTTGACGCCGGGCGGCCATATTTTTACAACTACGGGCGCAGGGAAGACCTGCGCCCGCTGTTTTAAATATCTGCGCGCGGCACAGGCAACAACTTATTGAATTATTCATATTTTTTCTATATAATTCAAAGCACGATATGAATACAGAGGTTACTGATGATAGCAAAAGTCAATGTAAAAAATAAAAACGTTCTCACTATGCCGGTAATTGCCATGCGCGGCCTGGTGCTGTTTCCGCAGACAATAAACCAATTTGACATTGGCAGAGAACGCTCAATAAAAACGGTGGAATGGGCGCTGAAGAATGATTCAAGCGTGTTTTTGTGCTGTCAGCGGGATTTGACAGTCGACGACCCGGAATATGCCGACCTTTACGAGTACGGTGTGGTGGCAAACGTCAAACAGGTCTTTCGCATTTCGGAAGACTACGTTAAGGTGTTGGTCGAATGTCAGTATCGCGCCAAGCTGTTGTCCTTTTCAAAAGAACAACCGCACAGCACCGGCACGCTTATTTCGGCTGCCGTGCGCGGCGTTTCCGCGCGTGAGCGGCTAAAAGCAGACGCATATGTGCGTTCCATTCGCGAGCAGATGAACGAATACATTGAGCACTTTCCGAAACTGTCGAGCGACGTGGTGCTTACCGCCTTCGGCAGCGAGGATTACAACAAAATTGCCGAAACGCTGACCTACGCGCTGAGCTTCGATTACGACGAAAAGCAGCAGGTACTCGCCGGAAACAGCGTAATTCGCCGTCTGGAGATGCTGCTGAACATCCTCAAGCGCGAAAACGAGGTGCTTGACTACGAAAAGGAAATAGGCGATAAGGTCAAGGACTCTATTGACAAGGGTCAGCGCGACTATTATTTGCGCGAACAGATACGCGTGCTGTCCGAGGAGCTCGGCGACAGCGACGACACCACTCAGGAAGCCGACGATTACATAAAGCGCATAAAAGAACTGCGTTTGGCGACGGACAGCGAGGAAAAGCTGGTCAAGGAAGCGCAGCGGCTCAGAAAAATGCCCGGTTCCAGTCAGGAGGCGGCGGTGTCGCGCAGTTATCTCGACTACTGTCTTGAGCTGCCCTGGAACACCGTTACCGAGGACAAATTCGACCTGGTCGCGGCGCGCGAAAAGCTTGACGCCGACCATTACGGGCTCAAGGACGTCAAGGACCGCATCATTGAGCTGCTGGCAGTGCGCTCTGTTACCGAAAAACTCAACAGCCAGATACTTTGTCTTGTCGGCCCTCCGGGCGTGGGTAAAACATCAATTGCCCGCTCAATTGCCGAGTGCATGGGGCGCAAGTATGTGCGTCTGTCGCTGGGCGGCGTCCATGACGAGAGCGAGATACGCGGCCACCGCCGCACCTACGTCGGCTCAATGCCAGGGCGCATTATTCAAGCAATGATATACGCCAAAAGCAACAATCCGCTAATTTTGCTCGACGAGGTCGACAAGCTGGGCAACGACTACAAAGGCGACCCGGCCAGCGCGCTGTTAGAGGTTCTTGACCCGGAGCAGAACTTCGACTTCAAAGACCATTTTATCGAAATCCCCTTTGACTTGTCGCATGTGCTGTTTATTACGACTGCCAACGACCCGGCCGGTATTCAGGCGCCGCTGTATGACCGCATGGAAATAATTGAGCTTTCCAGCTATACGCGCGCGGAAAAGTTCAATATAGCAAAAAAACATTTGCTGCGCAAGCAGATGGAAAAACACGGTCTCAAGCGCACACAACTAAGCATTACCGACCGCGCGCTGTACGATATTATTGACAACTACACGCGCGAGGCAGGCGTGCGTGGTCTTGAGCGCTGCATTGCCAGAATTTGCCGCAAGGGCGTTGCAAAAATTGTTGCCGGCAGCTCGGAAAAGATAAAAATCGAGCCCGCTTTGCTGAGCGAATTTCTCGGCGCGCCGCTGGAGCGCAGCAGCATTGCCGTGGCAAAAAGTGAAGTCGGCGTCTGTAACGGCCTTGCTTGGACCTCGCAGGGTGGCGTGATGCTGCCTGTAGAAGTAGTCACTACAAAGGGCAGCGGCAAGCTGGAGCTTACCGGCAGTCTCGGCGACGTTATGAAAGAGTCTGCGCACCTGGCGCTGACGCTGGCGCGCAAGCTAAGCGCGGAGTACGGCTATTCCGCCAACTTTGCCGCTGAGCTGGACATCCATATTCACGCGCCTGAGGGCGCTGTTCCCAAAGACGGTCCTTCTGCCGGCGTCACGTTGCTGACGGCGCTGGTCTCGGCGCTAAGCGGCAAACCGGTGCGCGCGGCGTTGGCTATGACGGGCGAAATAACGCTGACGGGCCGCGTGTTGGCAATTGGCGGTCTAAAGGAAAAACTTATAGCAGCGTGCAAAGAAAAAATGCACACTGTGCTTATCCCCGGCGACAATAAAGTGGACTTGGCGGAAATGGACAGCGAGATAATAGACAAACTCAACATCGTACCGGTCGACAATATTGCCGACGTGTTGAGCATTGCGCTGACTCGCCGCGAGCTCAACAGCAAAACGGATGCGGCGCCGGTAAAGCCGCCCAAAATTGAGAAGGATACGCCGGCAATCCGCTGCTGAAAAGGTGTAAAGATGATTAACTTTACAACTGCAAAATTTATTTGTTCCTACGGAATACACTCACAGCTGCCGCCGAGCGACAGCTGTGAGCTGGTGTTTTGCGGGCGTTCAAACGTCGGCAAGTCTACATTGATAAACAGACTGTGCAACCAGCGCGCACTGGCACGCGTCAGCAGTACGCCGGGGAAAACGACAACTGTCAACAGGTTCGACGTCGGCGACAATTACTGCATAATGGATTTGCCGGGGTACGGTTATGCCAAGCGCCCGCAGGCGGAGAAAAAGCGCTGGGCTCAGCTGCTGGAACATTTTTTCACCAGCGGACGCAACATTGCGCTGGCACTGCTGCTGCTCGACGCGCGCCGGGTGCCGAACGAAGACGACATTACCATGCTCGAATATTTCCGTGCCAGCGGCACGCCGTTTGGTATAGTAATGACCAAATGTGACAAATTGAAAAAAACTGAGCTGGCGCAGAGCACAGCGCAAATAAGCGAGCTGTGCGCGTCTTACGGCGCCGGTTTTGTGCTGCCTTTTGCGCAAAACGACCCAAAAGCAGCCGGTGAGCTGCGCGAAAAACTCGCGAGCGAACTTTTGGGTGAGGGCTGATGGGCGAATACAGCGCTATGGCTCAGTGCTACGACGCGCTGAGCGAAGCAAAAGATATTTCGCGCCGCAGCGAGTACATTTGCGGTCTGCTGGGCGCTGCGTCTCAAGCAGGTATAATTTTAGACGCCGGCTGCGGCACCGGTGAACTGAGCGTGCGGCTGTGCCGGCGCGGTTACGACATGATCGGCGTCGACGCCAGCGCGGAAATGCTCAGCGCGGCGCGGGCAAAAGCTGCCGCGGCCGGCTGCGATATTCTTTTTTTACAGCAAAGCTTGCAGCAGCTCGACTTGTACGGTACCGTCAGAGCCGTTCTCTGTACGCAGGACACGCTTAACCACATTATTAATAAAGCGGAATTAAGACGTGCACTTGAAAAAATGTCGCTGTTTACCGAACCGGGAGGCAAGCTTATTTTTGACGTCAATACGCCGTACAAACACCGCACAGCGCTCAATTCGCGCTGCTATAGCGGCGAATTTGCCGGCGGTATGTGCGTGTGGCAAAGCGAGCTGCGCGCCGACGGGTACACTGTGGATATTGACGTAGATGTGTTTTTGCGCAGCGGGGAGTATTACCGCCGGGAAAGCGAACGGATAGTTGAGCGGGCCTACGAGCCGGCGGAGTTGGAAAAGCTGCTGACGCGCTGCGGCTATACCGTCGACAAAATAATTGACGGTGAAAGCTACGGCGCCGTGCGCGCCGACTCCCAGCGCTTGTTGTACAGCTGCACTAAAATTTGATCGGAGTATCTGATGAAGGATAATCTTTACCGCGCCATATCTGCCGACGGCGGTGTGGTGATATATGCGCTGGACTCGACAGATATTGTCGCGCAGATGCAACAGTTTCACCACTGCTCGGCTACCGTCGCAGCGGCGCTGGGGCGTTTACTGAGCGCAGCCGCGCTGATGAGCTGTCAGCTGAAAAACGAGACGGATACGCTTACCGTGCGCGTAAACGGCGGCGGCAGCTGCGGCACCCTCATTGCCGTGAGTGACGCGCACGGCAATGTGCGCGGTTGCAGCGGCGAGCCGCGCGCCGACCTGCCCACCAACTCCGCCACCGGCAAACTCGACGTAGGCGGCGTTGTGGGCAAAAACGGACAGCTGACGGTGATTCGCGACGTCGGGCTAAAAGAACCCTACGTAGGCAGCGTGTCGCTGGTGAGCGGCGAAATAGCAGAGGATATTACCAAATACTATGCTGTCAGCGAACAGACGCCGACAGTGTGCTCTTTAGGCGTGCTTGTTGACAAGGACCTGTCCATAAAATGCGCCGGCGGTTTTTTGCTGCAACTGCTTCCGGGCGCCGACGACGCTGAAATCTCCCGCATTGAAAAAAACATCGCCTCGCTCGAGTCGGTGACGGCAATGCTTGACAGCGGCATGAGCGTGCCTCAGATGATAGAAATGGTTATGGCCGGCTTTGACCCGCAGACGCTCGGCAGCAGCCGCGCCGACTACGTATGCAACTGCTCGCAGCAGCGCATGGCACGCGCGCTGTTAAGCATTCCGCGCGCCGATTACTGCCAGCTGATTGAAGAGGACAAGGGAGCCGAGATAGTCTGCAATTTCTGCGGGCATCGCTATTATTTCTCCGGCGAAAAGTTGAAAGAAATGCGGCCGTAGCATTTTGTGCCGCTGCGCGTCAAATACACTCGGCAGTTAATTACTTTCCCGCCTTTGAGTGTGTTTTCAGCGGCAGATAAAATATGTAATACTCAGCAATAAAATCATAGTATAAGCGTTGACTTTTGTCTGATTTTATAGTAATATATTTAAGCGCCTATTGGGCAAGGGAGCATAGCTCAGCTGGTTAGAGCGCCTGCTTCACACGCAGGAGGTCGCAGGT
>CAYZIL010000020.1:24497-42846 GCA_964478515.1 uncultured Faecalibacterium sp. | reverse complement strand
CGCCTCTTTGAAAAGGGCTTCTCAAGCTTAATATTGTTTAATTTTCAAGGTCCGGACGCCGCTGCCGGCCGGCTGTCTTGCGACGGCTCATCCGTACGGCGACTTATACATATTATCAAAAAAGAGTTGCCGTGTCAACTGCTTTTCGCGGCAAATTTTATGTTTTACCACACTTTTTTTCAATCGTCTAAAGACAATATCCGCACGTCGCTGCCATATGACGTCAGCAAATCTTTCAAATCGGCAAAGTTGAGAAATACGCTTGCCGTGTTCACCAGCGGATGAATGCCCACGAGCGGCAGTTTTTCAAGTTCTGCGTCGAAAACGACTTCAACGGCATGCCCCTCGTCGTTGAGCGCACCCAGCGGTGTCACCGCTCCTTTGGAAAGCCCGAGATACTTTTCCAGCCGCTGCTCTGACGCAAAGCTCAATTTTCCGCTGCCCAAACGCTGCGCCAGCAAGCTAAGGTCAGCGCGGCGGGTGTGAAGCATGCTGACCAGAAAATGGCGCTGGCCCTTTTGGTCGCGCAGAAATAGGTTTTTCAGCACACACTCGCAGTGCGGTATACCCAGCGTGTCCATCTCGTCAATGGTAAACGCGGCCGCATGCTCGCAAAGTTCGTATTTTATGCCACGCTGCTTGAGTAGCGCCAGCACCTCGTCCTTATTATACATAAATAAATACCCCCGGCGGTGCGCATACTCAGGCGCGCCGAAAAATAGCCGCAGGGATATTTTATCATTAAACGGCGGGCGTGTCACGCGCCGTCGCTCATGAATTCGCGCAGCTGGGCAATAATTTTTCTTTCGTGGCGCGAAATCTGTACCTGAGTCGTACCGGTTATCCGGGCGGTTTCGGCCTGGGTTTTTCCCTGAGCAAAGCGCAGCGAGACGATTTGCTGCTGAGCGTCGCTAAGCTTTTGTACCGCTTGCTGCAGCGAGAGTTTTTCAGCAATTTCCTCTTCGCGGTCCGCGTCGGGAACGTCGAAATCCGCGCGGTCATCCTCCGCAGCCGTCAGACTCAGCGGCGTGCGGGCGGCGCTTATTGCCAGCGCCGCCTCAGTCTGCTCGCAGCCTAGTTCGCGCGCTATCTCGCTAAGCGTTGGGTCACGGTTTTCGCTCTTTGCATAGCGCTCGCAAATACAGTGGATTTGCAAATACCGCTCTTTAAGCTGGCGACTGACCTTTACTGTGCCGCCGTCGCGGAACAGGCGTTTTATTTCTCCGAGTATTACCGGCACGGCATACGTTGAGAACATTAAGCCGCGCTGCGGCTCGAAATTCTGCGCCGCCTTGACAAGGCCCAGACAACCGGCCTGAAAAAGGTCGTCGTATTCAATGCCGCGCGCTGTAAATCTGCGCGCGCAGCTGTGCACAAGACCGATATTGGCTTCAATGGTGTTTGTCGGCCGCTGCGTTCCCATCTATCTGTTGTCGGGACGCGGCATTATGTCTTTGCTCATCACCACCGTCGTGCCGTGGCCGGGACGGCTGCGCACATGTACGCTGTCCATAAAAGCGCTCATTACCGAAAAGCCCAGTCCGGCACGCTCGCCCTGCGGTGAAGTCGTGTACGCCGGCCGCATGGCAAGTTCAACGTCCTCTATGCCGCAGCCCCTGTCGCGCACCGAAAAAGTCAGCCTTCGGCCGTGGGTTATTTTTGCTTTGATGACGATGTCGCCGAGCGACTGCGCATATGCGTGGACTATACAGTTCGTCACCGCCTCAGAGACCGCAGTTTTTATGTCAGACAGCTCCGACAACGTCGGGTCGAGCTGCGCTGCAAATGCGGACACCACACCGCGCGCAAAGGATTCGTTGCTTGAGCGGCTGGGAAATTTCAGCTCAAAACTGTTTTCATTCATCATTTATCCTCCGCAATGCTGAGCAAATTTGTTATCCCCGACATTTCAACTATCCGCCGACACTGCGGCGGCAAACTGCATAAGCTAAGCGTCCCGCCGTCGGCTCTCATCCTTTTATAGCGCCCCATTATAAGCCCTATGCCCGAGCTGTCCATAAAAGTTACCGCGTCAAAATTGAGACGCAGCTTTTGCGGCCGCTCGTAATCTATGCGGCGGTCTATACTTTCGCGCAGACCGCGGGCGCTGTGCTGGTCTATTTCTCCGGACAGCGCTGCGACAAGCAGACCGCTGCCGCCGCTGAAAATAACATCGGCCATAACAACTCTCCTATAAATAAATATCCTGCCGGCAATACCGACAGGATACCATACGTCTGTTGATTTTTAAGTCGAACTGCTGCCTTAACCGAGCGCCGCTATGCTCTGCTCTATGCGCAAAAGCTTATCTTTGGCAGCCGTCAATTTGTCTCTTTCGGCCTGCACAACTTTTTCGGGTGCGCGGCTGACGAACTGCTCGTTGGCAAGACGCGAGTCAATCATTTCAATTTCTTTTTTGCATGCGGCCAGCTCGCGGTTGAGGCGGGCGGTCTCCTTTTCCCGGTCAACGAGTTCGTTCATAGGTATTAGCGCACGCGCGTCGGCTGTTACAGCCTGCGCGCAGCCGTCGCCGGAAAAGCTCTGCGCTACCTCGACGCTTTCGGCTCCCGCCAGGCGCTTAAAAAAGTCGGCGGCAGCGCTGAACACTTCGGTCTGCGCCGTTTCAATGTGCAAACTGGTCTTTTTGGCCGGCGGCACGTTCATGTCGCTGCGAACGGCGCGAATGGCCTTTACCAGCTGCATTACCTTTTCAAAATCGCGCTGCTCGTCGGGGAAAGCAAGCGCGTCGTTCCAAAGCGGGTATGCGCTTACCATTATGCTTTCACAGTCGTGCGGCAAAGCCTGGTATATTTCCTCGGTAATAAAAGGCATGTACGGGTGCAGCAGCTTCAACAATTGCGTGAGCACGTATGTGAGCACCTGCTTGGCTGCAAAGGCGCTCTTCTCGTCGCCGCTGTTGAGGCGCATCTTGCTGATTTCTATGTACCAGTCGCAGAAAACGTCCCAAATGAAGTCGTAGATCTTTTGCGCCGCGACGCCGATTTCAAATTTTTCAAAGTTGTCCGAGACCTCGCGGATTAGATCATTGAGGCCGCTGAGTATCCATTTGTCCTCGAGTTCCAGTGTATCTGGCAGTTCGCCGGCGCGCACACCGGAAACGTCGTTCATCAGCACAAAGCGCGATGCGTTCCATATCTTGTTGGCGAAGTTACGGTAGGCGCGCACCTTTTCCTCGGAAAAGCGCGTGTCGTTGCCGGGGCTGATGCCGTTGACGAGCGCAAAGCGCAGCGCGTCGGCGCCGAAGCTGTCGATAATCTCCAGCGGGTCAATGCCGTTGCCGAGAGACTTGCTCATTTTTCGCCCTTCGGCGTCGCGGATAATGCCGTGAATAAAAACGGTGTCAAAGGGCTTTTGCCCCATGTGCTCTATGCCCGAGAATATCATCCGCGCTACCCAGAAGAAGATAATATCGTAGGCGGTGACAAGCGTGTTGGTGGGATAGAAGTAGTCGAGCTCAGCAGTTTTTCCCGGCCAGCCAAGCGTTGAGAACGGCCACAGCGCCGAAGAAAACCAGGTGTCGAGCGTGTCCGGGTCCTGGGTCATGCTGCCGCCGCATTTGGGGCACTTTTCCGGCGCTGTGCGGCTGACGACTATTTCGCCGCAGTCGTCACAATAGTATGCCGGAATGCGGTGGCCCCACCACAGCTGGCGCGAAATGCACCAGTCGCGGATGTTCTCCATCCAGTTGAGATAAGTTTTTTCAAAGCGCTCGGGCACAAAGTTTACTTCATTGTCCTTAACTACTTTTATTGCCGGCGCGGCGAGCGGCTCCATTTTGACAAACCACTGTTTTGACAAGCGCGGTTCTACTGTGGTGCCGCAGCGGTAACAGGTGCCGACATTGTGGGCGTGCGGCTCTATCTCGACAAGAGACCCCTGCTCTTGTAAGTCCTTGACAATGGCCTTGCGCGCGGCATATCTGTCCATACCGGAATAGGCGCCGCCATTTTCATTTATTGTGGCGTCGTCGTTGAGCACGTTAATTACCGGCAGGTCGTGCCGCAGGCCTACTTCATAGTCGTTGGGGTCGTGCGCCGGAGTTATTTTGACGACGCCCGTGCCGAACTCCATGTCGACATAGCTGTCTGCCACAACCGGAATTTCGCGGCCGACAATAGGCAGTACGACCGTTTTGCCCACGGCGTCTTTATATCTTTCGTCGTCGGGATTAACAGCCACTGCCGTATCCCCCAGCAAGGTTTCGGGACGTGTCGTGGCCAACACGAGTTCGCCGCTGCCGTCGCTGAAAGGATAGCGAAGGTGCCAAAAGTTGCCCTGCTGTTCTTCAAATTCAACCTCAGCGTCGGAAATTGAAGTGTGGCAGTGCGGGCACCAGTTTATTATGCGCTCGCCGCGATAGATAAGCCCTTTATTGTACAGGTTGCAAAACACTTCGACGACGGCGCGGTTGCAGCCCTCGTCCATTGTGAAGCGCTCGCGCTCCCAGTCGCAGGACGAGCCGAGTTTTTTCAGCTGCTCGACTATACGTCCGCCGTATTTTTTCTTCCACTCCCAAGCGCGCTCCAAAAAGCCGTCGCGGCCGACGTCGTCTTTTGTCAGCCCCTCGGCGCGCATAGCCTCGACTATTTTTGCCTCGGTGGCAATTGATGCGTGGTCGGTGCCGGGCAGCCAAAGTGTGCAGTAACCCTGCATGCGTCTCGTGCGTATAAGCACGTCTTGCAACGTCTCGTCAAGAGCGTGGCCCATATGCAGTTGGCCGGTGATGTTTGGCGGCGGGATTACAATGGTATAGGGCTTTTTACTGCGGTCGGCCTCCGCGTGAAAATAGTGACCGTCAAGCCACTTTTGATAGATTTTGTCCTCGACTTGCTTGGGGTCGTAGACCTTTTCGAGCTGCATTGACATACTGTTCCCTCCGAAAATATCTGACTTTTATTATCTCTTTTCCAGACGGGTATGTCAATAGCGAGCGCGGCGCTCAAGTAGCGAAGAACGAAGTTATGCCTACGTTCAGCGCGTCTGCCAGGCGTTGTAATGTTTTTACCGTCGGACTGGTTATGCCGCGCTCTACTTTGCTCAGGTGCGACACGCTCAAATCGGCGGTGTAGGCGAGATCTTCTTGAGTCATATCTTTGTCGTTGCGCAAAATTCTGACATTGCTGCTTACGGTCGATGAATAATTCAAAGTACACCCCTCCTAATTTAGCCCGTATGAAAGGTATTATAATCCATTGTTTTCTAATTTTTGTCGAAGCCGGTCGACCGCGAAACGTTTTCGCAAATAATTATCTATTTTTTAATGTTTATGTCGCGCTTTTCCCGCCGCAGCATGCTTTTTGCCGCTGTATTCAAAGCGTCATTCATTTTAGAAATACCGGCAAAGACTGTCGCGGCAAAATAAAAAAATATTTTTTCAGTCCGGTCTTGACTTTCAATATATTTATTATATAATTTAATAGCACGTTGCGGAATTGTGTAATGGTAGCACGACAGACTCTGACTCTGTTTGTCTGGGTTCGAATCCTAGTTCCGCAACCATTTTTTTCGGGGTGTAGCTCAGCTGGTATGAGTGCTTGGTTCGGGACCAAGAGGCCGTGGGTTCAAATCCCACCACTCCGACCATTATCCAAAACAACACCTGTATGGGTGTTTTTTTGTTGCTTATTGCGGCAATCCATTTGATTATACGTTAAAAAATATAGGGCGAACCGTTTTCGGTTCGCCCTTTTTGTCGGATAATTAAAAAACTATTTCTGTCTGCTTTTTCTTCTTTTTTCAAGCGCCGGCTGGCCCTCGCATTCTGTCGCAAAATATATTGGGCTGCCCGCCTTGCGGCGGGCAGCTCAATGGCGGGGTCTGTTACGACAGCGTCTCGCGAAAGCCCTTGCCGATTATCTCGCTGGTATTTGACACTATCATAAAGGCTTGCGGGTCGACGCTCTTAATATGCTGGCGCAGCTTTACCGACTGACTGCGGTTGAGCACCGTTATTATTACCTTTTTGTTGTGGTGAGTAAACGCGCCTTCGCCTGAAAGCAGCGTGGCGGTGCGGTGCATACTTGTAATAAATTCGCAGACAGTATTCGGGTGCTCGGTGATTATTATGAAGCTTTTGGAAAGATTAATGTTCTCTATGACATTGTCGACCACCAGCGCCTTCATCAGCAGCCCCAGCAGCGAGAACATACCGGTCTTAATGCCGAAAATGACGCCAGATGCGATTGTAATTGCAAAATCGCTGACGAACAGCGCTTTGCCAATAGCTATGTGCGTATAGCGGCGCATTATCATGGCGACGATGTCGGTTCCGCCGCTGGAGGCGTGGGTGTTGAACAGTATCGCACTGCCGACCGCGGGCAGGGCCACGGAATAAATAAGCTCGAGCAGAGGCTGGTCTGTCAGCGGTGCGCTCAGCGGAATAAACCGCTCTGCAAAAAAAATCGACAGGCTCATGACCGCGCTGCAATAGACGGTGCGCACACCGAAACTGCGGCCGAAAACCAAAAAGCCGACCGCCAGCAGCGCCGTGTTCAGAATCAGCACAAATGTACCGGCGCTGACGCCCGGCACAAGCGCTTGCAGTATTACGGAAATTCCGCTGACGCCGCCGGTGGAAAAATTGTTGGGAAACTTGAAAAAATATACGCCGGCGGACAACAGCAGCGTTCCGGCCGTCATCAGCGCGTAATCTCTGAGCTTTTGCATTCTTTGCCGCACCTTTCCCGTGCACAGGTCTTGCCAATTGATTATATATCGCCGCCGCGGCGTCTGCAAGTCCAGCGGCAAAGTTTGCCGGTATTCCCAACTGCGCTTGTAAAAATCTTGCCGGTGAACAAAAAAATGCCGCTAAATAATAAATATAAATATATTGTATATATAATTTATTTATGCTATATTTTAAGTAATTGATATTGCATGCAAAGGAGTTTGTTATGGCTGAATTCAAGTATGAAATAGTCGAAAAACTCGGCGTCCTTTCGGAAAACGCCAACGGTTGGAGTCGCTGTGTCAACTACATTAGTTGGAACGACCGCGATCCCAAGCTCGATATCCGCGACTGGGCTCCCGGAAACGAAAAAATGGGCAAGGGCATCTCTCTTTCCAAAGAAGAGGCGATGGCGCTTAAAGAACTGCTCGACTCGCTAGAGCTGTAAGGAGTAAAAATTGCCCGATTCAAAGTCCAGATTTACCGAAATTTTTAACGAGCACATCAGCCGCACCGGCGCTGACAAGCTTTTGGAGTGGCTGTCTACCAATACCGATTTTTTTGTTGCACCGGCCTCGACGCGCTTTCACAGCGCCTATCGTGGCGGGCTGGTAGACCATTCTCTGAACGTTTACGATGTGCTGGCAAGTCGTTATGCGCAAGACGAGAATCCCGAAAGTCTGGCCATTGTCTCGCTGCTGCACGACGTCTGTAAAGCCAACTTTTACAAAGAGAGTACGCGCAACGTCAAAAACGAACAGTCTGGCGCCTGGGAAAAGGTTCCCTATTTCAGCATTGAGGATCAGTTCCCTTTCGGCCACGGTGAAAAGTCAGTGTTTTTAATTGAGCGCTTCCTTCGCCTTAAACCGGCAGAGGCGGTCGCCATTCGCTGGCACATGGGCGGCTTTGACGACAATGCCAAGACCGGCGGCTACACGGTGAGCAACGCTTTTGAAAAATACCCTCTTGCGGTTAAGCTGCACCTCGCCGACCTTGAGGCAACCTATTTGCACGAAAAGCCGAAAGAGAAATAGTTTTTTACCGCCGCTTTTCGCGCTTGCATATTGTTTTGCGAAATATTACAGCCTGTCCGCGAGGACAGGCTGTTGTTTTATATTAGTTGCGCTAATTCTGCGGGATATACCGCGGCGGCAAGCGCGCTTTGGCGGCTTATTGAGCCGGACTTTACCAGCGCGGCTAGGTTGCTGTCTAACGTGTGCATACCGGCAGCGGCGCCGGACTGCATACAGCTTTGTAACTGGTAACTCTTGTTTTCGCGAATCAGATTCAGCACCGCGTCGGTGCCGGTAAGTACCTCTGTCGCCGCGACGCGGCCGCCGCCGGCGGCCAAGGGCAACAGCGTTTGAGTAACGACGCCGCGCAATATCATAGACAACTGCACGCGCATTTGCTGTTGTATTTCGGCCGGACAGGCGTCGACTATTCTGTCCACAGTCTGTGCCGCGCCGGTAGTGTGCAGCGTAGAGAGCACCAGGTGACCGGTTTCGGCCGCCGTCACTGCGGCTGAAATAGTCTCGTAGTCGCGCATTTCGCCCACAAGAATTACATCGGGGTCTTCGCGCAGCGCCGAGCGCAGCGCTGCGGCAAAGTCGGCAACATCGCGACCGACCTCGCGCTGATGAATAGCAGCCTTGTCGGGCGTATAGACGTATTCTATAGGGTCCTCCGCCGTAATTATGTGTACGGCTCTTGTCTTATTTATCTGCTCCAACATGGCGGCAAGCGTTGTCGATTTGCCGCTGCCCGTCGGTCCGGTAATAAGTATTAACCCGCGCGGCGCGTCGGCAAGCGTCGTTATAACCGCCGGCAGGCCCAGCTCCTCAATAGTCGGGATACGGTCGTTGAGCAGACGAATAGCTGCCGCCAGTTTTCCCTGCTGGCGGTAAATGTTCACGCGCTGTCTGGCGCCGTTTGCCAGCGCAAACGCAAAGTCAAGGTCGCGTCCGGCATCCAGCTGTGCTAACTGAGCCTCGCTGCACAGCGAGCGGATGGCAATAGTTATTTGCTGCCCGTTCAGCTGTGTGGCCACCGGCAGCAGCGCGCCGGAAAGCCGGACTCTGACCGGCTCGTCTTCGGCCACATGGACGTCAGAGCAACCCTGCGCGCGGGCGTATTCAACAAGTTCGGTGATAACAGACATTATTTGACGCCGCCTTTCGTTACAGTGAGTAGGTAACTCTCAACAGCTCTTCGGTGGTGGTAACGCCCTGCGCCACAAGCATTGCGGCGCTGTAGCTGAGGTTTTTCATTCCCTGCTTTTTTATGGCGTAAGCAGTCATGTCGTCTATTGAGGCGCCGTCGGTTATCATCCGGCGCATCTCGCGGTCGATAATCAGCACCTCGTGTATGGCAATGCGCCCTTTGTACCCGGTGTTCTTGCAGTAGGGGCAGCCGGTACCGCGATACAGTTTTTTTACCGTCGGGCCGAGTATTGCCGCCTCGGACGCGTCGGGCGCGTATTCCTTGCGGCAATAAGGACAGACCTTGCGCACCAGACGCTGCGCCATTACGCCGACTATGGAACTCGCTATCATATAGCGCGGCAGTCCCATGTCTTCAAGTCTTACTATTGAGCTGACCGCGTCGTTTGTGTGCAGTGTTGAGAAAACCAGATGGCCGGTTATTGCGGCGCGCACAGATATTGCCGCCGTTTGCGAGTCGCGGGTTTCGCCGACCATGATTACGTCAGGGTCCTGCCGCAGCAGCGAGCGCAGTCCGGTCTCAAAGGTAAGTCCCGCCACCGGGTTGACCTGCATTTGGTTTATGCGGTCGATATTGCGCTCTACCGGGTCCTCAATAGTGGAGATATTAACCTGGTTTTGCGCCATGCGCTCCAAAATCATATACAGCGTCGTCGTTTTACCCGAGCCGGTCGGGCCGGTAATATAAAATATGCCGTGCGGCGCTTTGAGTATTTCGCAGACCTTTTTATAATTGTCTTCGTCCATGCCGTAATACTCGGCGCGGTCAATGCTGCTGTTCGTCGTTAAAAAGCGCAGCACCGCTTTTTCGCCGTAGACCGTCGGGATGACGGAGGTGCGGATGTTGACGTCGTTGTCGTCAATTTTGGCGCGAAAATGGCCGTCCTGGGGCAGCCGCCGCTCGGCAATGTCAAGCCCTGACATAATCTTGACGCGGGCAATAAGCGACTGGTGTATGCCCACGGGCAGGGTTATATAGTCAATAATTACGCCGTCCACGCGCATTCGCACCCGCGTTTTGTCCTCAAACGGCTCAATATGGATGTCGCTGGCGCCGGCGGCACGCCCTTGTGAGAGCATACTGTTAAGCAGCTTTACGACTGTTGCGTCGCCGTCGTTTTCATCAATATTTATTGTGGCGTTCTGTACCGACGCAAAGGCCGCCTCGCTTTTGGCCGACTCAGCATGCTTGCGCGCTTCTATTTCCGCGTAATAAAACGCAATTGCGTTTTTGATTGACGATTCGGTGGCTATGGAAATATCCAGCGTCATGCCGCTTATCTGCCGCACATCCTCAACTGCGTAATAGTTGAGCGGGTCGCTCATTATTACGTCCAGCCTGCCGTCGTGCTCGCCGACAGCAATAAGGTTGTATTTTTGCGCCAACTGCCGCGGGATGACCGCCACCGCTTTGCTGTCAATGTTTGTCGTTTCCGGGTTGACTATCTGGTAGCCCAGCTTTTGCGACAGCGCTTGCAGCAGCTGCTGCTCGCTGACGAAGCCCATCTCTACAAGCAGCGCGCCCAACCGCTTTTTACTTCCCTGTTTTTGGGCGTCAAGCGCCTTTTTTATTTCCTCTTCGGTGACGTAACCGTATTCCTTAAGCACCTCACCTATCGGTATGTTCTTCATCTACAGCTCTACCCCGCTTTATATTTTTACCCAAGTCCCGCCGCCCCTGGCAGTGCCGGACTCCAATTCTTTCATAAGTGTCGTGACGCTGACACTCGCGCTGTCGGCGCAGGCGGACAGGTCGTAGCTGACAAACGCGCTGCCGCTTTGGCGCACATATACAAACCAGTCGTCCGTGCGCGTGTCGTAAACAAGGCGCGCTGCGAAATCGCTCTCGCCGTCAACAACTACATAATATATCGTGCCGACAATGGCGCCGTCGTCAATCTGGTAAAGCGTACGCACCCGCAGTTGCACCGAGTTCAGCGCCGAGTACAGTGCCGCGTGTGCGCTGTCGCCGTCCGCGGCAAGCGAACTCAAAAGATTATTGTCGAAAAGCGGCCAGCTGCCGTCGCAAAAGTCCAGCACGCGCGCACAGTACTGTGCCGACGTCGGCTGCGTTGAAGTACAGTTGAATGACGAGCGGATGGCTGCCGCATATTTTTCGCGCTCACTGCTATCTTGCGCGGCGTCCAGCGAATCCCTGTACGAGCGGTAAAGGTCGCCGAGATATTCGCTGTAATAGCGCAACTCGCAAATTTCGTCGCTTACCGTGCCGCCGGAACTGGCTACGCCGTAATAATCGTAAATAACGGCAAAATTTTCGCTGTCTGCGGCGCTGAGCTCAATGCTGTTGCCGTTCAGGCCGATGTTGAGCGGCTTGATTGAAGAGCCAATAGTATATTTTAATTCCCCTTGCGCCGAATACACCCAAACGCTTATGTCCAGCATTGAGCTGTTGTCGGCACTGCGGACTACGCTGAGTTCAATATAATAGTCGCCGTAAAATGAGTCGCCGTAAAGATCTTTGTAATTGCCGGCATTGGCGCTGACGTACAGCCGCCCGTTTTCAGTTCTCAGAGCGTTGCCGCTGTCAACCTGAGCGCTGTAGTCGGCTATTTCAATGTGCGTAGCGCTGCGCAGCTGCTCAACGACATAATTGTATACGGTGTCGCCGACGAATTTTTCCGTGTTCATTTTGGCATTCGTGCCGAAAATATCGGTTCCGGAAAGAATAAGCGTCGTCGTCAGCATAATGACAACTGTCAGTATTACAA
This sequence comes from uncultured Faecalibacterium sp., assembly GCA_964478515.1. Taxonomy (GTDB): domain Bacteria; phylum Bacillota; class Clostridia; order Oscillospirales; family Ruminococcaceae; genus HGM13233. The sequence continues at coordinate 31,207 of CAYZIL010000020.1, read as the reverse complement.
ACACGACTGACAGCTCTACGAGAGTGAATCCTTTTTTGTCAAGTTTGCGCAAGCGGTACCCCTTCATTCGCGAATAAAAACTGTATACTCTATGCCGGTTTTGTCGTCCGTAAACGTCACATATCGGCCCAAAATGCTCTGCTGCGCGGCAGCGCTGCTCACACTCAGCGCGCTTGCCGTCCCCGACGCGGTGTCGGATTCGCTTTCCACCCTTGCGCTGAGTTCGGTGACGGCGCGCTGGATGCGCACGCCGCGCCGGACCATATCGGACGCGGCGAGAAAACCGGTCGTCATCATCAGTGCCGCTACGCACAGCACCGCCATGGCGACAACCGTTTCGACCAGCGTCATGCCGGCAGCGGAAAGTCTTTTCTTTTTGCTAACTTTCATAGTACCTCTCAATAGTCCAGCCCGTACTTTGCACCGTGCTCGAACCGCCGCCCGCTTGCGCCGTGCCCGCCGGGTCTATTACCACCGTGTTTCCGGCAAGCCAGATTGTGTCGGTAAGAATCGTCCCCTGCACCGTTACATTGGCGGCAAACCCCACCTCGGTGTTGTTCACCTTTTGGTAGACGTTAACCTTTATCGTACCGGCCGTTGCAAACTGGACGGCGCCGTTGTTATTTATAAGAATATTTACCGTGCTGCTCTCGTCGGTGCGCGTTATTGTGCCGATGCGCAACGTGTAGTTGGCAGGGACGGTTATATTTACCGTTCCCGAACCGTTAACAGTAATATTGGCGGTCGCGTAGGTCGCCCCAGTAAGCTCGTAGTCCAGGTTTGCTGTGTCTACGGTGACATTATTGGTGCCGTAGTTCAAGCTCAAATCCGTCGGGTGCGGCGGGTTGTAATTTTTGTAGGGTGAAATAAACACCGAGCTGTCAATATTGTCGGCATAGTTGCTGTCAATATATAATGCGTACCCCTGCGGCAGCCAGCTTTGCGTCTCGGCGTCAATAGAGCCAACGGTTATGGACTTTGGCAGCGTAGCCGGTACCGCTGCGGCGTTGACAATGCTGAACGACGCGGCGTAGACGTTGCCGCTTATCATACCGCCGGCGCCGAGCTGAACCTCGCCGGTACAGTAGACGTCTCCGTAAATTTTAGTGGTGATATAATGTGTGCCGCCGCCGAGATAGACATTGCCGTAGATAGTATCTACCAGCAGGGCCTGCGCGCTGGTTTGGCTTATTACGGCATTTTCGTTGGCGCTCGCCGTGCTTCCCGCGTAGGTCTGCACCAGCCGCACGCTGACGCTGCGCTCGCACCCGGCATATTCCGCCGTTGCGGTTATTACGACTTCGTCGTCACTGCTGCGCATTACATTGGCGGTGCACGTTCCCATGTCTTCGCCGAGAGCAATGGAATTGACCGCTATGCTCTCGCCGACTGTGTGGGGCAAAAACTCATCGCCGCCGTCGCAAAGCTCTTCTGCCAGCGCCGTCGTGACAGACATGGCTGTGTAATACGCCTGCGTGCTCCAGCTTGAGCGCAGGCTGCGGTGGTAATAAGAAAACGAAAGAGTGAGCAACGCCAGCAGCAGTATTACCATGAATGCGCTGACAATTGTTGCCCAAAGCAGTGCCGAACCGCGCTTATTGCGCAGCATCGTCATATTCCTCCAGCGGTATATACATATACACAGACATATTTACACTTGCCGTCATACTTTCGGCCGTTCCGCTTGCAGTGAAAGAGTTCACTTCTATGGAAATGCTGTCTTGAAGCGACTGCATAAAGTTAAGCAACGCCTCGCGGCTGCCATAGCAGGAAAGCGAGACCTCGACAAAACAAAAGGTCACGGGCGAGTCCTCGGACGCGCTGTCACTGCCGCCGGGCGTGCCCAAAACGGCGCTGCTCATATTGAGCGACAGCGGCAGCATACCGTTTGCTCGCATGAGACCGGTAAGCTTTGCGTCAAGCTGCGTGGGCGAAAGGTATTCGTAAAAGCCCTGTGCCGCCTGCTGAGCGTTGTTGCTCAAAGTGTCAAGCTGTTCTTGTTGGGCGTCGGCTTGCGCAATGGTGGCTTGAATGTATTCTGACTGGTATTTTACGTCGCTGTATTGCTCAGAAATTCCGTCAAGATAGTTGCTTAAATACCTGAGCACGACCAAAAGTCCCACCGCAACCAAAAACACTATTAATACGTTGACGAATTTCTTTTCTCTTGCGCTCAGTTTCATTCTGCCGCCTCGCTTTCCGTTTGCGGCGCCGCCGGTGCTGCAAAGACAGTTACGGTATAGCTGGCGCCGCCGTCAGTGGTCTGGTAACCGCTGTAGGTGACGGAATCAAATTTTTCCGTCGCTTGTAAGCGGGCAACAAAAGACGGTATTTCGGTGACCGTAAGCGAGCTTATTGCCAGGCTCAACACGCCGTCGTCGGAATACGTCCAGCTTTGAACGGTAATGTATTCTCCGCAGCAGTTGAGAACGCTGTTGAATAATCCGCTGCCGACGTCAACTTGCGCTGAGAGTTCAGCGCGCGCGGCGGATATTTCGCTTTCAAACGAGCTGAGATAGTTAACTTCTTCGTTTGTCTGCTGCGCTTGGGCATACTGCTGCTGCACAGCAGCGTCGTTAATATATTCCTGCTCCGTTTTCAAGCTTCTGCTAAGCAGGAAAATGCGCACGCCCATATAAGCTGCCGCACACACAAACAGCAAACCGACAACCAACAGCGGCAGCGCCAACTGTGTGCGCTGACCCCGACGCCGCTCCGGCGTCGGGCGCTTATTATACTCAGCAAGAAAATCAATTTTTTTGTGTTTCGTATCACTCATAGTCGTCACCGATTCATCAGATTGCCGATATTATAGGGAAATTCACACAGCGGAAACTTGGCGGCAGACTCGCGCAGCTCTATGCAACTGTCTGCCGGCAACGGCTCCGCTTCAATAGCCAGCGCAGTCGATATTGCAGAGCACAGCGAACCCGCAGAACTGCTTTTGGCGTCCACGCCGAAAGACAGCGCCGTCGGCTTTGAACTGAGCTTGTACTCGTTTTCATAAAGATTGCAAAAGTAGAGTTTTGTGACCGGCGCGTTCTTTTTTTCTGCGGCGTTGAACTGAACAAGACTGGAAATCTGCTTGGTTATTTCAGCCACCGACGCGGCGGTGCCGCGCTCTTCCAGCAGTCTGCTGCGGTTCATTACATGGTACTTGCCACTGTCGAAAAGGTAGCTGCTTATGCTGCTGCCGTCAAGCGCCGAAAGGATATACGTTTTGCCGGTGAGCATTGGCAGTTGCGCCAGCGAATTCACCGCGCTCAAAGCGATGTCTATACTCTGCACTGTGATTTTTTGCTGCTTGAGCAGCTGTAAATAGCTGCCCACAAAGCCGCGCTCCACCGCGGCGCAGATCATTTCGGCGCCTTGAGTGCGGTCGGCTTTGAGCAGCATATAATCAAACATCAGCTCGTCGTAATCCTCTACCCCGGCAAATTCGCGCGAAATCATCTCGCGCATTTTCTTGTCGCTGAGCAGCGGTGCCGTCATGTGTTTTGTCAAAATTGTACTGCTGTCGATAATAAGTCGCACCTCGCCAAGCGGCGCGCGCAGTTCTTTGGAAAGTTGCTGCAGCGCGGCGGCAACCGCCGTGTCGTTGACTATTACGCCGTTAACTACCGACTCGGCATGTAAAGACTGTTTGGCAAAGTCTTGTACCGTTACGTGCTGCGCGCTTGACGTGCCGCTGACTGCGGCTACCGCGTCGCTGCTTATATACAGTGATGTGGGCATATTCCCCCCGCCTTTCGGGTATTTTTCGGGCATGAGACCCGCAATTTCAACTTAATAAGTGCCATAGCTGTTACCGATACTGTCGTAAAGCGTCATTATCGGCATCATAACCGAAATTATCAACAAGCCGATAATAAGCGCCATGAAAATTATCATTACGGGCTCAATTATCGAAATCATTTTATTAATTGCCTCTTGCGACTCGTAATCGAAGCCGTCGGCGACGGAGTCGAGCATACTGTCAAGGCTGCCGGTCTGTTCGCCTATTGCAACGGAAGACGCCAGTTTTTTGTCGAAACCATCTACGCGCGACAGTGCCGCTGACAGCGACTCACCGTTGCGGACATCGTCAATAAGCGTGTCGAACTGGGACGAAATGTACGCGTTGCCGATTGTGTCGCGGGTGTTTTGCAGCGCGCTTAATATCGTAAGTCCGCTGGCATAAAGCGAACTGAGCGTGCGTGAAAACCGCGCCGTGTAAATTATGCGCAGCAGCTTTCCGAACAGCGGCGCTCGCAATTTGCATTTATCCAATTGCAGCCGCACCTTCGGCAGTCGGCTGACGGCGCTCAGCACCAGCACTAAGAGCAAAATGCCGCAAATTATAAATAAACCGTAATTCGAAAAAGCGTTACTTATCGCTATTACCGCCCGGGTTATTCCCGGCAGGTCTATGCCGTCAAAAAGGTCGAAAAATTTCGGCAGCACGAAATTAAAAATGAAAATAGTAATAACGATTGTCAGACAAAAAAGGAACGCCGGATAAAATGTCGCGCTGCGTATACGCGCTTGCATTTTGTATTCCTTTTCATAGTGCTGCGCCATGCGCTTACAGGAACTGTCGAGTTGGCCGCTCGCCTCGCTCGCCGCAATTACACTAATAAGCAGCTGCGGAAACCCACCCTGCTGTACCATGGACTCCGACAGCGACAGCCCCCGTTGCAGCGAGGTGTAAATGGCGTTGTATGCTGTGCGCACGTGCTCGCTTAGTTCGCCCTGTAAAAGTATATTTACGGCGCGTATCAGCGAAATTCCGGCACCGAGCATTGTTGACAGCGCGCGGCAGAATTCACAAAGCTCTTTTGCCTTAAGCTTTTGCACGCTGTCTTCGTTCTGCTTGCTTTGGGTGCTGATTAAGTACAGTCCCTGTTCCAACAGCGCCGCGCGCAATTCCTGCTCGCTCGCGGCTTCGGCCGTGCCGTGTTTGTTCTTGCCGTCTATAGTCGTAGCGTTGTAGGTGTAGCGCGGCATATTACAATCTCCTTAACACTTAGAAAAAAAGTTGCAGATAAAAACTTATCAATTCGTCGCCGCACAAAAGCGCTATTGCCGCACCGGCGGCAATAAACGGGCCAAAGGCAAACCTCGTGCCGCGCGACCCTCTTTTGGTAGCCAGCAACCAGCAGCCGTAGGCTCCGGCGGCAACTATTGCAATAAAGGCGGCAACCAGCAGCCTTTGCCAACCCAGCAGAAAACCGCAAACAGCGAAAAGCTTTATGTCGCCGCCGCCGAAACTGTCCTTTACCGCAAAGGAAGTCAACAGCCACAGCGGTAAACTGACGGCAAGCGTGCCGATAACACGCGAGAGCAGCGACGGCGCGCCGAACGCAAACGCGCTCGTTACTGCCGCCAGCGCCAGCGCCAGCGTCAGCTGGTCGGGTATCTCCATAGTGTCGGCGTCGCACAGTGCAATAGCCGCAAGCAGCGACAGCACTGCAAACGCGCACAGCGCCTGCCAGCCGAGCGAATAGCGCCAAACGCTTACTGCCGCCAACACTCCGTAAAGCAATTCGACAAGAGTATATCTGACACTTATATGCGCGCCGCAATAGCGGCAGCGGCCGCGCAAAAACAGGCGGCTTACGACCGGAATGAGGTCTGCCGCAGCGAGCTTGTGCGCACACTTGGGACACGCAGAGCGCCCCTTAACGACGGACTGGCCGCGCGGCAGGCGGTAGGCGACGACATTCATAAAGCTGCCCACACACAAGCCGACAATAAAAATATAAGCCCATATAAGAGCTTGCATTAACAGTTCCATCGTTTCCTCGTAGATAAGCTGACGCTGTCCGGGACCTTTGTACACTGATCCCGGACAGCATTTTTAAAAAATCTTATGTCAGGCGCCGAACGCAGTGCTTCCGGAGGGTGCGCTGACACTTGCGGCGTCAGTGCCCAACACATATCCGCCTGCCGGCGTGTATGCAAAGTTGACGCTCTTATATGTACCGGCCACAAAGACTATGTTGCCGCCGCTGTAGGAAACGGCTGTAATATCCAAATCCGTTCCGAGATCGGCAAGAGTTTCAACATCGGCAATGCTGAGCGCCGTTGCGCTGTCGCCGTAGTGTTCGGACATTATTGTCTGCGCGGCGAGCACTGCGGTGCGGGCAGCCACCAGCGTGGATTTCTCTTTGGCCTTATCGATCCACTTTGTCATGCCGGGAATGAGCAGCGCGGCCATAATCGCCAAAATAACCAGAACGACGATCATTTCGACCAGCGTAAATCCCTTGCTTGATTTCTTCATCATCTTAAACATTTCAAAAAACCTCTTCAATGGCTAAAGTGTTGGTATTTCGACATTTTTCTCACTTCGCTTTTTTATTATATCGCACGTATGTCAATTAATCAATAAGATATGTTACATTATTTGTTACATCTTATAGTTTTATAATATAATACCTGTAATATAGCCGGACGTAAATCCCGTCACTATTGCTCGGCTAACAATCTAACATACCAAAAAAGCCGACAGCTTTGCAGCCGCCGGCTTTAATTATGAATTATTATGCGGGGTAATAGGCACCGTCGGCGGTGGGAGCTGGGTACTGTACGCCGTTGTTCCGCGGCGTGTTTTCGGGGGCGTCATAATAGCCTGTCGCCGCATTGGCGGGCTGCGCCGGCGCGGGCGCGTACTGCGGCTGCGCGGCGTAATCCTGCGGCGCGTACTGCTGCTGCGGCTGCGCGGCGTA
>CAYZIL010000020.1:0-24397 GCA_964478515.1 uncultured Faecalibacterium sp. | reverse complement strand
GCGGCTGCGCGGCGTAATCCTGCGGCGCGTACTGCTGCTGCGGCTGCGCGGCGTAGTCCTGCGGCGCGTACTGCTGATGCGGCTGCGCGGCGTAGTCTTGCGGCGCGTACTGCTGCTGCGGCTGCGCGGCATAGTCTTGCGGCGCGTACTGCTGCTGCGGCTGCGCGGCGTAGTCCTGCGGCGCGTACTGCTGCTGCGGCTGCGCGGCATAGTCCTGCGGCGCGTACTGCTGCTGCGGCTGCGCGGCATAGTCCTGCGGCGCGTACTGCTGCTGATCGTACCCGCCCTGCTCTGCTTGGGAATTGTATTGGTTTGCAGCGGCGTAATCGTAACCGGAATAGTTCTGGGCCTCGGCGCCGTTCACCGCATAGGGGTCTACTGCGTAATTTTGAGCCTCATAGCCGGCGTCCGCCGCATAGCCGCTTTGCTGATACATCTCTTGCGGCTGATACTGCATATCGTAATTCTGCGGGTTCTGGCTGCCGGCGTAATCACCGCGGGCGGCATATTGTCCGTTATCGTACGCGGGACGCGGCGTCGCATAGTCATTTCTGGCAACGCGCGCGTATTCAGCGGTGGCGCGCAGCATATCGCGCTCCTGCTCCAGCTGCTTAAATTTGCTGTTTATCTGTTCAAGGTCGCTTTGCAAGCGGCGGTTCTCGTCAAGAACACTGTTGTAATTTTGCGCGTCCGCCGCAATATTGTCCTCGTAACTCTTTTGCATGGTGTTGAAGTTAGCGGTAAGAATCTCGTAATCGTTTTGCAGCTTGCGCGAGTCGGCAACCGACTGGTCAAGCTTGCGGCGCAGTTCTCCCGACTCACCGCGCGCGGAGTCGAAGTCCGCCGTAAGACGTTTGTTGTCGCCGATAGCCGCGTCCAGGCTCTTTTTAAGCTGGTTGGCGCGCATCATGGCATTTTGAAATTCACTTTTTACTTTCTGGTTTTCGGCAGCGGCCGACTCGTAGGTGCGCTGGACCGCGGCGGTGCTCGTCTGCATCTGCTTAATCTGGTCGGCGTCCCGCTTTGACTGCTCCATATATTTCTTTGTCACAGCCTCGGCGGCGCTCAGCTTGTTATTGAGCGTGGCAACCATGCTCTTTTGCCGGTTGAGCTCGCTTTGCAGGTCGTTGATGCGGTTTTGCAGCGACGAAACCGTGCCAGTAAGGGCGGCGTTTTGTTTTTGTACGCCCTCCAGATTGGAAATATTGAACTTGAGCCGCTGGTTCTCCGAAACATTAGTCTCAAGCTGTTTCTTGTAGTAGGAGATAGTCTGCTCGTAACGGGAGAGCTTTTCGTCGCTCTCGCGCGTTTTTTCGGCGGCCTGGCGAATATAATTGTTGGCGTTCGTCAGCTGTTCGGAAAGTTTGCCGGCATAATCGCTCTGGTTGTCAAGGTCTTTTTGCAGCAGCGATATTTTCTTTTGCAGCGAGCTGACCGTGGAGCAGAGCTTGGAATTTTCTTCTGCCAGCAGTATCGGCTTATTCTTTTCAACCGACAGCTGCTCGTTGAGGTTGGCAATGGTGCGCTCGCAAGCAGAAATCTTGCGGCCGAGCTCAATGTTCTTGTTGGACAGCTTGTCCACCTCGACAGTGAGCACGCGCTGCTGCTGGGCGGCGTCCTTGCGCAGGTTTTCGACATAATACAGCACTGCTTCTTTGTTAAAGCCATAAAGAGAAGTCTTGAATGTATTATTTACGCCGATCTTATCATAGGACTGCTTGGTACTCTGCGCAGCCTGGATGGCTTCGGTTTTATTCATTGCATTATCCTCGAATTTCTTTACATCTGGTTGAAGTTATTGTCGTGATTGTTAAGCATTTTTATAAGCTGGTCAATGTCGCGGTCGTCGTAGCCCGTGTTGTGTTCTGCGCTTACGGGTGCATTTTCCGCCGGCATTTGTTCAGTCGCTGCGGGCGCTTGCTGCGGCGGCGCCGTCTCGTCGGCAAAGCCGGTGGCGATAACGGTAATTACCATCTCGTCCTCAAGCGAGTCGTCAATCGCCGCGCCCCAAATGATATTGGCGTCCGGATGTGCCGCCTCGGTTATCATGGAGGCAGCAAGCTCGACGTCGTACAAGTCGATGTCCTGCGGACAGGTAATATTGATAAGTACGCCGCTGGCGCCGTTGATAGTCGTTTCCAACAGCGGGCTGGAAATAGCGGAAGACGCCGCCATCTCTGCTTTGTCGCGGCCGGTGGCGCGGCCAACACCCATGTGGGCACTGCCGGCGCCGCGCATTACTTTTTCTATGTCGGCAAAGTCAAGGTTGACAAGGCCGGGCACGTTGATTAGGTCGGAAACGCTCTGCACCGCCTGGCGCAGCACATTGTCGGCAACGTCGAAAGCGTTGACCATTGTGATGCGTTCCTCGCTGATGAGCTTCAAGCGCTCGTTGGGAACGATTATCAGCGAGTCGACGTGGTCTCTCAACTGGGAGATGCCGAGTTCGGCTGTCTCCATTTTGCGTCTGCCCTCAAATGCAAAGGGCTTGGTGACTACTGCAACGGTAAGTATGCCGAGTTCCTGCGCAACTTCCGCCACGACCGGCGAGGCGCCCGTACCGGTGCCGCCGCCCATACCGGCAGTCACAAATACCATTTGCGCGCCGCGCAGCGCGTTGCTTATTTCCTCGCGGCTCTCTTCCGCAGCCTTGCGGCCCACTTCGGGGTCGCTGCCTGCGCCGAAGCCGCCGGTGAGCTTTGCGCCCAACTGCAACTTTAAGGTCGCTTTTGAGTTGTTGACGACCTGCGAGTCCGTGTTCATGGCTATAAATTCAACGCCGCGGATGCCGCTTTGAATCATGCGGTTGACCGCGTTGCCGCCGCCGCCGCCGACGCCGACAACTTTAATTATTACCGTGCCCACATTATTGTCACAAAGCTTAAAGTTCACGGTAGCCCCTCCATAGGTGATATATTATAAAATATCACATTAATATTACAAATTCAACAATTTTATTAGTTCTGCAAATACTCAGAGTAAATTCCGCTGACTGCCGCGGCGTCGTCGCTGACAAGCGCCTCGCCGCTTTTTGAAAGGTCTACGGTGCCGGCAAAGTCGGCCTGCTCGCGGTTGACAACGACTTCGCAGAACATTGCCAGCTTGTACTCCAGCGACTCGGAAGTGCCGAGATACGCGACAATCCTATTCTCGTAGACAAATCTCAAGTCAATTGAGTTCGTCACGTCCAGCAGTGTGACACTGCCCAACAGTGACTCATTATACAGCGCCTGCATAAGGGTTTTTGTAGAAGCGACGGCAATTTCGTTGTCTGCGGTGAGATACTCGCCCACTTGCGCCGCGTTCGGCTCAAGTCCGACTATGACCGGCATACCGGCCAAATCCGTGCGGATATCTACTATTTTCAGGCTGCTGCTGAGAATGTAGTACTCGTTGCCGCAAGGCACTGCGGCATACTCGCTGGCCGGCTCCAGCGTAATTACAAATTCGTGCGGCAGCCGCCGGGTAATCTGCACGCTTTCCAGGTAAGGCAGCGTTCGCCAGACCCGGTTTTCGCAAATTGAGGTCAAATACCAAAACAGGCTGCGGCCTGTCCGGATTCCGGTAGCCTCAATGACCTGCTCGTCCGAATATATGCTGTCCCCCTGCACTGTTATCTGCTCGCACTTAAAACAAAAGGTCAGCGTGAGAAACACGCCGGTCAAAACCAGCAGCAACAGCACCAGATTAAGTATGCGCCGCGTGCGGCGGCGGTTGTTGTTTTTCCTTCTTTTAGCCATCTTATTCCGTGACTGACGTCAGCTTTTTCAGATAGCGGTATATTCTCGCGGCAGCGTCCGTAACGGCTATACTGCGCGCGCGCACTCCCATTTCCGTCAATTTGCCGCGGTCGGCGCCCAATTTGCGAATGCTCTCGGCAAGGCTTTCGGGCGTGAGGTCCTTCTCCTCAATAATCAACGCCGCTCCGGCATTTTTCAGCGCCAGCGCGTTGTAGTATTGATGGTTCTCGGTGACGTTGGGCGACGGAATGAGTATTGAGGCTTTACCGGCCGCCGCAAGCTCGCTGACGGTGATGGCGCCGCTGCGGCTGACGACTATGTCGGCCATTGCCAGGCATTCCGGCATATCGTTTATGTATTCGCTGACGCGCAAGCGCGAGGTGTCTTTAATGTCGACTCCGGCGGCGCCCAGCTCGCTGCAAAAGTTCTGCCAGTCCTCCGCTCCGGTGGCGTGAATGTGGTACACCCCGCTGTCGGCGCGGTCGTCCACAATTATTTTTTCCATGGCCTCGTTAATTTTGGCCGCTCCGAGCGAGCCGCCGAACGAGAGGACACACAGCTTTTTGTCAATGCGGTTGGCTCGGCGCAGCGCGCTGCGGTCGCAGCTGAGCACCCGTGAGCTTACCGGGTTGCCTACCAGGTGACATTTGTCGGCGTGGCCTATTCTTGCCGCGGCGTCATCCATAGCAAGAAAGATTATATCGACGTCTTTTGCCAGCAATTTGTTCGTCAGCCCCGGGAAGGCGTTCTGCTCGTGGACTGCCGTTCGCACCCGCATGCGAGCCGCCGTTCGCAGCACAGGACCGCTGACAAAACCGCCGGTACCTATTGCGACATCCGGGCGGAATTTCTTTATAAGCCGCCGCGTTTTTATTTGGGCGGTAAAGACAAAATAAAGCGTCCGCAGATTCCACAAAATATATTTCAGCCGAAAAGAGCGGATGAAACAGTGCATCTCTATCGGCCTAAAGGCATAGCCGGCAGCCTTGACCAGCTTTTCTTCCAGATTGCCGCGGCAGCCGACAAACAGTATTTCGCTGTCGGGCTCGTTCTTTTTAATTTCGTCCGCGACAGCCAACGCCGGGTTTATATGTCCGGCGGTGCCGCCGGCGGCAATGAGTGCTCTCATTTTCTCTCCCGAAGTAATTATTGCAAGTTAGATTTCGCGCCGGATTCAGTTTTTTTCAGTCTTGCTGTAGCGCGAGATGGAAAGCAGCAGTCCCACTTCTGCCAATAACATGACCAGCGACGTGCCGCCCTGCGAAAAGAACGGCAGGCTTATTCCCGTATTCGGCACCGCGTTCGTGACAACGGCAATGTTCAGCATTGCCTGCAAGCCGACTTGCGTCGTTATGCCCAGCGCCATCATGCTGCCGAATTTATCCTTGGCGTTGAGCGCAATGGAAAAGCCGCGCACCACAAAATAGACAAAAAGCAGTATTACGAAAATGGCACCGATATAGCCGAGTTCCTCGCAGATGATGGAAAAAATAAAGTCGTTTTGCGGCTCGGGAACGTACAGATACTTTTGCCGCGAGTTGCCCAACCCCAGGCCGAACAGCCCGCCGGAACCGATTGCCAGCAGCGACTGGTAGGTCTGGTAACCGCTGTCGCTGGTGTCCTCAAACGGCGACAGCCAGGTGCTTATGCGCTGCATCGCATAGGACATTTTGTGTGAAAACATCAAGTAGGCAAATCCGCTGCCGCCGCCGACAGCGGCTGTGGCCAGAAACCACCAGAATTTGCTGCCGCCGACGAACATCATCACCAGACCGATAAGAACGATAATTATTGTGCCGGAAAGGTGCGTCTGGTTTAGCATTATTGCCGCGATGGCGGCGATTATCGCCATAAACACGACGTAGCCGAATTTGAATTCTTTCATGCGGTCATAATTGACCGAGATGAGATGGGCAAACAGGATTATCAGCGTAATTTTGACAAGTTCGGAGGGCTGAAAGGAATAGCTGCCGATAATCAGCCAGCGGTGAGCGCCGTTTCGCGCCGGCATCACCAGCGTCAGCGCCAGCAGCACATACGAGAACAGCATCAGCGGCCAGGCAAGTTTGTGGAGTATGCGGTAATCGACTCGCGACACGACGAACATCACGGCAAAGCCCAAAAGCGCATACAGCAGCTGGTCCTTAATGTAATAGTAGCTGTCTCCGTAATAATAGTACGCGTAGGCATAGCTCGCCGACATCAGCATAATCAGGCCGAAAATGACCAGAACGACAGTCACTATTAACATCGGCGCGTCTACTGACGGCAGGCGGTTCTTCAGCCGCCGCGCTCTTTTCGCAGTGCTCAAATAAACTCCACCTTGCGCATTATTTGCTTACCTGAATATCGCCAGCACAATTGCAATTCCGCAAAACAACGCCGTTACCGCCACGAACATCAGGTCAATTTGCACCTCGCTCATGCCGCACATCTCGAAATGATGGTGGATGGGCGCCATTTTGAAAATTCGTTTGCCGTGCGTGGCTTTGAAATAAAGCGTCTGCAATATTACGGAACCGGCCTCGCACAAATAGACTATGCCGGTAATGATTATCAGCGTCGGCATTTGCAGCCCGTAGCCCAGCGCCACAACCGCGCCGCCCAAAAACATTGAGCCGGTGTCGCCCATAAATACCTTGGCGGGGTAAAAGTTCCAAAGCAGGAACCCGGCGCAGGCGCCGGCAAGCGCCGCCGCCCAAATGGAAAAGCCCAAGCAGCCCACCAGCGCCGCAAGTGCGACATAACTTGCGGCAACAACAAAAGTGACACTGGCGGCAAGCCCGTCAAGCCCGTCGGTAAGGTTGACCGCGTTTACCATGCCGACAATGAAGACCATTGACAACAGATAGTACCAGACGCCGAGGTCGACGCTGCCGAATACCAGCAGCTCAATAGTTGTGTCGCTGCCGCCGAAAAGTGTCAGTACCGCAAGATAGGCCGCGGTAATAAGCACCTGAAAAAGTATTTTGTACCAGCCGTAAAGTCCGGCGTTATTGTGGCGCACGACTTTCAAATAGTCGTCAAAAAAGCCCACCGCCGCATATAGCAGCGCCGCCACGACGCCGGCGAGCAGCCGCACAAACTCCTGCTGGCTGAATATGCTCGGCGAAATTATTTGCGGCGCCGTGTAATATATGGAACCGACGCCGACAAGCAGCGCCACCGTAGAGCCGATTATGAACATAAACCCGCCCATTGTGGGCGTGCCTTCCTTGCTTTTGTGCCAAGTCGGTCCTATTCCCTTGATAGCCTGCCCAAAATGAATCTTTTTTAACCAGGGTATAAGTACTATCCCCAAACAGCCGCTGAGCGCCAGCGCTATTAGCGCCGCGAGCATAAGTGATGTTCTCAATTGGTTTACCTCTTTATGTTCCCCTTATTTGCCGCTGTGTTTTTGGGCGGCAATCTATTTATAAAATTCCTCAATGATTTTTTCAAATTCAAGCGCCCTGCTGGCTTTGAACAGCACGCCGTCGCCCTGTCTGGCGGTCTTTTTGAGATAGGCGGCAAGCGCGTGCTTGTCGTCGAAATGCTCCACGCAGGGGACCTTTGCCGCCTGCGCCGCCTGCGCCATATATTCGCTGAGCGGGCCGCAGCAAAGCAAAATATCTATACCGCACTTTGCAACTTCGCGGCCGATCTCTTTGTGCAGCGGCACCGAGGCCTCGCCGAGCTCGAGCATGTCGCCGAGCACGGCTATTTTTATGCCGCTGCTGACGACGTCGGACAAAATGCGCAGCGAGGCGCGCATGCTGTCGGGACTGGCGTTGTAGCAGTCCTCAATAACTGTTATGCCGTTGTGGTCGACTATGCGCTGGCGCATACCGGCGGGTTTGTAGTCCAAAAGCGCCGCAACCGCCGTCGCCGGGTCAAGACCAATGCGCGTTACCGCCGTGTATGCCGCAAGTGCGTCGAGCACTGTGTGCCGGCCTATTGCCGGAACGTGTGCGGCAAGGCTGCCGCTGTGGCGGTCACACAGCGTAAAGCGGCTGCTCAGTCCGTCCATGCTGATATTCTTGGCGCAGACGTCCGCGTCGACATTGTCTATGCCGAAAGTCGCGGTCTCCATTTCAATATCGCCCAGGCCGTTTGTCAAAAATTCGTCGTCGGAATTTACTACCAGCACGCCGTCTTGCGGCATACCGCAGACTATTTCGAGTTTACCCTTGAGAATATTCTCGCGAGTGCCGAAAAATTCCATGTGCGAGGTACCCACGCAGGTAATGACGCCGACTTTTGGCCGCACGGCTTTTGAGAGCATCTCTATGCCGCCGGGCGCCTCAAGCAGAGCTATTTCCACCGCCGCAAAGCGGTCGTCGCGCCCGAGACGGAACAGCGTTTCCGGCAGGCCTATCTCGTTATTGCGGTTGCCGCTTGTCACCAGCGTGCTGCCGAAGCGACGCAGCATGGCGCCGGTCATTTCCTTGGTCGTAGTCTTGCCGACACTGCCGGTTATGCCCACGGCCGTTACCGAAAACAGCTCGCGGTAATTTGCCGCCATTTCTACATAAGCGCGGCGGGTGTCGCTGACAACTATCTGTTCTCCGTCCGCGTCGCAGCGGCGGCTGACCACCACGGCGGCAGCGCCGGCAGCAAGCGCGTCGCGGGCAAAATCATTGCCGTCAAAGCGCTCGCCTTTTATGGCGATGTACAGCTTTCCCGGCCCGCAAAGGCGCGAGTCAATTACTACGTCGGTTATTTCTATATCGGGGTGTTGGGTAACGGCGACGCCGCGAAGCAGCACGCCGAGCTTTGTCGGTACCATACACTTCCTCCAGTCTGTCGACACCAGCAGGTGTTTTTACAGTCAAATAGCATTATACCCCACCCGGCAACAAACGTCCATATTTAATATTATAATATATTTAATCGGTAATAGAAAAATCGGTGAAATCTACGTCTATTACCGTGCCGACTGCCACCGCCGTACCGGCGCTTACACTCTGTGCCGTAACGACTGCGCTCGAAGACGTTGAGCCGCTCGTGCGCACGTTCAGTCCCGCTTGCTGCAGCGCCGCCACCGCGCCGGATACCGAGCGGCCGGACAAATCCGGCATATTCACCGTAACGTCGGCACTGTCGTCTGTGTAGAGCACTACGGTAGAACCGCGCGGCGCCGCCATACCGCCGCTGGGAAACTGGCGCACCACTGTTTCGCCCTGCCCGTATACCGCGCCGACGGCAAACCCTCTGTTTTGCAGCGTCTGTGTCGCTTGCGAAACGCTCATACCCGCAACCGACGGCACTGCCGTGTCGGCTGTCTCAAGCTCATCTCCGGCATAGACCGGGTCTATGCCGAGGTAGGGTAAAATGCTGCGGAACAGGTTGCCCGCTGTGGGCGCCGCGACCGTGCCGCCGTAGTACGACGAGCCGCGCGGCGTGTCAAACAGCAACAGCACGGCAATTTGCGGGTCGTCTGCCGGCGCTATGCCGCAAAACGAGGCGATATATTCCCCGGCGGCTCCGCCCAGTTTTTCGGACGTGCCGGTCTTGCCGCCGATTCGGTAGCCCTTGATGTAGGCGTTTCGCGACGTCGACTGCGAAACAACCTGTTCGAGCACCTCGTCTATCATTGCCGACGTGCTCCCGCTGATTACCTGGCGGCGCACAACGGTGTCGTGGCTCTCAATAATATTGCCGTCCTCGTCAATAACCTTGTCGACAATGTACGGCTCCACCAGATAGCCACCGTTGGCCGCCGCCGCCACAGCGGTTATCATCTGTATCGGAGTGATGGCATTGGACTGGCCGAACGAGCAGCTGGCAAGCTCGACTACGCCCATTTGCCGGTCGGTATAATACAGACTGCTGCCCTCGCCGGGCAGGTCAATGCCGGTTTTTTCCGTCAGCCCGAACGCCTTAAAATAGCTGTAAAAATTATTGGCGCCGAGACTCTGACCGATTTGGATAAAGGCCATATTGCAGGAATTTATTACGGCTTGAGTAAATGACTGGTCACCGTGTCCGCCCCAGCGCCAGCAGTGCATTACAACGCCGTCGGCCACCTGCGCGGATCCGCTGCAGTAAAAATGACTGTCAAGCGAAACGGCCCCCGTTTCCAGCGCCGCAGAGGCAGTGACCACTTTGAATACCGAGCCCGGCTCGTACAGCGAACTTATTGCGTGGTTGGTCCACTGCTCAGACTGCGCCGCGCCAAGTGCGGCAAGGTATTGCTCGCGGTCGGATATTGCCTCGACCTCGGCGCTGGTCTGTTCGTCGAATATCTGCAGCGGTTCGTTGGGGTCGAAGTCCGGTTTCGTCGTCATTGCCAAAATCGCGCCGGTGTTCACGTCCATGACTATGCCACAGGCGTAGTTTTCCACCTGGTGTATCTCCATAGCCTGCTCGACGTATTTTTCCAAATAATACTGAACGACCTCGTCGACTGTCAGCACCAAACTGTAGCCGGGTTCGGCCTCATAGTAAGTTTCGTACTCATAGTAGACGTTGCCACCGCTGGCGTTGCGCGCCGTCAAAACCCGTCCGGCGGTGCCGGTCAGAACATCGTCATAGTACGCCTCCAGCCCGGAAAGGCCGGTGTTGTCGGTACCGACAAAGCCGAGCACCGACGCGAGAAAGTTGCCGTAGGGGTAGTAGCGGCGCGAATCCTCGGTAAAATTAATGCCTCTGACA
Organism: uncultured Faecalibacterium sp.; assembly: GCA_964478515.1. Classification (GTDB taxonomy): domain Bacteria; phylum Bacillota; class Clostridia; order Oscillospirales; family Ruminococcaceae; genus HGM13233. The sequence goes on along the minus strand of CAYZIL010000020.1, from coordinate 14,021 downwards.
CCGTTTTCGACCGCCCAATTTTGAATATCATCTTTGACACTTTGGTCAACTTTGCGCTTAACAATAGCATACTGAGTAGATTCCATGCATTTGTCCAACAGCGTCTGGTAATCCATGTCGAGCAGTTCGCTTAAAAAAGCGGCAATGGGTTCGCAGTCCTCCTCGTCAATGCTTACCGGCGACAGCGAAATAGTCCAGGCCGTAGAGCTGCGAGCCAGGACATTCATATTAGTATCGTATATTGTGCCGCGGTTCGCCGTTATGACCGTGTCGGCCATCTGCTGGTCGCTGGCGCGCGCTTTGAGGTCCTCGTAGTCGATAAGCTGCCACTTGAACAGCACGCATACAAGAATAGCGAAGATAAGCAGCGCCGCTATCAGCGTCAGACGGGTGCGCCGCTTCATGTTTTTTGTCAGTGTCCGCCGCGCGGCGGGCGCTTTATTTTCGTTGCTCTGTGTTGTGTTCTGTGCCATTTTCTCTCCGTTTTTTCTATATACCACGTTCAATATACAAAATGTCCGCAACAGTAAAACAGTGCGCGGGCTATATAAATATATATTATAGCACTGTTTTATCTATTACGGACAATTCATATTTGATATGCGCAGCGTTCAATTACTGAACCAGCCGCTTACCGTTGCCGCCATCCACTCCAGCGAGTTAATTATTACACCGTTGTCGTGGTCGGTCTCTATTGCATTTTCGTTGGCGAGACTGACATAAATTATTTGGTTTTGGTCCATCTGCACGAGTCCGAGCTCGTTAATGGCGTACTCTTCCGCCTGCTTGAGTGAGACGACGTTTTCAAGCTGCATGTTCAGGTATTCATACTCGCCCTCAAGCTCGCTGAGCTCGGTTTCGGCCGACTCAATTTTGGCGCGGTTTTCTGACAGCACCAACTGGTTATAGACGGTAGCAACCATTAAAAGAGCGACAAACGCGCAACTGAGTACCGCCACCGTTCTGACGCTGGCGTGTATTTTCTTTTTCTTGGCGCCGGTTTTGACCACACGGATTTTCGGCGCGGCCGGCGCAAACTGTTCAAAATCGTAGGCTGTGTTGTTTCTCATTGCGTGTTCGTCCTTTCAATTACTCGCAATTTCGCGCTGTGGGAGCGGCTGTTCACCGCTAATTCCTGTTCGCTTGCACTCAGCGGTTTCCTGGTCACCTGCCGTGCGCGCGGCACGCGCCCGCACACACACACCGGAAATTCCGGCGGGCAAATACAGCCGCGGCAAAAATCGGCAAAGGCTGTTTTGACCATTCGGTCCTCTATAGAGTGGAATGTAAGCACGCACAGACGACCGCCGGGAACGAGCATGTTCAACAGGCTCTCAAGTCCCGCGCTCAGCGCGCCCATCTCGTCGTTTACCTCTATGCGCACGGCTTGGAACACGCGCCGGGCGGGGTGTTTTTCCTTGCGGCGCACCGCCGGCGGCAGCGCCGCGCTCACTGTTTGCGCCAGCTGCAACGTGGTGGTTATAGGCGCTTGTTCTCTTTCTCTGACTATTTTTTTGGCTATTTCATATGCGTGCGGCTCGTCGCCGTAGTCGCGAAAGACACGGCACAACTCGCCGATGTCGTAGTTGTTGACTATATCTGCGGCTGTCGTCCCCGACTGACTCATGCGCATGTCCAGCGGCGCGTCGTCGTGGTAGGAAAAGCCGCGCTCGGCGCAGTCAAGCTGGTGTGAGGAGACGCCCAGGTCGAGCAGTGCGCCGTCGGCACGCACGCCCGGCAGCAAATTTTGCACGTCGCGAAAATCGCCGTTTATAACCTGTGCCGGCAAACCGTTCAGCCGCGCTGTGGCCGCGGCGACAGCGTCGGGGTCTTTGTCGAGACAGTACAGCCTGCCGCCGTGCAGCCGGCGCGCTATTTCAAGCGAATGGCCGGCGCCGCCCACGGTCCCGTCTATATATATGCCGTCGGCGCGCACGGCAAGCATATCCATACACTCGCCGAGCATTACCGGAATATGTTCGAACTCCTTTTGTGTCATAAGCGTCAAATGTCCAGGTCTATCATTTTGTCCTCGAGCATGTCGATGCTCATGCTCTCGCTCTTGTCCAGCCAGCGCTGTTTATCCCATATCTCGGCGCGGTTCATAACGCCGATTATTGCGACCTCTTTGTCAATTCCGGAATGGGTGCGCAGTTCCTGGGGGATAACAATGCGGCCGTGGGAGTCGGGCTCCATCTCCACCGCGTTGGCGAATAAAAAGCGCTGCACGTCGCGCGAGCGTCCCACCGGCAGGTCTTTTACCCGCTCGCAGATCTTTTGCCACTCCGCGGCGGAAAACACCACCAGACAGTCGTCCAGCCAGCGCGTAATGTAAAAGCGCTCGCCCAAATCAGCTTTGAGCCTGGCGGGCAATATGAGCCGCGACTTGCTGTCAAGATTGTGATAATAAGTCCCTGTCAGCAGTGTGCTCACTCCCCCGCTCTTTTTTACGGCGCGAACCGAAAGCGGCGGGATTCGTCCCGTTTTGTCCCACTTTGATTCACTTTGTACCATTATATAACCTGTTATAGGGCATTTCAAGTCCATTTTGCCCCAACCGGCAATTTTTCAACTGCGGCGGGCCTGCCAGCGCAGTCGGCGCGCTTTTAAAAGATATGCCGGCGTGCCGCGCATTTTGCGCCCTGCGCGCAGCACTGCACAATATCTGGTGTCTTTTTGCGCCTGATTGTAACTTCATGCGAAATTCAAAATGAAATAAAAATCGGCGCCCGCGGCGCCGAAAAAATAGTGTACTTAATATGGACTTAATTTAAGCTCTGTTGTATAATATTTACAGAAATTCTTTGGAGGTTGCGCTGTGAACACCGAAAACAAACACCTGGGTCTGCGCATAGACGCGCAGCTGCATTACAAGCTGCACCACATTGCCGTCGCGGAGGGCCGTTCGGCCAACGGCGAAATACTCTTTCTTCTGCGCCGCTATATTGCCGAGTACGAGCGCGCTCACGGCGCAATTGTGCTCCCGTCGGAAACAAATGAGCCCGAAAAATAAAGCCAACTTTTCTCTGCCAAACAGCGCAGCACCCCCGCCAAACAGTAATTCCGGGACTGCTGCGCTGTTTTGTTGCGCTTTTATGCCCCCGCTGTGCGGGTATGTATTATCTTCCCTTCTGCACTTTTTCAAAGCGCCCGCAGCGCGGCTATCAGCGCTAAGTGCAGCGGATAAATAACGTAGAAAAACCACTTGTTGAACAGCGTTTTCTTGCCGCTGTCGCCATTGTATGCGTACAACAGCGGTAAAAACAGAAAAACGCCCAACTGCCACAACTGTGCGTACCAGTGTGCGCCCGCGGCCACGGCATTAAAGCTCCACGTCAAAAAAAAAAAGACCGACACGGCGGAAAACCAGATAGCTTGACGGTTTTTGTCGCCGCGCCAGATATAAAACCCCAGCACCCAACATGGCGCTATTACGCCCCAGTCGGCCCATTGTGACAGTACAACCAGCGCCGCGAGCGTTCCCAAACGCAGCCACAGCTCGCTTATCTGCGTGTAGGCGAGCAGTACGCAAAAGCAGATAAACAGCGTGCACAGCATATTCAAAGCCGCGGTTTGTCCGGCATGCAACGCGGCATAGGGCCATTGAGCCAAAACCGCAAATACACCCAGGCGCAGCGCGTATGCTCCCTTAGCCGAGGTGTGCGCAAACCCCTCGGCGAGGAAAAAGCACATTACCGGCGCAGTTATTCGGCCGACTATCCGGCACAGCAGCCCCAACGGCGTGGTAATGGGTATAAAAAATGCGCCGGCGTGGTCAATAATCATCGCGGCGACAGCTATATATTTTATTGCGTTGCGCTCAAGTCCGCTCAAAGCGGGCATGTGTGTATTTAAATTCATATAAAACAGTGCGCGCAGCCGCTTCCACTATTGCGCCGCAAAAAATGCGCAAAACAAAAGAGGTTGCGCGCTTACTTTTTGGCGCGGATTGCGGTGCGCACCTTTTTGACCTCGGCAAGTGTGTCGGTAAGCGTCTGCTCGGCTTTGAGCAGCGTGTTTTCGGAAAACTCTATTGACGCGCGCTGTATCTCGCGGGCGCGCTGGCCGCTCTCGCTGAGCATCTGTGTCGCCCGTTCCTTGGCGTTGCGGATTATCTCCTCGTCCGAAACCAGTGCACGCGCCTTTTGCTCCGCGACGGCAATTATCTGCTCCGCCTCTTTTTTGGCGTCGGAGATAATATCCTCGCGGTCGCTGACTATCAGCTTCGCTTCCTTTATCTCGCGCGGAATGTTCAGCCTTACCTCGTCGATAAGGTCGCGCATCTTGTCAATATCGACCATTTTTTTGCCCGCCGTAAACGGCAGGTTGCGCGCCTCTTCAATAAGGTCGTCCATTTTGTCAAGGTATACGTCAATCGCCATACTGTTACCCTTTCAGCTTTTTCAAGATAGCGTCGTGGACGTTGGCAGGGACAAAACCGCTGATGTCGCCGCCCAGGCGCGCCACCTGGCGCACTACGCTGGAGCTTAGATACATAAACGTCTCGTCCGTATTCATAAACAGCGTTTCAAGCTCATTGTTGAGTTTTTTGTTGGTCAGCGCCATTTGAAATTCGTACTCAAAATCGGTCACGGCGCGCAGTCCTTTGACCAGCGCGCAGGCGCCGACATTGCGGGCGTATTCGGCCAGCAGACCGTCAAAGCAGTCCACGTCGACATTGGGAATGTGCCTGAGCGCCACGCGCAACAGCTCAACGCGTTCCTCCGCCGTAAAAACGCAGTTTTTGTCGGGGTTTTGCAGCACCAGCACCGTCACCCGGTCAAACAGCTTGCAGCTGCGCTCAATAATGTCCACATGGCCGTTGGTCACCGGGTCAAAGCTGCCCGGGCAGATAGCTTTTCTCATTCTTCCTCCGCGTAATCGGCGCGGTACAGCCAAAATTGTTTGGCGCCGTGCTGATAATTCTTTTGCAGCCGCAGTCGGCCGCATTCTGCTGGCAGGGTGCACTTTTTCTCCGTCTCCAGCACAACCGCTGCGCCGTCAGCCGCGGCGGCGGCTATTTGCGGCAGCAACTCGGCAGGTATTCCCTGCTTGTACGGCGGGTCTGCGATGATGATATCATATTTGTCATGGCAGCGAGCGAGAAAACGGCCGGCGTCGGTTATCATCACCCGGCTGTTTTTGTCGAACCCGGTCTTTTTCAGGTTTTTTGTCGTGACGTCGGCGCTGGCTTTGGCCGCGTCGACAAAGGTGCAAAAGGCCGCGCCGCGGCTGAGCGCCTCAATACCAAGCTGTCCGCTGCCGCAAAACAAGTCCAGCACTTTCGCCTCCGGTACCAAAAACTGTATGGCGCTGAACATGGCCTCTTTGACCTTTTCGGTGGTCGGGCGAACCTCGTTGCCCTCAAGCGTCGTCAACCTGGCGCCGCGGGCGATCCCGGTAATAACTCGCATATTCAAAGTCTCGCTTTCTGCGCCCAGCGGCACCTTTTAATTATGTGTGTGCCGCCGCGCGCTGTCAAGTAGTGTGAAAATAATCGTATATATTGCGCGCCGTGCGCTCGCTCATATGCGCCACCTGCTGCAACTGCTCCACGCTCGCCTCGCTGACGGCGCGCACGGTCTTAAAATGCTTTATTAGTTCGCGCGCGTATGTTTCGCCTACGCCGTCTATTTTGGTCAGCGACGAACGGAATGAGCCGGCGCTGTGGCTGCTGCGGCGGTAGTCAAGCGAGTAGCGGTGGACCTCGTTTTGGATAGTAGCTACATAATAAAATGCGTTCTTGTGCATTGCCACAGACAGCTCGCCGCCCTCGCCGACTATGGCGCGGGTGCGGTGCTTGTCGTCTTTGACCATGCCGAACACCGGCACGTCGGCAAAGGTTCCGGCGCGCAGCACCGCCAGCGCCGCCGACAGGTGTCCGCGGCCGCCGTCGAGCAAAATAAGGTCAGGCTTGCGCGCAAAAGAGCCCTTTGCGTCTGTGGAGTCGTAACGCGCCACGCGGCGCTGCAGTACCTCTTGCATTGCGGCATAGTCGTCGGTGCCCTCGACGGTTTTTATTTTGAAACGGCGGTAGTCGCTGCGCCGCGGCAGACCGTCAGCAAACACGACCATCCCGGCCACGGCGTCGTCGCCGTAATTGGATATGTCGTAAGCCTCGACTATGTGCGGCGGCTGCGGCAGCGCCAACAGGTTTGCAAGTTCGGCGTTGGCGGCGGTTTCGCGGCGGACACGGCCGAGCGTGCGCTTAAGCGCGTCGACAGCGTTTGTGTGCGCCATGTTGACTATCGCCAGCGGTTCTCCCTTTTGCGGAATACTGACATTGACCGCGCGGCCGCGCCGCTCGGCCAGCATCTGCTCAAGTGCAGCGCGCGAGTCGAAGTCGGCGTCGACAAGAATCTCGCGCGGAATCTCTTTGTCAATATAGTAGTGCGAACAAAACTCGTCGCGCGCCTCGCCGATGTCGGCGGTGTCGGTGATTATCTGCTCGTCCTTGTCGCTGATGGCGCCGTCGCGGTATTTCAGTACCACAGCACAGACGCGGGTGTCGCTGCCGGCAAAGGCAAAGGCGTCGCAGTCGCTGTGGGTCGTAGCTCCGGCCACTTTTTGTTTTTCGTTTATGCGCTCAATAGCGGCTATGCTGTCGCGGTAGCGCGCCGCGCTCTCGTACTCGGTTGCCTGAGAGGCGGCAAGCATTTTTTCGCGCAGCTGCGCCAGCACATGGTCGGTGCCCTTGGTTATCAGCTCCAGCGCGCCGTCGACTGCACTGAGATAGTCCGCGCGGCTGATACGGCCGCTGCACAGCGCCATACAAAGGCCCAAATGGGCGTTGAGACACGGGCGCTGTTTGCCGAAACACTCGGGGAACTTTTTGTGACAAAGCGGCAGACGAAAGGCGGTGTTGGCCGTTTCTACCAGCCGGCGCACACCGTAGCTGCCGATATACGGGCCTATATAGCGCGCGCCGTCGTTGTATTTTTGCAGCGACGCGCTGATGCGCGGGTACTGTTCGTTGCTCACGCGCACATAGCAAAAGCCCTTGTCGTCTTTGAGCAGAATGTTGTATTTCGGGCTGTGCTGCTTAATTAGCGAGCACTCCAGCACCAGCGCTTCCAGCTCGCTGTCGGTGACAATGACGTCAAAATCCCATGCCGTCTCCACCATCTTCGCCACTTTGGGCTGATGGTCAGCGTTTTCGCGGAAATAGGAGCTGACGCGGTTGCGCAGTCGCTTGGCTTTGCCAATATATATGACCTCGCCGTGCCGGTCCTTCATGATATATACGCCTGGCCGCAGCGGCAGCGTCAGCGCTTTGTACAATAATTCGTCACGTTTCATTGTTAGCAAACAAAAAGGCGCTGCCGCCGCGGCGGCAACGCCCTGTCCTTACTGATTACTCGCTGAAACCGGAGAGGATGAGATTTACAAGACCCTCGACAGCTTCCTGCTCGTCAGCGCCGTCGGCGATTATGCGTATAGGGGTGCCGCCGACTATACCGAGCGACAACACGCCCAGCAGGCTCTTGGCATTGACGCGGCGTTCCTCTTTTTCCACCCAGATTGTGGATTTGTATTCGTTGGCTTTCTGGATGAAAAAGGTCGCCGGACGCGCGTGCAGACCTACTTTATTTACGACAGTAACGTCCTTGACGTACATAAAACAGTACCTCTTTTCACACTTATCGATTATTCTGCTATCATTTTATAGTATTTCTTTCGGTCGGTCAATATTATACGGCAAACAGCCTAAGTTTTTCTGTTTTTCCCATGGAATTACACCAAAAGAGCGCCGTAATTTGTGCACTATTACAATATTATTTCAACATTAGCAGCAAATTGTACAGAATGGGCACCAGCAGCGCCGGCAGAACGTTGGCGGTTTTGATTCGGTCGCCGAAAATAAAGTTAATGCCTATGCACATGACCAGCGCGTAACCGACCGCAAAAACCGGGTCGAGCACCGTCTGCGGTACCGCGGCGAGCAACGTTGCGCACAGCGCAAAACCGCCTTGTACCACCAGCACCGGCACGGCGGCAAATACAACGCCGTATCCCACTGTCGCCGCCAGCAGCACCGAGGTGATAAAGTCGAGCAGCGACTTAATAAGCAGCAGCTGAATGTCGCCGGTGAGCATTTCGTTTATCGGCCCCATTATTGTCATGGCGCCGATGCAGAAAATAAGCGTCGCCGGCACAAAACCGGCGCTGAAGCCCGGCTTGCCGATAAGCTTTTCCACCGCCGCAGCCGCACGGTTGAGACCGTCGTCAATTTTCAGCAGTTCGCCTGCTACGCAGCCAATTACCAGACTGACCAACAACAACAGTTCGCCGCTGCTGGCTATTTTGCCGTTCTCGACGCTGAGCATAACGCCCGCCATGCCGAAAAGCCCTATCGCGAAGGTGCCGACGCCCATTACCCGCATGAGCGGTTCTTTGAGACGCAACGGCAATATCTTTTTAAGCAGCAGGCCAACCAGGCCGCCGACGACTACACCGAGCGCGTTGATTAGAGTTCCTATCATTTCTTTTTATTCTTTCCACTGCGCGGGTGTTCGCGCAAATATGCCTCGTACATATCCGGCCGCCGCTCGCGGGTGCGGTGCAGCGACTGGTCCGACTTCCACTTTTCTATATTGGCGTGGTGTCCCGACAGCAGCACCGGCGGCACGCGGCGGCCTCGCCATTCCTCAGGTCGGGTAAACTGCGGGAATTCGAGCAATCCGTCGAAATGGCTTTCCTGCTCGTAGCCCTCCTTTTGCGCCAGCACGCCGTCACACATACGCGCCACAGCGTCGGCCAGCAACAGCGCCGGCAGTTCGCCGCCGGTAACGACATAGTCGCCGATAGATATCTGCTCGTCGACTATCTCCTCAATTACCCGCTCGTCAACGCCCTCGTAATGGCCGCACAAAATAGTCAGATTGGGGTACTGCGACAACTGCCAGACTCTTTTCTGCGTCAGCGTCTTGCCGGCGGGTGACATATATATCAGTCTCGGCCGGCGGCCGACGTCGGCACAGACCGCGCCGAAACAGTCGTAGATAGGCTGGGCGTACATCACCATGCCCTGCCGGCCGCCGTAGGGCGCGTCGTCAGTCTGCTTTTGGCGGTTCAGCGTGTAGTCGCGAATGTTGTGGCTGTGGTATTCTATAGCGCCCGAGGCGACGGCGCGGCCGATTATGCTCGCGCCCATGACGGTGTCACACAACTCGGGAAACAGCGTCATGATGTCAATCCTCATCGCTCAGCAGCCCCTTTATCGGTTTTATCTCTATCGTGCCCGCGCTCAGGTCGACCGCGCCGACAAATTGTTTTACTGCCGGCACCAGTCTGTCCTCTCCTGCCGGCGTGCGGATGCTGTACAGCGGCGCGGCCGCAGACGGCAGCACGTCGACAAGTTCTCCCAGCGGTTTCCCGCTGTCGGCGTCTATCGCCCGCAGGCCAATCAAATCGGCAATAAAATATTGTCCTTCTTCCAGCTTAATATCGCCGCGGTCGGCCCAAAGCACGCGCTCAATATAGCGCCGCGCCGCCTCAGGCGTGTCGACGCCTTCAAGCTTGCACAGCACCATTTTTCCGTGCGCCCGGCAGCGCGCCTTAACCGGCGTTTTGCCGCCGTCAAAATAGAGCGTCTTTATTTTCTCCATTACCTGCGGCGAGTCGCACCAGGGATATACCTTGAGCTCACCCGCTATACCGTGCACGGTTACTATTTTGCCTATCTCCAAAAAACGTTCCATTTGTTAAATAAGGAATGCCCGAATCCGGACATTCCTTTTCCCTGTTATATTAGTCTATTTCTACTGAGATACGCTCGCCGCTGCGAGCGGACGCGCTGCGCATTACGGTGCGAATAGCTTTGGCTATGCGCCCCTGTTTGCCAATGACGCGGCCCATGTCGCTTTCGGCAACGCTCAGGTGGTAGACCGTGACGCCTTCCTCGTTGGGCTCGTCGACCGTCACGGCGACGGCCTGTTTGTCCTCGACAAGTCCGACGGCGATTGCCTGTAACAGTTCCTTAAGCATATTATTCTCCGTTCGCTCAGATAATGTTCTGTTTCTTGAGCAGCGATTTTACGGTGTCGGTCGGCTGCGCGCCGGAGGCCAGCCACTGTTTCGCTTTTTCGGCGTCGACTTTGAAAACTACCGGCTCTTTGGTCGGGTCGTAGACGCCTATTTCCTCAATAAAACGTCCGTCGCGCGGAAAGCGGCTGTCCGCCACCACTACGCGATAGTAGGGCTGCTTCTTTGCGCCCATGCGGCGCAGTCTGATCTTTACTGACATTTACCTGTTTCCTCCGAATAAATCTATAATAAATTTTGGTCGTGCCAAATAACACGCTGGTTAAAAGGGCATTCCGGGCATATTGGGCATTCCGGGAATGCCGCCGCGGCGCCGCTTGCCCTTTTGGGGGCGCCCATACTGCTTTAACAGTTTGCTCATCTGTTCAAACTGGCGCAAAAGGCGGTTGACGTCCTCGACTTTAGTGCCGCTGCCGGCGGCGATGCGCCGTTTGCGCTTGGGGTCGATTATTGCCGGTTTTTCGCGCTCTTTTTGCGTCATTGAAAGAATTATTGCCTCAATGCGGCTGAAAGACTTGTCGTCTTCGGGAATATCTTTTATGCGGGCATTGGCTGGCAGCATAGACATTATCTGTTTCATGCCGCCCATTTTTACCAGTTGCCGCAGCTGCTCGAGCAGGTCGTTCATGTCAAAGGTGTTGTCGCGCAGCTTTTTGGCCGCCTCCAGCGCCTTCTCTTCGTCTATTTCGCCCTGAGCTTTTTCGACGAAGGTGAGCACATCGCCCATGCCGAGTATGCGCGAGGCCATGCGGTCGGGGTAGAATACTTCGAGATCACCCAGTTTTTCGCCGACGCCGGCGAGCTTAATCGGCTTGCCGGTGACCGCGCGAACCGACAGCGCCGCGCCGCCGCGGGTGTCGCCGTCGAGCTTGGTGATAACTACGCCGTCTATGCCCACGTCGCTGTCAAAAGCGGCGGCAACGTTGACGGCATCCTGGCCGGTCATGGCGTCGACTACCAACAGCGTTTCGGTAACCGGGACGGCCTTCTTTATCTTTTTCAGCTCGTCCATCAGCTGCTCGTCAACGTGCAGGCGGCCGGCTGTGTCCAGAATTACTATGTCGTTGCCGTGGTCTGCGGCGTGTTTTAGCGCCGCCTTGGCTATTTTGACCGGGTCACCCTGCCCCTGTTCAAAAACCGGCACACCGGCGCTGTCGCCGACGACCTTCAGCTGGTCAATAGCCGCGGGACGGTAAACGTCGCAGGCAACCAGCAGCGGTCTGTGGCCCTGTTTTTTGTACATCAGCGCAATTTTGCCGCTGTGGGTGGTTTTGCCGGAGCCCTGCAGGCCGCACATCATAAAAATGTTGCGGTTTTTGGTGGAGAGCTTTATCGGCTGCGGCTCGCCGCCCATAAGCGCGGTGAGCTCGTCGTTGACAATTTTTATTACCATCTGCGCGGGGGTGATGCTTTTCATTACCTCGGCGCCGACGGCGCGCTGCGAGACAGCGTCGGCAAAATCGCGCGCGACTTTGTAGTTGACGTCGGCTTCCAGCAGCGCCATACGCACCTCGCGCATGGCAGATTTTATGTCCTGCTCGCTGAGCTTGCCGCGCCCCTTAAGTTTTCGGAAGACACCGTTGAGTTTTTCCGACAGTCCCTCGAATGCCAACTGTGCGCCCCCGTTTCAATCGTTTTCGAGCTCGTTCAAAAGCCCGTAGATTTCAGCGGTCTTTTTTTGGTAATATTCCTGGTAACCGCTGTTCTGGTTGTGAAGTTCAATGTCCTGCACACACTCGCGAATACTGCCGCAAAGGCGGCGCAGCTGCGCGTACCATTCCGCAAAGCCGAGCGAGTTTTCCAGCTCTGTCATTGTCGCCTCGCCGCGCTTGAGTGTGTCGCGCACGCCCTGGCGGGTTATACCGCTGCCCTCGGCAATTTCGCCCAGCGAGAGGTCCTCGTTGTAATAAAGTTGCAGCATTTGGCGCTGTTTTTCGGTGAGAACTCCGGCATAAAAGTCGAGAAGCAGCGACATTTTCAGGTCTTTTGCCAAAAGAACCACATCCATATCATTTTGTGTAAAGCTAACGAGCTTTACAGTTGACATTATAATCTATTGAATCTGCTTTGTCAATATCGACGCGCGCATTGACACAAGAGTAAAAAAAATATACCATAAATGGCGAGAGGCGGTGAGTCTAGAATGATGGAAAATATGCTCGACGCAGTCGGCCGCACGCCGCTGGTCGAACTCGGCGGCCTTACCGGCGAGCAGCGCAGCACCTCGCGCCTGTTCGCAAAGCTGGAGATGTTCAACCCCACCGGCAGCGTCACCGACCGCACCGCCCTGGCGCTTATCTGCGACGGCGAGCGCCGCGGGCTGCTGCACCGCGGCAGCACCGTTATTGAGGCCGTTGGCGGCAACATGGGCGTTTCGGTAGCTTATGTGTGCCGCCTGCTGGGTTACCGCTGTGTACTGTACGCGCCGGAAAACATAAGTGAATACAACACCGCGCTCATTCGCGCGCTGGGCGCAAAGCTGATATTGACTCCGCGAAAACGCGGCATTGCCGGTGCTGTTGCCCGCGCTGACGAGGCGTGGAAAAAAGGTGAGGACTGCTATTTTCTGCGGCAGTTTTCCAACGACGCCGCTGCGGAAGGGTTTCGCCGCTCACTCGGCCCCGAGCTTAAAGAGCAGCTCGGCGCCGACATAGACGTGCTTGTTTGCGCCGTCGGCAGCGGCGCCACGCTCAGCGGTACTGCCGAATTTCTCAGCAGCTGGATGCCGGGCTTGCGCGTCATTGCCGTAGAACCCAAAGAGAGCCCTGTTCTCTGCGGCAGTTATCCCGCGCCGCACGGTATAGACGGAATAGGTGTGGACTTCGTTCCCGAAAACTATAACCCGTATATTGTCGACACCGTAATGGCAGTTGCTACCGGCGACGCGCTGGAAATGGCTCGGCGCGTTTTTGCCAGCGACGGAGTATTTTGCGGCATATCTTCCGGTGCGGCACTGTTTGCCGCGCTGCAGCTTTGCGGCGACAGCTCAGCGCCGCCGCAGCGCATTGCCGTAGTTTTGCCGGACGGCGGCTGTCGCTATGCGCGAAGACTTTTCCCAAACGACGATGCCCACAGCTGATTTCGGCGGCGTGTAAAACTGCATTGACATCGCTTTTTTATGTTGATATAATACAAAAGCGCCCATTCGGCGCATTTAGTGCCGCTTTCAAACTTAGTAGTGTCGGCGGTAAAATATGCGGGTGTAGTTCAATGGTAGAACACCAGCCTTCCAAGCTGGATACGTGGGTTCGATTCCCATCACCCGCTCCACGGCGTCGCAAGCTTTGTATCGCTTGTGACGCCGCTTTTTTTTGCAAGTTTTGCGGCGTCTCGCGCTCACGCCGCTGCTCCGCCTTTTCCGCCGCAAGCCGTCGCCGGCGCTTTGGGCTTTCGGCGGTGTGCGCCTGCGGGCGCAAAGAAAATATTTGTCGCAAGCTTTGTATCGCTTGTGACGCCGCTTTTTTTTGCAAGTTTTTGCGGCGTCTCGCGCTCACGCCGCTGCTCCGCCTTTTCCGCCGCAAGCCGTCGCCGGCGCTTTGGGCTTTCGGCGGTGTGCGCCTGCGGGCGCAAAGAAAATATTTGTCGCAAGCTCTGTATCTGACGCCGCTTTTTGTTGACTGTTTTTGCGGCTTTTTTATATTTAGTTCAGGTTTGCCGGCTTATTTCCGGGCACTTGGAAAAAATAATTTTATCTCGCAAAAAATGCAGACAAACAACAATAAATGTTGTATAATATTTTGCAGCACATTTTGCGCTTGTAGCTCAGGCGGATAGAGCAACTGCCTTCTAAGCAGTGGGTCGGGGGTTCGAGTCCCTTCAAGCGCACCACACGTCGGAGCAAAGTCCGCTTTGCTCCGGCATTTTTTTGCGAAAAAATGCCATCCGCTGCGCTCCCTTGCTCCTTCTTTACGAAAAAACCGTCGCCACGCTGCGGCTGCTCGGTTGCAAGCGCCCTCGCGACGCCTCGCTTGCTTTGG
>CAYZIL010000019.1:0-43488 GCA_964478515.1 uncultured Faecalibacterium sp. | reverse complement strand
TGTGGGTGGTGACTATGGTGTTGGGCAGTGCGTGGCAGACCTTGCGCACCTCCTCGTGCACTTTCGCCATGTTTGACCAGTTGACAGTGCATTCGAGCGTGTCGGTCATTATGCCGAAGTCGAGCATGGTGTCGCGCAAATAGGGGTCAGTAAAACGGCCGTGTTCCCAGCTTTTGCAGACGTAACCGGTCAGACTCATGCCGCCGAAACGGCGCGCTATTTTTTTTATGTTTTGCGCCACGTTGCGGCTGTAGCCCTTTTCGCCGTCAGTAAAGCCCAAGAACAAGCAGCGCTGCATATCTTTGTATCCGCCGACGCTCAGCAGGTGGCGCAGCGGTGATTCGTCGACATTGTAGAGCTTGAGCATCAAGCTGGTCTCCTCGGGGTCGGAAAGGCGAAAGACCGAGGCAAAGCCGGCCTCACACTGCATCATTTCGCGGGCGGCCTGCTGCGCGGTTTGCCAGTCGCGGAAGATAAACGAAAAGCGGCGGCGGTTTTGCGGCATATAGCGGTGCAGCTTTAAAGTGACCTCTGTCAGCACGCCGAACGCGCCCTCGCCGCCCATCATTATCTGGTTAAGGTCGGGGCCGGTGGCCTGGCGCGAGTAGTGCGGGGTTCTGACGACGCCCGCCGGCGTCGCGTAGCGCTGCGAGAGGACAATGTCGGAAATGCAGCCGTAATAGGTGCTGTTCTGACCGGCGCCGCGGGTCACGACCCAGCCGCCGACGCTGCTGTACTCAAAGGACTGCGGGAAGTGGCCGGCGGTGTAGCGGCGCTCGGCGCCGAAGCGCTCGGGCGCGTTCTGAACGGCCTGTTCCAGTGCCGGGCCGGACATTCCGGCCTGCACGGTTATTGTCTGGTCGGTCTCGTTAAAATCTATTACCTTGTTAAAGCGCAGTCTCATGTCCAGCGAGACGCCGCCCTTTACAGGTTCGACGCCGCGCGTGACGCTGCTGCCGCCGCCGTAGACATACAGCGGAATGTCGTTCTCGTTACAGTAGGCAACACATTTTTCCACCTGCTCGGCTGTGTCGGGGTAGGCGACGGCGTCGGGCAGACAGTCAATGCGGTGAGTGCGCAGCCGCAGCGCGTCGTAGCCGGTTTTGCCGTAGGCGACGGCGAGGCGGGCGTAATCGTCCGTGGTGACAAATTCGGCGCCGAAAATTTCCCGCAGCGCGGCTAAATGCTTTTCGGCAAGGCGGCAGGGCGCGCCGAGCTTGACGCTGTCCATACCGATGTCGCCGCAGTATTTGCTGAAGTCGGCGTCGGTCATGCCGAACGTCGTTTTTATAAGTTTATACAGCGATTCCTTGGGGTATTTGACAAAATCCGGGTCGCCCCAGCGAAATATGGAGCGGTAGCTGTCTTTGGGCGCGGCGGTCTTTACCCATGCCGGCTCGAACTCGTTATAAGGTTTATTGCTCACTTTTCGCTCTCCTTGTAATGCTTTTGAGCCGCTTGTACAGCGGCAGCAGTTTGTTGTAGACCTCGCTGTATATCTCTTTATACAGCCGCTCGTACAGCTCGTGCGTCTTATCGTCGGGAGTAAAGACGTCCTTGACGTGGACCATCGCCTTTATGGCAGAGCGGTAGTCGGTAAAGGTGCCGTCGGCTACAAACGCGACCATCGCCGCGCCGAGCCCGCACGCCTCGTGGGTCTGTATGCGCTTGACCGGCAAACCGAACATGTCGGCGGTAATCTGGCAGATTTCGTCCGCCTGGGCGCCGCCGCCGCCGACGAAGAGCTCGTCAATGTGCTGCTTGCCGCGCCGCTGCATGGCGTAAAGGCCGTCCATAAGCCCGAAGCCGATGCCCTCAATAACGGCGCGGTAGAGGTGGTGTCTGGTGTGTACGTCGGAAAAACCGATTATTGCCCCGCGGGCGTTGGGGGTGACGACGCCCGGCGACCAGTAGGGCTGCAGCACCAGGCCCTCGCAGCCGGCCGGTATTTCGGCGAGATGCTCGTTTAGCAGCGACTCGGCGCTGACACCGAGCAGCTCGGCCTGTTCGCACTCCTTGCGGGCAAATTCTTTTTTGAACCAGGACAGCATCCAGTAGCCGCGGTAGATTTGTACCTCGGGGTTGTAATAGCCGCTGACGACGGCGGGGTAGGAGGGTGCAAAGGGCAGCGGCTCAAAATAGTCGGGCGTGCACAACTGCACCGTCGCGGTGGTGCCGAAAGACAGCGCGGCCTGGTTTTTGCCGATAACGGAAAGCCCCAGCGTCTCGCAGCTTTTGTCCGAGCCGGTCGCTATCAGCGGCAGTCCGGCGGGTATACCGGACAGCTGCGCCATCTCGGCGGTGATTTGGCCGATAGTCTCGCCGGGCCTTACGAGATCCTGACAGAGCTTTTTATTCGGCACGTCGAAAACGCAGCGGGTGATGCCGCCGCGGCCCATCCAGCGGCGGTTCTTGTAGTCAAACGGGATATGGCCTATCATATTGGCCACCGAGTCGCACAGCCGGCCGGTCATTTTGTAGTTGAGGTAGGTGGGCAGCAATACAAAATACGCCGTTTCGCGCCACAGCTCCGGCTCGTTTTCCATTATCCAGTTGCAAGCGGCAGTGCGGTACTGCATGTCGACCATGTCAGTGACTCCGGCAAGTGCGAACAGCGCTTTTAACCGCGCCGGTATCGCGGCAGCGGCGCCGGCAGCCTCGCGCTTGTCGAGCCAGACGATGATGTCCCGCAGCGGCCGGTACTCGCTGTCGAGACACAGCACGGTGTCGCGGATGACGGTCGCGGTGACGGCGGTAATGTCGCCCATCAGCTCGGGCCTTTTTTTGCTCAGGAGCTTGCTCGCCTCGCACAGGGTGTTGAAATAGAGGCCGGGCGCCTGTTCGGCCCAGCCGGCGTTGAGTGAGTAATAGGGACGCTCGTAGCGGATTTGGGTGTAGTCGACAATCTCGCCGCGGCTGTTAATAAGCAGCGCGCGCAGGCTTTGGGTGCCGACGTCGAAACTGAGTATCAGGGGGTCGCTCATATGTAATTCGCTCCTTCACGATTAATTTGCCGCAAAGGGAAAAAATTCAGTCCCCGCTCTTGCCTTCAAGCAGCACGCCGCTGGTGGCAATGACGTCGACGCCCAGCCCCAGCACGTTGGGGATGATTATCTCGCCGCGGCCGACACGCCGGTCGAGAACCAGCGAGTTGACGGCGGTCATGACGTCAAATATGCGCTCTTTGGGGATTTCGCCGCTGACGCGCACCGGCAAAACCGGTGTTTCGGGGAAGAGTGTGCGCACTGTTGTACACACGGTGCGCTGCGGGTCGGTAAGCTCGCTGCGGGCAAATTTTTCGCCGCGCGCGCACATATTGCCGCTGACGGTTATGTCTTTTCCGCACTGCTCACAGCGAAGTTCGCAGCCGTTGGGGCAGACGATACAAACGAATTCAGTCATCGGCCTTATCCTCCGTCAACGCGAACGTTGCACTCTCGCCGCACTCGCTCAAGTCGAGCTGCAAGCGCTGCATTTCGGGCGGGCGCAGCGCGCGGTATTTTTTGCTGAACAGTACCCGGCCGTCGGCGGCGGTGACGCACAAGCGGCTATCGCGCCGCTCGCTGCGGCTGCGAAAATAGCAGACGACGCCGCTCATGTCGCTGCCGCGCTCCAGTTTTTGCGGCACCAGGTAGGCAAGACCGTCGCCGGCGTGCAGCGACACGAGCTCGCGCGCCGCGCCCGTGTAGGCGGCGGCCGCGCTGCCGGCAAGTTCGCCGCTTTCGGAAACGTAGTCGACAAGGTCGTTGACGTGCAGCGCGTTGCCGCAGCAGAATATGCCGGGAACAGAACTCATCAGCGTGTTGTCGCAAACGGGTCCGCGGGTGGCGGCGTCAAGCTCGACGCCGAGACTTTCGGCCAGTTCGTTTTCGGGAATAAGTCCGACAGACAGTATCAGCGCGTCGCACTCCAGTCGGCTCTCACTGCCGGGAATGGGGCGCATCTTGTCGTCGACGCGGCTAATTTCCACCGCGCTGAGCCGACCGTCGCCGAAAACGCGGCTGACGGTGTGGGACAAAAACAGCGGGATGTCGTAATCGTCAAGGCACTGGCGAATGTTGCGCCGCAGACCAGAGGGCGTCGGCTTTGCCTCGTAGACGCCAAGCACCTGCGCGCCCTCCAAAGTCAGGCGCCGCGCCATTATCAGACCGATGTCGCCGCTGCCGAGAATGACGCATTTTTTTGTCGGCAGCTGGCCCATCAAATTGACATAATGTTGCGCCGTGCCGGCCGTAAAGACACCGCTGGGACGCGTGCCGTGAATTGATACCTGTTTGGCAGTGCGCTCGCGGCAGCCGGTTGCCAGCACCAGCGCGCGCGCCGAAAAATGCTCAACACCGCTGCGCTGCACTGCGGTTATGTCAAAGCCGGAGTCAGTGCGCTTAATGCTGCTGACGAAGCACAGCGTGTGTGCGTCTATGGCGAGCGCGCGAAATTCGTCGACAAAGCGCTCGGCATATTCGGGGCCGGAAAGCTTTTCGCCGAAACGCACCAGACCGAAACCGTCGTGTATACACTGTTTAAGTATGCCGCCCAAGCGCGCCTCGCGCTCAAGCAGCAGTACGCGCGCGCCCTTTTTGTGCGCGGCTATTGCCGCGGCGAGACCGGCCGGGCCGCCGCCGATAACAACAACGTCGTATGTGTTCATTGCGCGTCCCCCTTGCTCGGGCCGTAGGTTATTACCGAGTCGGCGCCGCCTTGCCGAACCTCGCTGAGCGGGACGCCGAGAAATTCGGCAATTATTTTTGTGACGAGCGGCGAGCAGAAGCCGCCCTGACAGCGCCCCATGCCGGGACGGACGCGTTTTTTTATGCCGTTGAGCGTCGGCACGCATATTTCGCTGCGCAGGGCGTCCAATATTTCGCCCTTGCTTATCTGCTCACAGCGGCAGACAATTTCGCCGTAGTCGGGGTCCGCGGCGATGAGCGCGGCGCGCTGCTCGTCGCTGAGCTCGCGCAGCACCGGCGGCGCTTTGCGCTTGGGGTCAAAGGCCACATTGGCAGCGACGGGCCGGTACTCGCCGAGCATTTTTACCGCCATGGCCGCAATGTCTATTGCCGCGGCGGGCGCCGTAGTAAGCCCCGGTGACTGGATGCCGGCGCAGTGAATGATATTGGCGGTGCGCCGGCCGGGTTCAATAATAAAATCTTCCTCGAACGTCGGGGCACGCACGCCGGAAAAGTAGGTGATAATGTCGCGCTCGCTGAGCGCGGGCGCGGTGGAGCGCTGCTTTAAAAAAACGCGCTCTATGCTTTCGCGGGCGGTGGAATAATCCTCCGGCAGCGGCGTTTCGACGGCGTCGGGCCCGACGAGCAGATTGTCGTGGACAGTGTGCAGTATGCCGCCGCCCTTGGTGTGGCCGGGCGTGCGGTGCAAAAGCTTGACGGAGGCAATGCTCTGCAGCAGCGCGCCGCGCTTTTTGTCAAGAATAGAGTTGGTTCCCTTGCGCGGGTGAATGGAAAAGAAGCGGTCGTCGGCCATTGCGGCTATCTGTTCGCTGAAGACGCCGGCGGCGTTGATGACAAGGCGCGGGTGCAGCGTGCCGCGGTTGGTCTCGACGGCGGTGATGCGCCCGCCGTCGACCGTCATGCCGGTGACCGCGGTGTCAAGCGAGACGCGCGCCCCGTTGCGGACGGCGTTTTCGGCCAGCGCTATTGTTATTCCGTAGGGACAAACACAGCCGGCAGTGGGCGTGTACAGAGCAAATTTGAAATCCGGGTTTAACCCGGGCTCGCGGCGGCGCAGTTCGCGCCCGGAAATAATCCGCGTGCCCTTTACGCCGCAAATAAAGCGGCGCTGCCAGGCGAATAGCGGCGCGAGCGGGTACAAAAAGCCCTGCGAAAAGCCGACGTACTGACCGCAGCGGCGAAAGGGCACTTGCAAGTCGGCGCACAGCTGCTCGTACATGGCGTTGCCGCGAATGACATAGTGCTGTTTTAGACTGCCGCGGTTGAGGTCGACGCCGGGGTGAACCTCGCCGTCGTTGCGCCCCGAGGCGCCCAGTGCGAGGTCGCTCTCTTTTTCAACCAGCAGCGTGTCAAGCTGCCAGCGGCTGAGCTCGCGCGCAATGGCGGCGCCGGAAATGCCGCCGCCGATAATCAGTACGTCGGGGGCAGCGCCCTCAAGCGCGCTGTCGCGCAGTGCCGGCAGCCGCGGCGCAAAATTCGCCGCCTGAGCGCAGCGGATGTCGTTGACAACGTGCACACGGCTGTTGGGCGTTGCCGCCGCAAAGCAGGCGGCGAGTACGTCGTCCCACTTTTCCAACTGTCCACTGAGTACGACGCAGCCGTCCCGCAGCTGCGCATTTACGGCGCCGGCAAATTGTTTTTTCAGTTTTTTGTTGATGCGATTAATATTCATAGCCCCACTACCCGCAACCGAGTCGGCCAAGCGGGCGACTCTTGATGTATTAAATATATTTTTTGCGGCGAGGCAAGTCAATAGTGCAGCGGGAATATTGGCAAATAGTGCAAAACGGTGGTATTATAATAGGCGAAAACGACAAGAAAGGCGACAATAAATGGCCGCACCGAGAAAGGACAATGTCCGCGAAAAATTGTTGGACAGTGCCGAAAAGCTGCTGGCGGAACGCCCGCTCGCAGACATATCGCTTGCCGAAATAGCCCGCGCGGCGGGAGTTTCAAAGGGAACGCTGTACTACCACTACAAGACAAAAAACGAAATTATATTCGACATTACCGACCGCTATCTCGACCAGCAGTGGAACGACCTGGTGCGCTGGACCGAAGACAGCAACAAAGACACCTCGCTGCACCGCTTGGTGAAATATGTGCTGGAGCGCGACAGCACGGCCGCCGAGCTGCGCATGCAGCTTATTTACGACGCCATGCTCGGCAACGAGCCCATTCGCGCGCGCCTAAACGAGCGCTATACCGAATTTGCACGGCTGTTAACCGAAAAGATTGCTGAGCGCGGCGGCGAGCAGCCGGCCGAATTTTTGGCCTGGTTGACGCTGCTGTGCGGCGAGGGGCTGAATATACAGCGGATGCTCGGTGGGCTTGACGCTGGGCGCTTTACCGAACAGGCGGAAAAATTTATAAAAAGCATGGAGTGAGCGCGGCTGCGCTCACTCTATTTTAATCATTTTCGGTTTTCTGTTTTCAAAAGAGGTTATGTATTTGAAACCGAGCTGCGCGAGCATTGCAGTTTCGTCTTTTATGCCGAGCGCGACGTGCTCGGGGTAATGAGAGTCAGAACCGACCGTAATTATTTCGCCGCCGAGCTCGCGGTAGAGCGAGAGTATTTCGTAGTCGGGGTAGGTAAAGTCAAAACCCTGACGGCGCGCGGAAGTATTCAGCTCCAGTCCCTTGCCGTTTTCGACCAGCCAGCGAAAAAGGTCGCGGAAGATGTCGTAATATTTGTGCAGGTCAAAATTGACCCCGTAAGCCTGGGTGAGGTTGCGCACCGCGTAGCTCAGGTGGCCAATGCAGTCAAAATCGGTAAATTCGGCGACGTGGGTGTAGGTTTCGAAGTATTCGTCAAGCAGGGCGTGGGGGTCGGCGCCCTCTGGCGCATAGCAGTAAAGATCGCGCCCGCCGCGCAGCCCGTGGGTGGTGGCGAGCACAAAGTCAAAATAGTTGCTGCGCACAAAACGCGCGGCCTGCTGCGGTTCGTACCAGCCGTCGCCGAGTTCGGCGCCGATGCGTATTTTTAATTTGCCGCCGAATCCTGCCTCGACGGCGCGCAGCTCGTCACGGCGGCGCTGCATGTCGGCGGGCTCGTCAAAACAGGGCATGGAGCGCGGCAGGTTAAAGTCGTAGTGGTCGGTGTAGGCTATTTCCGCCATCCCGCGCTCGGCAGCGACGGCGGCGGACAGCGCCACCGGCATTGTGCAGTCACAGGAGTAAAAGGAGTGAACGTGGTAGTCAATGTAATCCAAAACAGACCTCTGTATTTATAAGATATATTATTATATTTATCATACCACATTTCCCGCTGTTTCGCACCGGAAAGCAGTATTTGTGCGGCGGCGTGCTTTACAAAATAAACCGCAGTGTTTTTTGTTGCTGTGCTGTCCTTTAGTGCTGCTGGTAACTTGCGCTGCCCGCTCACCTGAATATGCTAGCAACACGGCGCCGCATAAGCGGCGCCGTGTTGCTAGCATAATAATATCAACTCTGTTGCGTGGTGAGTACTGTTTTTACAGTGACGCGGCGCGGGCATAGATGTCGTCCCAGTTACTGTCGTGCGGCACGTCGGCCAGTTGCATACCGAAAGAGTGAGAAGCGAGTGCGCGCATCTCGCTCAGCCCGCTCAGTTCGCCCATGCCCTGCAGCTGCGTAAGGACATTACCGGCGGCACTGGCATAGCGCATACCATAGTGGACCGGCAGGCCGCTGGCGGCGGCGATTGTATTGCACAGCAGAGGGCTTTGACAACCGCCGTTGACGAGGTGTATCTTGTCAAATTTGCGCTCGCCCGCCTCGGCAAGGCCGCGCAGCGAGCTGAGCACATTATAGGTGTAGCTGTCTATCAAGCAGCGGTAGACGTCAAATTCGCTTTCGGGCACAAACTGTCCGCTGGCGCGGCAATACTCGCGAATGCGCTGCGGCATTGGACGTTCACCCAAGTAGAACAGCGGGTCGTTGGTGTCTATTACACAGCGCCCTGACGGCAGCTTAGCTGCGGCCTGTTCGAGAACGGAAAAGTCGGTATTCAGACCGCGTCGATCGAAATCGTCAAGGCAGCGGTTCATAATCCAAAAGCCCTGTTTGTCGCCGTAAGAAATAAATTTTTCGCCGACAGACGCGACAGTGCGCTGTCCTTTGGCATACATACCCTCACCCACGCAGGGCGCGGCAGTTTCCATGCCGGAAAGAATCATGGTGCCCATGCTGACGAATAAGCTGTGCTCGTCCATTCCCGGGATGGCCGGCAGACAGGCGGCTGTGTCGTGCCCCGGAGCGCAAACGACATTTATGCCGCTGTCACCGACTGTCTCAGCAAAGCTTTTTTCCGCCGT
Organism: uncultured Faecalibacterium sp.; assembly: GCA_964478515.1. Lineage (GTDB taxonomy): Bacteria > Bacillota > Clostridia > Oscillospirales > Ruminococcaceae > HGM13233. Next base: position 34,505 of record CAYZIL010000019.1, on the reverse strand, counting down.
GCCGAGTTTAGTGCCGCAGCTTACCGTGTTCGGCAGCAAGTCGGTGCGCAGACCGGTGCGCTCGAGTATCGCTGTATTCAGGCCGCCGCCGAGTTTCATAAAGCCGGTGGCAGTGCCGATAGTTTCGTCCATGGCAGCGACGCCGCTCATGAAATAGTTAAAAACGCTGGGAGTTGGCAATAAAAACGAGGCGGCCTCGTAGGCCGCGGAGTGCGCCTTGTCGAAAAACAGCATGTTTGCGCCGACGTGCGAGGCAAAATGGGTGCCGGTGGCGTTGTAGTATTCGCGCTCAGGAACCAAAAGGCCGAATTGTTGAGCTGACGCTACGACGCCGGCGTCGCGGTGACTTATAGAGTTGCCGACCATTTGGCCGCGGTCGTCAAAAAAGGCGTAGCCGCCGCCCCAGGTAGTGGTGCCAACGCACTTGACGCTGCCGGGTCCCAATTCCTGCACGAGCGCGGCGATGCTGCGGCACATTATGCCGTACATTCCGAGAATGTCGACATACAGCGAGCCGCGCACAGTTACCGGTTCGTAGCGAAAGGGAAAACTTTTTTCGTACACGAGTTTGTCGCCGTCAAAAGAAAAATCTACTATTTTTCCGCCGCTTTGTCCGCAGTCGACGGCTGCGTAGTGTTGCTTTTTCATATGTTTGTGCTCCATAAAGTTGGTATTGCGGCAAAAGACGCCGCGACCCGCCGTAAAGCAGCGCTCAGCGGCGGGTCACATGTAGCTTTTATTTACTTGCCGAGTATTTCCGCAACGCGGCGGGCAACTTTTTCGACAGACGCGTCGTCAAGATGCACACCGGTGTCCATGGCGTTAAACGAGAAGGCGGGTTCGGTGTTGGTGGTAGACTCGGGCGCGTTTACGAGCCGTTTCGGGTTGATGGTCAAGTCGTGGGTGTCGGCCAGAGTCTGAATTTGACCCTTGCTGATGGGGCGGTAGGAGCCGATGATGAATTTTTGGATGACGGCCATCTTTGCGTATGCCTCGGCGTCCTCAAGGATGTACCAGGCCTCTATCGGGTTTTTGCCCCAGGCGATGGGACCGTGGTTGGCAAGCATAACAATGCTGTAATCTTTGACATAGGGTGCAACGGCGTTGGCCAGTGAGTCGGAGCCGGGGTTGCAGTAGGGCACGACCGGAATGCGACCGGAGATTGCCGCGGTCGCCGGGGTCAGCGCCATGTCGAGTTCGGCGCCGAGGTTGGCAATGCAGTTGAGGAAGCAGGGATGCGCGTGAGCGGTGGACATTATTTTGTCGTCCTCGCGGTAGGTGCGCAGGTGCATGGGCAGTTCGGACGTGGGCTTATAGGTGCCGTCGAGAATCTTGCCGTCAAAGTTGCAAAGCAGCAGCATTTCCGGGGTCAAGTCGCCTTTGCTTATACCTGTCGGCGTGGCGACGACAGTATCATCACCGACGCGGATGGTCATATTGCCGTCGTTAGCGGAGACGAATTGCTTCATGTACATTTTTTTGCCGATCTCGCATATAAGCTCGGCAGCTTCTTTTCTGCTGGGATAAGAGGACATAATAGGTCTTCCTTTCAGTTTGATACTTTAATTATACCACTAAATTAGGCACTGCGATATATTTTTCACGTTTATTTGTATGGCAATTATTGTCGCTAATAAAAAGCCCGCGTTGCCGCGGGCTTAAACGTACTAAATATTGCTAAGTTCGCTGTAATACGGCCGCAAAACTTCAGGGACGACCGACAGCAGTTTTTCCATGTAGGCATTATAGGCGACTGTGTCAATAACGTGGGTGTCGTCGTATTTTTTGCGCACGACGTCGAGCATCTCGTACACCGTCATGAAAACGTCGGGTGCCAGCGTCGCTTCCGCTTCTGTGAGAGCCAGAGCGGTGTCGGCCGGCTCTTCGGCAAAATCGGTCTCGGCGCAGTCGTATGTCTTGACCAGTTCGGCGCTGATGAGATCCAGCGCTATCCAGTGGTCGGGGCGGGGAATGGTGCCTTTTTCGTAGCCCTCCATCCAGGTGACGTAAGTGAAAGCGGCAAGCTGATATTTGCCGTCGACATTGCGAATAACTGGGTGCGAGACGCCCAGGCCGTGGACCAGGCCCACCTGCTTGAGTGCGTGGCGCTTGAACATCATCGCCACCATGCGGTAATCAACAAACATCGTTTGTGCGGTCTCCTTTCAAATCAATCGGCCCGCGCGCTCATCAGCGCAGACGCTAAGCAGTTGCTCGGGCCGTTCAAATAAATATTCGTGGCGCAGCGAGCGGTCGGCCGCTCCCCAGCCGGCAAGCGCGAAGGCGACGCCGGCGCCGTGGGCGCAGCTCTCGTCCGTTTCGGCGTCGCCCACATACAGTACCTCGCACGGGTCTAACGAAAACTCGGCAAGATACTTTTGCAGCGGCGCCGGCGAGGGCTTGGGTTCGTCGGCATACTCGTTGGACATAACGACGTCGAAATAGTGCGCGATGCGCGGAAAAAGCGGGTCGACGTCGAATTCGAAACCGGGGCGCGCCGTACACACGGCGAGCGAGACGCCGCGCCGACGAAGTTGGGCGAGCAGTTGCTCGGTGCCCTCGTAAAGACGCGCGCGCCGCTCAACATACATGCGGTGGTTGACAAAACTGTTGCCCTCGGCGAAAAATTCGCCCAGTCCTATGCGGGCAAAGGCTTCCTGGGGCACGGCGCCGAAGCAGTGCTTTTTGATGTAATCGTAGTCGTAGTCGTTAACGCCGTGAGCGCGGGCAAAAGCAAGGATTCCGCCGACTATGGCGTCCTCCGTGTCTATTAAGGTGCCGTCGACGTCGAAAACTACGTTGCGAAAATTACTCATCTTCCGGCAGCACGCTGAGCATGGCGTCGTAAATAGCGTCGCCGTCGGCGGCGTCGCCAAGGCGGTTTATCAGCTCGCTGTTGCGCACGACCAGGTTGATGAGCTGCTTTAGCACCGGCAACTGCTGGTCTTTTTCTTTTATTGCCATCATGATGACGGTCTTGACGCTCAACTTTGTGTCGGGGTCGCCCATGCACTCAAAAGTGACCGGCTCGTTGAGCGTCGCCACACAGACACGGTCGTGCAGCACATACTGCACATCGGTGTGCGGAATGGCGACTTTGTATTCACATTCCACCGGAAGTCCGGTGGGGTAATTGTGCTCGCGGGTTATTACGTTGTCCTCAAAGCCCTCGTTGACAAGACCCTGTGCGTAAAGCTGGCGGGCCAGCTGACGCAGAATGTCTTCATTGTCGGCGGCGGAAAGGTGGGCAAAGCAGAGCTCGCGGCGCAAAACATCCTTTAGGACCATATTTCGCTCCTGTTGTCTGAATTGGTGTTGAGGAAGCGGATGGGATCGTCACTCTTGAAAACGCCGCGACCCATCACGGCGAGGTCGGCGCCGGCGGCGCCGACAAGCCGCAGCTCGTCGGCGCCGATACCGCCGTCGACCATGATATGAAACCCGGGGGCGCTCTGCTGGCGCAGTGCCCGAATCTTTTCAAGCATGGCGGGCTGGAACTTTTGTCCCAGCGTATCCGGTTCGCTGGTCATCACTAATGCGTAGTCGACCGCGCCGACGAACGGGGCAATATCCGCGGCGTTGGTGCGCGGATTGAGCGCCAGACCTGCGCGCATTCCCAAAGAGTGAATGCGGTTGATTGCGAGCGAGGGGTAGGCGAGATTTTCGTAGTGGATTGCCACGGCACGAAAACCCAGCGCGGCCAGCTCGTCGACAAAGAGGAAGGGATCGCACATCATCAGGTGGGCGTCCAGGTGCATGTCGCCGGTAAAGGGCGACACGTCGCGCACTGTGCGCAGTCCGAAGGTGATGTTGTCAATAAAATTTCCGTCCTCAAAATCAAAGTGCAGGTAGGGCCAGCCGTCCACGCGGGTAATTTCCTCGCGCAGACAGGACTGGTTCGCACTCGCCAGCGAGGGAATGATGACCGGCATGGTTTACAGACCCTTTCTGAAGGCCTTAACCTTGTCCATGAAGGAACGCACGCGGTCCTCCTCGACGTGGTTTTCAAACTTTCCGTCTTTTTTGAACGTTGTGCCGACTACGGCGCCGTCCGCTATACGCAGCTGCTCCTCGACGTTTTCGGGGCGCACGCCGGTGTTGGCGAAAACAAGCGTGTCGGGAACGGTGTCCTTAACGGACTTGAGCACCTGCGAGTCGGTGGAGACTCCCGCCGTCAGGCCGGAAACGCACAGCGCGTCGGGGCGGCAGTTGAAGACGGTGCTCTTTGCTATTTCGCAGATATTGTCGCGCTGAATGTACTTCGCGGCCTCGGGCACAATGTTGAACAGCAGCTTGACGTTTTCGCCGCCGACTGCGCGCTGGTGGCGAATAACGTCGCCGCAGTCGGTGTCCCACACGCCGAAATCACTGGCGTAAACGCCCGTGAATATCTCGCGCACAAATTTTGCGTCGGTGGCAACGGCGAGGTCAATCGAGCGCGCCGGATCCCACAGCACGTTCACGCCGTAGGGAATGCGGATTTCGGGGATGAGCTCGCCGATTATGCGCGCCATGGCGGCGACGGTCTCGGTGCGGACCTTGGTCAAGTAGGGCAGGCTGAATTCGTTGGAGAACATGATGGCGTCAACGCCGCCGTTTTGCAAGCCGAGCATTTCCTTGCGGGCCATTTCGACTACGCCCTTCATGCCGCCGGCTTTGTCAAAGTAAGGGTCGCCAGGCAGCGCGCGCAGGTGGCACATGGCGATGATGGGCTTATCGGTTCCCAGTGTCTGTTCTGTCCATTTCATGGTTAAAGTCTCCTTTTTATGCGTTCTTGGTTTGTATTCTAACCGCGGGAAAGGTCTACTTTGGCGCTAAAGCGCATGGCGCTCTCGCAGACGAGTTTGACGGTATTGTCAATGTCTTCGGGAGAGGACATTTCCGTTGGGGAGTGGCTGTAGCGCATGGGGATGGATATGTGTCCCATGGGGATGCCTTCCGTGCCAGTAAACTGGGTAAACGCGTCGTCGGTGACGACGCCGATTACGACCTCGCGCTGGAAGGGGATGCCGTTGTCGACAGCCGTTTTTTCGAGGTAAGCGCAGAGCTTGGGACTGGCGAGCAGTCCGCCGAGCGTGCCGCGGCCGTGGAAGTTGTAGTACATAACGGCCGGACCGGCGCCCAGCGCCATGTCGTAGCGGCCCTTCAGCTCGGGCGTGTCGCACGCGGGCGAAATGTCAACGCAGATGGCGGCGTCGGGAGCAAGGCGGGTAAAGCAGGGTGTGCACGCGCGCACGTTGGACTCTTCCTGCACTGAGCAGATGAGGTGAACGGTGGCCTCGTGTGCGTTTGCCTTGAGGTGCTCGGCCAGTTTGAGCAGCACATAAATTCCCATGCGGTCGTCAAGAGTTTTGGAGGCGATGTATTTGCCTATTTCACTGAAATTGGGGCGATAGGTAATTACGCTGCCGGTGCCGATGCCCATGGCGTCAACCTCCGCCTTGCTGCCGGCGCCGATGTCGACGTACAGCTCTGCAGTAGTGGTAACGGCGAACTTCTTGTCAGCAGGCGTCAGATGGTGCGAGCAGGTGCCGACGACGCCGGGGTACCGCTTGCTGCCGTCGATAGTGAAGACTTCGACAAAGGTGCAAAGCAGCGCTTTTTCCGGCACGCCGCCCATGCGCTCAATGCGCAGAAAACCGTTTTCTTCGACGCGGCGCACTATCAAACCCAGCTCGTCAAGATGGGCAAAATAGGCTATAGACGGGGCGCCGGGCTTGCCCGCGAACGTCGCGGTTACGTTGCCGAGCCGGTCTATGTGAACGTCGTCGGTGTAGGCCTTAAGTTTGTTTGAAACGTCGGCTATCAGCAGGTCTTCACGGCCGCTGATGGCGGGAACTTCTGTGAGCGCTTTTAACAGTTTAGTGTCCATATTTTTCTCCTTTTATTTGTTGCGGTAAAAAGACTTTAGCCTATATGCATGCGGCCGCCGTCAACAATCAGTACCTCGCCTGTCATCCAGCGGGACATGTCGGACATGAGGAACAGCGCCGTACCGGCAATGTCCTCGGGGTAACCGACGCGGCCCATAGGCATGACGTCTTTGTAGTGGTCGAGCATGGCCTGCTCGCTGCCAAAACGTTTTACGGTCATGTCGGTCATAATAACCGCCGGAGCAATTCCGTTGACACGCACGCCTTTTTTGGCGTAGTTGCGCGCGTAAAACAGCGTCAGCGCGTAGATACCGGCTTTGGTGACGTTGTATTCCGGGTAACCCGTGCCGCCGGAAAAAACCGAGGCTGAGGTGATGTTGACGATGCGCCCTTGTGTCTTTACCAACTCTTCAATGGCGCTTTGCATGCAGTAATACGTACCCATAGTGTTCACGTCGTAGCTTTTTTGGAAGTTGGCTACGATGCTCGCGTTGTTGACGAGCATGTCAAGACGGCCGTAGGTGTCGACGATGTTGGCAATCATCGCCTTGACCTTTGTCTCGTCGGAAATGTCGCACTGCTCGTAGTGCGGGCGCGGGCCGAAGGCGGCGAGCTCGTCTTGAGTTTTCAGCGCGGCGTCGGAGTCGGGCGCGACTATGTCGTTAATAATTACCTGTGCGCCGGATTGCGTTATCGATTTGGCAATAGCCTTGCCAATACCGGTAACTGCGCCGGTAACTAGCGCGACTTGTCCGCTTAGGTCAATTTCAAATGCCACTGGGCATACCCTCTTTCTCAGTACTCAAGGTTCATATCTATAATACATTTAAGACACCTGCCGCGCGCCGTGGTCTGTGCGATGGCGTCGGCAAGCTGGGACAGGGAATAGCGGTGCGTGATGTAATCGCGCACTTTTACCAGTCCGGAGCCGATCAGACGCAGCGCCTCGCGAGTGTCGTTGTGGTCGGCGGAATAGGAAAGGACGATGCGCATTTCCTTGAAAAAAGCTTTGCTGACATAGAACTTTAAATATTCGTCGTCGGCGGGCGTGGCGAAGAAAAGCACGTCTGCGCCGGTACCTGCGGCCGAAAGCCCCAGCTCCATTGCGGAAATGTCCTTGGCTATGACAAGTACTTTGTTTGCGCCCTTGCGCTCGCTGATATATTTGTTGGCGTCGTCCCAGACGATGGCTCCGAATTCGGCGGCCTTGTCGCGGCGCCAGTCTATGCGCTCGAAAACATTAATGTCGCTGACGCCGTAAGCGTGCAGCACCTGCACGAACATTAACCCTATGGTGCCGGCGCCGACAATAACTACGTTGTCGTCGGGACGTATGTGCATGCGGCGCACCGCGTGTATCACGCAGGCGAGCGGTTCAATAAGCGTACCCTCGTCAAAAGCGACGTTTTCGGGCAACAGCAGAGTATCCTCAGCCACGTTGCGGGCGCTCAGAGCAAAATATTCGCAAAATCCGCCCGGGTCGTAGCGGGTGCTTTTAAAAGTGCGGCAAAGAGTGTAGCGGCCGCGGCGGCATTCGTCGCAGGTCATGCAGGGAACGTGGTGGTGGGCAAAAACCCGGTCGCCGACTTTGAAGCCGACGGTGTCCTCGCCCAGCTCGGTGACGACGCCGGTAGCCTCGTGGCCGAGAACTATCGGCGCTTTGGGCTTGTTGTACCATTCCATGGTATCGGCCACACAAACGCCGCAGCACTCGGTTTTAACTACCAGGCCGCCTTTTTCTGGGCGCGGGTCGGGCCGGTCCTCAACACGCACGTCGCTGTTAGTATAATAAACGGCAGCTTTCATTTCGTTGTTGCTCCTGTATGCAGGTTCGAAAAAACGTTCTGCGAACCTAAAAAAGGCTGTAAATTGTGCGGATGCTAAAACAGCGTCCGGTCCAAGTAAGACACTATAGAAGCATCCGCACATCTTAAGTGATCAGGCGCCTGAGAGTAAAATTACTCCACTCAGGCAAATAGTTTAGAAATCTGGAACATTACCCAGGTGATCCAGTTGCCGGCGGACAGAGCGGTTATGTCAGACGTGCCCTCGGGCAGCGAATAACCGGCCTGCAGGGCCATAGCGGTAAGAGCACCGCCGAAGGAGGTGCACAGGTAAAGAACGACAGTCATGATGACCGCGCCGCAGATGACCGAGCGGAACAGGTTGCCGTTGCTCAAGCAGGGGACCATCGCTACGAAGTAAGCAAGCGAGGCAAGGTCGCCGAAAGCAAGGACCTGGTTGCCGGGCAGGAAGACGGACAGCAGAATAACGATGGGAATAAGAATCAGGGAGGCCGCGACGGTGATCGGATGGCCGATCAGAACCGCGGAGTCAAGGCCGATGTAGAACTCACGGCCCTGGAAGTGCTTGGCCATGAAGCCCTTGGCAGCCTCGGAAACGACGCTCAACGACTCCATGAACAGTCCGATGAAGCGCGGGAGTATCAGCATGACAGCGCCGATGGTGAACGCGGACTGGAGCAGCAGAGGGATGTCTTTGTAGTAGCCGGCCAGCAGTCCGAGAATAAGGCCGAGAACAGTGCCGAGCACCAGCGGGTTGCCGAAGATGCCCCATTTTTCCTGAATCTTCTTCTCGTCCCAGACGATGTTTTTGACGCCGGGGATGCGGTCAAGCAGCCAGTTGACACCGAGGATGATGGGCACAGAGGTGACGCACCAGCCGTGAGGAATGGAGATGCCGGGGATGCCGTAGAATTCCTGTACTCTCTTGGCGGTCAGGTCGGCAATAATCAGGCACAGCGCGGCATGGATGGCGCCGGCGATGAGGCCGAATACCAGGCTGCCGGAGGTGATGTAGACGACCGACGCGGTGAAAGCGTGGTTCCAGAAGTTCCAGATGTCGACGTTGATGGTCTTGGTGGCCTTGAGCAGCAGCATGATAATGTTAACCGCCAGCGAGACGATGATTATCAGCGCGCCGCAAGTGGTGCTGTAGGCGATTGACGCGCCTACCTGCCAGCCCACGTCGAGAATGGTCTTGTTGGCTCCGAAATAATCCATGATGATGTTGCACATCGGGGTTATTGTCGTGAGCATCAAGCCGATGACCAGGTTCAGGCCGATGTATCCGGCGGAGAAAGTCAAGCCGGCGACAAGGGCTTTTTGGAATTTGGCGCCCAGAACGAGTGCGATGATCATAATGATGATCGGGATGAGAACGGATGCGCCAAGGCTTCTTAGAAAATCACTTACTGCAGTAATTACTTGCATTGGTTACCTCCTCAAAATTGTGGGAAGAAAGAGTTTGCAAAGAAACAGAGTTATTCCTTCGCTTCCGACAGCTCCCTGACTTTGTCTGCAATCTTTTCAAGGAGCTCTTGCTGCCCTATACCTGTCAGTATAGGAATACCGTTGAATACCGGCAATCCCGTCTCAAACGGAACTTGGGCCGAAGATACTATAAGATCTTTTCCAATGAGACGGAACGGTAGGTTGTTGATGCTTGTGCCGTCTATCTCCACACGCAGGTGCTGCTCTTTCATATAATCTTTAATGACCGAGCCGACATGCATACTTGTGGCAACGCCGGAACCGCAAGCAACGAGAATGCTTACAACCTTGTCACCCATGACCATCCTCCTTTCTGGTAGTTAGGATCGTCGCGGCCGTTTATCCCGCGGTCGCTATATTCATTCCGGAATGAGCACCTCGACACCGGCTTCTTCCATTTGAGCGCGCATGGATTGTTCCATTGCGTCAGTGATGAAGACGTCCATGTCGAAGGGGCCGCACATTCTGGCGAATACACATTTGCCCAGCTTTGAGCTGTCTGTGATAATTATCTTCTTGTCCGCGGCGCGCATCATTGCCTGTTTTGCGTACACTTCCAACAGCGTGCGGTTGGAAATGCCGAAATTCAAGTCGTAGGCGTCGCAGCCCATAATTGCTTTGTTGGCGCGTATCTCGCTCAAAAACCGCTCGGTGTTCATGCCAACCAGAGTGTAGACCGACTCTTCAAGCTCGCCGCCGGCCACAATCAGCTTTAGCCCGCCGTGGTGCGCGACCTCGGCGGCAATGCGTATGTCGTTAGTGACAATTGTGACGTTGCGGCAGGTAATGTGCGAGACAACCTCAAAAGTTGTGGTGCCGGCGTCAAGTATGACGACGTCGTTATCCTCTATCATTTCGGCCGCCGCCTTGGCGACGCGCCGCTTTTGAGTGGAATTTATAGAATACTTTGAGTCGTAAGGTATCTCGGTGGAAAAGCTGTGGCTGGCCGAAACGGCGCCGCCGTATGTCTTAATTACCAGACCCTTATTGGCAAGCTCGTTAATGTCTGAGCGAATGGTGACCTTGGAAACGCCAAACAGGCGGCTGAGCTCTTCCACGCTGGCGCTCTGGTTTTTACTTATATACCTGTACAGTTCGTCCAGTCGCTCTATTTGGAACATGCGTTGTTGTCCTTTGCTTGTTATTGCTTGCTTTTGCTTTCCTGTTAACACAATATTAACACCGCATCTATTTTATGTCAATATCCTGTTTTGCGGTCAAAATATATGAGAAATTTTCGGAAAATATGTCAATTATCACAAAATAATCGGGAAATCAGCCGGCAGGCAAGATTTGCCATTAGGGTACATTTTCCAGAAAAATGCAATTGATGTGCGGAAAAAATCAGTCACGGCTTTCTTCTACTTTCTACTTTTTTCGCAGATACAGCATTTTTACCAATGAGAACAAGCAAATTTCGTCAGATAAACTAATGAGCGGCGCTGCGTATATTATGCTTGCCGGGTATACCTGTACAGCCTTAGAAATACCGCGACGGTGCAGATTGCGCCACCTGGTAATTGTATATGCAAAGATTTTGCCAAAGATAATCAGCGCGACAGCAAAAAAATATGGCGCTGCGCCGCGGTCCGCTCAGACGCGGGCGCGCTGTTTTTTCTCCTGCGGCCTTGCAGTGTGTGTGCGCGCGCTTGGCGTCGGTGTTGTTGCGCGGCGCGGCACACATCAGCGTCCGGCGCACAGGCAAAAAAACGAACAAAAATAAAACCGGAGACACGCGAGTGTCTCCGGAAACTATCGGATTTTGCAGCGCTGACGCTGCATTGCCGCGGCGCTTGTTCGCCGCACATGTGGACGCCTGAACTCAGCCGACGAGCAGCGAGTTGATGTGGCGATAAAAGGCTTTGTCCTCGCTGACGCATACCAGCGGTTTGCTCAAGTCGAGCGACATAAGACCCAGCAGGGACTTGGCGTCGACTATAGTGCTGTCGCTGTGGACGCCGACGTCACCGTAATACTTTGCCGCCTCGTCGTGCAGCTTGCAGATGTCCTCCATGTTTTTAAGACGGATATTCTTTACCATTCTCAATCACTCCTTATCCGTTTGTCTTTGTGCCTTTTGCACAATCACATCATATGATATTTGTGCAAATAATGCAATAGCAAGTGCTTAATTTCTCCCTTGAGGACAAAATAGACAATAACAGGTAATACTTTTTGTCTAATATTTCGCAATATATGGCGTTTCATAACGGCGGAGCTGCGCACAAGGCTATATGGGCAAAATACCGCTCGGCATAAAGACGCTTGCGGCAATAGCAAACGAATTACCCCTGAAATAGTAAAGAACACGGTGCTGTAAGCATGCGGGACGTTATGCCGGCGGCCAATGGAACGCGCCGGCTTGTCCACTTAGCCCCGACGCCCCATTTTTCCTTATACTGCAAGCGGATAGCATCTTAGTTTCCTGTAAGCTTTGCGCTTGCGGCGTGCCACTCGTTTTCGTTTGCTGCGCTTTTGCGTTCAAACTTATCGCTTTGTGTTTGCTTAAGCGTTTAATTACACTTGCACGGCGACCGGCTTCTGAGCACTGTGAATGCTGAAGCAAAAATAATAGCGGACCGGCCAAACGGCCGGTCCGCAGTTTATTTACAGTGTGCGGTAAAGACAGACATAACAAATTCGGCGCCGCGCGTTTTAGTGGATGTCAAACTGGTACTTTTCCGCCAGGACAAACAGTTTTTCGCGGCACAGGTACAGCGTTAGCATTATGACCAGCTGAGCGAGTATCAGCAAGCCGGCAATTAAATAGTCGCCGCTGAGTATGCGGCTGCCGACTGCGCAGAAAATCAGTATTGACGGACAGTTGCCCAAGGCAAACACGATGGCAAAATCGCGGCGGCTTATTTTGCTCTTGGCGGCAAGGTAGGGAATTATGCCGTTCGGCAGCAGCGGAATTAGGAAGAGCAGCAACAGCGAAAAGGCCGGGTGCTCGGAATTGCGCAGAAAACGCCAGCGGCGTACCGTAGTATCGGTCTCCTCCAACACTCCCAGCTTGTCGCCAATGCGGCGCACCAGCATGAAAACTCCCAAATGTGTCAGCCCGGCGCTGAAAAAGCAGATAAGAAAACCCCGCCAGAACCCGAAGATGATACCGGCTGCTACCTGGATGGGCACGCTGGACAGGAAGATTGACAGTATTTGCAGCGATTGCAGCACGGCGGTTACCAACACGCCGGTGAAGGTGCCCTGAGAGCGGATATAGTCCTCCACCTGTCCTTCGTCGCCGCTGCGAAGCACGTCAATAAAATCCGGCACTATGTTGCGCAGTGCCAAATATGCGACAAGTATTACCAACAGGATGACTGCGGTGATAAGCAAAATCAGGGCAATCTTCTTTTTCTTTTTCATCAAGCACAAGCTCTCTGGTAAAAATATGTATTACATTTTACAACTATAACGGTAAAAGAGCAATGTTTTATTTTCGGTTCTTGCGTTTTCCGTTGGGAAACAGTGGCAGCAATTGCCAGCGACCGCCGCTGTCCAGAGTGGCCGCGTCGCCGCAAAACAGCCAGAGCGCCGCGAGCAGCAGCGCAAAATAGATTGTCACGTTGGGCCGGCGGAATATGTGACCGGAAAACTCCGCGGCGGCGAGCATAACGCACAGCGCCATACAATCGCACAGCGCTGTCGGGGTCATAAAATACTCGGAATGCCGCCACAGCGCCGCCAGAGCGCGGACTATAAAGTAGAGAATAAAAGCGGCGAACAGCATAATTCCAATATAACCGTAGCTGTAAAAAATACCGGAATAATCGGTCTCAAAGTCGTAATTGTAGCTGCCGAGCGTGAAATCGGCCTGTTCCATACCGAAAAGTCTGACGCTAAGCGGCATTTCGGCAAAGCGCAGCCGCGCGTAGGTCTGTTTCTGGGCGCGCACGTCAGAGATGGAATTGCTGTCTGTAAGCCAGCCGTAGGCCTGCGCGACCGACTCGGTGCCGAACTCGTCGCACATGGCGCCGGTCATGTTTTCGTAAATATCGCCGTAGATGACCTCGTAGCGCTGCGAATTAATTGTGTACTCAAGGTCCCAGCTGGACTCGCTCAAGTCGTCGACGCGCTGCTGCGCAACGTCAAAAGCCGCGTACATGGTATTCATGCGCTGCGTCATGGGCGAATAGCGGTAACAGCCGACGGCTGCGAGCATTACAAGCACAATAAAAGCGCAGCGCTGCCAGACAAAGCGGTGGGTGAGCAGCATTACGACGCAGAAACCGACGCAGTATAAAAGCAGACCGTAATAGCAAAGTCTGCTGCCGGTGAAAAACAGCAGTCCCAAATCTAGCGTCGCGCCGAGATAGAACCAGAGAGGATTCTTTTTGCCGTACAGCCAGCAGAGTATCAGCGGCGACATTATGACCAAAATGGAGCTCTGGGCGTTTTTGGCGGCGAACCAGCCCATTACGCCAATGTCTATACCGTAGTCCCCGTAGGTGTATTCCGGCATGCCCAGCGCGTAGGAGAGCGCTATGACCAGCACGATGGTGCCCAGGTTTACGGTAAAAGCGCGCGCGAGCAGCTCAAAGGGCTCGCCGGCGCGCCGCAGCAGCGTGATGAAAGCAATAGTGTACAGCGGCAGTTGGGCGACGCGGGCGTAGTCGGCAATGTCGCCGCTGAGCGAGCGGTAGCCCAGCGCAAAATGAACGCCGGCGTGGGCGGCGAAAAACAGCCCGACGAGCGCGGCGCAAATAAAATAGGCGCGCTTGTTGTCGCTGGAAATAAAAGCGGTAATGAAAACGGCGACCAGCAGCGCGCCGCGCAGCAGGGTTATCGGCATGCTGTCGCCGCTCCGGCGCAAGAAATAGGCAGCGACGTCTAACAGCGGCTGCATGCAGATAAGCGCGTACAGCAGCACACGCGCCGCGCGCTGCGACACGCCGCGCCGGGTCAGTTTATTGTCCATCTTTTACCTCGCTAAGCAGCGACAGCCACTGCTGCATGACAGCGTCCTCGCTGTAACGCAAAGCGGTCTCGGCTGCGCTTCGCTCCATTTCCCCGCGCATTTTTTCGTCGCGCGCCAGCTTTACTGCCGCGGCCGCGAACGTGGCGGCGTCGCCGTCGCGAACAAGGAAACCGTCGCGGGCGTCGCTGATTATCGCCCGCGGGCCGACGCGCACGTCGTACGCCACCGGCACAGTGGCACAGCTCATTGACTCTATTACCACCAGCGGCAGACCCTCGCTGCGCGAGGCCATTAAGTAGGCGAGCGAGCGCGACATCATATTCAGTGCCTCGCCGTGCGGCAGCATGCCGTAAAACGTGACGCTGTTCTCAATGCCCAGCCGTGCCGCCTGCGTTTCAAGCTCGCCGCGGCAGACGCCGTCGCCGACAATATCCAGCCTCAGTTCGGGACAACTGGCGACAATCAGCGCCCAGGCGTCAAGCAGCCTGTCAAACCCCTTTTCCGGCGACAGCCGGCCGACGCTGAGCATTCGCGGCTGTTTTTCGGCGCGCGGCCCGCGGCAATCGGCAAGGAAGTTCGGCACGCAAATAACTTTTGTGTGTTGGTTGTGCGGCGCCATTATCGCCGCGACCTCGTCGCGCAGTTGGGCGGTGAGCAGCGCGAAATAGTCAATATTCCCGTAGCGGCGGCGAAAATCGCGCAGCAGCTTTTTGTCGAAACGGTGGTCGTGGTGCAGCTGAGCTATTTTGAGCACGCCTGGCCGGCCGCAGCGCGACAGCAATACCGAGTGCTCGTTGCGCGTGCTGATAACGGCGCCGCTGTCAATGGCGGCGAGTGCGGCTGCCATGGTGCTTTTCTTCAGCCGCAGCGTGCGCGCCGCCGCAAGACCCTCACGGATTATTGCGGCGAAAGAAAACGAGCGCAGAGCGCTTTTCAGCTCGGCGCGGTTGGGGCGCGCGTCGGTGAGATAGGTGACTTTTACTGCCGGGTCCAATTCATAGACCGGCGCGCCCAAATTGTAGCTGCACAGTATTTCCACCGCAAAGCCGCGGCGCGTCAGCGCGTTTGAAAGGTTGCAAATGACGTTTTCGACGCCGCCGTGGGACAGGTGCAGAGCGGTTATATATATTTTTTTCATTGTTTTGCCTTTCCGCGCAGCGCCGCGTTGGCGCCGAGCAGTGCGCGCGAGACCTTCCAGCCGCCGCGGTAGTTGAGTTTTGCAATTACGGAGCTGTTTTTCGGCAGTAATTTCAGCGCTTCGCCGCTCAGTTCGGGGCAGCGGCGGCGCGCGTAGGCGACCAGTTCGTCTATTACCGCGGCGCGCTCAGGCGAGTCCATGACGGCGACGCGGCCGACGCTTTGCACCAGAATGTGGTCGGCGACGAGCGCTTGCAGCGGCAGCGCCATTGCCGCCGAGAGTCCGCGCGCGTCGGCATAAGCGAAGATGCCGTCGAAAATGGCGATGATGTCAAGATTTTTGCGCGCGTTGCGGTTGCGGATGGTCGACTCGTCAAACTGGTTGTAATGGTAGAGCGGCCGCGGAACCGTGACGCTGTTTTTGGCGAGCATTGCCAGCTCTGCGCTGAACTCAAGATCCTCGTACCACAGCCGCCGTTCGGGAAAGCGCAGCTCGCCGACAAGCGCGCGGCGGTATATTTTATTCCAGACCGAGCCCGCCATCAGCAGCGGCGAAGTAAACCCGCACAACTCAATTACCTGCGTGCCGCTCGCGCAGTGGCCGAGTGCGTTGCACACGGCAATGTCGGCGTCGGCTTTTTTGGCGGCGGCGTACAGCTGCGCGAACATATCAGGCTCTACAGTGTCGTCGGCGTCCGCAAAACCGACATATTCACCGCCGGCGGCGCCCAGCGCCAGGTTGCGCGCCGAGCCCTGTCCGCCGTTTGGCTTGTGAAAAGCGCGCACGACGTCGGGACGCCGCGCCGCGTACTCGTCTATTATTGCGCCGGTGCGGTCGTCAGAGCCGTCGTCTACCGCCAGCACCTCAATATCGGCGCTTTGGGCAAGCAGCGAGTCAAGACAGTCGCCAAGACACTTTTCCGCCCGCCAGGCGGGAACAATGACGCTTACCTGTTTCATAAGCGCGCTCCGTCCTTAACTTTGAACAGCAGCGCCAGCAGCCGGTAACGGCGCGCGTCGCACAGCTTGAGCGCCAGGCGCTGCAGGCGTCTCATGCGGGAAAGATAGCGGTTTGAGCGCCATTCGGGAAAGGCATTGAAAAGATATTCGCGGAACATGGCCAGCAGCTCGCTGTCGGGGTCGACGCGCAGCACGCGCACGGACGCCGCCAGAAAAAG
Organism: uncultured Faecalibacterium sp.; assembly: GCA_964478515.1. Taxonomy (GTDB): domain Bacteria; phylum Bacillota; class Clostridia; order Oscillospirales; family Ruminococcaceae; genus HGM13233. The sequence goes on along the minus strand of CAYZIL010000019.1, from coordinate 18,103 downwards.
ATGACTGACGCAGAGAAACTCCAGCTCGTCGCGGCAGCTGTCAAAAAGACCGTTGTCGCGGAAATACAGTATAAGGTCGTCGAAGGCGTCGACTATTTCGCGGTTGCGGCGCACGTTGCGGTTGTTGGTTATTGAGCCGCTGCGGCGCAGGTAGTTGTACAGCGGCTTGCGGGTAAATACGACGCTGTCGCAGCCGAGCAGCAGCTTTGGGGTCGTGCGCAAATCCTCGTACCAGGTGCGCGGCGGGAAAAGAATATTGTTGTCGGTAAAAACGCGCCGTCGGGTCAGCCGGTTCCAGGCCACGGGGTGGCACAGCAGCATGTCGGGGCGCGAGGCCGGCGGCAGGGCGGTATTCTCGGGCATATCCTCCGCTATAGTCTCTATAGTGCGGCCGTCCTCGCCGACGACACGCATACCGCACACGGCCATGTCTGCGCCGTGCGCGGCGGCCAGCCCGAACAGCGTCGAGAGCATGTCTGGGGCGACGGTGTCGTCGCTGTCGACGAAAAGCAGATAGTCGCCCGCGGCGGCGGCAATGCCGGTGTTGCGCGCGCCGCCGAGACCCGCGTTGGCCTGGTGGATAACGCGAATGAGCTGCGGGTGGAGCGCCGCGTATTCGTCGGCAATGCGCGCGCCGGCGTCGGTAGAGCCGTCGTTGACGACAATTATTTCAAAACTGCCGCTGAAGTCCTGCGCCAGCACCGAGTCCAGACAGGCGGGCAGATAGCTGTCGACATTGTAAACGGGAATTATTATGCTTACGTCCATCACACAGTCTCCTTTTTTCGGTCGCCGCGCTCCGCAATGAGCCGGCGGGCGGTGGCGGCAAGTTCCTTAAAGCTGCGGGTGCGGTAAAAGGCGAGCAGACTCACGGCGTTGGGCACTGTGCAGCAGATGACCGCCTTTATGGCAATTCCGGCAATGCCGCCCGGGCCGACGAGCGAACAGGCAAACCAGGTTGCGCCCATTTGTACCGCCAGCACAGCCAGGTTAACGAAAAAGCGGCGGTAGTATTTCCACATATCGGTGCCGAGCGCGTATTTGAAAACCACATAGACCTCTACCGGGTAGGCGATGAGCAGGTTGTCGGCAATCGTCGCTATGAGCACGCCGTTAAAGCCGATGAGCTTTACGAGAATAATTGAAAATACAACGTTGAATACCGCTTCTACCAGCGGCTTGTAGCGGTCGGGACGGAAAAGACCGCAGGTATCTTTAATTACCTGGTGGGCGGTGCGCATGACCAGAAAGTAGAAGTAAAGCGAAATAATCAGCACCGTCGAGGTGGGGAAGACGTAGCTCGCCCCGAAAATCAAGTCTATGACCGGTGAAGACAGGCAAAACAGCCCCACCGTGCAAAATGAACAGATAAGCTGCATTGCCAAATTCAGCTTATTGAAAATATCCAGTCGCTGCTCGGGCGGCGCGCTGACGTTGAAGTTACCAATGCTCGCTTGCAGGCCGTTCATGATGTTGCTCACGGCGGTTTGCAGCGTGTGCCAAATTAGTTGGTAGTTAGAGTATATGCCCAGGGTGGCGAGATTTATAAAAGCGGAGGTGATGAGGTTGTCGGACTGCAGCACGGCAATGGCGCCGATTCGGTGCAGCAGCAGCGCTTTGGTGTTGGACACAAGGCTGTGCTTGTCGGCGTCGCTGACGCGCGTTTTTTTGTATTCGCCCAGCCACGGGTACTCGCGCTTGACCTGCACCGAAATAAAGACGTTTTCGCTGAAGGTGAAAAAAATCATCAGGGCGAGATAGATAAAATAGTTGCCCTGCGTCACCCACAAGCCGACAAGCTGCGAGAGCGAAAGAGCGACCTTCATCACCGTAGTGACTGTCAGAATCTTGTAGTTTTTCTGGTCGGCAAACAGCAGCGAGCGCTTGTAGGAAAACAGGTACGACACCGCCGAGTTGAGCACAAACATCAGGTAAATGACGTTCAAATGACGAATGTTGTCGGGCATATCCTTAATAAGATAGTGCAAGAACGGCATCAGCGCCAGACCGAAGCCGAGCACCACGAAAAACATTATCTTATATATTTTCGCGTACAGGTGCATGAGCCCGGCTATGCGCTCGCGGTCGTTTTCCGCAATAGGGCGGTAGAGCGCAAACAGCGCCGCCGAGCCGAAACCCAGTTCAGTTAGCGAGAGAATGGAAATAACGCTTTGAAAAAGGGTGTTAAGGCCGAGGTAATCCTTACCCAGCAAAGCGGCGAACAGCGAGCGAGTCGCCAGTGTGACGAGCACGATAACAACCTGCGAGCCGATGCCGTAAGAGACATTGCGTATACTGCTTTTTATTCTGGACATATGTCCTCCGGCCGCGCTCAAGCGGCAATATCCAAAAGTATCTTAAACAGTTTAATACAATAATATGTCTATTTCAAGTTTACTGGCCGCGCGCGCCGCTTGCCGTTGTGGTACAATGGGAAAAACGGAGGTGAGTCGATGCTGCGACAGCGGTGCGCAATAATGCGCAAATGGCGGCAAAACCGGCGCAAAGACGCCCGGGTAAAAGCGGCGCAGACCGCGCCGAAAGGGGTGCGCGAATACGACGACATCTTTTACGCCGGCACACGCAGCCGCCTGCAGCGCCTTGACGTCTACTTGCCAATAAACGCGCCGGCAGCGCTGCCGGTGATATTCGACATTCACGGCGGCGGTTGGGCTTACGGCGACAAGGAACTGAACAAATATTACTGCATGAGCCTGGCGGCGCGCGGCTTTGCCGTGGTAAATATCAGCTACCGGCTGGCGCCGCGCTGTGGCATAGGCGCACAGATACAGGATATTTTCGCGGCATTCGGCTGGCTGGCAGAGCACGGCGCGCACTACGGCTGCGACACCGGCCGCGTCTGCCTTACCGGCGACTCCGCCGGCGGACACCTGGCAACGCTGGCGGCAATAGTGTGCGGCAGCACGCGCTTGCAGCGCCTTTATAAAGTAGAGCCGCCGCCGTTTGCACTGCGGGCGCTTGCCGTTACCAGCGGGCTGTTTGAGCTTGAGCCGCTTAAAGTCGGGCCGCACCCGTTGCAGCTGGAAATGGGGCGTTTTTTGCTCGGCGCCGCGCCGGCGCGCTCGCCGTTTTACGCGGCATTCAGCATTCCGGACGTCCTTGATGAGGGACTGCCGCTGCCGCCGCTGCTGCTCGTAAGCTTTACCGGCGACGCGCTGTACCACGCGCAGACGCTCGCTTTTGCGGCGCTGCTCAGCGAGCGCGGCATACCCCACACCTTGCGCTGCGTGGGCGCCGACTGGGCACAGCCGCCGGGACACGTATATACCGTCGGCAGTTGGGACCAGCCGCCGGCGATGGCGCTCAACGACGAGCTGGCAGATTTTTTCGCCGCCGCCGCGGCAGACACTCTGTAAATTATAACCGCGCTCGAAAGGCGCGGTAAGCACAAACCCATAGGGAAAAATATTGCCGCTACCTTAAGGGCAATCACGGCAATGGCAAACGAACTAAAACAAGTAAGAACGTGCTGTGTTTTAAACGCTGGGCGCGTTTTCGTTGCCCGCGCCTTACGTTCGAAAAATCGTTTTGCGTTCGCCGTGGCGCTAATTACACCCGCACAGCTGGCGGTACTTGAGCGCTTGACTGCCGCGGGAAGGCATAAAAATAAACGAGCGAGAGACCGCCTGGGGTCTCTCGCTCGTGTTTTTCTATTACTGGCAGGCGCGCAGCGAGTCGCGCGCCGCGGTAAGCATTGCGGCGTCGTCCTGCGCTGTAAAATATTCCAGTCCCAGCGCCCCGCTGTAGTCGCTGCGGTCGGCGGCGCGAATTATGCGCGCGTAGTCTGTTTGCGTATTTTGTATACTGCCGCGGCCGGGGTAACCGGCAAGGTGGAAGTGACCGATTTTGCCGATGTTTTTTTCAATGGCGGCGACGTCAAGGTCTCCGCTGACCTGCTGGTGGTAAAGGTCGTACAGCACCTTTACCGACGGGTCGCCGACTTCATCAATAATTGAAAATGCCTCGGCGGCGCTCGAAAGGAAAGTTTCGGGGTACTCGGTGGCGTTGACCGGCTCGAGCACCAGAGTCATGCCGCGGTCGCCGAGAAATTCGCCGGCGCGGCGCAGACATTCGACCATGTTGCGGCGCTGCAATTTGCGCTCGACCTTTTCTATATTGCGCCCCGACTGGGTGATAATTATCCGGCAGCCGAGTTTTTCGGCGGCATTTGCCGTCTCGACGAGCGAGACGAGGTATTGACTGTGACAAGCGCGCTCGGTCAGAGGCCAAAAAGGTGTGCACATGGCGCACACGCGCTGCTCCAAATTGGCGGCGGCGGCAGAAATGGCGTCAAGGTCTTTCTCCCACCAGGCCCAAAATTCAACCAGGTCAAAGCCGGCCTGTTTGGCAATGGCCATAGCCGCCTCGGTCGTTGGCTGGTGACGCAGCACGGCGTCGGTACAAACGGAAAAACGCATTGTTACCTCCTTTGCGGCAGCCGGGCAAGACGCTCACAAAGCGCCAGCACCAGCACCGCGCATACGAGCAGATACCAGGGGAAAAGGGACAGCGATATATTGTCGGCCAACAGGCCGAACAGCGGCGGCAACACGGTGACGCCGACATAAGAGCAGGCCATCTGCAAGCTGATGAGCGCCTGCGAGTTGGCGGCGCCGAAACGCACCGGAGACTCGTGCAGCATGCAGGGGAATATCGGCGCACAGCCGAGCCCGAGCAATATCAGCGCCGGCATTGCCAAGCGCGCGTCGAGCGGCAGCAGCAACAGCACGCACGCGGCGCTGAGTGTCAATTCGCCGCCGCGGATAAGCGCGGTGTTTTTTACCTGCCCGGCGGCAAAGCCGACCAAAAAGCGGCCGAGCGTTATTCCGGCGTAGTACAGCGAGACCCAGCGCGCCGCAGTGTCGGCGCCGACGCCGCGGTAGCCTACCAGGTAGCTGCTTGCCCAAAGCCCGGCAGTGACCTCGACTCCGGAATAGCAAAAGAAGGCCAGCATTGCGCTGAGCGCGCCCGGCTGACGCAGTCCGTCGCGCAGTCCGCCGGTCTGTTTTGTCTCGGCACTGTTGGCGGCGGTTTCAAGCTGCCGCCAGCGCGGCAGTGCGGCGAGCACGCTTACGAGCAGTACGAACTGAATGCCGGCGATTACACGCAGCCCGCTGCGCCATATGCCGCCGGCAAGGAAAGCGGAAAGAATGATGGGACCGGCCGTCGCGCCTATGCCCCAAAAACAGTGCAGCCAGCTCATCTGCCGGGCGCTGTAATGAAGAGCGACAAAATTGTTCAGCGCGGCGTCTACTGCGCCGGCGCCGAAACCGAGCGGCACGGCAAACAGCATCATCCAGATAAGCGACGGTGCAAAGCTGTAGCCGACAATGCCGACGGCAGTGAGAAAAATGCTGATGGCCGTCACCCGCGCGGTGCCCAGCGCGCGCACTACCCGCACACAAAAAAGACTGGAAAGTATGGTACCCACCGAGCATACCATGGAAATTGCGCCGGCCGCGGCGAGCGGCACGCCGAGCTCAAGGTGCGCGAGCGGCCAGATTGTGCCGACAATCGAGTCCGGCAGGCCCAAACTGATAAAGCAAAAATAAATTACGATTAATACCAGTGTCATTCACAAGTGTCCGTTCTTTTTTCTGTCGTTGATTTTAGCACATCCGCGTGCCGCAGGCAACTGCGGCAAACAGGCGCGCCGCAATTTACGCAGGCGGGCTCAGCGCCGCAGCAGCAGACCGCAAAGGTCGTTGACATTGGTGCCGGTCGCGCCGGTGATTATCAGCCCGCCGCACTTTTGCAGCGCGTGGTAGGAGTCGTTGTCGCTTAAAGCCGAGTCAATATCGACGCCGGCGGCACGCAGCGCCGCGGCACTGTCGCCGTCGACATAGCCGCCGGCGGCGTCGGTTGGACCGTCGGTGCCGTCCGAGCCGACCGAAAAAACGGCGGTGTCGCTCAGCCCGTCAATGCCGATTGCGGCCGCCAGCGCAAGTTCCTGGTTGCGGCCGCCAAGACCGTTGCCGCGAACCTTGACAACGGTCTCGCCGGCGGCGAGCAGGGCGAATGATTGGGTGGCGGACTGCCGCATTTGCGCGCGCTTGGCAAGTAATTCTCCGGCTGAGCGCGCCTCGCAATTAAGCTGCAGGCTCAATATTTCGGTGTCGTAGCCGAGCTCGCGGCAGCGCTGCGCCGCGGCGTCGCACATTGTCGCAAGGTTGCCGATAACGCGAAAGCTGACGTTGTCGAGTCTTTTCGGCGTCTCCTCGCGCAGCAGCGCAATGACGTCGGCGCTCAGTCGCAGCTTGTATTTTTTAATTATTGCCAGCGCCTGGGCAGACGTGGAGCTGTCGGGGCTGACCGGCCCGGAGGCAATCATGTCGGGGCGGTCGCCGAGCACGTCGGACAGCGCCGCGCAATAGACGTGCGCCGGCGCGCAGATTTTGGCGAAGCGGCCGGCCTTGACGGCGGAAAGCCGCTTGCGAATGGTGTTTATCTCGCCGATTTCGGCGCCGCTTTTCAGCAGGCTGCGGGTGATGTTTTGTAAAGTCGCGTTTGAGACCAGCGGCTTTTCCAGCAGCGCCGAGCCGCCGCCGGACAGCAGCAGCAACAGACGGTCGCCGGCGCCGAGACTTTCGGCCAGCGAAACGGCGCGGCGGGTAGCGGCGAAGGAATTGTCGTCCGGAATGGGGTGGCCGGCCTCGTAGACCTCGCAGCAGGGCAGCGCGGGGCCGCCGTGGCCGTATTTGGTAATGACAATACCGCGGGTGATGTGGCTGCCGAGCACAGAACAGGCGGTTTTGGCCATGCCGTAGGCGGCCTTGCCGACGGCCAGCAGCATCACCGTGCCGCCGTCGTTGATAGCAAACTCGTCAATGGCGCGGCGAACGGCGTCGTCCGGCTGGGCCGCCGCCAGCGCGGCGTTAATTATTGAGTCGACTTCTGCGCGCAGTTCCGTTTTTTGCCTCCGTTCATGAGCGGACAAAACCGTCCGCAGCTGTTACATATGACAGCGCGCCGGACGCTCTTGAACGACGGGTCCGGCGCGAACTTTTATTTTGTTCGCAAGTGGTCAAATGGCGCGGCTGTCAAGACTGTCGGCGAGTATGGAGTCCATATTTACCGAAACCCGCACAGCCTCACCACTATAGTCGGTCTCGAAGCGCTTAATAAGTCTGGAAACTACGACCTCGCAGCTTTCATAGCTTGTGCCCGAGAGTATCATCAAAAGTTGGGAGCGGGAAAACTGGCTGACGACGTCGCCGCGGCGCAAATTGAATACCGCCGTGCGCTTGAGCAGCGGGAACGCGCGCGAGAGAGTGTCGTTTGTGGGCACGGTATGCTGCGGCGTCAGCACGGACAAACAGACAAGAAACGCCGAGGCGCGGCTGCGCTCAAGGGAGCGCCGCTCCAGCTGGTAGATTTCGCGGAATGTAGCGAGATCGCAGCAAAACGCGCCGCCTGTTTGCGACTGCTGCTCCTGTAAGTTACCTTTTATGGAGCTGAAATCATACTGCACGTCCTCGGTGTGTCGCTGGATGCGCCGCAACAGTTCCTGCAGCTGGTCAGACGGGTTTATGCCCAACTCGCGGTAGAGCATTCCGGTAATGTACTCGTACTGTGCCATTGCCTGCGTGTAGCGGCCGAGCTCAATAAGCGCGTTTATCAGCGCGCAGTGGTGGGATTCCTCGAATGGGTCGACAGCAATTGCTTTTTCGCAGCAGTCTATTACGCTGGCGTAGTCGCCGGCGGCCGCATACAAAGTGGTAAGCATGGTGACGGCGTTCGAGTAGAGCCGGCGGTAATGGTTGGCGGCGGGAAGCACCCAGCCCTCAAAGGCCGACTCGCTGAGATAGTCGCCGGCGTAAAGTTCAAGCGCCCGGCGGCAAAGGGCAATGCGCTGCGCGTCGTCGCACTCGCTGCTGCGCGCCTTGCTGAGCGCCGCGTCGAATTCGTCCACATCCAGCTCGTAAGGCGCGCCCGTGTTCCAAATGTAGCAGTTGTGGGAAAATGTAATAAAATTACAGTCGTCCGTAAAACCGGAGTTTAACAGGCCGCGCAGACGGTACATAAGGGTGTACAGCGCCTTTTGCGGGTCTTCCGGCCCCTCGTCCGGCCAAAGGGTGTCAATAATTTTGTCGATAGCTATCGGTGCGCTGCGGTTGGTAAGAATAAACTTAAACAGCTTCCAGACCATCCCGGAGCGAGACGAGTTGTCTGAAAGAATCTTGTTGCCGCAGCGGACAGAAAAGCTGCCCAGAGTGGTTATTTTCAAAAACGGCTGTGAGCGGTCTGCAATCACAAGCTTCTCCTGTCTATGGTGGAAAAATTACCAATATTGCAAAACAGCGTGCGGAAACAAACAGAATAAATGCGGAATATGGTCTTAAATATTATTATTATCATTATAAAGCGCCGCTTTCGATAAGACAAGCGAAAAATATTTTCGGCCAAAGCAGGCGTAAGGGCGCGCGCAGCCGCGGCAAAACTTTGTTATTCTTATTGATTGACGTCGTAATTTATATTATCATTATATAGGAGACCGCGTGCCGCGGTCCGGAAGCGGAGGGCGACCATGCTCGCAGAACAAAATCTCTATCCCGACGGATATCTGGACACAGACGTATATGTTGAAAACGCCGGCGCGGATATCAGCGGTTACGTCGTGCACCGCGCTGCCGGGCAGATGTGGCACTTTGACAATCTGGTGGGTTTTGCGGCCGTCCTGGAGGGCCTTTGCAACGCCTGCGACTACCCGCAAGCGACGCACGTCTTGCGCCGGCTGGACGACGCCGCGGCGAGCAGCGTTCAAGCACAAGCGCAAAACAGCGACGAATATACAAAAACGCACACCCCGCAGCTCAGCGTGCGCCTTGAGTACCGCGCCAAGGCGAGCTGGCAGGGCTGCGTAATTTTTCCCGACGGCGGCCGCCGCGCGTTCCACAGCGCGCTGGAGCTGCTGCGAATTATCGGCGGTATGGCGAGCCCGTCGGCCGACGGCGTCGCACCGCGGCAATAAAGACGGCTCTCGGGGTGGAAAAGGCGCCGGCGGCGTGATAGAATAGCTCTGGGTGCAGCGGCGCCCGTGCAAAATATAAATCAAAAATGACAAGTCAGAGGTGTAAAAATGATAATTGCCATCGGTAACGACCATACCGGCGTCGAGCTCAAAAACGAGATAAAAGAATATGTCGAGGAAAAAGGCCACACGGTAATAAACTTCGGCACCGACACGCACGACAGCGTTCACTACCCGGAATACGGCAAGATTGTCGGCGAGGCGGTCGCCGCTGGCGAGGCCGACTGCGGCATACTTATTTGCGGCACCGGCGTGGGCATATCGCTTGCGGCAAACAAGGTGCGCGGCATCCGCGCCGCGGTCTGCAGCGAGCCTTACACTGCAAGACTCAGTAAGCAGCACAACAACTGCAATATTATTGCCTTCGGTTCGCGCGTTGTCGGGCCGGAGCTCGCGAAAATGATAGTGGACAATTTTCTGGAAGCGGAGTTTCTCGGCGGCCGTCACGCCACCCGCGTACAGATGATAATGGATATTGAAAAGGAGCGCAAATGAGCGCTCTTTTTCGGTTAGTGCGCACCGGCGCCGCAGTGCTGCTGTGTGCGCTTGTTTTGTGTTCGTGCGGCGGCGCCGAAAGTGCCGCCGTGTCCGGCCCGGACTGGCAGGTCTACGACGAGCTGGTCTCGGCCGCTGAACGCGAAGCTGACGTGCTTTCACGCGCGCAGCTGCTGCGCGAGGCTGAAGAACTGCTCAATCACAGCGGCGCTGTAGCCGCGCTCTATGACGTCGGCGACGACTGGCTGCTTGGCACCGCGTTCAGCGCGCTGACGACAACGCCGTATGCGGACAAAGATTTTTCCCGCGTCAGCGGCGGCACGGTGCTGTCAGCCGCGCTCACGTCGCTGCCGCAAAGTCTTGACCCGGCGCTGAGCGGCGTCGGCGGCGCCACAGTGGCGCTTAACATGTTCAGCGGCCTTTGCCACTACGCGGCCGACGGCACGGTGGCTATGGAATTAGCCGAGTCTTACGCGGTCAGTGACGACGGCCTGATATGGACGTTCACACTAAAGGACGGACTTCGCTGGTCGGACGGCAGCGCGCTGAGCGCCGCCGATTTTGCCGCGGCCTGGCGCCGCGCAGCCGACCCCGCGACCGACGCCAATTACAGTTATCTTTTCGCGGCCTTCAGCGGCTACGGCAGCGAGCAGGGTATAGACGTAACGGCCGAGGACGAACTCACGCTCACAGCGGTATTGTCCCGCCCGTGCGTGTACCTTGCCGAACTGTGCTGCCACCCTGTGTTCATGCCGGTAAAATGCAGCGAGGCGGAAAATGACACTTTCGGCGAGAGCGGTGAAATTTCCAGCAGCGGACCGTTTGCTGTCGCGGATTTTGACGGCGAGCGGCTGGTATTGAAGCGCAACGAGTACTACTATGCGGCCGACGAGGTTACCTTGCAGACGCTGGAGTTTTCAGCGCCGCCGGCGGAGCAGGCGGCGGCCGAATTTGCCGCCGGCGCGCTGGATTTTTGCGACACTGTTCCCGCTGCTATGCAGCAAAGCGCCCAATGCGCGCGCACCGTGAACACGGTTTGCGCGGTGTTCAACGTCACCTCGAAGTGGTTTGAAAACCTTGACGTACAGCAAGCCGCGGCGGTGCGCCGCGCGCTTTCACTGGCGCTTGAGCGCGAGCAGCTTGCGGCTCTCGGCGCGCAGGGACGCGCGGCCAGCAGTTACTTTGTGCCGGCGCAGACGCCAAACGGCAGCGGCGGCAGTTGGCGGCAGGACGACGGCTGCACAGTTGCCGACCTTGACGCGGCCAGGCAGGAACTCGCAGCGGCCGGTGTGGACGCTGCCGGGCTGCCGACGCTGGAATATCTCACCGTTGACAGCGAGCAAGACGTCGCACTCGCACAGCTTATTTGCGAACAGCTAGCAGCGCTGGGCGTCACGGTGGAAATACGCGCCCTGCCGGCGCAGGAGTATATTCAGGCGCTGCATAGCGGCGACTACACGCTGGCGCGCTGGGGCTGGGTGGCAAATTACAACGACGCCGCCGACCGTCTTGCCGCTTTTGTAAGCGATAGCGCCGACAACGTCGCCCGCTTGGGCGCATAGGTAAAATATGAACAAATTGAAAATTTCGTCCCAACTGTGTATTTTTTAGTTACAGTATGATATACTGAATACAGCAAGAGAGACCCAACACAGAAAGGATGAGCAATTATGGCGATAATTACAATTACTCCCGACAACTTCGAAAAAGAAGTGCTGCAAGCCGACAAACCTGTACTGGTCGATTTTTGGGCGTCGTGGTGCGGCCCTTGCCGGGCGCTGTCGCCGCTGGTAGACGAGGTTGCGCAGGAGACTGACAAGGCCAAAGTCTGCAAGCTGAATGTCGACGAGTGCGGCGAATTGGCGTCCAGGTACGGCGTAATGAGCATTCCGACGCTGGTAGTTTTTGAAAACGGCGCCGAAATAAAGCGCTCGGTAGGTTCTGTACCCAAGAGCCGGATATACGATTTGCTCGGAATCTGAACCGGTACCAAGTTCAAAATGCGGGAAAAGAGATAAAGCGGGTCCCCAGTCTGCGGGGACCCGCTTTTTATTGCCGCGCGGGCGACGGCTCTTGAATTGAGGCGGTGAAGTTGGTAGAATAATGGAGAAGGTGGGGGGAAGTACATATATTATGGAAAATAAGTTTCTGGTTGAAGTTTCCGCGCGCCATGTCCACGTTACAGACAAGGACCTTGAGACTCTGTTCGGCAAGGGCTACGAGCTGACGCCGAAAAAAGAGCTCTCACAGCCCGGCCAGTTTGCCAGCGAGGAGCGCGTAAGCGTTGTCGGACCCAAGCGCGAGCTTGCCAATGTCTCCATTCTCGGCCCGGTGCGCAGCAAGACGCAAGTTGAAATATCATTGAGCGACGCGCGCAGTATCGGAGTAGTAGCTCCGGTGCGCGAGTCTGGCCATACCGAGGGCTCCGCCGCTTGCGTGCTGCGCGGACCGGCGGGCGAAATAGCGCTTGACGAGGGCGTAATTGCCGCTAAGCGCCATGTACATATGACTCCCGAAGACGCGAAGGTTTTCGGCGTCAGCGACGGAGAAATTGTCAGCGTCAGCGTCGACACCGGCGCCGGCCGCGCCATAGTGTACGGCGACACCGTGGTGCGCGTCAGCGACAAATATAAACTTGCCATGCATGTCGACACCGACGAGGGCAACGCCGGCTGCGTCGGCGGCGAAGTGTACGGAACAATAGTAAAATAAAGGCCATTATCGGCGCCGGCTTTTAAGTCGGCGCCGTTTTTTGTTGTAAAGCCGGCCGGTTTAGTATATAATATAATCTCAAAAGATAGGTCGCTTTTCGGCGTGAAGACGGGCGGGACCTGCGCGACGGGACTTCGTGAACCATGTCAGGCGGGGAACCGAGCAGCATTAAGCGGATACTCCTGTGTGCCGCAGTTTATCCTGTCCGTCTTCATGCCGAAAAGCGCTTGCTGTAAGAGAAGGAGGCGTGTCCATGCATCAGGCGCTATACCGCAAATGGCGGCCGCGGCGTTTTGCCGATATTGTCGGTCAGCAGGACATAGTCACCACGCTCAAAAACCAAATAATCAACGACCGGCTGTCACACGCGTACATTCTCACCGGCATACGCGGTACGGGCAAGACTACCTTTGCGCGCATACTTGCCAAGGCCGTCAACTGCGAGCATGTCGTTGACGGCGAGCCGTGCGGCGAGTGTGACATCTGCAAGGGCATTGACAACGGCAGCATACTCGACGTCACCGAGGTCGACGCCGCGTCAAATACCGGTGTTGACAATATTCGCGAATTGCGCGACGAGACCGCGTTTACCCCGAGTGTCTGCCGCCGGCGCGTATATATTATTGACGAGGTGCATATGCTTTCCGCCGGCGCGTTTAATGCGCTGCTGAAGATTATGGAAGAGCCGCCCGCCCACGTCATGTTCATTCTCGCCACCACCGAAATATACAAGGTACCCGCAACTATTCTTTCCCGCTGCTCGCGGTTTGACCTCAAGCGCCTGACCAATACCGATATTGTCAAATATGTGCAGAAGGTCTGCGCGGCGGAGGAAATAGAGATTGACGGCGACGCTGCCGAGCTTATTGCCCGACTTGCCGACGGCTCTATGCGCGACGCGCTTTCCATACTCGATACCTGCTCGTCGCTCGACCGGCGGCTGACGCGCGAGTCTGTCGCGCGCCTGGCCGGAGTTACCGACAACAGCTATCTTTTTGAGCTCGGCGACCTTATAGCGGGGCGGGATTTAGCGGCGGTGATGGAACTGTCAGCGCGGCTGTACGGCGATTCTGTCGACCCGGTGCGGCTGTGCCGTGAGCTTACCCGCCATTTTCGCTGCCTGATGCTCTGCAAGCTGGGCGGCGGCACTTTGGCCGACGAGTGCAGCGCCGAGGAATTGGCAGAATATAAAAATGCGGCGCAGAAATATGAACTGCAGCGCATTTTCGCGGTAATACACAAGTTAAATACAGCAATAGACTCAATGAGCCGCAGCACCGACAGGCGGCTGGCGCTGGAGCTCGCGCTCATAGACCTTTGCGACGAGAGCGCCGTCGCGCCGCCGGCTGCGAAAGCAGCGGCCGAAAAAGACGCGCCGGCGGCAAAAAAGCCGCAGCCGCGACCGGCGCCGCAGGACTCGGAAAACGAGACGCGCCGACCGGCAAACGCGGCGGCCGCGCTTGAGCCGAGCGCGCAAACAAACCAGCAGAGCGCCGCGCCGCAGCAGGGCGAACTTGAATGCTGGGGCAGAATAGTAAAAAGAGTCGGCAGCGGCAACGGTGCGCTGGGTGCTTTTCTCGAAAACTCGCGCGCCTTTGTGCGGGAAAACCGCGTGCTTATTGACGCCGGGCCGATTTTTATCGACTACATCCGCAACAACGAGGACCAAAAAGAACTGCTCAAACAGGCCATCACCGCCGAGACCGGAAGGCGCATGGGCATAGGCCCGTACAGTGAAGACGCGGCGCCGGCAGAGGACCCGCACATCGACGCGCTGGCCGAAAAAGCCCGCGCGCTCGACATAGATACAAAGATCATCGGAGGATAAACAATGAGATCACATCTGCCCGAGGGCTACGGCGCCAAAAGCCGCGGCGACTTGATGAAACAGTACCAGCAGATGCAAGAGGAAATGGAGCAGCTGCAGCAGGAACTGCAGCAAAAAGAGTACACTGCCCAGGCCGGCGGCGGTATGGTTACGGCTACCGTCAACGGCGCGCACGAGGTACTCAGCGTGCAGATAAGTCCGGAAGTCATTGACCCGCAGGACGCCGAGATGCTCGGAGACCTGGTGGCAGCGGCTGTCAACGGCGCTGTCAGCGCGGCGTCTGACGACTACACCGAACAGATGCAGAAAGTGACCGGCGGTATGCAGCTGCCGGGACTGATGTGATATGTCGTACACTATACCCTCGCTTGAAAAGCTTATAGACAAATTTGCCGCGCTGCCCGGGGTCGGCCGCAAGACGGCGGCGCGTCTCGCCTACTGGGTACTTGCCATGGACGAAGCGGACGCGGAGGATTTTGCGGCGGCTATTACAGACGCTCACAAAAATGTCCACCGTTGCCCGAAGTGCATGAACCTTACCGACCGCGAGCTGTGCGCAATTTGCGAGTCACCGTCGCGTGAGCGCTCGGTAATCTGCGTTGTTGAAAGCCCGCGCGACGTCGCCGCTTTCGAAAAGACGCGCGACTATAACGGGCTGTACCACGTTCTGCACGGGCTAATTTCGCCAATGGACGGAATCGGCCCAGAGCAGCTGTTTATAAAGGAACTGGTGCGCCGCGCGGCGGACGACAGCGTGCGCGAGGTAATTATGGCGACTAACCCGACAGTGGAGGGTGAGGCGACAGCGGCGTATATTTCAAAGCTTATCAAGCCGCTGGGTGTAAAAGTGACCCGGCTTGCCTACGGCATGCCGGTGGGCGGCAACCTTGAATATGCCGACGAGGAGACGCTGTGTCGTGCCCTTCAAGGCAGGAAGGAACTGTAAGAGTATCGGCCTATGGCTCAGCAAAAGGGAACAAAGTTGATAGCCGAAAACCGCAAAGCAAGGCACGAGTTTTTTGTGCTGGAAAGCTATGAGGCCGGTATTGAACTTTCGGGCACCGAGGTGAAATCGGTGCGGGCCGGCGCGGTAAATTTAAAGGAGAGCTGGTGCGAAATAAAAAACGGCGAGCTCTATTTGAAACAAATGCACATCAGTCCCTACGAGCAGGGAAATATTTTCAACCGCGACCCGGTGCGCGAACGCAGGTTGCTTATGCACAAGCGCGAAATACTCAAACTGTTCGGCGACGTCAAGCAAAAGGGGCTGGCATTGGTGCCGCTGTCGCTATATTTTAAGAATTCGCGAGTCAAGGTACAAGTCGGTTTGTGCCGCGGCAAAAAACTGTACGACAAGCGCGAGACGGACGCAAAGCGCAGCGCGCAGCGCGAGATGGACCGCACGGGAAAGGGACGCGACGCGCGCTGAAAAGAACACTGTTATTATGGGGGCGTAATGGTTTCGACGGGGATCAAGAGGTAGGAAAAGCGGGCAGCGGCGGAGAAACGCTTAAAACTCTCCGAAAAAAAATAGCTAACAACAATAATAGTTTAGCTGTAGCGGCTTAAGCCCGCTACCGTCGTATCGGATCATGACTGCTAAGTCCGACGCGGCGTAACTTTAGCAGTGAACGTGAACGGCGTAAGCTTTGCCGCCGCCATGTAAATATGAAGCTACCGACCCGGCGGCGCGTGCGCTCGCCTGCCGGCGGGGGAATCTTGTCAGCGTACTGCGCCCGGAGATGTTCATGCTGACCGGTTTTCGGACAGGAGTTCGATTCTCCTCGCCTCCACCAGCGGGAGCCAATGTTATGATGATTCCATCATGATGTTGGCTCCCTTTTTTGCTGCCTTTTTTCGGGACTTTTTCGCCGGTTTTGATATCGAAACGATAGCTATGTAACCCGCCGAGGGCGGGTGTGTCAACCACTGACGACGGGATGTGGCTGCCGGGGATGCTGTTCAGGTGGATCTCCACATATTCCGGGGTAGACGAGCACCTTGTCGAGATAGAGGTTCACGAGCTGGCGCATCTGGGGCAGGCTGCGGCTCTCAAACAGTTCCTTTGCCCGACGGTAGGCGGCGACGATCTCCTCCTCGTCGATCTTGCGGGAGACGAGCCCCGTCTCCTCGTCCTTGATGCGGATGAGCAGCGCCTCGCGGCTCTGTTCCAGCTCGGTCAGGCTCTGCGCCAGCGACGCGCTGCCAGTGGAGGCGATGACGTTCACGATGTTGGCGATGCGCTCCTCGGTCACCTTCAGGTTCTGCCGCATCTCCCGCAGACGGTTCGCCGCTTCGCCGATGAGGTCGCTACAGGAATCGTAATAGGCCTGGATCAGCGCCGGGATGCGCGCCTCGTCAAATACGATCTCGCCGATGCGCTTTAAGACGAAGTCCTCCAGATAGTCCCGGTTCACGTCCTTGTTAAGACAGTGGTTGGCGCCGGTGTTGTGGCGGTGGCCGCAGCGGTAGGTCACAAGCTTGCTTTTCGTCCTGCCAGAGAACTGCCGGTTGCCGTTGTAGGAGAAGCCGCAGAGGCCGCAGTGCACCTTTCCGGCCAGAAGATAGGTCTCGATGGCCTTGGAATAGGGCGACTTGTGCTTGCGCCCGATCAGGATGTTCTGTACCCGGGCAAAGGTCTCGCTGTCCACGATTCTCGGCATGCCGCCGGGGATGCGGATCATCTCGTCCTCCGGCTTGCTCAAGTGGTTGTTTCGCCGCCCGGATTCGTTCTTTGATGACGCGCGGTTGAACACATAAACACCGTCGTACTTCTCGTTGCGCAGCATTTCGTACAGCGTGCTCTTGCAGAAGGGATTGCCCAAACGTGTACGGTAGCCCATGCCGTTCAATTTGGTCAGCACCTCGTTGTAGCCCACGCCGTCCGCCACGTCCCGAAACGCCATGCGCACCGCCTCGGCCTCGTACTCGTTGATCTGGTACTTGTAGGTCTCCTTGTCCACCACAAAGCCGTATGGCACGAAGCCGCCGGTGTAGAGGCAGTCCATGGCGCTCTCCCGCATGCCCTTCATCACCTCGCGGGCAAGGTTTTTGGAATAGTATTCGCTCATGCCCTCCAGCACCGATTCCAGAATGATGCTTTCGGGGCTGTCGTCCAGATTTTCCAGCACGCTCATCAGGGTGACGCCGTTTTTCTTCAGCTCTCGCTTGTAGTAGGCGCTGTCGTAGCGGTTGCGGGAAAAACGGTCCAGCTTGTGGACGATGGCGAGGTCGAAGTCGTGTTCTTTTGACGCCTCGATCATGTTCTGGAACTCCGGCCGGTCGTCGGTGGTGGCGCTGCGGGCGTGGTCGCAGAATTCCCGTACCACCGTGATGCGGTTGCGCTCGCAGAAATCGTGCATGGCGCGCAGCTGCGCCTCAATGGATTCCTCCCGCTGGTTGTCCGACGAAAACCGGGCGTACAGCGCCGCGCGGGGCACGATGCCCCGTGCTTCCAGTTTTTCAACAATGTTCATTTGCTTCCTCCTCTTTGTCAGGCCGCCGCGCCGAGACCGGTCAGCGGGTAGTTCTTCAGCATGATGCGCAGCAGCGCAAGGTTGTAAGCCCTGACGTCAATCTCCTGCGCCTCCTCCCGTACCGAGCACTCATAGGGCTTGCCCAGATAGGCTTTTTTCAGCTCCTGCTTATAAAGCGTATAGATCAGCATACGCCGCTCCTTCCCACATTGTAGTGAAACCGCCTTGGCTCCGCAAAGGTGCGGTGTCGGCAGTCCGCACATTTTTCCCCAAGTCCCGCGTCACCGTTCCTCGCGCTCCTGCCGGGTGCGCCTGCGCTGCCATTCGATGAGCAGCCGCTCCACAGTGTCCTCCATCTGCTTGGGCGTATAGTCACGGGGAAAATACTTGCGCAGGTGCTCCACCTTGAAACGGATCTGCTCCTTCTGGTTGGGCTTTTCCTCCGCGAGCATATCCGAAACGGTGTCCTTCGTGAACTGCCCGTCCTGAGAAATTTTCTTGAGCCGCTGCGCCTGGGAGAGCGACGGCGTGCAGTCCTCG
>CAYZIL010000018.1:0-46213 GCA_964478515.1 uncultured Faecalibacterium sp. | reverse complement strand
AAGGTGCTAACCTTTTCGGGGACCTTTTGCTAACATTTTTACTTGACGAACACACGCCAGAAAAAGAAGTACGCAAACGCGCTGATAAAAAAGAACGATGATTTACTTCGGGCGACAAATGCCAAGAGCGAATTTCTTTCAAATATGAGTCACGACATTCGCACGCCGATGACAGCGATACTGAACTTAACCGACTTGTCTATGGAAGAATTGGAGCAGCCGGAGCTGCTCAGAGAAGACCTGGGCAAAATAAAAACGTCCGGTCACTATCTGTTGGGTCTGCTCAACGACGTGCTGGACATGTCGCGCATAGAGAGCGGCAAAATGACACTGAGCCCTCGCGTTTATACGCATGCGGATTTTGTCAGTTATATGGACAGCATGACGGAACCGCTGTGCAAGCAGCGGGGAATCCATTTTGACTGGGACAAAGGGACTACGGGCTACGACGTGTATGTGGACATTACCCGGTTTAACCAGGTGTTCTACAACCTTCTTTCCAACGCCATAAAATACACCCCGGAAGGCGGAAGCGTCTCGCTGCAGGTGAAAAACAACCGCGTGGAAGACGGCGTGCTGTACTGCGATTTCGTGATTAAGGACACGGGAATAGGGATGAGCGAGGAGTTCCAGAAAAAGCTCTTTACGCCCTTCGAGCGCGCAGATAACGTAAACGCCTACAACGGCACCGGCTTGGGGCTGAGTATCACCAAACAGATTGTGGAGCTGATGAACGGCACCATTCACATTGACAGTGCGCTCGGCAAGGGCACGACAGTAACAGTTTGGCTGCCTATGCCGATTGCCACTAAGGAGCAGTGCCAGGCCGCTTTGAATAGCGGCACCGCGCTCAAGGCAGACGCTGCTTCTGCGCGCAGTGACAAGAGCCGTGTTGAGCGAATTCTGCTTGCTGAGGACCACAAGCTGAATCAGGAGATAATTAAACGCCTGCTGCAAAAAAGAAACTACGAGGTTCAGTGCACAGCAGACGGCGCGCAAGCGCTTGAGGCGTTTTCCAGCAGCGCTGTCGGCGCATATGCCGCCGTAATTATGGATATTCGCATGCCGGTAATGGACGGTCTTGCGGCAGCAAAAGCAATCCGCGCGCTGAAAAGGCCCGACGCAAAGACAATTCCCATTATCGCCATGAGCGCCAACGCCTACGACGAAGACGTGCAAAAGAGCCTGGACGCCGGTATGAATGTGCATTTGTCCAAGCCGATTGAGCCGGAAAAGCTGTACGACAAACTCACACAGCTGATTCAGCAAGCGAGAAGAAGCTGACGGCAGCCCCGTTTGTCAACGCGGTATTGCACCGCTGTGTTCACAAAAAAAGCAGTTATAAAAAATAGATAAGTATATAATAATATTAACGGTACTGTATTTTTTCTAATGCGCGGCAAGGCGCTGCGGGGCGTAATAGTCCGGAGGTAAAACAGTGTACCACGCAAGGTTCAAAGGCACTCACTACGAGGCAGGGTACAAGTACGGCAAGTTGCTTGCCGAGCACGGCAACATAATTGACGGCTGCCCGACGTTCGAAATTACCGACGAGCTGAAAGCTTTTACGCGGCAATGTCTGCCGCATTACCGCAGTTGTTACCCGGAAGTAGTAAACGAAATACAGGGAATGGCTGACGGCCAGGGCAGCTCTTTCGAGACTATTGCGAATATTCTTTTCCCAATGTACTGCTTTAAGCCGCAAAACCACTGTACGGCGTTTGCGCTTGCGGACGGGAAAACATTTTTCTTTGCAAAAACAGCGACTTTTTGGTGAGCATTGAAAAGCTGTATATGAACTGCCTTTACGCGCTTGACGGCGCGTTTGCATTTAACGGCAATACGACGGCCTTTATTCAAATAGAGGACGGCATGAACGAAAAAGGGCTTGTCGCCGCGCTGACTTTTCTCTATCCGCACCTGAACAAGCCGGGCCATAACGCCGGCATGCTGGTGCGCTATATTTTGGAAAAATGCGACACGACCGCCGCGGCAATAGCTGCGCTCAAAGAACTGCCCAGAGCCTCGGCACAGACTATTACGCTCGCCGACAAGCAGGGAAACGTTGCGGTTGTCGAGTGCAACCCCGTGCGCATGGTGGTAAGATACCCGAAACCCGGCGAATGCTTTGTGGCCACCGCCAACTGTTTTGTTTCGCCGCAAATGGCGGAATTTCGCACGCCGCCCGACGTTGACAGCTGGCGCTCGCAAGAGCGCTTTGCCACCGCTGACAACGCGCTGCGCGCGCATGCCGGCAGCTATTCGTTTGAATTTTGCCGCGACATATTGGCCGGTAAGTACGGCTTTATGTGCCAGTATGACCGCTGCAAAAACGCCGACACGGTCTGGTCGGCAGTATACGACAGCAAAAACAACCGCTTTTACCGCGCCGAGGGCAACCCCGCGCGCAAAGAATTTAAAGAGGACGCGCGGCCGTGGTTCGGGCGGCACAAAAAATAATCGGAGCAAAGACATGGAAATGAGCGCAAAACGAACGCTGGCAATGCAGTTGTCGCTGGATTACTGCTGCACCGCAGACGAGGTCTTAAGCGCGGAGAATATTTTTACCGTTTACTGCGCGCGCGACGGCAGGCGGCGCTTTGACGGCGGCGACGACTGCTTTTTGAAAATAGCCGCAATTAACGGCAAATTGATGTGTACCGGCCGCGAGGACATAGTGGCGCGACTGTCGCCGGCACTGAAGGACTATGACGGCCGCTGGTTTATGGAGGCCGGCCCTTTGGCGCGGCTCAGCGAGATAATTGCCGCTTACGGGTACTGCGTCAAGCAGGTGCACCCGTTTTATTTGGCGTCGCGGCCCACCGCGGCGGCGACACAAGGGTTGGAAACGATCTGGTACGAGCGCGACGAGATCAGCCGCTTTGCAGACGACGCGCGCTTTGACGAGGCGTTTGCCTTTTGCGAAGACGCGCCCGATGTTCTCGGCGTCGCCGCGCTCAGTGCCGGCAAAATACTCGCAATGGCCGGCGCGAGCGAGGACAGCGCGCTGCTGTGGCAAATTGGCATAAACGTCGAGCCGGAAGCGGCGGGGCGCGGCATAGGTACGGCGCTGGTAACACTGATGAAAAACGCCGTAATTGAGCGGGGGGCGCTGCCGTTTTACGGCACGGCGGTGTCGCACATAGCGTCGCAGCGCGTGGCGATAAAAGCGGGATTTTTGCCCGCCTGGACGGAATTGCTTACACAGAAAAGACCGTGAGCGACAAGCTGCAAGCAGCAGAAGAGCCGCAGGAACAAAGAATGAAAACACTTTACATAGTCGGCGGCACAATGGGCGCCGGCAAAACGACCGTGTGCCGAATAATTAACAACACCCTGCCGCGCAGCGTGTTTCTCGACGGCGACTGGTGCTGGGATATGCACCCGTTCCAGCTGACGCCGCAGACTAAGCGCCTGGTTACGGACAACATCTGTTACCTGCTCAACAGCTTTTTGCGCTGTGACGCCTTTCAAAACGTTGTCTTTTGCTGGGTGCTGCACGAGCAGGCAATTATTGACGGCCTGCTTTCCCGGCTGGAACTCGGCGACACGAGGGTGAAGAACTTTTCTCTCGTCTGCGACGAGCGGCAGCTGCGGCAGCGGCTGCAAGCGGACGTGGCGTCCGGTCTGCGGCAGAAGGATGTGATAGAGCGCAGCGTCGCCCGCCTGCCGCAGTACGCGGCGCTTGACACAGTAAAAATAGACGTTTCGAACATCAGCGCGGCGGCGGCCGCGGCAAAAATAATAGCTTTCGGTGAAAAATAATGAAATTCAAAAATCCGCTGCTGGTGGTGGGCGACATTGAGCGCTCAAAACAGTTTTACCGCGACACACTGGGCCTGCGCGTCGTGCAGGACTTCGGCGCTAACGTTACGCTCAGCGGCGGGGTGTGCTTGCAAAGCGAGTCGAGCTGGAAGGGTTTTACCGGCGTTGACAGCGTTGCTTACGGCGGCACGGACGCGGAACTGTATTTTGAGGAGGATGATTTTGACGCCTTTGCGCAAAAGCTTGAGTCGCTTTGCGTCAATTATCTGCACCCGGTAAAAGAGCACCGCTGGGGACAGCGGGCGGTCCGTTTTTTCGACCCGGACGGACATATTATAGAAGTCGGCGAGAATATGAAGGCTGTCTGTCGGCGTTTTTTGGACAGCGGCATGAGCGAAGAGCAAGCGGCAAAACGCATGGACGTACCGCTGAAGTTTGTCAGAGCCTGCGTGCGGCAGACAGACCGATAAATATAGTAATTTTTTGAAAATTCACGCGGCCTCTTTGCGCAAGCGCGCTGACGCAAAACGGCTGCCGAAGGCACGCCGCAAAAACACACAGAGGTGACAGGGATGAAACGCTGCATTGTCATAGCCGGGGCAGACTTAAAACAATAAAAATACGGAGGACAATATGGCTGTTCCGGCAGATAAAATATATCCCCGCAGTGGGGACAAACAGACAGTATATTTGAAAAGCGTTGTCAGCGACCCCGCGGTGACGGTGGGGGACTATACAATTTACAACGATTTCGTCAACGACCCGCTCGATTTTCAAAAGAACAACGTCCTTTACCATTACCCGGTAAACCGCGACAAATTGGTAATAGGCAAATTTTGCTCGATAGCCTGCGGCGCAAAATTTTTATTCAACAGCGCCAACCACTCGCTCAGCTCGCTTTCCACCTACACCTTCCCGATATTTTTCGAGGAGTGGCAACTGGACAAAAGCGACGTGGCGTCGGCCTGGGACAACAAGGGCGACATAGTAGTGGGCAACGACGTCTGGATTGGGTTTGGGGCTGTTATCCTTGCCGGCGTGAGCATCGGCAACGGCGCTGTCGTCGGCGCGCGCGCGGTAGTCACTCACGACGTTCCCGCCTATACCATCGTCGCCGGTGTGCCGGCAAGACCGATACGCCGGCGCTTTGACGACGACGTAATAGCGCGCTTGCAGTCGCTGCGCTGGTGGGATTGGCCGAAAGAAAAAATAAAACGCAATATTTCCGCGCTTCAGTCCGGACGGCCGGACGCGCTGACAGAATAATTATTTTTGGGGGCTTACGGCCGCAGCGGCTGCCGCGGGCAACACTGATACTTTTTTGTGCTTGCGGCAGGCGCTGCCGCACTTTTTCGGGGCGGCAAACCTGCCGGCACGGCAGGGTGCAGGCCGGTATTTTCGGCCTTGCCGGAGCTTTGCGCGCGCCGCGTGAAAGTGCTGTTCGGCAAGGATTCGGTTCGTGGGAAAACGCCCGAATTCAAGAGATTGACGCCAATTTCGGCCCAATGGTGTCTGAGAATACCACAGAAAAAGGTGGACGCGGCGTTTGCAAAAGCTTATAATTAACGAATACACAGACGCTGGGCTGAGCGAAGGGAATGAAAAATAATGAAATATGTCTATATACTTTTGACCCGCTCGCAGACGCTGGTATCAAAGGCAATTGGCGAGTCTACAGGCGACAAGTACACCCACGCCTCTATTGCCTACGACGGCGAACTGAAAACTCTTTGCAGCTTTGCGCGCAGGTATGTCCGCTTTCCGCTGCCGGCGGGGCTGGTGCGCGAGAACATAAAAAAAGGATATTTTGACAATCACCGCTACATGCCCTGCATGCTGCTGGCGTTGCCGGTAACACAGGGCGTGCACGAAAAAGTCAGGCGCAAAATAGACGGCATGCTGGCCGTCAAGGAACAATACAGATATTCCGCTGCCGGCCTGTTTTATTGCCGCATGGGTGTTGAGAGTGAGAAGGAGTATCATTATTTCTGCTCTCAGTTTGTCGCCGAGGTTTTGACCAGCACCGGCGCGGCTGAGCTTCCCAAAGCGCCGTCGCTTATGCGGCCGCAGGATTTTTGCGACCTGCCGGAACTTCGCTGCGTGTATGAGGGGGAAATTTGCGGTCTGACTAACTTGGCAATGTTGCCGCTGTGCAGTGTGCCGGTGAGCATCAGTTGATGTTTGCCGCTGACAGCGCGCCAATGCGGCCTTTACGGCCGGCAGAGAATAATTGTCTAAAACAGCGCGTCGCTCGGCCTTTTGGCCGCCCGGCGCTAATTATTTGCTTGACAAGTGAACGACCGTTAACTATAATACAGTAACCGACCGTTCACCTAATCTGGCGGCTGCCGGCGTGAAATGCTTTTTCTCGTGCCGGGCGCAGCTCTTGGGCGAGCTTTGCTCAGTTAGGGACGTAACAGAACAAACAGCGGCGTCTTGGGGACGGGACGTTTTTTTACGAAGGGACTTTACATGGACACGCGGGAGAATATTTTGCAAGCGGCGCTGAGTCTGTTTGCCCAAAACGGTTACGAGGCCGTGTCTGTTCGCGACATCGCCGCGCAGCTGTCGCTGAGTAAGGCCGCGCTTTACAAGCACTACAAAAGCAAGCGGGACATTTTTGAGCAGATAGTTGCGCGCATGGAAAGGGAAGACGCGCTGCGAGCCGACGCACACCGGCTGCCGCCGCAGCCGCTTAAGATTAGCCGAAAGGCCTATACCGGCGTACCGCTCAGCGACGTTACCGCGTTTGCCGCCGACCAATACCGCTACTGGACGCAGAATCCGTTTGCGTGCAGTTTTCGGCGGCTGCTGACGCTGGAGCAGTACCGCAGCGCGGAAATGTCTGCGCTCTACCAACAATATATCTGCAGCGGGCCGCTGGGATATACTGCGGACCTGTTTGCGCAGTTTATTCGTGACCCTGACAGGGCGCTGGACGCCGCGGCGGAGTTTTACGGGCCGATGTTTCTTTTTTACAGTATGTACGACGGCGGCGCCGACCCCGAAAAGCTCGAAAAAACACTCAGGGAGCATTTTAAGCGCTATGAAGACAGAACTTTTGAGTGAAACACACCGGTGCGACACCCGCGGCGGTTGGCTGGTGGACGCACATTTTGCTGAGTTTGCGCAGCAGTATCCCGAGGAAATGCTCGGCAGAGTCGTTGCGCAGCAAAAAGGAGCGTTTACGCTTGTTTGCGAGCGCGGCGAGTTCGGCGCGCGGGTTAGCGGCAAATTTCGCCATGCGGCGCTGGAGCCCGCAGCATTCCCGGCAGTGGGTGATTATGTCATGTTTACGCCGACAGACGGCGAGGCCGTGGTGTACCGCCTGTTGCCGCGGCGCAGCGCTTTTTTGCGCAGAGCGGCGGGGACGCAGAGCGGCGAACAGGTCGTGGCCGCGAATATTGACACGGCGTTTTTGTGTATGTCGCTGAATAACGACTTTAATTTGCGGCGAATGGAGCGGTACTTGGCACTTAGCTGGGACAGCGGCGCCGTGCCGGTAATAGTGCTGACCAAAGCCGACCTTTGCGGCGACATTGCCGAAAAACGCGCCGCACTCGGCAGTATAGCCGCCGGCGTTGATATTGTTGTCTGCTCGGCGTTTGCGCCCGACGTCTGCTCGCAGCTTGCGTCCTACCTCACGCCGGGCAAGACGGTGGTCTTTGTGGGTTCGTCCGGAACCGGCAAGTCGACGCTGATAAACCGGCTTTTGGGCGAAAGTCAGCTGCGCACCGACGGTTTGCGCAAAAAAGACCGCGGCAAGCACACCACGACTCACCGCGAAATGTTTCGGCTGCCCGGCGGCGCGCTGGTCGTCGACACCCCGGGTATGCGCGAGTTGGGCATGCGGGAAGCGGACAAAGGCATAGACGCAGCGTTTGAGGATATTGAAAAGATTGCCACGGACTGCCGCTTCAGCGACTGCACCCATACCGGCGAGCCCGGCTGCGCCGTGCGCGCGGCGCTCGACGGCGGAACATTGAGCGCGCAGCGCGTTGCCTCGTACCAAAAATTAAAGGCCGAAAACGAATACGCGGCAAACACAGCCGGCTATCTTGCCGCTAAAAGAGAGCGCACGAAACTTATTTCCAAAATAAACAAGGCGAATCGCGGGAGGTAAAGCGAACAATGGAATATAAACTGAGTAAAAAGTACGAAACTGCCGAATATATGTCGATGATAATGGGCCCCAACCCGCTGAAACTGACAGAGGAATTGCTGAGCGGCAACTTGATAGCTGAAAAAGGCGTAGTCTGCGACCTTGGCAGCGGCCAGGGTCTGACAAGCATGTTTTTGGCAAAAGAGTACGGCTTTACTGTCTTTGCCGCCGACTTGTGGAGCGACCCGAAGCAGGTTCAAAGCTTTTTTGACGGTGTGGGCCTGTCGCGGCAGCAGCTGCGCGCTGTCAAGGCGGACGCCACAGACCTTCCCTTTGAAAGGGACACTTTTGACGCCGTCGTCTGCACCGACTCTTACAACTATTTCGGCCGCGACCCGAATTATTTGGACGACAAGCTGCTGCCGTTTGTAAAAAAGGGCGGGTATATCTATGTTGCCGTGCCGGGAATGAAAAAAGACTGCCACGACTCACTGCCACCGGAGTTGCTGCTGTCCTGGACGCCGGAGCAGTTGGAATACCTTCACGACGCCGACTACTGGCGCGCGCTGGTGAGCCAAAGCAGCGGCGCCGAAATTGTGTCGCTGGGCGAGATGCAAAGCAACAAAGAGGTCTGGGACGACTGGCTGCGGCAGGACAACGATTACGCCGTTTCCGACCGCAGGTCTATGGCGGCCGGCGGTGGCAAATATCTTAGTTTTGTCGCGATAGTGCTGAGAAAAAAGTGAGAGCGCCGCGCCGCCGAAGAAAAACGGTTTCATTGAAGGCGGCTTTGTGGTAAACTTAAAAACACGGTGTTTGGCGGCGCGCGCGGCAACGCCGCGCCTGCAAGCGCAGATTGCCCCGCAAATGCAGTGCTTTCAACTGCCGCTCCAAGGCAGTTCGGCGACTTGCGCGCCGAAGATATTACGGAAAAGAGCAGGTGAATATGAAAATATTGGCTGTGGACTACGGGGATGTGCGCACCGGACTTGCGGCGTGCGACAGCGCGGAAATGCTCGCGTCACCGCTGCAGATGATAACCGAGCGCAGCGTCGCCGGCACAGTGGAACAGATAGCCGCGACGGCGCGCGAGCGGCAGGTGGGCCAGGTGGTGGTGGGACTGCCGCTAAACATGAACGGCACGCGCGGCGAGCGCGCCGAGCTTTGCACCCGCGTCGCCGAGCTGCTGCAAGAGCAGTTGCCCGACGTGCCGGTAAAGCTGTGGGACGAGCGCGGCACAACCAAAACCGCGGCAGGCTACATGAACGAAACGAACACCCGCGGCAAAAAGCGCAAGGGCACAATAGACTCAGCGTCGGCCGCGGTGATACTCGACAGCTACCTTGCTTTTCGCCGCAACCACGGCGAAAAGTAAAAGCGCCGCGACGCTTGCGTCGCCTGGCGCACAAGTGAAAGGGCAAAAATGGCTTTGGAAACAGGACAAAACAAAATGACAAGAGGAAAAGTTCTTGCCGAGGCTGCGGCGGTCATAATAGTTCTTCAACTGCTGCTTATGTTTTTTGAAAGTGTAGCTAAGAACTTTGTCGTTAACACGCCTTTTGCCGCGCGAATGACGACTATGACCGTCATGATAGTACTCAGCGGCGTGGTATTGCTGTACGCAAAGCTGCAAAAAGTGCCGCTGTCGGTATTTCCGGAACACTTCGGTAAATTTTATATTATTGTTACGGTCGCCGCGGCGGTTTTTCTTATTTGTGTGCCGTCAAATTTTTCCGGAGACGTCAAGGAGATTTTTTTGCTGCTGTACGGCAGCATCGTCACCCCGATTTTTGAGGAATTAGTTTTCAGAGGTTACTTGTGGAACAGGCTTAACAGCGTGTTTGACAAGGAAAAATATACATATTTTTGCAGCGTAATTCTGTTTACTGTGTGGCATTTGGGCTATGTTCTGCCGCAGCTCGCAGCGGGCAACTGGTTTGCGGTGCTGAGCAAACTCGCGGCGGGTATGGTATACGGCGCCGTGCTCGGCTTTGTGCGGCTGAAATGTAAAAACTGCTATATCACAATGCTGCTGCACGGAGTTTTGAACGCGGTAATGGTGTGAGCGCCGCAAACGAAATTCCGGTAAGACTGTGTTCTTTTGCACAGAGAAAGCAATAGAGAAATGAAAGATTTTTTGACATCGGCGCTGCCCTGGGTCGCTATCGGCATTTGCGTCGCGTTGCTTTTTGCAAACCACGCGAAGAAAAAGAAAACGGCGTCTGACGAGGACGCCGGAGAAAACCACATGACAGACGGCATGTGCGTCGGCATGTGCTTGGGAGTTGCGCTGGGGACCACCGGCGTTGTAAACCTGGCGGTGGGTATCAGTATGGGCATGCTGCTGGGCATGTGCGTCGGCATGACAATAAAAAAGTAGCGCGCCAGTTTGTAAACAGCTTTGTCTTACTTGACAGACTTGAACAGCTTTTCGCGCCAGTGGCGCAGATAGGCCCAAATTAGCTTGCTCAGACCGATGTCGAACACGACAAGCATGATGTTGCCGCAGACAAGCAGCGCTATATACATCCAGCCGGCATATTCGGCAAAATCCTGCCGCACGGACTCGACAATAAAAACGCGGGTAATGACCCAGTACATCAGTACGGTGGAAACATTGAAAACGGCGGCCTTGGCGGCCCAGCACAGCGGGGTGGCAAGGTGCTTTTCAAACAGGCATTTTACCACCGGGTAGTAGCCGAAAAAGCTGACGAACAGCGCCGCTATCTCCTTGTCGGGCACAAAAAGCAGCGACAGCAGCGAAATTGCCGCGTAGACCAGCATCGCCGTGGCAGTGCCGAATTCCAGCATCATATATGTTATGCACAAGCTGGCAATGGCCGGCACCGTAAAGGTCGCGAAGGGGATAAGCGAGCCGAAAAACATCAGCGCCACGCTCACAGCGGTGAAGACGCCGCCGAGTGCCAGCGGCAGGGTTTTACTGTTTCTCATCTCAGCAGCAGCGAATAAGGTCGCCGCCCATGCACTCGCAGCAGCAGTCGGCGCAAATCAGCGAGGAGCAGACGTCGCAGCCGGAGCAGTTTTGTCCCATTTGCTGGTTGGTGTTGTAGCCGCGGGTGTAGGGATTGTAATTGCCGGAGCGGCGCGTGTTGAGAGCTTGCACGGCGCTGTTGTACTCGCTGTTGTTGGGCTCGTAGCGCAGCGCGGTGTTGTAGTAGTTGGCGGCGTCGTTTAGCCAGCCCTTGGCGTAGGCGACGCGCCCCATCAAATAGTTCCACTCGCCGCCGCGCTGGAAGGCGGGCATGGCGCCCAACAGCTGTTCGGCGCGCGAAATATCGTTGCGGTTGAGCGCGCTGCGCACGTCGGCGAACGACGGGCCAGTGCTGTTGTCGGCGTAGGTGGTGCGTTCGGCGTAGGCGGTGCCGGCCTTGTATGCGGCGCCGCTGTTAGTGGACGAGGTTTGTCCGGCGCTTTGCTGCTGCGCGGCGCTTTGCTGCTGTGCCGCGCCGACGCGGCGCTCGGCCATTATCTGGTCGTAGGCGTCGTTAATCTCCTGCATTTTGCCGTTGGCAAGGTCCGACAGGGGGCTGTTTTCGTAGCTGTCGCCGGAATACTTGCGCGCAAGTTCGCGGTACGCATCTTTTACCTGCTCGTCGGTGGCGCTTTTGCTTACACCGAGTACAGTGTAGGGATTAGTCATTAGTTTTATTTCCTTTCCGCTCGGGGGAGCATACGCTGTCAGCCGTATGCCGCAGTCCCAGATATACTATGTTGTCCAATATACCCTTAAAGTTGTTGATGTCCAGTAAATTGTAACAGTCGCCGACCTCCGCTGCGGCGAGCATCATTTCGCCGCGGGCGAATTTGCGCGCGTTAGCAAGTTTTGTACTGTCGCCTTTGGTAATAGAGAATTTGCGCAACAGCGGGTTGAAACGCTTTTTTGCGACGTCCTGTTCCAGGTCGTCGGCGGCGTCGGCCAGGTAGATGAATCTGCCCAGAACATAACCGAGCCGGTGCAATATGCGCAGCTCGTCGTCGTTGCGCGCGTAGTGGGCGAGAATGGCGGCCAGCGAGGCGGCGGTGTTGTCTATTGCGGCGTCAAGGGTGCACTCGGCGTTTTTTTCCGCCGCGGTCTGCCGCGACAGCGGCAAAATAACGTCGCTTTCAAGCTCGGGATACAGCCGCAGCGCCCGCTTTTCGGCGGCACGGGCGGTGGGCAGCAGCACGGCGGCGCGCAGTTTTTTTAAGCCGTGCTCGTCCGCAATATCGTCGCGCAGCTTGCAGCTTGCGCTGACACACAGCGCCGCTGCCGAATAGGTCTGCGCGGCCGGGTGCCGGCACATTGAGCAGCGCTTAAGCGGGTTGGTATTGCAGTGAGTGCGCTCAATTTTTGGCTGCGAGTCACTCAGCGAAATGCCTATCATCGACAAAAAAACGAAATCGTAGTTGAGAAGAATCTTTGAAAAATACCCGCAGCGGCGCTGCAGGCAATCGCAAAGACCGCAGTAAACTGCCTTATATACGTCGAATTCGCGCAAGCGCAGCTCGCATTTTAACGGTGTGACATAGCCGAACATATAATCCTCAACTTTCCACAAATATATAATACACAAAGGCGGCGTCGATTGCAATTGAGCGCCGCCGAATTTATATTCTGTTAATTATTTGTCACAGCAGGGAGATTTACAGAGTTTGGTGACACTCGTCGGGCATTTCGTCTATGCGGGCAAACACATAGCCGCGCTCGCGCAGCTGGGTAATTATCTGCGCAAGCGCCTGCGGAGTAGAGGGGGCGCTGGGCGTGTCGTGCATTAGAACGACGGCCGACCGGCCGCTGACGTCGCCAACGCCGCTGACGACGCGCGCGATGACCGACTGCACCGAGTCGTGCCCGAGCGAGTCGGAGGCGTCAACGTTCCAGTCAACGTAGTCAAGGCCGCTGCTTTCAGCCTGCTTTATCAGTTCGCGCATAAGCCCGCGGCCGCCGTAGCTGTAGCTGACGGTGTTGGAGCTGCCGCCGGCAAAACGCAGCAGCCGCGGCTGTTCGGCGGTGTAGAGAAATATTAAATCCAATATGCGTTCCTGGTCGGCCCAAAACGCCTCGCTGCTCGCGTATATCTCGGAAAAAACGTGGCTGTAGGTGTGCGCGGCGACATAGTGCCCTTCCGCCGCGGCGCGGCTGAGCAAGGGGAAGTATTCCGGGTATTGGCCGCTGACAAAGAAGGCGGCCGGTACCTCGTACTCGGCGAGCACATCGAGTATTTTTTCGGTGTTTGCCGAGGGGCCGTCGTCGAAAGTTAAATAGACGCAAACGCTTTGCTGCGACGAGTCGACAGTGCTGACGTCCGCTGCGGAGTAGACGCCGAGAATGAATGCCGACAGAAGTATGACGGCGAACTGGAACAGTGTCTTGCGAATAATTTTCCTTTTCATATTTAAATTATATGAGCACTGTCGCGGGATATTGATTTATGGTACAATGTTTTTTGTAATAACAGACAAAATCGCGCGGCAAGCGGCGCAATATCCGCCGGCCGCGCTTAACCCCGGAGGGCTGAATGACAGACAAAACTATGGTTATTCTTGTGCTCGCGGCGCTCGCGCTTGCCGCGGTGTGCGCGGCGCTGCTCATTGCGGTGCTGGTCAAGCTGTCGCGGTGCACCGACAGCGCGGCGCTGGCTATGGCGGTAAAAGAGAAGATAGCGGGCGAGCTTTCGGCGACGCGCCAGGAAATAGTTGCCGGCTCGCAACAGAGTTTTACCACGCTCAGCGCGGTGCTCGCGCAATCGCAAAAACAGTCGTTTGAGCGTCAGGACGTGCGGCTGTCAGAACTGACCGCTTCCATAACCGGCAAGCAGGAGGTGTTGCAAAAGAGCGTCACCGACTCGCTGCGCACAGTGGACGAGCGCTTTCGCGGCTTTTCGGCGCTCAGTGAGCAAAAGCTGGACAATATGCGCACGACAATGGAAAACCGTCTCGCTGCCATACAGGAAGACAACGGCAAAAAGCTGGAAAAAATGCGCGAGACCGTGGACGAAAAGCTGCAAAAGACGCTGGAGGAGAAGCTGGGGCAATCTTTCAGCGTTGTCAGCGAGCGTCTTGAGCAGGTCTACAAGGGACTGGGCGAAATGCAGAATCTGGCCGCCGGCGTCGGCGACTTGAAAAAGGTGCTCAGCAACGTCAAGACCCGCGGCGTGCTCGGTGAAATCCAGCTCGGCGCGATACTTGAGGAAATACTCAGTACAGAGCAGTACGAAAAAAATGTCGAGACCCGACCGCACAGCGGCTGCCGGGTAGAATTTGCCGTCAAGATGCCGGCGGACGAGGGGCGTTTTATCTACCTGCCCATCGACGCCAAATTTCCCATTGACGCCTATTCCAATTTGATGGACGCCTACGACGCCGCCGAGCCGGCGCGCATTGAGACGGCCGCGACGGAACTTTGCAACCGCATTAAGCGCTTTGCCAAGGACATAAGTGAAAAATACGTTGAGCCGCCCTACACGACCGAGTTCGGCGTAATGTTTTTGCCGACAGAGGGTCTGTATGCCGAGGTCGTGCGCCGCGGTCTGGTCGAAACGCTGCAGCGCGACTACCGCGTAACAGTCGCCGGACCGACAACGATGGCGGCGCTGCTCAACAGTCTGCAAATGGGCTTTCGCACGCTGGCAATACAGCAGCGCAGCAGCGAGGTCTGGAACGTGCTCGGCGCGGTCAAAACCGAGTTCGACCGTTTCGGCGCGGTGCTGGAGACGACGCAAAACCGCATTACGCAAGCGAACGAGGAGCTCGACAAGCTCGTTGGCGTGCGCACCCGCAAAATTCGCAGCAAGCTGCGCGACGTCACCGTGCTGCCGGGCATAGACAGCGACCGGCTGCTGGGTATGGGCGACGACGAGGCGGACGGGGAATAAGCGGCAGGGGCTCGCAGCCGCGCCGTTTCAGCCACCCGAAACCGCGAGACCGAATTTACAAAACAATATGCCCGCCGCGAGCTGGTCTCGCGGCGGGCTTTTTATGTGCGGGGAGAAATGACAAGCGCTTTGTAAAACACGCTGACGTCAGTTGGTTTGCACTCTATTCGGGGAAGCTGACGGTAACTACCGTGCCGTGAGGTTCGCGCGCGGCAATGGCTATTGTCGCGCCGTGCTGTTCGGCAATGTGCTTGACAATTGCGAGACCGAGACCGGTGCCGCCGGTTTTTTTGGAGCGGCTTTTGTCGACGCGGTAAAAGCGCTCAAAGACGCGCGCGCGGTGTTCCGCAGGTATGCCTATACCGGTGTCGGCGACGCGCAAAGTGTGGTCGGCGGCGGTAATTTGCACGCTGCCGCCGGGCACGTTGTAGCGAATGGCGTTGTCGCACAAGTTGCGGCAAAGCTCGTTTATTAAGTCGCGGTCGGCGCGCACGGGACTCGGTGGTCCGCCGTACTCCAATTTTACGCCGCGGGCAGCGGCGGCGACAGCCAGCGACTCGCAGCACTCGCGAGCAACGTCCAGCAAGTCGACGTCGCAGAAATTCAGCGGTATGCGCGACTCGTCAAGTTCGGAAAGTTCAATGATGTCGCTGATGAGAGCGAGCATTCGCGCCGACTCGGTGTGGATGGTGGCGGCGAACTTTTTGATGTCGTCGGGCTTTGCCATGCCGGTCTCTATCATCTCGGCGTAGCCGCTGATGGAAGTCAGCGGGGTTTTCAGCTCGTGCGAGACATTGGCGGTAAATTCCTGCCGCATTTGCTCGGCGCGCTGCCGGTCTGTCTGGTCAAACAAAAAGCAGATGTAACCCGCCTGCCGGCCGTCGCTGTAGACGCGGTCGCTGAGCAGATGGACCTCGGCGCCGTTTACGCTCAGCTGCCGCAGGGTGCCCGGCTCGACGCGGTCGAGACTTTCAATAAGCTGCCAGCTGTCGGTGATGTCGTAAAGGCTTCGTCCGACAATGCTGCCGGTACAGCCGAACTGCCGCGCGGCGCTGTCGTTGGCGGCAATAATATGTTTGTCTATGTCGAGTATCAGCAGACCTTCCGGCATACTGCGGGTGATTGTGTTCAGCTTGTCGCGCTCGGCTTGCAGGTCGCTGCCCTGTACCTTTAAGCGCAGTCCGGCGCCGCGCATAGCCTCGGCGATGGGCTGCAGCTCCTCGGCGTAGCTCCCGCCGCTGTCGCCGCTGAGTTCCTGCGGCAGCTGCCGCAGCGGC
The DNA here is from genome assembly GCA_964478515.1 of uncultured Faecalibacterium sp. Lineage (GTDB taxonomy): Bacteria > Bacillota > Clostridia > Oscillospirales > Ruminococcaceae > HGM13233. The sequence goes on along the minus strand of CAYZIL010000018.1, from coordinate 30,194 downwards.
TTGAGAGAGCGCTCGCTAATAAGCGCCGCAATACCGACGCCCAACAGCAAAAGCAGTGCCATGACAATAAGCAGGCGCGGCCAGGCGGCCAACAGCACTGCCTTTACCGTTACGGACTCGGCCAGCAGTGAGCGCGAGCGCAGCACGGCAAGAATGCACGCGAAGCATGTTGCGCTGCCCAGCAGCGCCGCCAGCGTCCAACAGAGCAATATCCTTTTTTTCAGCAGTTTTTTCATTTTTTGCTCACTCGCCGAATTTGTAACCGACGCCGCGCACGGTCTTTATTGCCGCCGCGTGTTCGCCCAGCTTCTGCCGCAGGGTGGTGACGTGCATGTCAACAGTGCGGCTGCCGCCGGCAAAATCTGTGCCCCAGACCGCGTCCATCAGTTTTTGGCGGCTGAGCACAATGCCGCTGTTGAGCATTAAGCAGCGCAGCAGGTCGTATTCTTTGTTTGTCAGCACGACATTTTTTGAACCGCACACAACCGTGTGACGCGCGTCGTCCACGGTTATGCCGCAAAGCTCGGCGGTGTCGGGTACTACCGGGGCGTCGCTGCGGCGCAGCAGCGCCTTGACGCGCGAAATAAATTCCATTATCCCGAAGGGCTTGGCCACGTAATCGTCGGCGCCGGCGTCCAGCCCGCGCACCTTGTCAATTTCCGAACTCTTGGCGGTGACCATCATTACCGGCACGCGCCGCAGCGCGCTGTCGGCGCGCAGGCGTTTGAGCAGCGACAAGCCGTCGCCGCCGGGCAGCATAATATCCAAAACCACGAGCTGCGGACGCTGCTTTGCGCACTGCTCGAAGAAACCGGCCGCGTCGGGAAATTCCCGTACCTCGTAGCCGCTGTTGGTCAGCGCGTAGCGCTCCATTTCTCTGATATCGCCGTCGTCCTCGACAATATAAATCATGTTTTCAGCCCCCGCTTTTATGTAAATATTGTAGCATTGCCGGCGCGGTAAAAGCAACACCCGCGCGGCGGCACGCGCCGCTGCGGTATTTCGTGCCGATCATTTTCAGAATTACAAAATATTGCTAAAATGTCACGAAAAATGGTCGCATTTTGAGTAAACAAGCTTTACTTTGAGTGCGGCAAGTGCTAAAATTTATATAAATTTACCAGTTGTATATTTTGCCTGACCTTTGGCAGATTCGCAGGAATGCAGCACTGCGCTTTTATGTGAATTGTTTTTTTAAGGCAAAATCGTGCGTAGGAAGACAAATATTTTTTGGGGAGAAACAGCATGAAGAAAATTTTTGCACTGTTGACAGTAGCGTTGCTGACGCTCGCACTGCTGCCGTACGCGACGTTTGCGGCGGCAACCGAGACCGCGTCCAGCGAGGCCGAGCTCAACGCCGCGGCTGTCAATGTCGACGACGGCGGTACAATTAAAATAACGGGCAACTTCAGCGTATCTTCTGCGGTCTACATAACTGGGACAAAGTCGATAACCATAGACTTAAACGGCCATACCGTTACCAATAGAGGTACTGTAAACGGGGCGATTGTCATACAAAACAGCGCCTCCGTAACCTTTATTGATTCCGTCGGTAACGGGGAATTGAAGACACCCAGCGCAGATACCGTAACAAAACTTATCGTCAACAACGGCACGGGCGACGTCACTGTGCTCAGCGGAAAGTATACCTGCTCAGTGGGCGGCGGCGCAGCTTCGGGCAGGACGATCGCCTCCACAAGTAGTGGCAATGTAATTTTGAACGGCGGTACGCTATCAATCGCCGGTGCTGCAAGTGCGGCGATTTGGCTGAGTAGCGCTGCTAGCGGAAACGTCAGCATATTAAGCGGCACGATTAACGCCACTAATCAAGGTACCGGAATAAACAATGGCGGCAGCGGCAGCGTCAATATGTCGGGTGGCTCGATTAATGCTGTCAATACCGGTATTTCGTGTTCTGGTGGCGGCAATGTGAACATTTCCGGCGGCTCAATTACGGCGACTGATAGCGCTTAATCATGGGCACTTCGTGTGAACACTTCTAACGCGGGCAAAACAACAATTTCCGGCAACGCGCAGTTAAGCAGCGCCAATTCAGGTAATGATTATTCTGGCACAATTTATTTCGATGTCGCGCCCACGTCGCCCGCAAGAAATATGTTGGAAATAAAGGATAGCGCCAGCGTCACTAATACGTCCGGCAAGTATGCGGTGCGCTTTGACAACAACGGCTTTACTGCTGCTAATCTGGACAGCTTTTATTCAAACACGAGCTCCGGCACCGTTGGGAGTGTAAAACCCACACCGGCCTTTAGACCGGTGACAAGTATAACTATGACGAGCGCAGCCTCTGTGCAGGCTAACACTCAGCTGACGCTGGCAGGCACCGTTGCGCCGAGCAACGCGACTAACACTACTATTCTCTGGAGCCTTGTCAGCGCGGGCACAACCGGAGCCACAGTGGCGAGCGGCGTGTTTAACGCCACAGCGGCGGGTACAGCTACGGTAAGAGCGACCGTCACAAATGGCCTTACTGCCTCCTCAGACTTCACCGCGGATTTTCAGGTAACAGTTACAGCAGCCCCCGGCGGTACAGGCGGTTCGCAAGCTACGCCCAAGACCGGCGACCAGAGCAGCATGATGCTTTGGGTGCTGCTTGCCGTGTTGGCACTGGTTGGCGTGACTTTTAGCATATACCTGCGCACGAAAAAACAGGGTAAATAAAGAACCAAATAAATTTTCAAACGGCGGCCGCCCTCTCGAAAAGAAGAGAGGGCGGTTTTTGCTTTTGTATTGAGCTTTTGCCGCTGCACACGCTATAAAAACGCCCGCGTGCGGCGGCGAAGCTAAGAGGTTTTTGCTTAGCGTTAAGAGTTTTAGAGCGCTGTGAAGCTAAGAGTGCAGATGAAACCGTCCCTTTGGCACTTGCAAAAACGTTTTTTGCTTTTGTAACACAGTGCGCGGTTTCTTAATTTTAGCTTAGTTGTTTGCCGCTGCCAAAAGCGTTGTTAGGCGACGGCAGTGTTTTGCCCTGGCAGACCTTGCGCATACGGCGCCTTTCGGCGCGGCTGCGTCTTTTCGGCAGCCGGCAGCAGTGCGGTGCAGGTCGGCTCGCTTTGACTTTGCGCGCCGGTGGGGCAATAGTGCCTAGCTGCGTTTCGGCGCGCAGGGCCGCAAATTTCCGCGCCGCGGCCGAAAGTACGGCGCGCTGCAAAAAAATACCACGCCGCTGTTCTTTTATGTTATAATACCGTTAATGTAAAAACAGTAGGAGAGTAACAGTGGAACGAACAGAGATTGCCGCGCTGTATGCCGGCACACCGAGCGACGGCGTGCAAGTAAAGGTTGCCGCCTGGGTAAAGACCGCCCGCGAGTCAAAGAATATCGCTTTTGTCGAATTGAACGACGGCAGTTGCTTTCGCAACCTGCAGCTTATAGTAGACAGCGAGAAGTTCGCCAATTTTAAGCAGCTCGCCAACCTTGCGGTCGGCAGCGCCGTTTATGCCACGGGCAGTCTGCGGCTGACCCCGCAAGCGCTCCAGCCCTTTGAACTGGTCGCCGACGCTGTCGAGATTATCGGCAGCTGCGACGCCGACTACCCGCTGCAAAAAAAACGCCACTCGCTGGAATTTTTGCGCACAATACCCCATTTGCGCGCGAGAAGCAACACCTTTTCTGCCGTCTTCCGCGTGCGCAGCGAGGCCGCGTTTGCGCTACACAGCTTTTTTCACAGCCGCAATTTTGTCTATATCCACACGCCGCTGATAACCGGCAGCGACTGCGAGGGCGCGGGCGAAATGTTCCGCGTAACCACGCTGAACGCCGGCGAGCCGCCGCGGCTTGAGGACGGACAGGTCGATTTTTCTCAGGACTTTTTCGGCCGCGAGACCAACCTTACGGTCTCCGGACAGCTGGAGGCCGAGGGCTTTGCGCAGTCGTTCGGCAAGGTGTATACCTTCGGGCCCACCTTCCGCGCCGAAAATTCCAACACGCCGCGCCACGCCGCCGAGTTTTGGATGATAGAGCCGGAAATGGCCTTTGCCGACCTTGCCGACGACATGGACACCGCCGAGGCGATGATAAAATATGTTGTCGCGCATCTGCTGGAAAAATGCCCCGACGAGCTGAAATTTTTTAACGATTTCTTCGACAAGACTTTACTGGAGCGGCTAAACGCGCTTGTTGACGCCGACTTTGTCCGCGTCAGCTATACCGAGGCCGTAAAAATTTTGGAAGAGCACAACGACGAGTTTGAATTTAAGGCCTTTTGGGGCTGCGACTTGCAGACCGAACACGAGCGCTATTTGACCGAGAAGATCTACCAAAAACCGGTTTTCGTCACCGACTACCCCAAAGAGATTAAAGCGTTTTATATGCGCCTTAACGACGACGACAAGACCGTTGCGGCGGCAGATATGCTGGTGCCGGGCGTCGGCGAGCTGATTGGCGGCAGCCAGCGCGAGGAGCGCACCGACGTGCTGCTGAGCAGGATTGCGGAGTTGGGGCTCGACCGGGCCGACTACGAGTGGTATATTGACCTGCGCCGCTTCGGCGGTGTGGTGCACAGCGGCTACGGACTCGGGTTTGAAAGACTTATTATGTATGTCACCGGCATAGGCAACATCCGCGACGTGCTGCCGTACCCGCGCACGGCGGGCGGCTTTTAACCACATTTGATTTTACGGCGAGCCGCCGGCGCTGATTTGCGCCGGCGGATATTTTTTTGCTGCGAGCCGCCGCTGCGGCGCCGCAAACGACACAATGATGTATAATTTGCGCAAACAACTTGCAAAAATGGCGGCGGCAGCATATAATAAACCGGTGAATAACGAAAATATGTAATTTTATTTTAATATTTTATGCAACGCACCGGAGGAGAAAATGGAGCCCATTGTGGAATTAAGCGCCGCTGAGCGCGGCAAAAGACTTATGCTTTTGCGCGATGAATACGACGATTTTAAGGCGCGCGGGCTGCGGCTCGATATGTCGCGCGGCAAACCCTGCGCCGAGCAGCTGTCGCTGAGCAACGAGATGTTCGCGAACATTACCGACGCCGACTTGTTTGACGCCGCCGGCACCGACTGCCGCAATTACGGTCTGCTCAGCGGCACGGCGGAGATGCGCGGCATTTTTGCAAAGCTGGGCGGAATTGAGCCCAATGACGTAATAGTCGGCGGCAATTCCAGCTTGCAGCTGATGTTCGACACGCTCGGCAGGGCAATGAACGTGGGTCTTGCCGACTCGCGCCAGCCCTGGAAAACCCTGAAGCGGGTGAAGTTTCTCTGCCCGTCGCCGGGTTACGACCGGCATTTCGGCATATGCGAGTATTACGGTATTGAGATGATACCGGTAAAGCTTACCGGCCGCGGCCCCGACATGGACGAGGTCGAGCGGCTTGTCAGCGACCCGGACGTGCGCGGAATATGGTGTGTGCCGACGTATTCGAACCCCACCGGAGAGACCTATTCCGACGAGACTGTGCGGCGCCTTGCCAATATGCGCTGCGCCGCCGCGGATTTTACAATAATGTGGGACAACGCCTACTGTGTGCACGACCTTTACGAGCGCGGCGAGCGCGTCGGCAATATTCTGAGCGCCTGTCGCGACGCCGGCTGTCCGCAGCGCCCGGTCATTTTCATGTCGACGAGCAAAATAACCTTTGCCGGTTCGGGCGTCGCCTGCATTGCCGGCAGCGACAAAACTCGCGAGAACGTGCTGTCGGCTATGAAATACCAGACAATCGGTTACGACAAAATTAACCAGTTGCTGCACGCGCGGTTCTTTGCGCGGCACAGTGTTGAGGAGCAGATGCGGCGGCAAGCGCAGCTGCTGCGGCCGAAATTTGAAACTGTGCTGGCGGTTTTTGACGAAAAACTCGGCGGGCGGGGAATAGCTGAGTGGACGCGGCCGCTGGGTGGCTATTTTATCAGCTACGACGGACCGGAAAACTGCGCGAAAAAGACCGTAGCCATGTGCGCCGAGGCCGGCGTCAAGCTGACGGCTGCCGGCGCAAGCTTTCCCTACGGGCGCGACCCGCGCGACAGCAATATCCGCATCGCACCGAGCTTTCCGCCGCTCGGCGAACTGCGCACTGCGGCGCAGCTGCTGTGCGTGGCGAGTGAAATATGCTATTTGGAGAATACTGCGCGCGACTGAGCGCGCGCCGCATAAAAAAGAGCAGGACAGACACTGGATGTTTTTTTGACATGGCGGCGTTTCAGTAAAAAACGAGCATCACTTGACGAGACGGCAAAAATCCGTTTAACATAGGCGCGTAAAAAAAGTAAAAAGCCAAAGAGAAGGGACGAATCACTGCGATTCGTCCCTTTTGCTGTAAATGCGGCGGCCGGGACGCAGTGTTTTTTAAGAAACCGGCGCGAGAGTGGAGTCGCTGCGGTAAACAGAGTTCTGCGTCCGTACGTTAAGGGCGGCGCCGGGCTTTTTATTACAGGCCGCAATGGTTGTGTTGCTGCGGCGCGTTTTTTGCGGGAATGCTTAAGCGCGAGGCAAACCGTGCAGAGAATATCACCGCCGCTGCTGGACGGCAGAGAACCTAAAGACAGCCGGGCACAATCCGCCACCTGTTATTGATATGTGGCTGCAGGGTGACGGCGGCGGCAAACCGTCTGTGGCGGCGGGACCGGGTCTGTACCGCAAGGTCGGTTGCGAAGCGGGCGGCGCAGGAACCTTGACAAAGAAAGAAATCAGCAGAGTGATTTCACGGCGGATTGTGCGCCTGAGGTCTTTCGCATAAAGTACGGCGCTGATTTTGCCTATTCACAACAAAAATATTGTCCTTCACAACATGAAATACTATTTTTCTGAGCAAGCATTATATAATCAGTAAAAAAAGAAGTTATATAGAGGTGCTTAATGCGAATGATGATGAGCGGCAGGAGAAAACTGGCATTGGTTCTCTGCTTGTCTATAATTTTATCTCTTGCGGCGGGAGCTTTTCCAGTGAGCGAGGCATACGCATCGGAATTTAATGGCGCCAACGGCGCGGCAATGGAAGCGTACATGCGCGCAAATACTTCAACGACAGCCGGTTCAGACTGGAAAAACTATCTCGACAGTCAGTGGCTTAAAGAGGTTGACGCCTTTCACTGGTCCGCGAGCGGAGTGGGCACCGCCTGGGTCTGGAACGGCGACAATACCGCGGCGGACGTAATACTCGCGGCGGTAACGGCGGCAGGCAGCGCACCCGACAGCCCTTTGCAGATTCCATTTAAGAGCGGCAGTGGCACAAGCGCCGACCCATATGTCTACGAGGTCTGGTCGGCGTCACAGCTGCGCTACGCGCTAATTCAGCCGGAAATTGCGAGCGCGGCTTACGTCACGATAAAAGTGATGAATGATATTGACCTGAACGGCAACGAGTACGCTTGGTCTTCCATTCCGCTCGCCAACAACCTTTCCCTTGTCGGCGATACAGCGCAAAGAACAATACACAATCTGGGCGTTTTCAATCCTTCCGCGGCAAGCGGCTTTATCTATGAGATAAACAACAGCAGCTTTTTCATGAGCGGTATTACCTGGCAGAGCGCCTGCGTGGTATCCCAGATATTAACCCCGCTGAATGTCGGCCGCACCTCGATTATCGGCGTGGGTACAGGAACGGCAGTTGTAAATATTGAAAACGTCCTTGCCGAAAACTGCCTGATGTTTTCGACGGGAGACGCTACGGGGACGATTTTCGGCGGCTCTCAGTCCGCAAAGGCCAAGACCTATATCGACAACTGCGGCACCGTCAATTGCTCCACCTACGGCCGCGACCATATCGGCAATCTCTCGTCCTGCTATGACAGCGGCACGACGTTGACGATTACTAATTCTTTTTCCGTTGAGGGGACTGTCGTGTCGTACGGCGAGCATTCCGGCGGTTTTATTTCCTGTGCTTTCGGGAAAATCTCTTTCGAAAACTGTTTTACCAACAACTATGTATACGGCAACCGTGATACCGGCGTATTTATAGGAAACGTCGGCGCTGCCTTTTCCGGCTCATATATTTCATTTACGAACTGTTATACCAGCGGAGTAATTGAGGGCGTCTACCGGCTCGGCGGATTTATAGGCCTGTGCGGAAACGGCAACAGCTCGAACTCGATAGTTTTCACAAACTGCTATTCCACCTCGATGGTCGGTATGCAGAACGGCGGCACATATCTCGGCGGTTTTACGGGCTCAGTAGAGACGAATACAAAATTTCAGTTCAACAACTGCAGCGCCGCCGGCGAGGTCGGCTCCTTGACCACCGACTGGACTACGTCAACAGGATATAACGGCGGTTTTATCGGCAGAATCTCAGGAAGCAGAGTAACCGGAAGCAACTGTTACTACGACAAGCAGATGACCGCCATGCGGGAGCGGGAAGTCGGCAATGCCATAGAAGGCGGCGCAGGGAATGTCAGCTGGATATCCGGCGTACTGACTACGGAGAAAACTACCGGCGGCACCACTTACGCTGGTCTTACGGACGCGGCGGGAACGGTCGGCTTTAAGGGCTTTTCCGACAATACTCAGTGGACCTACACTGCCGGACTGTACCCGCAGCTCGCAGTGTTCACCGAGCCGACGACGTTCAGCGCCGAATACCGGGATCTGGTAAAGGCGTATTCCATGGCCTCCGTGCAGACGGCTTACCTTGACGTGTGGAAAATGGATTACAGCGGCGCGGACCTGCCGCTGACGACCTACGACACCTGCCGGGACATCACCTCGAAATTTCCGCTCTCCAACACCTCCTCGACCTGGAACAAGGGGATATATAACGCGGACGGCACTTACACTACCGCGTCGGTCACTCTTGCCGGCGGAACATATAAGGTTTTGACGCTGGGCACAATTGGCACACAGCCGTATATACTTGACTTTGCGCCGGGCGTAGAATGGCTGCGCGTCACGAACACAGTCGGCGCTCAGACCGGCTCGAGAATGCTGCGGCTTGTGCCCACCTTCGCGCTGGACCCGGGAGACGGTACGACGGTGACGGTCAATACGAAATACGACCACAGGGGTTCCCCAGCGTCGACAACGCCGTACCTCGCCTACACGACTGCAAAGGATCTCGCCGCCGGCACAATAGTATTTGACGACACCTACAACGCCGCTACAAATTCCGCAGCTGTGCTAAACTATGCCGACGGCAGCGGCGTGCTGGCGGGAAACAATATCCACACCTTTGTCATGGACGTTCCGGCCGGCAGTCTGTCCGACGCAGCAACAATACCGATTGCCGAGTTGATGACGTGGATGCTCAATCCCGACGCGGATACCGGCCACGACGTCAGCGGCACCGATTACCCGCAATTGAACAGCAAGTGGACGGGCAACACTGATTTTGTAGCGGCAGACACCGGCGCGTACGTTGTAGAATATCTGTGGGAACTTAACGACGGCCGCTACATCCGCAACGGCAAGGTCGTTACGGTGAAGGACGAAACCCACGACGTGGACGTCAGAGTGGTCGACGACGTGACGCTCTACGACCCCAGCATCAGTGCGCTGCACCCGGCGGCGACAGACACCACGACGGCTGATTCCGCCAGCGCCTTCGTCGGTGCAAGCACGGGTGCTTCTGCGGCGCTCGGGACGGTTACGGCGGCAAGCACAACAGTGAGCGTGAACCACAACGGCAGCGCGACGGTGAGCTGGAAGCCTGTTGCAAATGCGTACGGCATGCCGAACGCGGTACTCTCCGGCGTGGCTTTGTGGTACGGTTCCGACACTACGCAGTGGGAACAGGCAGTGCTGACACCTTATACCGCCTTCGCATTGACCACCTACGATTACTCGGTAATAAAAAACTCCAGCAGCGGCAATTATGACGTGACGGGAGACCCGATAGCGCGCACCTACAATATTGTCACAGCGGCGGACGGGACGCAGTCGATAACGTTTGACTTTACGGGCACCGTCACATTGAGCAACGGCAGCACGCGCAGCTTTAGCGACATTGAGGACGACGTGAGCGTATTGCTGTCGTTCACGGATGTATATAATACTATATTTATTGACCCCGCGACTTCAATGACGACGCCGTACGGCAGTAACCGCAGCATAGAAGCAGACGGCGTCAATACCGTCGGCAGCGCCCCCACTGTCGACCCGGCGCTTGCCAACCACACCTTTGTGCGCTGGAACACGAGTGCCGACGGCAGCGGCGACGACTACAGTCCCAACACCGTAATGCCGGCCGCCGACGTCATATACTATGCGGTATATGACCCGGTACTGGTCATGTTGTCATTCGACTCGGACGGGGGCAGCTATACACCGACCTCACAGTCGCTTACCATTGGGGCAAACGGCTCGAAACCGGCCGACCCCACAAAGAGCGGGTATACCTTCGGCGGCTGGTACTATGATAAAGACGCAGACGGTACGCCGGAAACAGAATGGAGCTTTGCCGACCCGATCAACGAGGATATTGTTTTGGTGGCGAAATGGGCGGCGATACCGGCGCCATATCCCAGGACCGGAGATGACGGCAGTCCGGCACTTTATGCCGTGTTGTTTGCCGTCGGTGTTGCCGGAATGGCAACGGCACTCATTGTAACAACAAAAGAGAACAAGAGAAAAGCACGTAGTAAGTCTAATTCATAGAGGATGAAAAAAGCGAGGGTTCCGGCCGGTTGCGGCAGCAATCAGCAAAACCGGGCTGTCAAAAGACTGAAGAATCTCAGCTGTCACAAAGATGTTTCACATTCAAGCTCAAAAAAGCGCCCTCTCTCCAGACAAAGAGAGAAGACGCTTTTTATGTGCGCGTCAGGTAAAAATACGCTGAAAAATGTGATTGACCGGCGCTGAATTTGTTTTTTGTCATAAATACTTTTTTCTTACTGCTTGCAGAAAATTAGTTTGTTGACTTAAAGCCGCCGCAGCAATATAATATATTTTGTGTATTTGTGGAATCTTGGAGGATGACCGATGAAAAAAGTTAGTAAATCGGTGTTTTTTATCGCTCTGCTGTTGGTAACGGTGTTTTGCGCCGTAACAATCACGGGCGTCTACACCAACTACGGTGACGTTACCACAACGGTATTTAAGGGCGCTAAAGAGATAGTGTTCGACAAAGACGGCTCTGACAGCGCCACAATAGTGCTTACTCCGGAAGAGGAGCTGAGCGCGGAACAGCTGCGCGACAGCTGCCGAATAGTCGCCAGCCGCCTGCAGAGCTTGGGTTATATTAACGACATGGACGTTGCCGCTGACGAGGAAAACGGCCAGATAGTTATTACCATGCCCTTTTCCGCCGATAACTCCGCGCAGCTGAGTTCTATTGCAACGCTTGCCGCAGAGCAGGGTGTTTTTGAACTGCGCGAGGGCAACGAGACAGACGACGACGGCAACCCCAGCGGGGCGACATTGCAAAATGTTATTGCCACCTACTCGAACCTGTCCAACACGCAGCTTAGTCTCGAGTCGAATATTTACGGCAACGGGTATATATATAAAATACTTACCAAGCTCGATTCCGAGTCCCAGACCCAATTAAAAGAGCTTACCGCAGACGCCACGTCCGACAACCCCGTCGTCGTTTCCTATTGGCTGGACGGGACGAAGGTCGCGACAAACAGCTTTTCCGAGCCTTTTACGGGCGGTCAGCTGACGATATACAATTCCAGCTATACTAACAGTGACACTTATGTCATGTATCTGAAAATGGTCAGCGGCCCGCACGACGTCGGTTTCAAGACGGCGACGACCATTTCTTACCCCGCCGCTGACGGTACCGACTACATGATGTCGCTGACTCTGGCGGCAGCGGTAATCGCGCTGTTTATCTACTTGATAGTATCGTTCCGCTTTGCCGGCTGCGCGGCGGCCATTGCCATTGCGCTGCAATGCGGCGTTGAAATAGCGATGTTCAGCGGCGTAATTGAGGGCTACAGCGGCGTTGTTTTGACGCTCGGCAACGCGGCTGCGGCTGTAATAGCAGTTTGCGCTTCCGCTTTTGCGTTCATCTATATTCTTACCAAGATCAAAAACGAATGCCGCGGCGGCTTGAGCTACGCCGCCGCAATTGATAACACCCTTGAGCTGCGCTCGGCGCGCCCGCTTGTTGCCTACGCCGTGGCGTTTGTCTGCGCTTTGGCCGCGCGGCTGCTGCTTAACCCGAGCATCCTCTATGCCACTGCTTATTATGCCGACACCTACACCGTTTGGGCGGCGGCCAAGCATATTGTTTACGAGGTTGTCGCGGCCTTCTTCGCAATGATTATATTCCGCCTGGTGCTGCGCTCCACCGCGAGCTTCGGCGGTTTCGCACTCAAGCAGGTCTCAAGCGATGCTAAAAAGACGTCGGTCCCCTTCGCCAAAAAGGCCAAGCAGGTTATTGCAATAGTCTGTGTAGTAGCTGTGGCGGCGCTCGTTGCCGGCTTTGTTACCGGCGGCGCCTGGTCGACGGAAAAGGACGGCGTTACGGTCGTGACCCGCAGCTTTGTCGCCGACGCTGAGGACGAGGATGCCACCGACAACACGACAGACAACACTGCCGACAACACGACAGACAACACTGCCGACAACACGACAGACAACACTGCCGACGACACGACAGACGGCACTGCCGACGATACGGCAGACGATGCTGCGTCGGACGATACAAGCGGGGAAAGCGAAACTGCCGGACTTGCGTCTGAAAACAAACTTACCGAAACAACGATAGTCGAAACGCTCGCGGCGCTCAGCGGTGACATTTCCGTGCGTTTCGGCGCGACAGACTCCGGAACTACGACCATCGTTTCCGTCTTCATTCCGGCGAACATCGATTTGACCGCCGCCGAAGTCAACGCGGCGCTGGACGAGCAGTTCCCCGACCGCTTTACCGAAGTCAACGAGTACACTACCGTTAACGAATACAGCATGACGTACTTTGCGGTAGTGGCGGCAGTGTTTGCCGCAGTGCTGCTTTTGGCGCTGATATTTGCCCGCCTGTTTACCGGCAGAGTCAAAAAGCAGAGCGTATTTTTGGCGCTGCTGTTGGCGGTAATACTGGCTGTGTATACAACCGCTGCCGTCTGCTTCGCACTCGGTGTGCCGGTAAGCAGCGACTACTTTACGCTGCTGCTGGCGGCGCTGGTGTTTGCGGTGTTTGCCGCTTCCTGGTCGGTGTATGACGCCGCTTCGCGCCGCACGGCGGTGAAGAGCAAACAGCTGAGCGTTTCTGACACTGTCGAGCTTGCCTACGACAGCAATGCGCGCGCGCTGTGCAACCTGTTAATTGCCGTCGCGGCAATGTGCATAGCCGCGGCTGTCGTCGCTTACCTGGGCTCGCTGGGCGCATTGGCGCTGATAATTGCCGGCGCGGGCGTGGCGGCGCTGATATGTGCTTGCGCTGTGCTGCTGGTACCGGCAGTAATATATCGCCGGAAAAAGTAAGCTGCAAACAGTATAAAAATGTCCGCCGAAAGAACAATCTGTTCGGCGGACATTGTTTTGCCCTGCGAGCATACATATCTCGCAAGACGGCTCGGCTCAGGACATCTTTCGGTTGATTTTGCGGCGGCAACAGGGCATAATGAGCTATAATCAGGCAAGGAGAATTTGGAATGGCTAATTTATTCGATTATCTTGACTGGCGCGCGGATCTCAAATTCAGCGCCGTGCCTTTTTGCGAGGTCGACGACCTGGTGCTGAGCAAGATAGTATGTCTGGATTATACCGGCATTGTGCCGGCGCCGCAGCAAAGCGGGACGGTTACCTTGCGGCGCTTGGCGCAGCTCTACGGCGAACTGCACGGCGACGAGCCGAAAAAACAGGGCGTGCTGATTCCCACCGAGCTCTGGCCGTTCATAAAAAAGGCGGCGCAGAGTGCTCGTTTCGGCGACTGCGAACTGTTTGCCTATGTGAACAGCATAGACTCGCAGCGTGAGAGCCAGTTTTCGGCGCTGAGCTGCAAATTGCCCGACCGCAGTTTGTTTATTACTTTTCGCGGTACCGACGACACGCTCGCCGGCTGGAAGGAAAACTGCAACATGGGGTTTATGAGCGCCGTGCCCGCGCAGGTGGAGGCGCTCGCGTATTTGCAGCAGGTCGCCGCTCACAACCACATGAAGATCCGTCTTGGCGGTCATTCAAAAGGCGGCAATCTTTCGGTCTACGCGGCCATGCACTGCCCGCCGCGACTGCAAAGGCGAATAATTTCAGTATTTAACGGAGACGGGCCGGGCTTTGAGCGCGACGCCGTCGACTCGCAGGGCTACGAGCGGATAAAACAGCGCATCCACACCGTTTTGCCGCAGTCGTCGCTTGTCGGCATGCTGCTGGAGCGCGAGGAGGACTACACGGTTGTGGCCAGCGACGGGCACGGCGTTTTCCAACACAATGCCCTGACCTGGCAGATACTCGGTGACCATTTTGTCCGGCTGCCGCACACCAGTGGGACCAGCCGCTATTTCGACGCCGCCATGAAGGGCTGGGCAAACGATATAGACTATGCCGAACGGGAGCTTTTTTTCAATACACTTTTTTCGGTGTTGGAGTCTACCGGCGCGCGCACGCTGACCGACTTGACCACCGGGCGGCTGCGCAAGGCGCAGGAAATGGTTAAGGCTTACCGGTCGCTTGACGAAAAGACGCGCTCAATTATGCTCGAAACTATACAAAAACTGCTGCGCGAAAGCGCCCGCGCGCTGCCGGCCACGGTCAGGCGCGGGTCCCGTGGCGCACAGGGAAAAACCAAACAGTGAGCGAGTCTCGCTCCACAGCAAAAACACCTTTTCCTCAACACAGCGGTGTAGGGGAAAAGGCGTTTTAGTCATTGTGGCATTGTGCGCTGAGCCGGTGAGTGCGGCGCAGACGCTGCGCTCAAGGCATTGTTTTGGCTGCGGCTGTCACGAAAATAATTCAGAAACACAGGTCGGCCGCTTTTTGTCTTAAAAATTCCACCCATTTTTGCAGCGGTTCCGGCGTGAATTCTGCGAGTGCAGCGGCGTAGAGCTCGGCCGCTTGCGGGTCTCTTGCCGACATTTCCGACAGCGCTTTTTTGGGCCCGAAATAAAACATACCGCACAGGTCAAAATATATTTCCAGACTGTCAACCAGCAGCCAATGCCAGCGATAATTGGCGTCGGCGTCGCCGCGTTGAGTACGGCGCAGCATTTTCTCACACCATTCCACGTTTTGGGCGTTTTCGGCAGCACTCTTTTTGGGGTAATTGTCCACAAAAGCGGTTACCCGCTCAAGCAGCGTTTGTGCGCCGCCGCCGCTGTCAAGAGCAACATGACCACCGTAGATTTGGATAAAATCGCAGCAGCTGCAGTCTTTGCCGCACATTGCGGCAGGATAGATAATTACATCCAACTGAGTACCGCCGACCGCAGTGCTGTCGTGGCCGCGCTCGCCGCAAGCGGTAATGACCAGCGCGTCAAAATCGCTGTCTGCGGCGTTTTGACCGCGGGCAAACGAGCCATAGACGATTATCGACAAGGGCGCATATTTTTGACTAAGGTATCGGAGTATATCCTGCATAGCGGCGCTCACTTCTGCACCGTGGCGCGGCAGCTGTCGGCAATGGCGGCGACGGCGGCGGTGATGCCGCGGGTGATGTCGGCGGCGGACATTGAGGGCTGCTCGCTTTTGAGTGCGGCGACCTGCGCGGGCACGAAGGGAACGTGCATAAAGCCGCCCACGGTCTGCGGCTGTTCGCGGGCGAGAAAGTGCAGCACGCTGTACATAAGGTGGTTGCACACAAAGGTGCCGGCGCTGTCAGAAATCGCGGCCGGCAGTCCGGCGGCGGTGATGCCGCTGACGATGGCGCGCAGCGGCAGTGTGGAAAAATATGCAGCGGGGCCGTCCGGCTCAATGGTCTCGTCGCGCGGTGTTTTGCCGGCGTTGTCGGCAATGCACGCGTCGTCAATGTTTATTGCGATGCGCTCAATAGTCAGCCGGGCGCGGCCGCCGGCCTGGCCGATGCACAGTACCGCCGCGTAGTCGTCCGCGCGCAGCGCGCTCACGACAGTTTCGGCCGCGCCAAAAAAGGTGACCGGTACCGGCAGCCTGGTAATTGCGGCGCCGCCGATGGTGTTTGGCAACTGCCGCAGCGCTTCGAGCGCGGGGTTGGTGTCAGAGCCGCCAAACGGCTCAAAAGCGGTGACGAGTATCTTCAAAACGGAGACCTCCGAAAAGTATTAATATTATAATAGCGCAAACTCAAGGGCAAGTAAACACCGCGGCAGGCCGGTTGTGATATAATGGTTTGCGGGGAAGTGAGCAAATTGACAAAGACTAACGCCATGCGGCAGCTTGAGCGCGGCGGCATAGACTACATTGTCGCCGAATACGAGTACGACGAGAGCGACCTTTGCGGCCTGCACGCGGCCTTGCAGCTGGGCATGAACCCGGCAACCGTTTTTAAAACGCTGGTTGCCCGCAGCGGCGCGGGAGAGCCGCTGGTGTTTTGTGTTCCGGTCGACTGTGAACTGGACTTGAAAAAAGCCGCCGCTGCCGCCAGCTGCAAGCGCGCCGAGCTTGTACATGTTAAGGAGCTGCCGGGCCTTACCGGTTATGTGCGCGGCGGCTGCTCGCCGTTGGCCATGAAAAAGCAGTATGTCACGTTTATTGACCGCAGCGCGCTTGAACACGCGCAAATTGCTGTCAGCGGCGGCCGCCGCGGCGTACAAATTAAGCTGGAGCCAAAGGCGCTGGCCCGTGCCGCCGCCGCCGAATTCGCCGACTTGACAGCGCCGACGAATCGTAAAGTCTGAAGGGTTGACCGTTGCCGCAATGTTTGGCAAATGTCGCGGGCAATTTCAGCATAAAGTCGCAGCGCAAAATAAAACTGCCGAGGAGCAAAATGGAAACAGACAGAATTAAAATTGACGGCATTCCGACAGTGATTTGGGGAAAGCCGGCAAAGCGGATAATTATCGCCGCGCACGGAAGTCACTCGTCAAAAACGGACGACTGCATACGGTTGCTCGCCGAGTGCGCGACGGGAAAAGACTACCAGGTTGTCAGCTTTGACTGGCCGCAGCACGGCGAAAGAGCGTGTGAAAAAGAGCCTATCATGCCGGACGAATGCGTCCGCGAGCTGCAAGTGATGTATTCCTATGCCGCTGCGCGCGCCGAGGCTGTTTCGCTGTTCGGCTGCAGCATGGGGGCGTACTTTCAGCTGCTGGCGTTTGCGAACGCCGCAATAGACAGGGTCTGGTTTCTCTCGCCGGTTACGGACATGCAAAGAGTAATTGACAATCTTATGGCCTACTGCCGGGTCACGCCGGCGCAGCTGAAGGAAAAAGTGTTTATTGACAACGATATTGAACCGCTGTATTTTCCGTATTATGAGTACGTCAGGGAACACCCGGTAACGCACTGGGGACACAAGACCTGCATTTTGCGCGGGGAGAACGACACGCTGGCCGAGTTTGAGCGCGTAAGGCGCTTTGCAGACGATTTCGGCTGCGAACTGACACAGCAGAAAGACGGCGAGCATTGGTTCCACACCGAAGAACAACTGCAATTTTTCCGCGACTGGCTCGAAAGCAGACTGTGAAACCGCCGCCGGCAACGAGGGTAAAACATGAACAAGTACGAACCGCTGTGGCGATTTTTGCAAGCCGACGGCAGCGGGCAATTGCAGCTATCATTTTTACAAATAAGCGATATTGTCGGCTTTGAGTTCGACCATTCCTTTTTGAATTATAAAAAAGAGGCGGCCGCGTTTGGGTACACAGTCGCAAAAATATCGCTCAAGGAGCGCCGGGTAAGTTTTGTGAAAACGGATGCGGCAACGACACCGCGTCAGTGAGAAAATTTTGTTGTTGAACATTGAACAGGAGAGCGAGATGGCGGTCGATTTCAAAAGAGAATACAAAGAATACTACTGTCCCAAAAACGTGCCGGAAGTAATTACCGTGCCCCAGGTCAACTACATTGCGGTGAGAGGCAGCGGCAACCCCAACGAGCCTGACGGCGCCTACCAAAGAGCAATCGGTGTTCTCTACGCGGTGGCGTACACGTTAAAAATGAGTTACAAGTCGGACTATAAAATAAAGGGTTTTTATGAATACGTCGTGCCGCCGCTGGAGGGGTTTTGGTGGCAAAATGACGTTGACGGGGTAGATTACACCGACAAAGCTGCGTTCAATTGGATATCTGTAATTCGGCTGCCCGATTTTGTGACGCCGGCTGATTTTGACTGGGCGGTACAAACGGCGGCGAAAAAGAAAAAGCTCGATTGTGCGGCGGCTGAATACTTTACGCTCAACGAGGGGCTGTGCGTTCAGATGATGCACACCGGCGCGTTCGACGACGAGCCGCGGACCGTTGCCGCAATGGACGGATATTTGCGGCAAAACGGTTACGAAAACGACTTTTCCGCCGTCAGGCTTCACCACGAAATATACCTGTCCGACTCGCGAAAAGTCGCGCCCGAAAAACAAAAAACAGTCATTCGTCACCCGATAAAACAAAGCAGTAACCGATAAATGCGGCAGTCCGCGACCGAAGTAAACTCGGTCGCGGACTGTTTGTTTTATGCGGTGCAAAGAATTGAGCGGGCGCGCTCAGTGGCCGTGGTGCTCGACGGCGGAAAGGTCTATCTGAGTGACTTCAAGCGTGCCGGAAACCACTGCGTCTTGCAGCGCGTTGTATACGGCGTTGATGATGCCGGCGCTGGAAAAGGTGGCGCCGCTGACAGTGTCCACTTGCAGCGACTGGGTGCCGACTATGGTTTGCAGCAGCGACTGCGCCTGCGAAAAGAACTGCGGTGAGTCGCCGTTGGAGTTGACGGTTATGTCGCTGACCTGCCCGCCGCTGACCGTAACGGTCACCGTAGTCGTGCCGCTGTACCCCTGTGCCGAGCCGCTGTAGCTGCCGTCGGCAAGCACAGCGCCGGAGAAGGTGACTATCGCCGCCGCGTCGTCGGTGCTGCCGCCGGTTTCATCCTCGCCGCTCTCGCTGTTCTGCTGCTGTGCAGACTCGTCGTCAGTCGGCAGCTCTTCTGTTTGGGACTGTGCGGAACTGTCGCCGCCGAACAGTCTGCCGGGCAGCTGAATGCCGACGACAACAAGGTGCACTACCAGGCAGATAATCAACATGACGGTAAGCAGGCGGTGGACAGGCATCCACAGCTTTTTCAAGCGCCGGCGCAGCAGGTAACTGACTGCCAGCGCCGCAGCGCACACAAAACAGGCGCTGCCCCAATTGAGCGTAAAAAATACCGCGAACGGCGTGAAGTCGAAAAGCGACGCGCCGGACGGATTGCCGGCGAAAGCGGCGTGAATAACGCCGAAAACGAGCAAAAGCACACCGAAGGGAATGTGCACGGTGTGAAAAAATCTGTTCAGCACGCGGATGTTGCTGACACGGGCAATGAACTTCAAAGCAGTCATCGCCGCGCAGACGACGCACAGCCACGCAAAAATAAGACTGATTAGCAAGCGGTACCTCCGAAGGTTTTTTTTGATTATACCATAGCCACCTAAATTAAGCTTAAAGACTTGCCATTTACTTTAGCGGGCGGGACCGGTGCGCAAGTCAGCGCCGAGCAACGGGGGCGAATAGTAATAAAAAACAAAATTTGCGAAAAAATCTTGTCGGTTATGTCAATCGACAAAACGTTTTAGCAGCGCTATACTTTATTTAGAAAGTTGCTAAAACGTATAACCAAAATCACAGAGAAAAGAGAACCGCATTGGCAAACAAAACGCTGACAATAAAAGAAATTGCCCGCGAGGCCAATGTTTCGGTAGCGACAGTGTCGCAAATAATCAACAACAACGGCAGGTTTTCCGCGGCGACGGCGGCCAAAGTCCGCAAGATTATGAAGGACAAGGGCTACATTACCAACCGCGCTGCCCGCACGCTGCGCACGCAAAAGTCGCAGCTTATCGGCATTATGATGCCGGACATTACGAACGAGTTTTTTGCCCGCATCTCGCTGGTCATCCAAAACAGATTTCTCGAGCAGAACTACACGACGATAATTTGCAATACCAACGAAATGGAAAATATGGAAAAGCGCCACATAGAGAACTTTACCTCTATGCAGGTGGACGGTCTGGTGTTTCTCTCCGGCGGCAATTGTGAGCAGGCCGGCATGCTCGACGTGCCAAGCGTATTTATAGACAGAAAGCCGCTGCGAGTCAACGACAAGTCAATGTTCTTTATTGAGAGCGACAACGAGAACGGCGGTTACATCGCCACAAAGTTTCTTTTTGCCAAGGGTTGCCGCCGCGTCGCATTTCTGCGCTTGAATAAGGCGGTATCTTCTTACGACGACCGCTACCGCGGTTACCTGCGCGCCTTGCGCGAGCGCGGCAGCGAAAATGAAGAATTGGTAATTTTGGCCGAGCGCGCCGACGCCGACAACGGCTATAAGGTGATGAAAGAATTTCTTGAGCATGACTTTGCCGACGGTATCTTCTGCTCAATGGACCTGCTGGCGGTCGGCTGCATCAGGGCGCTGATAGAAAAGGGCGTTTCGGTGCCGAACGACGTTCAGGTAGTCGGTTTTGACGACATACCGTCGTCGCGCACGTCAATAATCCCGATTACTACCGTGCACCAGCAAATGACGCGCTTCGGCGAGCTGGCGGCGGATATCCTGCTCGCGCGTATTTCCGGAATACAGGTGGACGCGCACCGCTACACGCTGCCCACACAGCTGATTGAAAGGAACACCACGCGCTGAAAGTGCGGCGCGCCGTACAAGACTATGGCAAAAGAAAACAGCATCTGTATCGGCGCGGACCTGGGCGGAACCAATCTGCGCCTGGCGGCAATAGACAGTGACGGCCGGCTTGTGGACAAGCGCGTGCTGAAAACGCGCCAATTGACACAGCACGGCACAGCGGCCGCGGGCCTTGTCGAACAGCTGCGCAGCTTTGCGAGCGCGCAGTCGCTGCCGGTGTGCGCTGGCGCGGTGGGCTTTCCCTCAACAATAGACCGGCAGCGCCGGAACATTCTCAGCACGCCCAACGTTCCCGGCCTTGACGGCATTGACGTGGCGGCCGAGCTCAGCGAGCCGCTCGGCATACCGCTATATGTCGAAAAAGACGGCAGCATGCTGCTGTATAACGACATTTACCGCAACGCGCTGCCGCAGCAGGGAATTATACTCGGCATATATTACGGCACCGGCATCGGCAACGCAATATTTTACAACGGCACGCCGCTGGCAGGCAAAAGCGGCGCCGCCGGAGAACTGGGTCACATACCTTGTTTGGACAAAGCGAAAAAGTGCAGCTGCGGCAACACCGGCTGTATTGAGGAATATGTCGGCGGTAAGGCGCTGCAGCGCCTGGCGGCGCGCAGGTACCCGCAAACGCCGTTGGCGCAGCTGTTCGTACAGCACTGCCGGGACGAGCGTCTGCTCAAATTTGTGGCCGATATGACGATACCGGCGGCAGCCGAGGTGAATATACTGGACCCGGAATACCTGGTCGTCGGCGGCGGCGTCGTCAATATGCCGTCGTTCCCGTTCGCGTTTTTTGAAACGGCGCTGCGCGACAGGCTGCGCCGCCCCTTTCCGCACGACAGTTTCACACTAATTAAGGCGGACAGCAGCGAACTTGCCGGCGCAATGGGCGCGGCAGCTTACGCCCGCAAATGTGCCGACGCGGCAAAACAGTGAAATATAAAACGACCGAAAGCAAAAAACGTAAAAAGCAGGGCTGATAGAAGACGCTATTATAACAAAAAGCAAATAAGCATACCTGATATAACGTTTAACCAAGCGAATTGATTATTTTAACATTCGGAGGCAAGCAAATGAGCGAGTTTGAGCCGTTGATGCACAGTGACTACGGCCCGCTGGACGCGAAGGTCGACCTGAAACCGGACTTTTTCACCGGCTTCAAACCGGTGAACCGGGCTGAGATTGTCAAAAAAGAGGCGGAGTTTTACCACAGCATTACCGCGCCTTATTCTGTTGACGAGCGCATAGAAAAGCGCTACGAAGAATTTACTTCGTTTGACGGCGAGCAAATTGCAATAAAGATATACCGCGCCAAAAACGCCACCGGCGCGCTGCCGGCGCTGGTGTTCATTCACGGCGGCGGGTTTATGACCTGCAGTGTTGAGACGCATGACTTTGTTCCCGCCTACATCGCCGCAAACGCCGGCGTTACGGCTTTTTCGGTAGAGTACCGCCTGGCGCCGGAGCACAAATATCCGCTCGGCGTCGAGGATTGCTATGCGGCTGTAAAGTGGGTCGCGGCGAATGCCGACAGACTGGGCGTAGACGCCGGCAGGATAAGTGTCGGCGGCGACAGCAGCGGCGGCACATTCTCAATTGATATTACCATGCTGGCGCGCGAGCGCCGCGAGTTTGCGCTGGACAAGCAGGTGCTGATATACCCGGCGACGGACCTTATCGGCGCGGTGCCCAAACACGCGGCGGAAGTATATGCCATTGTCGGCTCCGGCGACGACGACAGTCCGAGCATGATGGACATTTATTTGCAGCCCGGCGCCGACACAAAAGACCCGTTGGTGACGCCACTGCTGGCAAAGGACTTCAGCGCGCTGCCCGCGGCGCTGTTCATTCAGGCCGAATGCGACGCGCTGTGCGACGACGGTCTGGTTTACGCGAAGCTGCTGCAGGACGCTGGCGTGCCGGTGGAATGCCACATCTATAAAGGCATGCCCCACGCCTTTATTCTGCGCACCTACGAGGAAACTTTTGCAGCTCTTGACGTTATCTGCGCTTTTTTGCGCAAGTAAAAAGGTTTTGACGCCGTGGGCGTTGAAATAAATTTGCCGCAAGGCAAAATAAATTATACGGAGGAAACCATGAAAAAGACAATCGCACTGCTTCTCGTTCTTGTGCTCAGCCTTATGCTGGTAGCATGCGGCGGCGGGAATGACGAGGAGCCTACCGACAGCGAGTATTTCATCGGACTGTCGATGCACAACCAGACCGCCGACTGGGCCGTACAGTTCAAGGACAGTTTCCTTGAGGCTGCCGACGCCAAGGGCGTCAAGGTCGCGTGGACCGACGCCAACTCCACAGCCGCCACACAGGTCAACGACATTGAGGACCTGGTAGCACAGGGCATAGACCTGCTCGTCGTCGTGCCGACCGACTACAGCGCGCTGGGCCAGGCGCTGCAGTCCGCTGCCGAGGCCGGCGTTACCATTGTTGACGCTGACTCCAAGGTAGTGGAAGAAGACCAGCAGTACTGCACCGCGTTCATAACTGCCGACTGCTATGCCGGCGGCTACACCTGCGGCGAATATCTTGCCGAGACTTTGCCGGAAGGCGCCACAATCGGCACGCTCAACTATCCGCAGATTCAGGCCATCGCCGACAGATTTATCGGTATGCAGGATGCGTTCAACGACAAGGGCCGCGACGACATCATCACCATTGAGAAAATCTGCACCGACCTCAACGCCATTGCCACCTACACCGAAGACATGCTTATCGCCAACCCCGAAATAGCCGCGTTTGTCTGTCTTAACGACAACACCGCGCTGTCCTGCTGGGGCGCTTGCGACCAGCTTGACCACGGCGAGTGCATTGTTATCGGCTTTGACGGTTCGCCCGCTGCCAAGCAGTCCATCGCCAACGGCGAAATGACCGCGACGCTGGTTTATTCTCCGGTCGACATCGCCAACAACGCGTTCGACACCGCCTATGCCATACTCACCGGCGCCGACTACGAGGCTGACTTGCAAGTCCCGATGTGGATGATTAACCCCGACAACATCGGCGAGCTCGACGTCAACAAGTGGGAATAAGAGCCTGCAACTATAAGCACTAACGCATAAGGTACATTCCACGCGCCTTCAAGCGCGGGGAACAGCTCGCGGCTCTGCTCGCAAAACAGCGGAGCCGCGAGCCAACTGAAACTAAAGGTGGTAGCAGCATGGACAATTACCTGCTGGAAATGAGCAACATCCACAAGAAATTTCCCGGCGTATACGCGCTTAAGGGAGTTAACCTTGACCTGCGCGCCGGCGAGGTGCACGCGCTTGTGGGCGAGAACGGCGCCGGCAAGTCGACGCTTATAAACGTGCTCGGCGGCATTCACATGATGGACAAGGGCGAAATAAAGATAGAGGGACAGCCGGTTCACATCTCCAACGTTCTCAGCGCCCAGCGCGCCGGAATCAGTATTATCCACCAGGAACTGGTGTTGGTTCCTTACCTGAGCGTTGCAGAAAACATATTTATAAACCGCGAACCTATGCGCGCGGGTATGATAGATTACGGCAGCATGTTTGCCGAGGCACAAAAGTTTATTGACGACCTGGGGCTTGAGCTGCATGCCGAAACCAAGGTCGTTGAGCTGACCATAGCTCAACAGCAAATGGTGGAAATAGTCAAAGCAATCTCTTTCAACTCAAAAATAATCGTGATGGACGAGCCGACTTCCTCACTTTCCGACAAGGAAATAGAGGCGCTTTTTGTCAACGTCCGCAAGTTAAAAGAGCGCGGTATCGGCATCATTTATATATCTCACCGACTCTCGGAACTGCAGCAGATTGCCGACAGAGTTACGGTGCTGCGCGACGGCGAGACAGTCGGCACGATGGATATTTCCAAAGCGGACAACGACGCCATTGTGCGCATGATGGTCGGCCGTGAGATGACGAATTATTATACCCGCACCTTCAACAAACCCGGCGCGGCCGTTTTGGAAGCGCGCGGGGTGTGCAGCAACAAGGTGCACGATGTCAGCTTTACCCTGCACAGCGGCGAGATACTCGGCTTTGCCGGGCTTGTCGGCGCCGGACGCACCGAAACTGTAAAAGCTATGCTCGGGTTTGACCGCATGACCGCCGGCCAGGTGCTGCTCGACGGTGAGGAAATGCGCTTCGACAACCCGGCAAAGGCCTACCGCTGCGGTATCGGATACATACCGGAGAACCGGCGCGAGGAGGGAATAATCCCCCTGCAGACGGTGCGCTTCAATATTTCGCTGAAGGTGCTGCGCGACTTTATTCACGGCGTCAATGTGGACACCGAAAAAGAGCGCAAACTGACGGACGATTATATCTCTATGCTCAGCATAAAAACGCCGTCGCACTATGCGCGTTTACAAAATCTTTCGGGCGGAAACCAGCAGAAGGTCGTTATTTCGAGCTGGCTTGCCACTCGCCCTAAAGTGCTTATTATGGACGAGCCGACGCGCGGCATAGACGTCGGCGCCAAAGCGGAAATATATTCACTGATGAACGACTTGGCCGAGCAGGGTATTGCCATAATCATGATTTCCTCGGAACTGCCCGAGATAGTCAATATGAGCGACCGGGTTGTCGTCATGCGCGAGAACACCGTTTCGAAAGTGCTGGAACGCAAGCAGATAACCCAGGAAGAAATAATGAAATACGCGGTCAACGTGTAAGCGGAAAGGGAATATTATGCAAGAATTAGTCAAAAAGGGCCAGGCAAACCGCGGCGGCGGGCTGGGTTCGTTCCTAAAACAGTATGCCGCGCAGATCGCGTTTTTCGTGATTCTGTTTGTGATACTCTCGGTGTCTACCGACACATTTCTAACCGGACGAAACCTGATAAATGTCTCGCGCCAGATCTCGACGAACATGTACATGGGCTGCGCGCTGACAATGATTCTCATCACCGGCGGTATAGACCTTTCCGGCGGCTCGGTTATGGCGGTGTCCGGCATGGTGGCGGGATATATGTCGCTTGCCGGTGTGCCTTTTGTGGTGTGCGCAATTGCCGGCTTACTGTCGGGCACCTGCGCGGGCATTATAAACGGACTGCTTATAGCAAACACAAATCTGCCCCCGTTTATTGTCACCTATTCCATGCAGAGCATACTGCGCGGCATGGTCTACGTTATTACCACCGCGGGCACGCTGCGCTTGACGAACGAGGCTTTTATTGAGTTCGGCGGCGGCTCGCTGGGCTTTTTGCCCTGGCCGGTAATATACATGATAATCGTCATTATTGTCACGGCGCTGATACTCGGCCGCTCAAAACTCGGCCGGCACATGTATGCAATAGGCGGCAACGTCAAAGCGGCGCAGTTTGCCGGCATTAACATCAAAAAGGTCAGAGTGTTTATCTACGCGGCGTCCGGCACGCTGGCGGCACTGGCCGGATTGGTCTACACCAGCCGCAACAACTCTATGCAGCCCAACCTCGGCACCGGTATGGAGATGGACGCCATTGCCGCGGTCGTGCTCGGCGGTACGTCTATGGGCGGCGGCCAGGGCGGTGTGTTCGGCACCATCCTCGGCGCGTTTATAATCGGTATAATTAACAACGGCCTCAACCTTTTGGGCATGGACAGCTTTTGGCAGTATATCTGCAAGGGCGTGGTAATACTTATTGCCGTGTTCTTTGACGATGTCAAAAACAAGAGAATGTTAAAAGCCGCCGGCAAAGACTAAAAAAATAACGCGGGGGTAAAAGATATGGCCTACGATTATGCGGACAAGTATCTTTGGGATATACCGTGCACCTGGAACATCGGCACCGAGCCGATGCCGCTGCGGCCGCGCATCCGCGACATGCCCCGGCCCGGCCGCGTCGATTTTGACAAGCTTATTGACAGCGAGTACGGCGAGCGCATGGTCGGCAATTTTAAGCAGTATATTCTCCACGAGGACGAGATGGACCCGCAGATGCTCGCCTATTACGAGAGCATCGGCCTGAAAAAGGAGCTGCACGAGGCCGGCGATTTGTACACCAAATGGTCGCTTTACGTGCCGGTCTCGTCGCTGCAAGTGGAAAACCGCAACCGCAGCTATCCGCTGCTGTTCGTCAACCACGGCGCGTGCATGCCGATACACTGGGAGGAACACAGCGGCTTTTTGCCGATTGCGGCGCGCGAGCAGATGTTTGTCATAGCGGCGCAGAACCACAACGAGCCCAACTTAATGCGCATTTTCGCCGAGGTGCGCAAGAACCACAACATTGACGCCAGTCGCATTTATTGCACCGGCTATTCACAGGGCGGGTTTCAGACCAACGTTGTCAGCGCGCGCCATCCCGAGCTTTTCGCGGCGGTCGCGCCGTGCGGCATTGCGCTGTTTGCACCCGAAAGTATAATCAGCGCCGCGGAGCTGAAAAACATGCGCCGCTGCGAGCTGCCGGTAATAGAGGTGGCAGGTCAGGAGGAATCGCTTGAGCTGTTTCCGGTTAACCTCGACAACGTCAGCGACGACATTATGGGCCCTGACCGGCACAGCAATTCTTCCGGTGAGGACCCGACGCTGGGTATGCTGCTGGACCCGAAAGCAAACGCCATACCAAAGCGCGCTACGGGCAAAATTGCCTTGCTGCAGCGCAGGCTGAAGTCGGCGCGCTGCCGCGAGCGCAGCTACGAAGAATGTTTGACCAGTGCCGGCAGTACCGACGAGGTAGTGCGCAGCCACGGCTTCGCTGCCGACGAGACGCGCATTTTCACGCTTGCCGGCGTGCGGCATTTTGAGTCGACATTCATAAACGACGAGGGCAAAAAACTGTTGAAAATAGTCACCGTGGAAGGTCAGCCGCACTGGCCGCAGGCAACGATGGCAGAAATTGTTTGGGATTTTATGCGGCACTTCCGCCGCGACCCGGACTCAAAAAGACTTATTATCGACGGATAAGAGGGATTACAGATGAAGAAAGCGATTTTGCTCAATGCCGACTTGTCGGCTGTCATAGCAAAAATGGGCCACACAGATACGTTGACGGTCGGCGACTGCGGTCTGCCTATAAGGGGCGCGGCTCAGCGCGTTGACCTGGCGCTGAAAAAGGGCGTTCCCGGATTTATTGAGACGCTGGAGACCGTGCTCAGCGAGCTTTGCGTCGAGCATGCAATTATTGCCGCCGAGACAAAAAACGTTTCGCCGCAGCTGCACGAGCAGATGCTCAAGGCTCTGGGCCCCGACGTCAGCGTTGAATACGTCACTCACGAGGAGCTGAAAAAACTCTCGGAAAGCTCGCGCGCAGTCGTGCGCACGGGCGAGTGCACCTCGTTTGCCAACATTATTTTGGTTTCCGGTGTGACATTTTAGGGAAAACGGTAACGCGACAAACAGCAGACGGGAGACCGCGAAAAGGTCTCCCGTCTGTATTATTTTGCGGTGCTGAAAACAGCGCGCGGCGGCTATTTGGCGTGTCGGACCCGGCCGCAGGCGCTGTGTTCGCCGCTGCCGAACGGCAGGGCAGTGCGGAGTTTGCGCGCTGATACAGAAAACTTATTTATTCTTGCTCTGACTCAAGGCGCTTGCGCTCGTCGGCGTCGCACTTTGGGCAGCGCCCGACACCGTCCAGCCAGACGACATACTCGCGCGGGAGCATTCCCTTACAATCGTGGCAGCGATACAGCGCGGTACTCCTGCGACCTTTCTTTAGCTGCTTCTCGTTCTCCTGAAAGGTCATGAATCCGGCGAATCCGTTTGGATTGAACATATCCATACACATCCTTTCTGACGGTTAAAAAAGCATTTATACAATCCCCGTACGGGGTGCCGGCGGGTACTGCAAGCGACGAACGCTGATGTTCCGACAGCTCTATTTCAGCACAATGTGCGGCCAATGTAAATAAAAATATTTGAATTATCTCAGAACTGTTTTTTCGATAAAGATAATTCAGGAAAGACTCGAAGGGAAACTACTTATCGGCGGAAAACTTTTGAGGACTGCTCGTGTTTGGGCAGTCCTCATTAATGTGACGTTTTTATTTAGTTCTGCGCACGTTTCAGGTAAGGCCGCCGTCATAGTATTTACACCCGACTAAGTGCGCAACTTTTTCCCCGGAAATAATTTTCCATCTATAGGAGGGAAGGTCCACGCCGGTCGCCGCGATTTCCGACGGAGTCATTCCGTCAACATTCAGGATGTTTTCGTAGATGCGGGTGTCATACAAGAAAGTAGTTGTAACGTTGTCGTCTTCGACGACAATAGTGACACTGGTAATGTCGCTGTATCCTCCCATCGCGTTAACCCCGTTGTATCTAAAACAGACCAAAGGGTTGTCTATTTCATCGAGATAGACCAATATTATATTGTCGTGCAACTGGAATCCGGACGGGTCGCGCATCACCTGCTCAGAAAAGGAACCAATCTGTGCCGCGGCATATTTTTCCGAGCTTGAATAGCCAAGCTTCAGCAAAAGTTTGCCGGTAAAAGCAAAACAGACTGCCGCTACCAGCGAAGCGGCAAAGATAATAAAAAATGTCTTGCGACGCTTCTTTTTATCTGGTATTGAAAGCTTGCAGCCGCATGTTGCGCAATAAGTGCTGCTGTCGGCACAGGCGTTGTGGCATTGGGGGCAATACTTCATTTCACTCTCCTTTTCTTTTCAGAAAAAATTGCGTATTTGGCGTCATGCATATTTGCGTCCAGTTGTTTGTACCGGCGTTAGCCGCGGATAGCTTTTTTTGCGTTGTCTTCGCTCCCGGCTTAGGTCGCCACGGCAATGTCGCAGTCGTTTTTTCGGTATAAACAGTGACGCGTCTTTTTCTATTGTGCTTTTTTTGCAGTCCATTGTTCTTTTGCCTTTCTCAGCTTATTTATTATGCGTTGGCCGCGAGTTTGCTTGTTCAAAAACATCTCAAACGAAAAGCTAAGGCGTATTTTCTGCTCGCCTTTCTCGTCCGGCTTCAGGCAGGCGATGGCTGAAGTGTCTGCCAGCGCGTATAGCTTACTTATAAGCTGCGACGCAGTCTGTTGAATATAGCTTACATCGGTAATGTCCATCGAAATGTACGCTTCCGGGTTGTAGTCTCTGGGCGGATAAAAGTTGCAACCGACCACCCAGCTGCTCGACCTCGCCAAAGCTTTAATTATTGTTGCGGCATTGTTGTAGTTTTCTACTTTCTTCGGGCACACCTTCGCGTCCTTAAAGACTTCCGCTAAGAAGTCGTTGTTGTCCACATCGCATTCAATATAATTACCTGTGGGCAATTCCGGGGCCTGCTCCTCGCGGTCAAGCTTTGGCAGTTCCAATTTTAGATTTTGATTCATTTTTCTGTCCCTCCTCCTGGTATTGCGCAGCTTGAGGTTGTATTCGTATGCTACGCACCTATCTACAGATTTGCCCTGGGCAAGGCTTTGAAGTGCGCAGCCCTCACGGTATTTACAGCAGTCACAAAGCATTATGTTTTCCTCCGTATGTTTTATTTTGACCTGATGCGGTTGCCGGTGTTGTTGTAGCTACGTCATGTGTATCACCTCCCAAAAATAAAAGCGCGCGGCCGTAAGCAAAATGCTTGCGGCCGCGCGCCTGTTTAGCGAATAAGACATGTGCCCGACAATTAGGCGGCGTCTGGCGAAATGCGTTAACGCATATACTAGTGCCTGGCAGACACCAAAATGCAAGGGC